>CBIHLM010000012.1:0-79882 GCA_966210515.1 uncultured Pedobacter sp.
AGAAAACCCCGATTTAAAACATACCAGAGATATAAAAAGAACAAATAATTTTATCTTCATTTTCTGTTATTTAATTAATCCTTATTCAAACAACCAGTCGATTTCTTTCCCGTAAGCTCCTAAACCAGCATTGTAGATCTTTATTTCCTGATCGCCGTCAATAAACCCAAGAATCAATAAAGCTCCTTTTGGAAGGTTTAACGTATGCGTTCCGGCTTTGAAATAATACGAATGAACATTAACCGGAGGCAATCCATCGCTTAAAAAAGCATTCGAAATCTTTATCTCACCCTGACCATAATCATTGGCGCTGGCATCGGTTTCCAACTCTGGTGCTTTTGCAAAACCATTTTCGCTCTTGTTAAAATAACCTACCAGAAGTTTAACCGGCCTGCTAGTCGAAAACTTCAGACTAGTTCCTTTAACTAATTGATTAGCCCGCGATAAACGGACTCCTTTTAAGCCCTGAAGTTCAACAGCTGCATCCTTTACTACCAACGTTGTGTCCGAGAAAATCTGCTGTCCGGGTGCAATACTGTAAAACCCGTTTGCAGGTGATAAAATCCTTACCTGTGCGTTTTTAAACGGAACCTTTTTATTGTTACCCGCTATTTTATTCGATTTTAAAGAATCAATACTGGTTTTTAAGTTATTCAATTCTTTTTCGAATACCGGAAGCATTTCGTACCAGTTTATAAATGTAGCATCAACACCCCGCATTGGTATTTTGCGCTGGGCTGTTTGCATACTGTTGGCATATAAATAGGTGTCTTTTGTCAGACTAACCAAATCTTTGAAATGCTTCACGCTGTTTTCAAGATAAGGAACAGCTTTCTCCAAATCGTTTACATTTTCAGAATACTTATAACGTAAAACCGTTACCGCAGCTTTCGCCTTTTCCGAATAGAACTTGGCCATAGCCTGATAACAATACATGTCGTTTTTCAGCCTTTCAAACTCAGCTTTATTTTTAGTAACAAATGGAGCAGCTTTTTCTATAGCTTCAACAGCTTTATTTCCGTGTTCAACCACCTCTTCGGCAACCTGAATTGGTGTTTCGCCGACATGCTTCTGATTCTTTGCTTCCTTTTCAGCATACTCAATAATCATTTCTCCTTCCGGTGCTTCCGATTCGTAAAGCAGGGTAAATAACCCATAGCGGAACGGATTGATCAACTGTGTCATTAGCATACCAAGGGTTAGTGTCTGGCGATTGCCATCGGTAATGCCGTATCGCCTTAAAAGTTTAGGTGATATCTCTCCTGCTTCTTCGTGCGCCTTCAGTACCTGTTTTCCGTGTTCGCTTTTCAATCCAAATGTTTGCGCCAGCGAATTACCCCAGTAATCAATTTCTTCTTCCCGGTCGCGGTTTACCTTCCAGGCATAACGTGCCCATGTTTTGTACCACATCCAATCGCGATCTACCTGCAATAAACGTTCTTTCGTTTTGTCGGCGGTATAAGGCCAATCCCAGTAGGATGCCTGAGAGTACAAATGCAAACCGTTCGACTCGTATACGTCGTGCATCGCATGTACTGATTTCTGTATAAAATCAGGAGAGCTGTAGCGGAAAGGCTCAAGATTAGCCAGGATATGAACGTTTTGAATATGCACTGTTCCAATCCGGCTTAAACTTCTGTGCAATTCAGCCCACTTGCCGCGTGGTGTATAGGTGGTTAAGGCTTCTCCGTTGTATTTTGCCATGGTATACAAATTCTTGTACAGCGGCAAAGCTTCTTTCATTACCCGCGGAGCATCCGAGTCGTGGGCACGAAGTACAATGGGCGGTTCGGTTGTCTGTCCCAAAGCTTTCAAGCCGTCCTGAACACCCGGAATAATTGTCTTGGTAAACCAGTCAACATCATCCTGACCGGCACCTTCCATTGCTTCTCCAAGAGTAATAAGTAATCCAACATTCGGATATTTCTCAACAAAAGCAGCAATTGACTTACGCGTATAATCAGCAATTAGAGGAACAATAGGACGATTTCTTTCCTGTGTTTTGATATTATGTTTTTCGGCAAAAGGCTTAGACACGATAATATTGTAGAACATCTGGATAACCCAAATACCACGCTTATCCGCTTCTTCCGTAAGAAAACGAAACACTTCTTCATTTTTTTTGAAAGTAGCGTCATCTACTTCAACAGCATAAGGATAGTCTTTTAATTTCACCAAAGATGCAAAGGGATGACCGTTCCATAAATAGAGAGAATTGTAACGATTCTCTACCATCATATCAAGGTACTTTATCCAATGTTCTTTATCGTAAAACCACGGAAAAGTTTCGGGTGTGTACGGATATTCATAAACCGTTCTTCCGGGAAGATAATATGGCTTTTGAAGTCCGATGCAGGTACCGCGAAGCACCATTTCGGGCTTATCAGAGATATTGAGATTTTCAGGAAGTTTTCCGTCCGACTTAATCCGCTCAGCCAGTTCGATGCATCCGTATAAAGCGCCTGAAGCATCAGTGCCTGCTATGATGGTATTCTTCGCTGATGCGATTGAAAAGCCTTCCTTCCCTGAACTGGATTTTAAATTCAGTTTGTATGCCGATGCAGATTTATTAATTAAATCGCTTCCCGCTAACCCTACAATAATAAGTCTTGAAGATTTCTTAGGTAGTTTATTTTGTTGAAGCAAGGTAGATTTGATTCCAGCTTCTTTTAATGCTTTGACTAAGTTTTCAGCCCCGAATTTTATCCGGCTATGACTGTTTGACGGAATAACTATCGTAACATTTTTTACTTTTTCAACAGACTGGGCTGTTTGGACAGCAAAAAACAATATGCTAAACAGGCTTAAAAGGAAGGGGGTAATTTTTTTCATCTAATCTTCGGCTTATAATTGTGTGTGAGTACTAGGCTTAGATAATGTACCAAATTTAGACGTAAAGCAAGCCGTTTCTCTATAACATTTTCTCAAAGTACTATAGGATATTAGCGGGAAATGCAATTAAACCGTTACAAAACCAGATAATCCTGAACAATAAAAAACGGGAAGAGCTGACAGCCTCCCCGTTTTCTTCATATACAGATGCTGTTTTTAATTGTATCCGGGGTTTTGTCCAAACTCCTGTGCATTTAACAATGCCTGCATTTCTGCAATAGGAATTGGTCTCAGCCGGTGATAGTCTTCGACTTTGGTAATATCCGGATTCATTCGTTTTATATAAGCGGAAAATGTTTCATTGTCATTAGCTCCACCTGTAGTATTTTGTCCGTTTTTGATACGTTTTACATCAAACCATCTCAGATGTTCGCCGGCAAGTTCTCTGGCTCTTTCAGCAAGAATAAAGTCCATATCAATTTGCGAACCTGAAACCTGCATTTGAAGTGTATAATCTATCGGAGTCTTTTTTGCCGCCCGTGTACGCAGTACATTGATCATTGTAGCCGCCTCTCCTGAGTTACCCAGGTTATACTCGGCTTCGGCAGCGATAAGATACATTTCTGCCAGGCGCATTATGATGATATCCTTTGTACCCGGTTGCACTGCAGGTGTTGTACGGTCCGGATCGCGGTATTTAATCAGGTTGACAAAGTTGTTACCATTTCTGATAGTTCCGTTTGGCAGATATACCTCGTCTCTGTCGAAAGTCACATACGGCAATAAACTTTCAGCTGCATCCGGGATGCTTTTCTTGGTTATTACCATTGCTATGTCTCCAACCTTAATTTGTTGCCCAACAACAGTAGGTGCCTTTTTATAAGTGGTAGCATGTGCGGCAGTCCAGGTATAAGCAACATTTGCTCTCCATTCTTCCTGAAAAGATCCAAAGTACCGTGAGTCTCTTTCTTCATCATAAAAATCTAACAATGAACGTGTCGGCATCAACCGTCTGTTATTTTCAAAGCCATATTCTAAGCTTTGCACCAATCCGGGCTTTCCGTTGTACGGAGTCTGGAAAACATGAAAAAGACGGTTTCCATTGTTGTCATAATTAAGTTCCGGAACCACAGAATTACTGATTACATAAAGCGCTTCGCCACCTGGTTTACCTAATAACTTGTTATTTGATGGCTTCCATAAATCGGCATAATTAGCCATAAGGTCTACTTTAAGTTCAGCCTTACGATTAATAACATTTTTTGCTGCGTCTCTGGCACGTGTAAAGAACTGAGTTCTTTCAGCACCTGTAGAATAATAAGCTCTTGACAAAAGTGCTCTGGCAAGAAATCCCATAGCCGACTTTTTACTGGCCCGGCTATATTCATTTCCCCAGTCAACCGGCAAATGTTCTGCGGCAAACTCAAGATCTGAAATAATCAGGTTATAAAATTCCGGAATCGAACTACGAACAGCAGTCATTTCCGGACTATTGGTTTCTGTAGTTCTCAGCATTACTCCGCCAAATGTTTCTACAATGTGCCAGTACGTAAAAGCACGCATGAAACGAAGCTCGCCTTCGCGTTTATTTTTCTCGACCACGTTGGTAAAACCTGCATTATTTATCCGGTTAATACCCGCATTGGTAATGTTAATAGTTTTCCAAAGATCTCGCCAGGCGGCTTTATTCGGGTTACCGTCAGCAGCCGACAGTCCGTCATATTGAGTTAACTGACGTCCGTATGTGTTTTTATCGCGGTTATACCAAAGGTCCGTACCCGACTCGGACATAAAGATTCCGTCTTCTTTTCCGTACCAGGCTCTTTGTTCGTTATATGCCGCATTTACAACTGTCTGGAAGCCTTCCGGAGTAATCCATGCCGCTTCGGCAGTTGCGTTTGATGGATTATATTCATCCAGTTTATTACATGACACTACTCCGATGGCTAATGTTAGCGCGAAGGGCAGTAGCTTAATTTTAATACTTTTCATATTCCTATATTAACATTGAAACACTATTACAATCCTAAATTGATACCAAATACAAACTGACGGCTAAGCGGAGACGACTCTGCTCCTCCTCTTTCCGGATCGTAATCCTGCACTAAATGACTTTTAGCTACAGTTAACAGGTTAGAACCCGTTGCATAGATTCTTAAATTGTCAACCAAAAGCTTCGAAGCGATCGTTTTTGGCAATGTATAACCAAGGGTTATGTTCTTAATTTTAAAATAAGATCCATCGATATAATTCAATGCCTGGTATCCCTGATAATTGGTCAGATTTGCTTCATTCTTTCTCGGGCGGGGGAAATCGTTTGACGGATTTTCCGGAGTCCAGTAGTTAATGAAAGCCGGACCATTTCCAAGTCCTCCCGGATTGTATCTGCCCAAAAATTCAGCATCCAGCATTTGCCCGTATCTCGCAAAAAGGAATATTCCTAAGTCGATCCCTTTATAGGTGAAGTTATTTTGTAATCCGCCAACCCAATCAGGAACGGTTGAACCGATAAAGCTTCTGTCGTTGGTAGCATCAATTATAAAATCGCCATTTAAATCCTTAAGTTTAATATCACCTGGTTTAAACTGTGTGCCTGTGGCGCTGTTGGTTCTGTATTTAGCAGCTTCCTCAGCTTCGTGAGTTTGCCATATTCCAAGCTTATTATAGGTGTAAAAAGAATTTATCGGGCGACCCAGCAATAACGATTCACGCTCATTCGAAATGATATCCTTACCATCAAGAAGGCCGGTTATTTTTTCTGTGTTTTTACTAAAAGTTAAGGTCGACGACCATTTGAAATCCGGAGTTTGAATATTCTGAGAAGTAATACCAAGCTCGATACCTTTGTTAGATGTAGAAGCAACATTTTGGAAAACATCTACAACTCCTGATGATTGAGGCAAACTTCTTTTGTACAAAATATCGGTTGTTTTAGTGGAATAAACATCCGTAGTGACACTTATCTTATTATTAAACAAACTCAGATCTACACCGAAATTTGTCGTTGCCGATTTTTCCCAGCCAAGATCCGGGTTTCCAACCGTTGGATTAAAAAGATACATCGGAGCAGGTATCTCTCCAAATCCCATCCGGGTGTTATAACTTAAACCACTTTGAGTGCCGTAAACATCTATCACATAATTTCCCGAAACACCATAACTTGCTCTAAGCTTTAAATTGTTTATCTGAGAAATATTCTTCATGAAATTTTCCTCAGTCACATTCCAGCCTAAAGCAACAGATGGGAAAAAGTCCCATTTGTTCCCTTCAGCCAAACGGGAAGCGCCATCAACACGACCGGTAGCTGTAAACAAATACTTGCTTTTGTAGCTGTAGTTTAAACGGCCTGCATAAGCCATATTTTTCCAGCCTTCATATGGCGATCCAATGCTTCTACCGGTAACACCTGTAGCATTCAGATTATAATATAATTGCGAAGAAAGTAATTGATTTGTACCCGATGCAGCAAGATTATCCGCATCGCTTTTTAAGAAACTGGTAATTCCTGTTAAAGTGAAATTATGATCGTCAGCAATAGTTCTGTTATAAGTAAGAATGTTATCCCAGTTTATAAACCTGCTGAAATTATTTGAAGAAGAGCTGAAATTTATTTTAGCACTGGCTTGAGCCAATGACGTAGCGTCATTATAAACCCCGCGGCGGTTAAAGTTTAAATTACTTCCAAAATTTGAACGGAAGGTCAGACCCTTTAGTGGAGTTAACTCTATGTATCCGTTTGCAACTACGTTTGTACGGATGTTGTTATCGCGTGCAACAAACTCTGTTCGCTCATCTGCCAGCGGACTTACTCTTGTTCTATCAAAGTCGATGGGATTGGTTCTGATCATTCCGAATTCATCATAAGGAATACCCAATGGACTTATGGACGTTGCAGTGGATAAAGGATCGCGGCGGTTGTTTTGATTGTTGTAAGTTACCTGACTAAGTATACCTGCCTTTGCCCACTTGCTGATCTTTTGATCTAAATTAAAGCGGCCATTGTAGCGGTTATACTCATTATTCCGCAACATGCCTTCCTCTTTAAAATAACCCGCAGAAGCACGAATCTTTGTATTCTCCGATCCTCCGTCAACAGAAATAGTATGGCTTTGCTGACTTCCGTCCTGAACAATTAAATCAACCCAGTCAACCCATTGCCCGGCTTGCACAGCATCATACTCGCCTGCAATATTAAATAACAAGGGATCATCTTGTGGCCCTGTCCAGGTAGGCGATCCCGCAGGAGCGTTTTTCCAGGCTTCCCTTCTAAGGTTCAGGTAATCTTCTCCGATACGTGACTCGGGAAAAGAGTATTTATTTACACCGTAATAAGAGCTGTAAGATACTCTGGCTTTACCTGTCGCACCTTTCTTTGTGGTTACTATGATTACGCCGTTAGCACCCTGCGCTCCATAAATCGCAGTTGACGAAGCATCCTTAAGAACGTCGATAGATTCAATATCATTGGTATTCAATGTACTGATATCGCCACCCTGAAATCCGTCAATAATATAAAGTGGCTGATTTCTGTCTGCCATTCTATCCTTCGGCGCAATAGACTTATTACCGCGGATAGTAATGTTCGCACCTCCACCGGCTACTCCGGATGCGCGGGTAATATCTACCCCGGGAACACGTCCCTGAATAGCTTCAATGGCGTTATGTGTCGGACTTAATACAATCTCCTCTGCTTTAACAGATGCAACCGATCCGGTTAAGTCACGCTTTTTCACTGTTCCGTATCCAATTACTACTACTTCGTCAAGCGAAGCGGCATCTGGCAATAAACGAATATTCACACGAGTCTGACTTGGACTTACAGTAACTTCCTGCTGCTTGAAACCAAGATATGAAACCAGTAAAATTGCGCTTTCATTCCCCGGTGCCACTAATGAAAAAGTCCCGTTAATATCTGTAGATACAGCTAAATTAGTCCCTTTTACTTTAACGGTAGCCCCCGGCAAAGTCTCTCCGGCTTCGTCGGTAACCACGCCGGTGATAGTAAAATCGCCCGCGCTATACCGATCGTTGATAGATTTAATAACAATCATCTGATCAACAATTTCAAAAGTAAGGGGCTGATTTTTAAGCACCTGCTTCATTACCGTTTCAACAGAAGCATTGTCGGCAAAAACCGCAATCTTCTGATTGAGTTTAATTTGATCGTGCCTGTAAAAAACGCTGTAGTCGCTGTCGCGCTCAATCTTTTTAAGCATTTCTTTGACCGTTGTATTCGTCTCATTCATAGTGAATGAATTCTGAGAGTAGCCTGCAGCATGTATCTGCATCACGCCCAAAAAGATCAAAATGGTGGTAAGCTTCATCGCTCTGATGGTTTGTCGCCAAATAGGAATGGCGCACAGATAATTTCTACACAAAAAAATCATAAATTTGGTTGGTTATTAGTTAATACTACGCTTCCCCAAGCTTTGGGTATTAGCTATTTAATTCAGAAATTCCGGGATGTTAGCGCATCCCGGTTTTGATTTAAAAAGATCGGCTACGTCATCTATCGTTGTTTAGATTGGTTAATTAGTTTTTACGATGGTTATTAAGTCCCCGTCTGTATTATAATCAATCGGGGTGTTTTCCTTTATTACTGTAAGAACTTTAGAAATATTCGCGATATTTTTAAAAGTCCCACTGTATCTAAAATATTTCAATTCATCATCCTGAAATTTGATGATCACATTATATCTCCGTTCAAGGATTCTGGCAATGTCTTCGAATGTATGGCCTTTAAATATCAGCAGATCATCCTTCCAGCCGTTATGCTCAACAATTTGCGATTCAAGAATTTGAGTAACTTTTACTGGCTCCTCTTCCATCGCCTCCCTTTTTGGTTTAGATACCTCTGACGCTGCTGCGGTTTTAATTTTTAATACCTGGTTAGCATCCAGAAAAACCTTGCTTTCCTGTTCAGAACCGGCTATGAGTTTTCCCTCTACCGATACCTTACCTTCTACCACGGTTGTTTCAAAAATCTGCTCTTCAGGATAGGCTTTAACATTGAATATTGTACCCACATCCCTAATCGTGAAGTTATCTGTCTTAACCAGGAATGGAATATCTGTGTCAGACTTTTTAATGTCGAAGTAAGCTTCGCCGTTTAAAAACACAGTTCTGTTGGTTCTGCCAAATCCCTTCGAATACGTAATTTTTGTTCCCGAATTAAGCCAAACCGTGCTACCATCAGGCAGGATCATTTTTTTTGTTGTTCCCTTGGGTACGTTCAGTTCAACGTAGGTTTCGGCGTCAGGAGTATTCGCGGCATAGCGGTGAACGCCAAACACTCCAACACAAATAATAAGCGCCGCTGCCGCAAACTTAGCCCAATAGGCTAATCTCCGGAAAGTTTGCTTGCCGGATGTTCTTTTTAAAAACGTTTGGTATGCACCCTCCACATCTATCAGATCTTTATCAGCATACAAACTAGTATGCCAGGCCTCATACAGCTCAAAATAATGCGCCTCGTTCTCCGGATTAAGTTTAATCCATTCTCTCACCTCGGCAGATTCTGTTTCATCAGCCTGTCCAGTGATATATTTTACCAAAGAAATTTTCAGATCCTCATTCATGTGAACAGATATAAGACAACCGAAAGCTGCTATACCCCCAAAAGAAAAATTATTTTTTTTTTAAAACGACAGGAAAACTGAAAGCAGAATAAAGAAATGCTTTAAGCAATGCCGCATCTTGTCGAGCGCAATCGTCATGTGGCGCTCCACTGTTTTAGTAGAAATATTAAGCTGCTCGGCAATTTCTTTGTTTTTCAAAAGCTCAAAGCGACTCATTTTAAATACCTCCCTGCACTTTTCCGGCAGGTCTTCTATGGCTTTTAAAACTTGTTCTTCCAGTTCCTTTTCCAGATAGGGGTTTCTGCTGAGAGCAGGTATTTCTGAAAGCAGGTTATGCTTGGCAAGGTAGTTTACATATTCACTTTCAATCTTTTTATGCTTCAGAAAATTCAAACACCGGTTTTGAACCATTCTGTATAAATAGGCATTGCTCGATGAAGTGATCTTTAAATTGCCGCGTTGCTCCCATAAATGGGTAAATGTGTCAGACACTATTTCTTCCGACACTTCAATATCATTCACGAATTTATTGGCGAAGAAAGAAAGTTTTACATAGTAGAGCTTAAACAGGTTTTCAAAAACTTTTTCGTCGCTTTGTATACTATTCTCTTTCTCACTGTCCCGATCGCTTATAGCATAAGTAAAAGCAGTTAATGACATGGTTAATCCTCGTACCTTTTTTAATGGTTAGAAAGTATTGGTTTGCGCCTAAATAGGTGGTTTGCGCTTTAATCAAATATAAAGAGGCAGCATAGAAGCTGAGTGTAGAATCCTTGCATTGTTTTGTAGGATGTTTACATAAAAAAATAAGTGGTGCCTTATCCGCTCATAGCCGCGGAGAGGCCTAGTAACTTTCCCTTGATGGAAAGTCACCAAAGATCAAGAACAGAAAAATGCTCGGCCGCTTTTCTGTTCGGGCTCACGCTCGCACTTCGGTTGTTTTTGTAGTCTTTTTTACTTGGAGTTCTTGGATAAGGTAGTTTTACATAACCCAATAATGAAACCCCAGCAACCCAACCACTTCACCCAAACCCCAACCTACGAAGCCCTGCCTTCCGACAAATGCCGGAAAGAATTTTCTCATCAGCAGGGATTGAGTGAAAGAAAAGGGCATCGGGTGTTTACCGAAGCAAAGGGCCGAAGCTGGGCGTAAACAGACGCAGCCCTGCGCGCTGATGAGGAAATTGTGGGCAGACTTGTGCGGAAAAGGCATCTCAGGAAGGCATTGAATTTTGGTCCTTTGTTTCAAGACAAAGGACTAGGCCCTGCGCCAATGAGCAGAAAACAATACAATTTTAATTTATCCGCTCATGCCACAGAGGCCGTAAACTCAAGCTCTCCTTCTACTGCACTACCCTCGTCAGCACATTACTATAAACCTCCTGCCCTTTTCTGCCTACCTGAACTTAGACTATCAGCTATTGCGATTTATGGCCTTAATTAGGCAGCCTGGAATAATTACACCCACGCAGATTGAGAGAACAATGCAGGTTGCTTATAATGCAAAATTGAATTCCGGATGTATATCACGGCAAGTAGGAGCTGTAGTTACCGATGCTAAGTTTTCAATAAAAGCTATAGGGTGGAATGATGTGCCAGCCGGCCAGACACCATGTAACTTAAGAAGTTTAACAGATCTCCAAAGTGGAGTAGTCAATGGCTTCAGTGAATATGAAATCAGGGATTGCAACTACTCATATTCTGAAGGGGGGAGATCCTAAAAGCAATCCAAACCTCATAATGTTTCAGGGTGCAGTTGGAAGAGTGTTTCATAAACTATATGAACCTTTATGGCATATAAAGACGAAATGTCCATACTCACAGGAATAGACCCTAAACCATCAATCGAACTCCAAATCAAGCCTTATTAAGGATGAGATTCTACAACATAGGTTATTAAAAAGAATGAAAGGAAAATCAGAAGAAGAAAAAGAGGAGTTCTTGATAAGGAGTTTGGGAATAACTCTTGAAAAGACATTTTGAGCCAAGGAATGATCTCATCCACGCCTTGGTTCGTGTCCCCGCGAACCAAATTAAGTTATTCTTCTGTTTCGTGGAGACACGAACCAGGGCTTAACGATGTTCGATGTTGACCATGTTGCTGAACGATATCGTCCTTCTTTGAGTATCGTCCGCTCAAAATTCAAAAGCGTTATACCCGCAATTAGATTACAATGGAATTTTTAGCTTGAAATTTTTAACTTGTCCCGAATTAGCCATGAAAAATTTCTCTATTCAAGATCAGATAACAAATTCAATAACAGCATTTTCAGAAGCGGCCGAAAAGATGCCTGGTGTCGTGATAGTTCATGATTTAAGAGATTGGTCAATTGCATGGATGTCCCAGAGTGGTTTAGACCTCCTCGATCTATCGCTGGAAGAGGTTACAAACCTGACTCATGAGGAGTATTTTTCTACGTATTTTAATAAGGAAGACGCGGATGACTATGTTCCAAAGATTTTGGGCCTGCTGCAACGAAATAATACGGAGAATATTTGCACTCATTTTCATCAGGTTCGTTTTGCTGTAGACGGCGAATGGAACTGGTATATGGGTGGCGTGCGTATTTTGACCCGGGACCACGAAGGAAAGCCTTTGCTTGTGGTAACTATAGTGCTTCCGATAGATTCAATGCATCACATGACGGCGAAAGCACAAAGGTTATTAGACGAAAATAACTTTTTGCGTAAAAACATGAAGCAATTCAGCAGTTTGTCGAAACGCGAACGTGAGATCCTCGGCCTGATGACTCTCGACAAAAGTACCGCAGAAATTGCTGAGACCTTGTTTATTTCCCTGCATACGGTTGAGACTCATAAAAAGAATATAAAAAAGAAGCTGGGCACTGGCTCGTATTACGAGCTTAATCAGTATGGAAGAGCCTTCGATTTGATTTGAGAATCTCAGAGTATCGCCCCGGCCGGCCGATTTCTAGTCGTAGCGTCTCGCTACGACAGGTTTGTAACAGCAAGGGTAAAAGTCTAGAAAAGAAAGAGGACAAGCCTTTATTTAATAATAGGTCGTAGCGTGACGCTACAACCAGTGTGCAGAGTAAAAGCAGGTATTAAGCCTGCTTTTCTTTCAATAATTTATGGTGATAAATATATGAGCCAACCACAAGTACCAGGCCCACCAGCATGAATGCAAGATCGGCAAAGGGAGTGCCCACCATATAGAAAGCATATATTGCGCCGATCAGATCGAAAGTGAATCCGGCATAGGCCCATTCCTTAATGCGCGAGAACCCAGGCACCAGCAACGCAATGCTGCCGAGTATTTTTGCTACGGCCAGCAGAAACAGTACATTATATGGGTAGCCGATAGACTTCATCATCGCTTCGCCCTGGGGGTTCGGCATGAAACTTGTTACTGCCGACATGAGCATCAGGGCTATTAGCAGTACAGTAAAAATCCAGTAAATAATTTTAGTTCTCTTCATGTTGTGGTTGTTTTAATTGCTAAGCAAGTTTATATCAATTATGATAACAAATATGCAAGTCTTTAATGGTAAGTACAGGTGCTAAATGCGACAAGTTTAGGGGTGTTTAGCTTAGCGTTTTTCTGGATTCCCGTCATTGCCGACCTGATCGGCAATCCTATGCACTATACAGGTAAAGAGATTAATTGCTCAGCATTAGGATTCCTGCCTGCGCAGGAATGACGGGAATGGGGAATTGAACGGGTGTCGTGGTGGTTGAACGATAGTGGTCATTTTAAAGAGTATCGTCATACTTCGATCCTCGTCATTGCCGACCGATCGGCAATCTTAATGCACTATAATTCGCACCAGCAAAAAAGCCAGATACGCTATTGGTGTTTACGGTTATAATCCTCAACCAGCTTGCGGACGGCCCATCTGCCAAAGAAACCAGTTTGGTTTATCTTCTCCGCTATCTCTGCATCATCTCCCATCACCGCCAGCAGCAAGTTCCGAACTTCATTTAACCGTTTTTTACCCGAGAAGGGATCCGTTATCACATCTTGCAAGACCGTCACTGCTCCGTTTTTCTCCACGTAATAGGTTCGCCGTTCGTCAGCACCTATCATCTTTATGCCGCCCCTCTCATCGGACATCATTCTAGGAGTACTACCACCTATGATTAACAGGTTTACTTTTCCTTCTATCTCGACACCGATAAACTGCGGCTCCTTACCATATTTTATTTCACGACTCAAAAACAAAGCTCCGTCTCGTCTGAATTCTTTGACATCACGCGGGTATAATTTGAAAGATTTTCCCGAAAGCTGTTGAATTTTCAGCATCGATTTATTCAAACGCAGAATGTTGCCCCTGATAGTATCCCCGGTGGCTTTAATCACATAATCCTGAGCGGATAAGTGTAAGCTGGAGATTAGTAATAATGCAATGAATAAATTTTTTTTTATCATAATTTGTTTGTTTTTTAATCAAACTGCGTAAAGACAATTCCTTCTTGTATGCCATTCTGAAACAGACAGTAGAGCATTGGTTTATCCTTTGCAATAGCTGCTTCTCGTAAAGCTCAACGTTTTATTTTTTGCTACTCTAATAAGACCTGTTGAAATACGTTTTCAAAATCATTGTTGACTCCTCTACAAATACCTTTTCTTTGATCAAATCTTCAAGATCGGTAATGGCCCCTTCATTTATTTCAAGGTTCTTCTCCTTACACAAGCTGATAAAGTGCTCATATAGCTGCTTTGCCTTTTCAAAATCACCAGATCGAAGTGTTGCCAAAGGAATATTAAACATGGCATAAACGGCCTCTTCATCGTATTTTAGTGCTTTATAAGAATAATCTATTGACTTTATGTAATTACCGGCACAGTAGTATGTCCATCCCATATTACCCAGGGCACTGTCATAAGTGCTGTCAATTTTAAGTGCTTTTTCAAATGAAGATATTGCCAGGTCATATTTCTTTAGATGATTGTAAATATTCCCTAACCCAACAAGAGAATACTTATATTCAGGATTTTCTTTTAAGGCTTTCCTATACCAGTTGATTGCTTGTTCATATTCATTTTTTTTGTAAAAACAATCTCCAATTTTGTCGAGTGTATATTCACTTTGTTTATTCAGCTCATACGACTTCATGAAATCAGCTAACGCTTCGTCCGTTTTGTCCGAATAGTAATAAGCCAAACCACGATCATTATAATAATAGCTGTTCTGAGGTGCAAGCCGGATAGCATAGGAATAGTTGTTGATAGCTTCAGGATATTTATCCATGTCATAGTAGATTTCTCCCCTGAAATCATGAGCCCGTGCTTCATCGAGATTAGAGAGTATATATTCGTTTATATATTTTAATGCGCTATCCGGTTTATCAAGATAATAGTAGCATTTTGACAGATTGTAGTAACCCGGCTGATATTGTGGAAGTTTTAAGATTAGGTTATTAAAATGCAGAGCCGCCTCTTCGTACTTTTCCAGATCCATTAACGTGTTCGCGAGGTTGAGGGTCACCTGAAGGAAATCTGGACTAATAGCCAGGGCCTGTTTAAAATCCGCGATTGAGGAGTCATAGTTTTTCAACTGCAAATTAGATACAGCTCTTACGTTATACCCATAAGAATATTGGGGCGATTCTTTGATGATTTCTGAGAATGAGTCAATACATTCCGCGTATTTACCCTGCTGAAGCTGCAACTCGCCCTTAAGTACTCTGATATTGAGTATCGTAGGATGGCTGTTAAGGAATCGATTTATTTTGACAGACAAGGTCTTCGGAGATTCGAATGTGCTTGCAAATAAGTCGATACGCTTGCCTACAACAGAGTTTGGATGTTCTTTACAAAAGCGGGCGAATATTGCAGTTTCGGGAACAGATGTATTGCTGAAGATTTGCCTGAAGAAGTGTCTGACAAGCACAGTTTCTTCCTTTGACAATTCCTTCCGACTGGCTAGGCCCGCAAGAGAAAAGATTTCCTGAAAATGATACCCATTAGCCTTCAGGATGTTTTTTCCTGCATCTGCACTTACCAGGCTTTGATAAAGGAGAGTAATACCCTTGTCAATACTGTCTTTTTTAAAATACTCCAGGGCGGCAGCAATGCCGTTCGAATAATCGCTGGCATAAATGTTTTTCCTTATTGTAGGGATAGAAAATACTGAACTTGTATCTGCCACGGAAGTAGCAATACTCCGGGATGTTATAAATAATAATATAAGAACTGTAAAAAGACGTTTAGGCATTGTGATAGGTTATGTAGCAAATATAAAAATTGTTCGCATTTTTGCCACCTGCGCATCGATTCAAACTGATCGGTATTTCCACCGTACCACAAACATTTAGTCTAGATAATGAGCAGAAATACCCCTATAGCAATCCGCTGACCATCCAGCAACCCTAACATAACCCGAAATTCTAAGTTCCGAAGGGTTGGGTCCTCCCGCAAGTGCTAGACGAAAATTTGCCGGCAGCTGGCCTTTGCTTCTTAAACAGCCCGGGCCCTTTACCTGCGCACAGCCTTATTTAACGCCTATGTCCTGCGCAGGAAGGAGGAGGTTTAGAATCCCCATTTACTTATCAGCTGCAACATGATAAATAGGATCTTCGAGAATATTTACATCAATTACTGCCTCGGCGTTCTTTAAAAGCAAGCGGCAGTCTTCGCTGAGGTGCTTCAAATGCAATTTCTTACCTGCGTGCTTATATCTATCAGTCAGCTTATTCAAAGCTTCGATACCCGACATATCTGCAACGCGACTGTCTTTAAAGTCGATTATAACCTCTTGGGGATCCTGAGAAACATCAAACTTCTCGGTAAAAGCGGTTACCGAGCCAAAGAAAAGAGGTCCGTATATCTCGTAATGTTTAATGCCATCCTGATCTATAAACTTTCGGACCCTGATTCTGGTGGCACTATCCCAGGCAAACACTAAGGCAGATACTATAACACCGACAAGCACTGCGAGGGCCAAATTATGAAGCCATACTGTAATAACAGCCACAAGTATTCCCACAAAAATGTCCTGACGGGGCATCTTATTGATTATCCGGAAGCTCATCCATTCAAAGGTCCCGATAGCAACCATAATCATTACGCCTGTTAAAGCCGCCATGGGCACCCGTTCAATTACCGGCGCACCAAAAAGTATGATCAATAATATGGTAAACGCTGCAACGATACCAGACAGCCTGGCTCTGGCCCCTGCCGAAAGGTTTACCAATGTTTGCGCAATCATCGGGCAACCTCCCATACCGAAGAAAAATCCGTTCAGAATATTGGCTCCGCCCTGGGCCAGACTTTCCCTGTTTCCATTGCCACGGGTCGCGGTAATCTCATCTACCAAATTCAGCGTTAACAAACCTTCGGTTAAACCCACTCCTGCCATGATAAGGGCATAAGGAAATATAATCTGCAAAGATTCGAGCGTGAAAGGAATTTCGGGAATATGAAAAGGAGGAAAACCACCGCTTACAGATGCGATATCTTTAACTGTTTTGGTATCGATATTGAATCCAAGAACAACAAAGAAAACAATAATAATTGCCGCTAAAGAAGGGGGAATAGTTTTGGTAACTCTCGGCAGGAAAAGCACTATCGCAATAGTTAAGGCTACCAGACCAGCCATAATGTATAAAGGGGGACCACTGAGCCAGACGTCGTTTCCATTAACGCTTGTTTTGAATTGCTCCAGCTGCGCCATGAAGATAATCACTGCAAGTCCGTTGACAAAACCAAACATTACAGGCTGAGGAACCAGACGGATAAATTTTCCGAGTTTAAACACTCCGACCAGAATTTGTATTACTCCGCAAAGAGCCACCGCGGCAAAAACGTAGTCAATTCCATGAGATTTCATTAAGGCAATAAGAACTACCACTGTAGCACCCGCCCCTCCGGAAATCAAACCCGGCCTTCCGCCGAAAACGGCTGTTACCAAGCCCATGATAAAAGCAGCGTATAAACCTACTAAGGGAGGAAATCCACCTAAAATAGCAAAGGAGAGAGACTCGGGCATCATGGTCATGGCAACCGTTAAGCCCGCGAGAATTTCAATTTTATAATCGACTTTCTGAGAGAAGTCAAATAGGCGTAAATAAGGTTTCATTCCTTAATCTTTAATTCGAAAACACTATACATGAAAAATTTTTAGCAGAAAAAGCTAAAGAATAATTACAACAAAGAGCAAGTACTCAAGGTGGTGTAATAGGGCTATTATAAGAAGTAACGGTCATTGCGCGCAAAGGTATAAAAATATTTCTCGGAGAGAATCGGGATGTTCTCTTCAAGTTGAGTGAAGCGCTCATTATTGTTGAACGATAAGGGTCACCCGTAGAAGCGCGTCATTGCCGTCCGATCGGCAATCCTAATGCACTATTCAAGAAGAAAAAATTATGCTCTGCATTAAGATTCCTGCCTGCGCAGGAAGGACGGCGATGGGCGATTGGGGTCGGTGGTATTGCTGAACAATCAGGTTCCTTTGTTGGTATCCTCATCAACACAAAGAAAAAAAGAAACCGCCTCATAATCGGGTTATGAGACGGCTTCTGGTATTGTAAACAAAACTTAATTTACTTTAAAGATGTTTACTGTTGATTCGGCTGTATTGCCTTTAGCGTCTTTTGCTACCACTTTCCAATAGTAACTTGTATTTGCTGTAACAGTTACATCATCTAACTTTTTCAGGGTGATATTAGCCTGAAGCAATGGAATATTGGTGCTTGTAGTGCCCAGATACACGTCATAAGCCGAGAGATCATTATCGGCATCATCTGCAGTCCAGCTAAGGTTTACCTTTCCATTTACAGCTGTAACAGATTGACGCATTGTCGGCATCAGATTATCAGGAGGAAACGGGGCAAAGTATGCAGTTGCCTCTCCCGCGTTGTAAAACTTGCGCGTTTCACTGGTACCTACTTCCGTACTGGACTCCGACTTTGAAACCACATACCATGAAAAAGGCGTATTACTGCTCAGATTTACCGCAAGTTGAGTAGCAGTGGTTGTTTGTTTAGTTACCGCCTGGGTTAGAAGGTTCTTTATATTAACTTCATAAAGATCGACATTTGCCGCGGCATTCCACTTTAGTGTTACTGTGCTGATAGTCGACGAAACAATTGTTCCCTGCGTACATGCTTCGTTAGCTGCAGGCGATACAAGAACCGCTTGCTGCGGGGCTGGCTGTACCTTTTTTCCCTTTTTACAAGCGAATAGGGTTAAACATAATATGGCTAGAATTAATTGCTTCATTTCTTTAAAATTTTAGTTGAGCTCTCAGTTAAACTTGTCTTTACACTAATGATATACATTCCTTCAGGCAGGTCTGAAAGGCTAACCTGAACCACTCCGTTCTGAACTATTTGCGATGCGGCATATTTACGGGCTCCGGCTAAATCGGTAAGTGTTATATTAGCAGAAGAAGATGTATCATTTCCCATATTGATGAATACATTCTGATCGAATGGGTTAGGATAAATGGTATGGCCATTGGATACGAAAATGCTCTTTTCAATAGTACCCTGACATTCTTTCTCTGTACTTACTGTGATCTTATTCATTCCATCGGTTAGTGGCAGCGTAATCGAACCCAAAGTGGTTTGATACATTTTGTCGTTCACCTGTATCAGATACCGGTCTGAACCGGCAAGATTAAGAGCAACTGTATTATCAGCAGGTTTAACAACCGAATACATACTTAATGCCTGTGGCTCTCTGACTGTTAAATCAAAACACTGACTATAATCAGCCTGGCCCTCAACGGTGATACAAACCTTATAGTTGCCTGCGCTTAAAGAAGGTATCTCCAATGCTGTTGTAAAGGGAAGCACTGTATTTGTACCGCCGATTACAACATTGGCTTTATAGGTCATATTTTCGGCTGCCGTGATATTTATTTTACCATCATTGCCGCTTGAGCATACTTCATCGGAAGCTTTAACCTGGAAGTTATTTGCAGGAAGTTTAAAGCGATCGGCTACCACTAATGTCCGGGTAACCGGATTTGCTGCTGCATACTGTGTATTTCCTGCCTGAGTAGCTGTAATATCAGTACTCCCGGTTCCTGTTATCTCAATCATTCCATTTACAACCCTCGCTACGGCCGTATTGCTGCTGGTATAGCTAATTGCTAAACCGGAGCTGGCAGTAGCACCCGCAGCAAAATCATCAGAAGTGATGTTTTTAGGCGTGAACGCAGTAAAGGTTATTGTTTGATCCAGTTTGCTTACCACCAGATCTCTGCTTACCGGACTAGCGGCCAGCCATGAGGTGTTTCCAGCTTGTGAAGCCGTAATACTTGTTGTTCCAGCTCCAACGATGTGAATTTTCCCATTTACAATAGTAGCCACTTCAGTATTACTACTGCTCAGGCTTACTGCCAGGCCAGAAGAAGTCGTAGCCCCCGCCTCAAAATCTGCGTCAGTAACCACTTTTGCAGGGATAACATTAAAGGTGATAGTTTGAGATTGCTGGGCTGCGTTCACAACCAGATCTCTGCTTACAGAAGTGGCTGCCTGCCATTCTGTGTCTCCAGCCTGCGATGCGGTAATAGTAGTTGTTCCGGCAGCTATTATATGGATTTTGCCATTTACAATATCGGCGACAGCGGTATTGCTGCTGCTTAAGCTTACAGCCAAGCCGGAAGAAGCAGTGGCACCTGCCTCAAAATCTGCATCTGATACACTTTTCGCCGGAAGGGCGGCAAAGGTAATTGTTTGGGATTTCCTGGCCGTTACCTCGTCGCTTTTTGTACTTAGAGCACCATACTCGCTTACAGCCTGCACTGCATAGGTATGAGTTTTTCCAGCAACAGGATTGGAATCGGTATATTGCGTATTTGTTGTGAAAGCGATTACTTTACCATCCCGAATAACAATGTAAAGGCGGGTGTAGGCAACGTTATCCCAGCTTAATGCAGACCCACTGATCTGAAGATTTGAGGGCTTTCCAGGGGCTTCAGAAATCATTCTTGGGTCCCAGGTATCACCACTGCGCATGATAACATTTTCGTATGTGTATGTTGCCGCCTCTGCATCAGTTAGACTACTTTTGGCGGTGCCTTTAACTGTGCTGGTCACGTTGCCATTGGCATCTTTAACATCATATTCATAATTGGATATACGCTGCGATAAGTCAACAGGATTACCGGCTGCATCCATCGTTCCATAATCAGCGAAAATAGCAGGTATTGCGCCCATCTTATAATACCATCCTGTTGGGTAAACATTAGCTTTTAGAGTAGTATTAAGGAACACTGTTTTAGGTGAGTTTTGCCAAGGCCGGCCATAGTATGTTGTAACTGTACCACTTACTTTATCCTGATCAATAGTGCAATTGCTGAATACATATCCCCAGAGGGTACCCGAGCCATGACTTGGTGCAACTATATAACCTCCATCTTTTCGGGTAACAGTAATGGTGCAATTGTCGAAGAATACATCTCCACCACCATAGACAAAATCTACCGCACCTTCAATTTTTGAATTTTTTATATAATGACGATCTGAAATTCTGCTGTAAGATGTAAGATAGGTATCCTGATAGCTCCGCAGGTAACAATTATTCATTGTAAAATGATTGCTGGGAGTATACAAAGCCAAAGCCTGCGGGCCGGCCTGGCTCTCGTAGCCATAACTATTTTCAAAAATGATATTTTCAAAATAGCAATCGGATGAATTTACAACCATTGTAGCACCCTGGCTTACATGATAAACGGTAGTTCCTTTTCCATCGCTGCCAGACAAACGATTATCTGAAATGATAACACTATCGCGATGCTGCCCGATTAAGTGTATAAAAGGTTTATTAGAAGGGATATCGTGATGCCCGGTATATTTACCACTTTTAATAAAAATAACCCATGGAGTTGCACTGCTGGCAGGAGCCGCAGCAATGGCACTGATTACGGACGTATAATCCCCTGTACCGTCTTGAGCCACTACCGCATCAAAGAGTTTTTTAGCCGGCTCTAATCTGACACCCGTTTTAAACTTCAGCGTGATTCCGGCAAATACATTGCCCGATAAATCGGTAAGTGCGCCAGCCGGAACAGTAAAGGTGTACTCGGTATTGTAGTTCAGCTTTTCATATTTAAAGGTTACTGTTTTAGAACCATAGGCGCCTGTTAAAACTGTCGAACCAAGGGTTATATCACCTGTACCAACTTTAACTTTCTCATCGAAAGTAAGTACTACCGAACCGTTTATTGATGCGGTAACCGATCCTTCAACAGGTACAGTTGATATTAAAACCGGGGCTTGCGTATCGGCGACAATTTCTTTATCGGCAAATACAAAGACGTTTGTAAATGCTGTACCATCATTATCTGTACCTTCATTAAGTATCGCGCTGGTTTCGTCGGCTATCCAGCGTATATACACTTTGGCCTTCCCCTCTGCTTCAACCGGCAAAAGCGAATTTAAATCTTTCCATCCCGTATTATAAACGCTGGTGATGTCTACCCGGGCAAGTTCTGTGTAGGTTACATCATCAAGAGAATACTGTAATACCTGAACCGAATAGGCCTGGTAGTTCGCACTCACCATCGATTTAACTTGTATATTTTTATAACCCGCAGTCGAAAACTGAGCTTTGAGATAACGGCGCTTTGTTTTAAAATCGGCACCTAATGTCCAGAATCTCACGTTGGGATATGGAGGAGAAAATGCGGAGGCATTTGCCAGCCAGCCAACGGTTGAACCAGTGGGCTCGTAAGATGAGATGAGACCCGTGTTTGTCGTTTCTGAATAAAAATCGCCCGGCCTGCTTTGTGTGGGCGTCAAAGCCTTAAAATTCCATCCGACAATAAAAGGAACTTCATCAAATGTGGCTGTAAAAGACTTGTTTTCATTTACTGTAACGGTCCTTTCGGCTGCGGTAGAGTTATCTTCCCAATAACTAAAATTTGAAACCGGATTGGGCACGACCTTCATCGAAACTTCTGTTCCTTCCTCATATTTACCATTTGTAGGCTGCGGTGTTAACTGCACCTGTCCCCAGGTAGAACCTGCAATAGCGACATTAAAGGTGTAAGTGGGTTTCGCTTCAAAAACAGCTTTTATCTTTTGTTTAGAATTTACTGTAACAACATACGGATTGCTGGTTGATAGATCTGTTTCAGTAGAATCCACCCACTTAACAAACTTGTAACCAAAGGCCGGAGTGGCCTGCAAACTTACAGAAGCACCCTGATCATATTGATCACTATTCGGTGTTTTAGTCACCGTACCTGCTTCAGGTATGTTTAAACTTGTAATAAGCGGATACTGAGGGTTAGTTGATACATAGTTACCATAGATTTTAAGGCTGAACATATAAGCATTCTGCAATTCATTTAAGTTAGTGAACTTAATTGCCACGTTACTTTCGTTTATGTCAACCGAAACTTCCTGCCCGGAAGATGGAGTGGCATACGTACTGTAAATGGCCACCCAATCGGCATCAGAAGCACCTTTTTTCCACAATTTAAACCCACGGCTGCTTCCAGTTGCTCCATGTTGATACACCACTTTGGTAATTGAGTTTAAAGGAGAGAGCTCCATGTAAGAACCAACTATCTTTTCGGCCCTGGCATATCCTGTAGAAACAAGCGTATAATTGAACCTCGTCTCATCTCTCCCCGTGGGCGCTACAGTAACTTGATTGAATTTAAAAGTCAAAGTTTCTGCAGAAAAATCAGTGGTTTTGGATACTGTTTGTTCTGTGGCGGATGTGAGAGCTGTCCAGTTCTGAAAATCTGTGGAATACAAAAGCTTTTCCTGAGCCCATGTACTTTGTGCAAACAATAGGGCTAAAAGTAAGTAGAGATATTTCCTCATACGGTTTAAATTAAAAGGTTAATAATTTTAAGTTTATAATCAAATACTGGTTGGTCCAGTCGTTATGGTTATTATTTTTCAGAAACCTGAACTCGAACAAATAAGCTTATACATCTCAAAATAAGCATCTTGCATCCCACTCATTTGAGGAGAGGGATAAGGTGAGGTGATATTGCATTGTCTGCGCCCTCTCTGCCTCCAGAGGATCTCCTCAAAGGGAGAGAAAGGTCATCGCTCCCATGCGAATCGCTTATATCCAGGCATATTATTCGATTTCAGGTTATTAGTTTGTTATATATCAATCAGCGTCTTACTCTGCCGATTTTTACTAACTGGTTATTTACTTTTCAGAATTTCGGAAATACACTAACAGGTAAATCTCATTTCAAAACTAGCCGGAGGCTATAAAACGCTGGTTCAAAAACTGACCTAATAGGTCAATTTTTTATGACATGGGTGTTTATATCTGTTTATTTAAGTACAACCGACTTATCTCCCGCCCCGTTCTCAAATCCTACCTTATGCTTCACCAGATTTGTGTTTGTATTGATTAGTCTGATATCCCTGCTTCTTTCTCCGTTCACCTTCAATAAAACCTCTGCATTGTCACTATATACAAAAGCATTTATAGCGATTGCCCGACTGCTTTCTACATAAATAACTGGATTGGTTTCAGCCGAAATTATTTTCAGCCCATCTAATGAAATATTCTCAGCTTCAATGATTTCGGCTGCTTTGTTAGCCCTGAGTGTTGAGTTTCTTATCGAAATATTTTTCACGCTCATTTCCGGTAAGCCACGGATAAAAATTCCTTTTCCGGCACCGTTACAAACTACATTACTGATCTCGAAGTTTCTGAACTGGGGAGTTTCTTCTGTAACGGCAGGCACCTCTACCTTTTCACCGGGTTTTGGAGGTTTGGTAAAGTAATACATGTCAAAATAGATGGCTTCGTCTACAATGTCCTTCATGTAGATATTTTTTACATAAATATCTTCCACAACCCCGCCCCTGCCTCTGGCCGTCTTAAATCTTAAGCCTTTATCGGTGCCTACAAAGTTGCAGTCATAAACAAAAATATTTCGGGCACCACCGCTCATTTCACTGCCGATCACGAAGCCTCCATGGCCTTTGTATACTACCGAGTTGCGAATTATTACGTTCTCTGTAGGTATACCTCTTTCGCGTCCGGCTTTATCCTTACCTGATTTTATGCATATACCGTCATCTCCGACATCAAATGTGCAGGCATCGATTAGAACATTTTTACAAGATTCGATATCTATGCCATCGCCATTCTGCGCATAATCCGGATTTTTTACAGAAACATCTTTTACTGTCACATCTTCGCTCATCAGAATGTGTAATCCCCAGGCCGGTGAGTTTTGAAACGTAACGCCTTCAATCAGTACGTTTTTACACCTGGTAAAATTGAGCAAGGTCGGACGTAAATAATCTTTAACATCCTGATAGTCCTGCTCCGTCTTTCCCGGCAAAATCGCACCCGGATCAACCATCTTATGTGCTTTACGCGTTTTTTCGGAAGGGTACCAGGTTCGTCCGTCTTCACTAAGCAAACCACCGCTGGCGACTTTCTTTTTCCACTCCCTTTCCGTTAACCTGTCTTTGGTTATCATACGCCAGAAATCGCCATTCCCGTCAATCATACCTTTACCCGTAATGGCTATATTTAGGAGATTGCTTGCGGAAATTGGTGATTGATTCCGCATCGAAGGCTTCCCTTCATAATTACCTTTCACAAGGGCATACTGATCAAAATCGTTGCTGAATAGCAGAATTGCACCCTTGCTTACACTAAGGTTTACATTATTTTGCATCATAACAGGCCCCGTGAGCCATACCCCGGCAGGCACAGTCACAACCCCGCCCCCTTTGCTGCTACAGTCTTTGATTGCATTATTAATACTTGAAGTATTTAGAGTAAGCCCGTCGGGTTTTGCTCCATAAGCTGTAATTTCGAAGGTATCTTTCTTAAACACAGGCGTTGAAACTTCCGGAAGGTTTTCCCAGGAATATTTCTTTGTAACAGCCTGTCCGTACGTGTCCGCCTGCAACACCGCAAGTGAGCTTAATAAAAAAAGGATTTTAGGAATTTTCATCGGAAAAGATTTGAGATATGAGATATTAGATTTTTCGTGTGTCTATAATTGTTTTGGTACTCAAGAGGGCTGCGCCGTTTGAGATCATGCAAATTTTCATATCTATTTGTGTCTGTTAAAGCATGTATGTTTCATCAGAAATATTTTTTTTTATAGGCTATGGAACTTGCATGAACTTTCTCATTTCTTTTGAAAGCGGTAAGCTCATGCAGGTTTCATCTAGAGATAATGTGTTCAGACTATTTGCTTTGATTGTCTGTAATATCTTTTACAAGGCTATTGACATACACCTCGATGTTATCATAGGCGCTGCTCAGATCCTTTCTGTTAGCATCAGCTTTTTTAGGATCAAGTTTTTTCGCAGTTTCCCAGACATCTGGCATGCCATCGCCATCGGTATCGGCTGGTGCGGGTAAAGTTTGAAGCACAGGCCAGCCCCCAACATCACTAACTCTGTCTATTATGCCGTACATGCTGTATTGATCGCCGCTGGAGCCGTGAGCAGTATAGGTCTTATTTTTAACATGAGTGAGAATTCTTAAGTCTACAGCGTCTTTCTTGTAAGATGCGCCGGCAAATTCCAACACCTTTTGATAGGCCTGTTCGGCGGTATGGGTTTTTACGTTATTTTCGATAGCGTGAGGTTCGCTTAATTTCATTGCCGCTTTATCTGCGGTCGAAACCGTTCCGTAACTGCTATGAATCTGATTGTAAACTCCGTAAGCCCAGTTATCATTGGTGGGATTAGCGCGGCCATCTACCACGTTTCCGGCTATATAAAATTTACCCCATTTGTTAAAAATTGCCGAAGTAGAATCCTTGTTTTTGTCTGGCGAAAAAATCCTGTCCAATTTCCTGGTAGCAGGTCCGGGCTTATAATAATTGTTTACGATATTGATATTCATAGCTTCGCCCCCGTAAGCGCTATTTCCTCCCCAATTATAGACTACGTTGTTTCTGTAATCTACCAGATCGGTCAAAGCGTAGATACTATTGGCGCGTTCGCCAAATCTTGGGTTTCTGCTATCATGATTTGCAAGAAGGTTGTGATGAAAGGAGGCGTTTTTCCCACCCCAGATTCCGCCGTATCCATGGGCTCCTTTCGCATGTGCTGAATATCGTAAGCTTTCTGATATGATACACCACTGGAGCGTGAAGTTATCGTTATTGTAGAAAGACACACATTCGTCGACCGACCAGCTCATCGAACAATGATCCACGATGATGTTACGATTCTCGAAGGCTCCGAGAGCATCTGCTTCTTCGCCAGCTTCATCGCCCATTCTAAAGCGCATGAAGCGAATTATAACATTTGAGCCCGTAACAACCACAGGGTATTTTTTCAGCGTTATACCATCGCCCGGGGCAGTCTGCCCGGCTATGGTAATGTTTCCGTTCCTTATTGTTAAGCGGCTTTTTAATTCAATGGTTCCGGAAATGTCAAACACCACAATTCTTGCATCGGTAGCATCAACGGCTGCTCTCAAACTTCCGGCGCCCGAATCGTTAAGATTGGTCACCTTAATCACCTTACCTCCCCTTCCGCCGGTTACATTTCTTCCAAAACCTTCGGCACCGGGAAACGCGAAAGCCGGTTCCTCAACTTTCACAGGTTGACTATTATTGTTAGTGTTTGGGTTAGTGGTGTCAGTGTTTGTTTCCTCGGTTTTTTTCCCTTCAACAACAGTTCCTTTTTCTTTGCAGGAATAAAATCCGGCAACCAGACAACAAAGCACAATGCTTTTTAAGATTTTCATTTGAAATATAGTTTTTTTTAATGGTGATGAAGCTTGCATGAGTTTTCTCATTTCGTTTGAGAGTGGCAAGCCCATGCAAGTTTTTACACCTATTTAGCACAATGCTTTTTTTGAAAATCGCAGCGAAAACCTAAGATGTTTTCGCTGCGAATGTTAATTCAGATTACAATCTCCACCTTGGATCTCCTGCAGTACTTCTACCTGGAAACCCTTGATCCTGTATCTTAAAGTTATTAGTAAAAGGATCTGTGAATACCTCATTGGACGGTCGGGTATGCATTATAAGATCCGGGATTGGATTCGATGCATTTACATAATCTGAGGTAGCATAGTTGTTCGTAGCATCTATAGTAGAACCGGTTGCCCTGATTCCCCTCGGAGAAGTATTTCCCGAATTACTTTTTCCTATGCTAAATATGTTATTGTAAATTTTGATTCCGCCAGCCACTACTGCTGTGTTGCAATCTATCAAATAACTGCCTCCGCGGGGAGCTCTGTAAAACGTACTGTTCTCAATTGTAATGGAATTCGCGCTTGCCTTGCTGCTTACCACTACTATCTCAGCCCGAGAGATTGTGCTGTTCTTTATCACAATATTCTCCGCCTTGCAAGTAGCATTATCTACAGTAAGTAAACCATATCCTGAGATACTGTCAATCAGGCAATTATTAATAACATAATTATTTACAGTTGTTGTGCCTGACTGTAAACGTGTTATTCCTCTGAATATCTCGATTTTACAATTCTCAAATTTAAGTTTTCCAAGAGCGGCGCCTCCGGTTGTGTTGAACACATACATTCCTCCGTAAGCATTTCCTTTTAGGTTGACATTCACAAAAGAGATCGAGTCGATTGTGCTGCCGCTCTCAAAATTGAAATTTCTGGTAAAATAAATATTAGCAGGCTCCTGAATCAACAAATCGCTGCCGCTGGTTATAGTAACGGTTTTGCTCAAGCTTAAGCTTTCACCTATGTTATAGGTGAGCCCCTTTTTCAAAATTATTGTACTTCCTGAAGGAACATCAAGAATAGTATCCTGCAAAAGCGAAGGTTTGAACTCAAGATCTCTCAGATCAATTACAGCCCCCTCAAACGGTGCTTTCGTGATGTAAGTATTATAGCCGCGCAAGGTACTGCCGCTATATAATTCGAAATAGTAACTGGTGGCACTTGTTAAGCCGTTAACAATTCTGTATTCGTTATTAATATCGGTAGGCGACAAGGTTACCGTTCTTAAAAGCGTACCGTTGAGTTCCGTAAATACTTTGATTTCAGTAACCGCAGCACCGCTTGCCGTCCACCTCATAATGGCCGAATTCTCGGTTACATCATTAATAGTAGAAGGTTTTAAGATAGAAGGGAACCTGGGAGTTTTTACTGCTCCCAATATTCCGAATTTTGAATTTTTAAGCGAATCTGCTGAGTTGGCCCTTACTTGTACCTGGTACAACTGGTCCCACTTGAGGTTTTCGATCAATACCGCGTTTGAATCCACATTGATCGAAACATCGATTGTTTTGAACGTATCACGACTGATTTGAATAGTATATTCATCTGCGCCTTTAACTCTCTGCCACGACGCTTCAATAAAGTTTGCCGTTGCAACCAAATCGCCGCTTACTGTTGGTCTGAATAACCTGGGAGCCTCTCCCAGATCGTCCTCTTTTTTGCAGGAACCTAAAGTCCATACCAGCCCAATCATTGCCAGTAAGGATAGTATATTTTTTAATTTAAATAATTTCATAATATCGTTTTTAATATCCGTATCCGTCGTTTCTTAAAGTTCCCAGACTACTACTAACTGTAGAAGAATGCAGGGGCAGAATATACCTCAGCGGCTGTTGCCCTGAATCATCTGCATATCCCCTCCAGGTAAATAAATTGTAATTAGCAGGACCAGATGTTGTGGTATTGTAAAGGCTTTTCAACCAGTTCATCTTTACAAAGCCATTAGGATTGTCACCTTTCGCGGGAGAATCTTTTAATGGCGGAAGCTTTGTAGGATCTGCCTTTTCGTATCTATTAAAAAACGTTACTGTTTTATCCGCGTTCAAGCGATAGTAAATTACATCCGGCAGATTAGAATATTGACCAACGCCCGCGTTCGCATCCTCTCCCATTTTGTTAAGCGTCGTCCGGGTCTCAGCAACCTTTTTTCCATATAAGTTCCAACGGGCCAAATCATACTTACGCAAACACTCGCCGCCAAATTCCCAGGCTCTTTCGTTTACGATCGCATTAAAGAAATCATCTTTGCTTCCTGCTATTCCGTTAATGTATGCAGTTACTTTTGCAGCGTGGACATTACTCGGAAAAGCTCGTTCCCTAACTCTTTTCAAGGCGTTTATTGCCTCTGCTGTAGGTCCATTATTTAGCTCATTTTCGCTTTCGGCAAACATTAACAGCACATCAGAATATCTCATTATCGGCCAATTGATCCCTGTTCCTTTTGCAGATTGTGGACCAGAGGGTACAGGCATTAACAAACGGTTCCATTTGTTCGGAGCAATGGAGGTTACCCCTACAGGAGTCTGTTGAAGCACTTTATCATACATAATTATTGAGCATGTGGCTTTTAATCTTGTATCCAGAGTATCAAAAGAATGGTAGTAGGTTGGAGTCAGACTTAAATAATTTGATCCTGATCCGTATGGATGGTCACCAGCGTCAACTCTAACTCCATTACACCAGGCTACGTCACCAAATCCAGGCTGAAATGCGACTTCAAACAATACGTCATCGTTAGTGGCTACAATCCATTTACTTTGGTTTTCGAATACTTTAGCAAAATCCGGATTGAGGGGTCGGTCATAGGTCTTCATCAACTTGTCGCAATAGTCTCTTGCAATCTGATAATAGGCTCTGTAATCATCTTTCCGGCGCATAACCATATCAGGATAAAGCCAGTACCCGCCACGCATCAATGAAATCCTGGCAATTAAGCCCATAACAAATTCTCTGTTTATGCGCTCTATTCCGTATTGAACCTGACTTGCAGGCTTCATCCTCGGTTCGATATCAATTAAGTCGTTGATTAGAAAAGTAAGGATAGTGTCTCTTCCAACCCGTGGCTGATAGAAGTTATCTCCGCCCCTGGTAGGTTTCGAATTAAAAGGCACATCGCCCCAGTGATTTATTAACCAGTAGTACCATAGGGCTCTTAAAGCCTTGGCTTCTCCAAGTAATTGTTGCATTCCCGGGTTCTGTGCAATAGCAGACTGTTCAATTCCTTCGATACAAAGGTTAGCTCTGTTGATAGCTGTATAGGCATTGTTCCAAACGGTTCTTAAATCTCCGTTAGCATCCGCGGTTTCAAACGACCAGATATCTCTCCTCGATCCGTCGGGTCTGTCGCCCACGCCTCCTACTTCTATATCATTGTTTCCGGTGAAGTTATTCGACAAGCGGGAAGTGAAAGCATCTTGATTAAACAATGCATAAACACTGTAAACTGACTTAGTTGCATCGGGTTCAGTCGAAAAAATGTATTCCTGGGTAAAATTCGAAGGTGACTCAGTATCTAAAAATTTCTCGCAGGAAACCAGCGATATCATTGTGGCCGCAATCCCTAAAAGTTTTATATATCTCATGTTGTTATTATTAAGGTTTTAGAAATTAAGGTTAAGCCCGAGAGTAAATGTTCTGCTTTTAGGATAACCAGAAAAATCAACGCCTGGAGTTAATGCCGCATAAGCGCCACTGCGGGTTGCAGATACCTCAGGATCGTAACCACTGTAGTTAGTAAATAAAAGCGCGTTATATACTGTTCCATAAAGTCTTAAGGACGAGATGCCCACCCTGGTAGTTAAAGATTTAGGCAAAGTATAACCCAGAGTTACGTTGTTTAGCCTCAAAAACGATCCATCCTCAACAGCATCGGAATTGAACACCGGAGAGGCATTCCCCATTGAAAAAGGAGACCACATATTTGCATCTTTATTTAACTCAGCGAGTTCAGCCAGACCTGTTACCAGGGCGCCGTTTCCGTCAATATACTTAAACCTGTTATCGTAGCTCACACGTTCTAACATGTTTCCGTAGCTTGATCTGTAAAGCATATTAAACTGAATTCTTCCCGTATTATACACGTCATTGCCGTATACCCAGTTGAAAAAAGTAGAGAAATCGAAGGCTTTGAAGGTGGCATTGAATCCGAACCCGCCACTATGTTTAGGCACCGCGCTACCAATAATCATACGATCATTTTCAGCCGTTACAAAACCATCTCCATCCAAATCCTTTAATTTCATGGTGCCGGGTCTGGTACCTATGATACCTCCCATCAAACCTCCAGGAGAAGGCACCCCGTCTTTAAGTACATAAGTTCTGGTTGTGGTGTTATACGATTCAAAATCATCAGTAGTGTAGAAACCGTCGTTCACGAATCCATACATTAAACCGATTGTACTACCGGCCATCAAGCGGTAATCGTCACGTCCTTTTAAATCCGTTCCGGCCCAGTTTGATTCGAAAGACCTGATATCATTTCCATCGAGCTTATCAATTTTAGGCGTGTTCTTTCCGATATTAAATGAACCTGTTAAACGGAAATTCTTGTTTGCTATAATTGTACCGTTCAGTGATAGTTCGATACCCTTGTTTGAGGTTTGCCCTATGTTTATCAATTGATTTGGAAATCCGGTTTGAGGAGGAATTTCGTTACCCACGATAAGATCTTTGGTAGTATTCTTATAGGCGTCTAATGTACCGCTTAATCGACCGTTAAATAGTCCAAAATCAAAACCAAGATTTCTTGACAGCGTAGTTTCCCATCTAAGATTCGGATTTGGCAAGGATGTATTGGAGACACTGTAATAAGTCTGACTTATGTCGCCCGCTCCATAAGGCCTTAATGCGTTCGGCAGGAAAGAAAAGCGCCAGGCATTATTGGGTATTCTATTATTGCCGGCCTCACCATAACTTAATCGAAACTTAAGATCAGAGATCGCCTCTATGTTTTTTATAAAAGGCTCATCAGAAACTCTCCAGGCAAATGATGCGGAAGGGAAATAACCCCACCTTTTTCCCGGAGCAAATTTACTTGAACCGTCGGCCCGCAGTGTCAGGTACAAAATGTACTTATCTTTGAAAGTATAGTTAGTTCTTCCAAAAAACGACAACAGATCTTCACCTCTTTCTTCAATTGTTTGAAGTCTTTCAGAAACCCCCAGGCCCATATTAGCAAATAGCTCTTCGGGTTGCAGGGTAACATCAAAGTTTTTCGCCCGGTTAAAAGTAGTAGCCCCGGATGTAGTCTGTATTTCCTGTCCCAGTAAGAAATTAAACTTACTATTTTTGGTTTCTTTGAGCTTGTAATTAGCGGTGTTTATCCATCTGTAGGTACGACTTGCGCCAATATTCAGTTCACCAAGGGGTTGATTATTTCCAACGTTTCTTGATTCGCCTGTCAGGGGGCCCCAATATCTTTTGCTGCTTCCATTTCTCAAGGTAACTGCGAGCTCGGTACGGAGGGATAATTGCTTCACCACATTCCAACCTAAGGCACCGTTAACACTGAAATCACGGTTAATTCGTCTTCGATAATCCTGCGCGGCTAAAGACACCGGATCTACCAAACTAGTTATAAACTGCTCATAATCATCATCTCCGGTATTTACCGAATTAGGATCGAATATAATTTGATCGGCAAGTCCGTTTATCGGACGCGTTTGTATTCCATCACCGACTCTAACACTTGCACCTCCCGCTGTTCCGGCGCCATCAATAATATTATCAGAGTATCTGGCAGCTAAATCCAGTTTAAGTTTAGAGGATATTTCATGGTTCATTTTAAAATTGAAATAGAGGCGCTTCGCTCCCGAACCTGCCATTATTCCGTCATCTTTGTTGTAGGTCGAGTTAAAGCTCATTTTGGTTTTCTCGGTACCACCAGTCAAACTTAGATTATGTTGCTGAGACATAACAGGTTGGCCAAATAGCTCCTCTTGCCAATCCGTTCCGTTCTGATACTTATACAATTCCAGATCATCGTAATTACCAAAAAACTTGGTAAAGTTTGTAAAGTCGCTTGATGTTGTTCCGCGAAGCGCAGCATATTCGTACTGAGCCAGTGCAAACTCATAAGGAGACAACACATCCAACTTTCTCGGAAAGCTTTTAGCCTGGGTATAGCCATTATAACTGATAGTGGTTTTGCCTGCTTTTGGTGTCTTCGTGGTTACGATAACAACCCCGTTAGCGCCTCTTGATCCATAAATAGCAGTTGAAGCTGCATCCTTTAAGATGTCGATCGATTCAATATCAGTCGGGGCTATATTGCTGATATTATCGACGATAAAACCGTCTACGATGTATAGAGGCGAATTGTCCTGAGTGATTGAATTTCCTCCTCTTACTCTGATTATAATATCAGAGCCCGGCGAACCGTCGAGGGTAGTAACCTGAACACCCGCAATTCTGCCTGTAATTGCTTCTGCAATGTTAGACACGGGGGTTCTTTCAATATCCTTCCCTTTAACCGACCCTACAGCCCCAGCCAGATCACCTCTTCTGGCTGTTCCGTATCCAATTACTACAACTTCATCCAAAGATGAGGTACTTTCACGAAGCGAGATATTCAATACCTTATCCGTCTCTGCCGGCACCTCTTTAGTTTCAAAACCAAGGTAGCTAACCTGCAGAGTGAAGTTGCCATCTCCTGGAAGATTAAGTTTAAACATGCCATTGGCATCTGTCTGGGCATATACTTTGGTACCCTTTACAACAATGGAGACTCCGATTAACGTTTCACCAGATTTCCCGTCTGTTACTTTACCGGAAACTTGCCTGTTCTGGGCAAAAGCTCCGCTGCTGATTTTTAAGATTATTAGAAATAGTAAAATTTTCTTGATCATAATATAATTACGTGGTTAATTCACCAGACACACATATTAAATAGCTAATCGTGGAGATTCTCTGATAACAGTGCAGCTGGATTGAGTGGATTCACAAACGCTTTTCAGATTAAGCTCGAGGCTCTTCTTTAGCGATGAACTCAACAATAATGTTCGGTATGTTCTGATAGGGGTACCATAGTAAGTACCTGCGAAAAATTTCGAGATAGCGCTTTCGTCATAATTTTTTTGGTTTTAGTTTATTAAATCAGCTAGAGATAATCTGATGGTTAACGAGTCAGATGGTTTGTCTAAACTCATCGATTACCTACACTCAAACTTAGGGCTAGATGCAAAAAAGGAGGTCTAAATTTTGACCAAATGGGTCGAATTTCCGTTAGGAAGCAAGAAATTCACCGATTTTAGAATAAAGGAAAGAGCCATCGCCTTATAGGTTTTCCCGGCAAACAGAGCAGCAACAGAAGCGAAGACTGCAGACAATCGCATGATGAATAATGGCATGATTAAGAATTGCCGTGCCCGAAATACGCTCACGGGTTGGCGAGGTCAAAAATTTGACTCCACAGGTTTAAACAAGCTACAATATTGAAATACTTGTAGATTATCCCTTAATTCACAGTCTTTAAATATAGTGATGGAGTTACCCCATATTTTTCTTTAAAACAGGTACCGAAATACTTTGGATTATTAAAGCCGACACTGTAAGCAACCGTTGAAATATTGTGTTCCCCCGCGTCTAACAGCTGCTTTCCCCGCTGTATCCGCATATCTCTGACAAACTCAACCGGAGCTAGATTGGTGAGGCTTTTAAATTTCTTATAAAATGTCGTCCGGCCCATCCCAATCGTGTCGGCTACAGCATCAATATTGAAATCAGGTTCTGCCATTCCATTTTCTACAATTTTTATCACTTCTTTCAAAAAGGTTTCATCCCTCGAGGTAATGACAATTTCTCCCGGCGCTAATTTAATTGTCTCCTTTTTTTCTAAAAGCCCTTCAAATATCCTCTTCCTTCTCTTAATCAGATTGTCGATGGATGCCATTAGAAAAAAGTTGTTAAATGGCTTGGTTATGTAGTAATCGGCCCCATACCGAAGCCCTTCAATCTGACTTTCTATCGATGACTTTGCCGTGAGCAGAACTACCGGAATATGGCTAGTGGCTAAATTATTTCTCAATTTATCAAGCATCTGAATACCATCCATCTTCGGCATCATAACATCGCTTAAAACCAAATCAGGAAGTAGTTTCTGCGCCTTCGCATACCCCTCTTCGCCATTGCTGGCCAGTTCTACACGATATTGCTCACTCAACTGCTGTTTAAGAAAATTCCTCAAATCATCATTATCCTCAACAAGCAAGACCAGAGGAAATTCGCAATCTTTTTCTATTATGTCGGCCAATTGCAATTCTAAGCGTTCGGCAAGTGTATTTGGCAGATTGCCAGCAAACACCCTCTCCTCTTTGATCGTATTTACTCTGAACAGCTTCAGTTCAACATTAATAGTTAGTCCTCCGTCAATATTATTTACAGCAGAAATTTTCCCTCCGTGAAGTTCGACCAGCTCTTTTGATAAGGCCAATCCGATCCCTGTTCCTTTAAAATTCTTACCTTCCTTAGTGGCTCCCTCGTAATAGAGTTCGAATATATCTTGCAATTTATCGTCTTCTACCCCCGGTCCCTGATCATGAACACTGATAACAAAAACATCGTCTGACACCCCTTGGTTAATGGCTACTCTTATTTTTTTCCCTTCCGGAGTAAACTTAAAAGCATTAGCCAAAATGTTATAGATAACGATATCTAGTTTTTCAGCATCAACCGGGGTGAACAGTTCTTTCTCAAATGAATGCAGCTCTAAGGCGATTTGCTTTTGCCTTGCTGTCTCTGTAAAATACTCGCAAATGCTCTTAACGAAAGACACAATCTCGACTGTTGAAAGATCCAGGTTTGCTTTACCGCTTTGCACCTTACGTAAATCCAGCAACTGATTGATAAATCTAACCATTCGATTAGCATTCTTTCGAACAATCTCAATGTACGAAGCACCTTGAACAGAAAGATTTTCGCTGCGTGAGATTTCCTCAATGGGATTCAATATAAGTGTCAAAGGAGTACGCAACTCATGAGAGATATTGGTAAAAAAGCTAACTTTTAACTCAGCGAGCTTTTGTTCAACGGTAATTTTATTACGCAAATGCAGCATGGTCAGCGCGGTTCTTCTGACCACCAAAAATAAAATCGAAAGAATGATAAAATACAGCAAATAGGCCCACCATGTACGCCAAGGCGGAGGCAGGATGGTAATACTTAAACTTTTCGTTTGAACGTTTGAGTTCAACTCATTGTCCAGGCTTTTAACCTCTAGAAGGTACTCCCCGGGTGGCAGGTTGGTGTAAGTAATCCTCAGAAGTCCTTTGTTATTTTGCCATGCATCGTCGAATCCTTTTAAACGGTAAGCGTAAGCCTGCTTGTTACTAAACCTGTGGTCTAAGGTTGCGTAGTCAATACTGAAAATATTTTGATTGTGTTCAAGAACGATTTCAGAAACGTAATTAATATTCTTTTTTATTATTCCATCTTCAGAATCAGGAAGTATGTCCTGGTTATTTACCCGCAGATTGGTAAAAACAATATTTGCCGGAACTTTTTGATTGAGAATATGTTCGGGATCAAAGGAAATAAACCCTTTGGTTGTTCCAAAAACAAGAGTTCCGTTCGCCAGCCGAACCGAAGAGGCTTCAGAAAAAGCAGTTTTGGGCAAACCATCGTACGAATCAAAGTTTCGGAAAGAGTTTTTTGCGATATTAAATTTGCTAAGCCCGTTTTGCGTGGCGAGCCATAAATTTCCTTCCATATCCTCCACACAGCTCAATATGAAATCATTGGGCAAGCCTTCCTTCATGGTGTAATTCCGAAACGCTAATGCCTTCAGCGGATTATCTCCGATAGCCAGCGCTATTCCCCCTCCCGAAGTTCCAAGCCACATTTTCCCCTTAGAATCTTTAAAGATTATCTGAACGTCATTGTTTCCTATGCTTGACTTATCGCCCGGTATTTTATTATAGACCTTGTACTCTTCATTTTCAGCATCCAACACCAATAATCCATCAGTAGTCGCTACCCAGATATTTCCATGAACGTCGAACTCAAGGTTTCTTATTTTTTTAAACGAGCCCGGATAATCTTTCAAAGTTGTCCCTTTGTTGATAAAGTCGGTCCCATTGCCCGAGTCCAGGGCTACATTAAACCCGTTGTCAAATGTTCCGACCCAAATCCTTCCTTTTTTGTCTTCTAACAATGCATATATCTGATTGCCATTGAGATTACTGTTGCTGGTCAAATATTGGGTGAGTCTATACTTTGCAGCATGTTCATCAACCGGAACGGCTTTCCACAATCCATTACCCTTCGTGCCAAGCCATATATTCCCTTTCCGGTCTTCGAGCATAGTGTAAATGGGGCCGAGCCCTGCCGGGGGGTCATTAATTAAAACATCAGCTAATAATCTGTCTTTGTGATAGATCGTTAATTTTCCACTTTTGGCTCCAACCCACAGTCGATTCTTACTATCAGAAAGAAGACCTCTTACTTCATTGTGCGCTTTAAACTTGGCATGTTCAGTAAGCAATTGCCGATTGAAGTTGTTTGGCTGAAAAAAAACCTTGTGTATTCCGCGATCGTCTGTGATTAACCAGAGCACACCAGCCTTATCGTAAAATAAATCGTGGACAACGTTTGAAAATTGACGGTTCGTGGCATTCGGCTCGTTATAAAAATACTCTATACGGTGACTGACCGGATCATAAAAGCCGAAGCCACCTCCTTTCATGTTAACCCAAACGGTGCCGTATATATCTTCAAATACCTTAAAGCGGGTACTCGCCACGCTTTGTTTATCTGCGGCCTGATAAAGCATTTCGAACGTATTATTGTAAGGGCTTACCCTGATAACACCGAATTTTTCAGGCTCTACCCACAAGTATCCCATCCTGTCTTCATAAATGGACGACAGAGAAGTGGGTGCTAAAACCATTTTCGAATGTTTATTAGTTTGGAGATCAACGGTTATTAATTCGCCCCTTGTGGTAGAAACGTACAGTTTATTGCGCTTCCTGGATGGACATATAGCCTTAATTCGTCCTGAGGAAATCTCCAGGTAACTGAATTGTCTTAGAGTTTTATTATAAAAAGCTAACAGTCCTTTCTCCGTTCCAATGTACAGGTAATCCTTATCCTCATTCACTGCTGTATAACTTAACCGCTTACTGGTACTTAGCACAGAGCTTACGCTTTTATATCCTCCGCCCGCAGATCGTACAAGTAAACCAAGCCCGTTTGAAGTACCTACCCAGATGTTATGATTTAAATCCTCATACACGAAATTGATGACATTGGAAGGAATACTATGTTCTCCTGAAAGGCCTTTTTTAAACGCAGTAAACCTTGTGCCACTGGTTATGTGAAATAAGCCGCTTTCGAGGCTTATCAGCAACACAGTTCCGTCTTTCAATACCAGAATCTTTCCAAATTCAACACGGCTCTTCTCTTCTTTTTGCAGGATCGTCGATACATTAAGAAACTGTTCCGTTCCCTTATCAAACCTGTAGATATTTCTGTCGGATCCTCTAAGCCATAGGTGATTAAAGCCGTCTTCTGCTACCACATCTATCCGGTCGTGCTTTAGTTCTGAACTGTCGCCAGGAGAAGATTTATAGGAGATAAAGTTGCGCCCATCAAATCGATTTATTCCGTTCCAAGTACTAAACCACATAAACCCTTCCCGATCTTTTATGAGATGAGTGACAGCATCATGAGACAAGCCATTCTCTGTAGAAAAGTATTCAATTTTACATTTTAACTGAGCAGCCGCAGTAAAACTTAGAAAGAAAGCGATAATAACGACATTAAAAGCAATGAATTTCTCTTTCCCGAACATAGAACTCATTTAATCGGGAAAGGCTACAAATGCAAATAAACCATGTGCAGCCATTCCTAAATACGAATCGATAAAATAAAGGTATTATTGGTTATTGTTAATACTGATCTAAAATACAGGAAAAATATCACATATCCGCCTGATTCGGCCTATAATTTCTAGAAACAGAAATTTGCTCATCGCTTATATACCCGTCTTTTCACAAAGGTGCGTTTCTTAAAAAAACCGTGAGGCAGGGCAATATTGCTCTTGACAAGAATTACCAAATATTCCTGTGTCTGATATTCCGGAGAAGGTCGGTTCTAAGAGACTCTCGTCGCCCGGGGATTCTTTTTGTGCTTTCTTATCTGTATCAGCACAGGAATTAAGGCTACAAAAATACTTATTGGCAGGATTAAGCCAAGGTAATCCTTGATTTGGGGAAATTGGGATCCCAATAAAAATCCCGCAAGGGTAAATGTACCAACGTACAAAACAATGGCAGCCAACGACACCGGTATAAATGTCATAAAATTCATTCGAGTTGTCCCTGTGATTGCGGGAGTAAATGGTCGGATTACAGGAAGGAATTTCCCGAGGATGAGCGAACTTTTTTTATGCTTCTCGATATATTTTTCGGCCAGCGTCACATATTTTTTCTTAAAGTACCAGCTATCTTTTTTCTTGTAAAGCCGTTCTTTAAATCTTCTCCCGATGTAAAATCCCAAGATGTCTCCAGCAAATGCGGCCAGAATAACACTAAGCAGCAAAGTCGTAATATGAACTTCGAGGGTTCGGGTGCTTACCAGCAGGCCTGCCGTAAACAGGAGCGACTCTCCGCCCGGTACAATGAGCCCCAAAAGCAAGCCCGTCTCGGCAAATACAAACAATACTATGATAAGAAAGCCTCCCCATTCAATTAATGCTGAAGTTTCTATCAGAAGCAAAGTGCTCATTACTGTACTTTTACTTCTAATATATTTCCCGGATCTTTTTTGCCTTCATTAGAGATGTACATATTCCCTTCGGGGCTAAAACTGATTCCTTCGGGTTTATAAAACTCTTTCTTATCAAGAGGCTTCAAATATTTTAGCTTACCCTGCCTGTCGAGCACTAATAACTTAGGACTGGTTGCCTCTGTAATATAAATATCTCCGGTTTTCGGGTGAATAGCCAGGGCCGAAGGCTGCATTTGAGCGCCGGTCTTTTTAGATTTAATATTCGCAAATACCGCGTCGTTCAAATCGATTTTGTAAACCGGGTCCCTTTCCATTTTGTAATCCGATAAGCTAAAGCTGTAAATGCCTTTGTAAGCATCTGTTTGCTGCTCGTTTCCTTTGATAGCAACCAACAGACGATTATTTGTTGGATCGTAGCACATTCCCTCCGTGTTTTGCTCTGTGGTAAGGTGTGTTTTAAATGAACGGATCGAAGGCTTGCTACTGTTATAATTTTTCACTTCAAAGATTTGTCCGTCAGACTGCAACACATAAGCTGTTGGCCCCACTATCGCCAAACCTTCATAATCGCCTGCACCCGCAAAGGGTATCTCCTTTTCGATTTCTCCGGCGCTTGTATTGTATACGAAAATCTTACCCATCTCATCCTGTACACAGGCGAAGCTGTTATTGCCGAGATAAACAAGTGCGGATATCTCTCTCAAAATCGAAGGCACCTCATGTTTTTTGATAATTTCAACACCTGTACTTATCTGTTCCGACTTATCATTCTTCTTTTTGTCATTATCTTTTTTTTCACTTTTTTCGGTAAACACTTTATCAATGTTGGTAGAACGTATGGTAAAAGCCACTCCTAACGAAAGGACTATAAATGCTATGATAAAAATTGCTGTACGCATGATCTTAGACGTTAATAAAAATGAATAATTATTTAAATACTATACACCATGTTGCAGTGTTTCATTCGTAGATTCAGTCGATATAACAAAGTTGCAATTCAATTCTGGAAAGAATTGGGAAAGCGCCTGATTTTCGGTGTTATTGAAAAAACATGCTTTCCGAGGTAATGGTATTCGAGTTTCAGATGGCTTACATCAGCTACCGCTTTTGCTATAGCAAGGCCAAGACCGGTAGATTCCGTAGATGCACTGCCCTTATAAAACCGCTGGAAAATTACCTGCTCAACCAGTGCGGTGCCGCCATCATTTTCGATGCTAAGCTGTTCGCTGCTAATTATGATGCGAATAGTTTTTCCCGGCTTACTATGTCTGACTGCGTTTTTTATCAGGTTACTGAGCATGATATCGGCCAAATCAGGATTGATCAGCCAGACACAAACAGCCTCTTCTTTCAATGAAAGATCCAGCTTGTGAAATTCAATTTGCTCTTTAAAATCATCCAGAAGTTTTCTCACAAGATCATTAACATTCACTTCCGAGATTTCATCAAACTGATCATTTTCGATTTTTGAAAGAAGCAGGAGAGATTGATTAAGGCGTTTGAGCCGCTCCAGACTGTTTAGTGCCGAGCCGAGCAATTCTCCCTGTTCTTCATTTATCGAGGTTTTATCAGCCAGCAATTCCAGCTTGTTCATTGCAATTGCAAGAGGTGTTTGCAACTCGTGCGAGGCATTTTCAATAAACTGCTTTTGCTTGTTATAGCTCTCGATATTTTTTGTCAGGAACCGTTGAATGGTTTTTTGCATAAAATTAAACTCATCGATGCGGGTTTTACTTAAAGTAAGCGGTTGGCCGTCTTTAAGTTTAAACGATCTCAGCTGATTCATCAGGAAATAGAAAGGCTTCCAGATGTTCCTCAAAAGATAACTATTAAGGACAACGATTGTTAAGATTAGTCCGAAATACAACAACAGTAATGCCTGGGTCAGCTCTGTGATCAGGTCGTCTTCTTCAACCATCGAAGTAATCACGCGCATGCTGTAATAGCTATTGCCGTTGTTAAATACGGTTTTTAACATCCTTACCGGTTCATAATCCTTTTCATTCTGCATATACATCAATGTGTCGATGAATATATCCCGATGATCTTTTGCCTGTCCCGCTGTTATTGCTGTAATTGAATAATTTCCTTCTTCGAAATTTGCTTTTTTCAATATAGTACTATCCTTTCGGGCTTCAGAAACAATTAGTAATCTCTGGTTGTCGAGTCCGTCGTCCATACTGTCATAAACCTCATCAAGCATAGCGTAGTAGAACAGACCTGCCCAAATAGGAATGATAATTATCAGAATGATCGAGAAATAAATTGAGGTATAATTAAGGAGTTTCATTCTGTGAACAGCTTATAACCTATTCCATAAACAGCCCGAATATCAACATTCGCTTTAGATTCCTTAAGTTTCTTCCTGATGTTCTTTATTTGAGAGTAGATAAAATCAAAATTGTCTGCTTCATCTATGTGATCTCCCCAAACATGTTCGACCAGAGCCGATTTGTTTACCAGGCGATTTTTGTTAGTTACCAGGTACAGCAGTACTTCAAACTCCTTCCGGTTGGTTGGGAAAGGTTGCCCTTCGACAAATGCGAGACGCTGTTCTGTATCTATCAGCAAATTTCCGGCATCGATTTGGTTAATTCCATTGAACTTTCTGCGCCGGTGCACCGCTTTAACACGCGCAATTAACTCTGGTATATGAAAGGGCTTGGCAAGATAATCATCGGCACCAAGGTTTAACCCTGTCAGCCTATCGTCGAGTGAGTTTTTTGCCGATACAATAATCACTCCTTCGGTTTTATCAAGAGCTTTGAGCTCTTTCAAAAGATCGAGTCCAGTCTGTTTATCCTGCAGGGATATATCAAGGAGGATACAATCATATTGATAAGCATGAATTTTCTGAACAGCAGTTTCGTAAGTAGAGGCTGTTTCTACCACGTATTGTTCGCTTTTAAGCGCGCTGGTAATAGTATCCAGCATTTCAGGTTCATCTTCAACAACTAAGATCTTCATCGGTATGTTGTTAACGAATAAGGGCGAATGTAGTTTTTTAGAAAGGCAGATGTGCTTACTCCCTTCGTGTGGGACAAATTTTGAGTCAAAAATTCACTTTACTCATAAGTCAAATAACAGGACAATCGGGGGTTCAGAATCCTGGATGGCGATTACGTGAGGCCAGATAAAGCACCCTACGGGGAATACACGATAATTAGTCCGGTTACTCCGGTGCATCAGACTCATTCACTTTAGAAACATTAAGCACCGACAAGGTTTTCTCTATAGCCTCCTCATTATCTCCTGTTATTATAAGCCTGTCGCCTTGCTCTAATCTGGTATTTCCGCCTGGAGTAATGTACTTGCCATTTCTGTTTATTAATACGATAAGTGCATTTTTTGGCAAGGCCAGTTCCACGATCTTCCGGTTAATAGCAGTGCTATCGGCAGACAGATCAATCTCCAACAGTGCATTTTTCGATTCATCAGAAAGTTCTATATCAATGGCAAATTTCCTTTTTGCTTTTTCAGGAACTATTAACCGTAACCATTTTGCCACTATGGGCAATGTAGTACCCTGAAGTATTACAGAAGTGGTTGAAATAAAAAACACCAGATTAAATATTGTTCCAGCTTTATCAACCCCTGCAATCAGCGGGTAGGTAGCAAAAACAATCGGGACAGCTCCCCTCAAACCAACCCAGGATATGAAAAGTTTTTCCCTGATTTGCATTTTAAACGGACTTAGACTGAGAAAAACACTTACTGGCCGGGCAACCAGAATGAGGAAAAGAGAAATTAAAAGCCCCAATCCTATTAAAGGCAAGATTCGACTAGGAAACACTAATAATCCGAGCGTCAGGAACAGTAAAATTTGCATCAGCCAGGCCTGGCCGTCATAAAAACGAAGCAAACTCTTTTTATGAATAAATTGGGTGTTCCCCAGAATAATTGCTGAGATATAAATGGCTAAAAAACCGTTACCGCCAATTATGTCTGTAAATGAGAAAGTGAAAAACATTAAAGCCAATACCAGTACAGGATATAAACCTTCTGCCTGAAGTTTGATCCGGTTTATGATCCTGATATTTAAGTATCCCATTAATATTCCTACACCTGCACCTAGCACCATCTGCTTAATAAACATCCAAATCAATTGGAGCGAAGAGGTTTCGCCATTAACAACGAGGTAAGTCAGGCTTATTGTTAGAAAATATGCCATGGGATCATTTGAGCCACTTTCTAACTCCAGGGTGGGTCTCAGGTTTCTTTTTAATCCTATATTCTTCGATCTGAGAATTGAAAATACGGCCGCAGCATCGGTGGAAGACACTATCGCTCCCAGCAGAAGACCCTCAAGTAAGCTAAAGTCTGATATCCAAAAAACAAACAAGCCGATAGAAAGAGCTGTTAGCAGCACCCCAACAGTCGACAATACAACTCCCCGCCATAATACCGGCTTAATGCCTGTCCATTGAGTTTCTAATCCACCGGAAAACAAGATGAAATTAAGTGCGACTACGCCAATGAACTGAGTTAACTTTGGATCGTCAAAATAAATTCCGCCGATACCTTCCGACCCGGCAAACATTCCTACAACAATAAATAAGAGCAAAGTTGGGATGCCTACTCTGCTTCCCGTTTTACTGATCACTATGCTTACGATAAGTAATACTGATGCAACAAGCAAAAAATTATCGGCTTCAAATGTCATACTACAATATTATGATAATTCTTACTCTATACCTTATAAAGTACTGGCTGGCTTTTTTAGTTTCACCTGATGGGCTGCCTGCCACTGACAGCTTAGCTTGGTCTGACCCCATGGAAACATCTGATGAGAATGCACAGGATTATCTGTTATCGTCGAAAACTGACGACTCTTTTTTATTTAACAATCCGTAGAGCCCTATGAGAAATACATACCCTATTAATTCTGTTCAATTTCCTTCAAGCTCGCCATTTTCTTGTAGGCAAGGAAACCTTTAATATCTTCGAAGTGTTCGCGAACGCGTTTATTGCCAAATTCGAATACTTTTTGAGCCAGTCCGTCCAAGAAATCGCGGTCGTGCGAGACCAAAATCAAGGTGCCATCAAAATCTTGCAAGGCCTCTTTGATGATGTCTTTGGTCTTCATATCCAAATGGTTCGTCGGCTCATCGAGGATCAACACATTTACTGGTTCTAACAGCAGTTTGATCATGGCTAAACGGGTTTTTTCACCGCCGGAAAGCACTTTGACCTTTTTGGTAGTATCGTCGCCGCTAAACATAAAAGCACCTAAAAGGTCTTTGATTTTTATAGTTCCGTCACTTAATGGAATCTGATCAATCGTTTCAAATACCGTTAAATTTTCATCGAGCAATGCGGCTTGGTTTTGAGCGAAATACCCAATCTTCGCATTGTGACCAACTTTTAAACTTCCCTCAAAATCAATCTCGCCCATTATGGCTTTGATCATGGTCGACTTACCTTCGCCATTTTTTCCGACAAACGCCACCTTTTCTCCCCGCTCAATCACCATCGAGGCTTTTTCGAATACCACATGATCGCCGTATTTTTTCGTGAGATCTTCTACAATCACCGGGTACTGACCCGAACGTGGCGATGGCGGAAACTTCAAACGCAATGCGGAGGTATCTACTTCATCGATCTCAAGAATTTCGAGCTTTTCGAGCATTTTTACCCGCGACTGCACCTGCAAAGTTTTTGAGTAGGTACCTCTAAAGCGATCTATGAATTCCTGGTTATCTGCAATGAAGCGTTGCTGTTCTTCATATGCTTTTAACTGATGTACACGGCGGTCGGCACGCAGCTGCAGGTAATGACTGTATTTGGCTTTATAATCGTAGATCCGGCCCATGGTAACCTCGATTGTACGATTCGTAATATTATCCACAAAGGCACGGTCGTGGGAAATCACCATCACAGCCTTTGCTGAATTAATTAAAAAATCTTCTAACCATTGAATACTTTCAATATCCATATGGTTAGTTGGCTCATCCAATAGAATCAGATCGGGTTTCTTTAACAAAATCTTGGCTAGTTCAATCCGCATACGCCATCCGCCCGAAAACTCAGAAGTCTGTCGGTTAAAATCTGAGCGTTGAAAACCCAAACCTTTTAATACTTTCTCTACCTCAGCGTCGTAATTAGTCTCTTCCACCGAATAAAACTTCTCGCTCAGTTCCGATACGCGCTCAATTAGCTTCATGTAATCGTCGCTTTCATAGTCGGTTCTGATAGTGAGTTGTTCATTGATCTCATCCAGTTCCTTTTGCATTTGATGCACCTCCTGAAAAGCTTTTGAGGCTTCCTCGAAAACAGTAACATTGTCGTGGGTGAGCAAATGCTGCGGCAGGTAGGCAATTACCGCTTCCTTTGGTCCGGTAACAGTACCAGTAGTAGGTTTCGCAGCACCGGCAATTATCTTTAAAATGGTAGACTTGCCAGCACCATTTTTACCCATCAGAGCTATTTTGTCGTTCTCGTTGATCGGAAAGGTTACATCACTAAACAGGGTGGTTCCGCCAAAAGAAACGGAGATATTATTTACATTAATCACGAAATGAGGATATTAAATTGAGCGGCAAAGATAGTGGAAAAGGTGATACAGCGCTCCCTCGAGTACCGAATTAGCAAATGATTTATAAATGAAGCAAGCAAAGCCACCTTCTATTGGGAATATTCAGATTCTTTAACGAAGGGGTAGTGTATGAAAGTTTTGAAATACGGCAGTTGCAGTGTCCCACGAACAAGATACTTCTTTATATATTACTATTTTTTGAGACCGTGAATTATCTCCCATTTTGTTGGTGGGGACACCAACAAAGGGTTTTGAATTTTGAGCAGAAGTCGAAGACTATCCGTAGAGCCCTGCGGAACTCTACGAACAGGCAGCTTTTATTGAGCATAATTATAAGCATCTACGGCTTTCTTGAGATATTTAGGCTTTGACAAAGATGTAAACAGACCACCCAGCATTAAACCGCCCCCTCCTACTATCACCCCAAAACTTAAGCCTAGTCTTGGTCACGGTCCCATCCAGGCGAAATAAGACTTACAACTCCACTCAACATTCCTATTCCTCCGGCAAGCAAGAGCCGTTTAGACAACTTGTGAACTTTGCCATACTCTTTAAGCTGTGCCAGGCTTGCCGGATGCTCTGCTAAGTCGCTTTTTAAATTACTATAACTAGTCTTTTTTAGATCTCCGAAGCCTATATTATAATAATTTAAAGCTGTAAGGCCTGTCTCCTCCTGCGGGTTTGAATACGGGGTATGATGATAACCCGGGTAATATCTAATCTGCTTTTCAAATAAGTTAATCTTCCCCTTTCTGATCCGCTCAGAAAAGGAGGTTCGACCTGCTATGTCCAGATCCCGGGTATTCGCATAAAAGCCCATCTCGTTCTGAAAAAACTTAACCTGTTCGGGATGAATGCGCTTTGAATCCACGATGAAGTGAGGTGAACCGTCGAGCCACGACTCGTAAATGATATTCTTACCATAAATTACCGAGTCTGAATAGAGGTATAAATAGTTTTTTGATTCGTCGACCTGCGCAAAGGCATTGCCGAAAAAAGTGCACAATAGTGCAAGAGTTAAGGTTTTTTTCATAAATCTAAGTATTTGTGAGTGTGTAAATAAACTTAACGAATGTTTCCTGTACTTACAAATTCTGACTTTTTTCCCTTTGTTGGTGTCCCCACCAACAATATGCTGTTAATAATTAATACTATTTTGGAAGCATGAATTTAGCTTCTACCTATTTTTACACAGCCACTATTTTAAATTGGTCTCACCTTTTAAAAATCAATGCATTTAAAGATGACATTATAGGGAGCTTAGAATTATTAATAAACCGAAAAAAGATTCGAGTATACGGATTTGTGATTATGCCGAACCATATTCACCTCATCTGGAGAAATCTGGAAATGAATGGAAAGGAGTTCCCCGAGGAAAGTTTTAAAAAATTCACATCGCATGTATTCAAGAAAGGATTAACAAAAAGCGACCCTATCCTTCTTGAGAGTTTCCTGGTAAACAAAGCTGATCGTCAATACCAGTTTTGGATGCGCAATGCATTACCTATCGAAATATTAAGTAGAGAAATGCTTGAGCAAAAACTCACATATCTGCATATGAATCCTTTACAAGCACATTGGAAACTGGCCGTTGACCCAAATGATTATCATTATTCTTCCTGCTCCTTCTATGAGAAAGAAGACCAAAAGTTTAATTGGCTAACTGATTACCGAGAAGACTTTTAACATAAGTCGTTTTGTTGGTGGGGACACCAACAAAGGGAAATAGGCAATGCAATGTGCATTATCTTATTTGCCTCGTTCTCTGCTACTGGAAATTCCGCGCTTGACATATCTTTGAAACGAACAATCATCGCGAATTCTCCGCCAAATACCGACTTGTAAAAATTAAAAGCTTCTTCGGCATTTCCGTTGAAGTTAATGTGTGGGTTGATTAGTGCCATAATTGATTGCTTTTTTGAAAATCAAATTTACCGCTTAGTCATCTATTAACAAGGTATAATAGCGTCAAAAGAGAGGTGATTTACGCCACATTGCTTGCACTTTCGAGAATCTTTGAGTTGTCAGTTCTAATGGGATAAGAAGACCTGCGCAACAAATTATTGATTGACTCGTAGGGGACACGAACAAGGCATGGGATTTTTCTAATTCATACATGATTTCTCCTTTTGCCTGCCGAGCCAAGGGTGTGGATAAGAATATTGTTATGAAAATAGCCTGATAAGTAGTAAATTGCATTGAAGATGCCATTTCAGGCGAAGGAGTTATAGACCCAACAGATAGTTTTTATGAGATTTAATTTACGTTTTCTGGCGCTATTTTTAGCTGCTGTATGCCTGTTTGCATGCAAAAATCGGGAAAGCTCTGCATTTACCGAATTATCCTCCAGCAGAACGGGTATCGACTTTAATAACGAGATTACGGAAAGTGATTCGGTAAATCTTATTGTTAACGAATACTCGTACGCCGGAGCTGGACTTGGAGTGGGCGATTTCAATAATGACAATCTCTCTGACGTTTTTTTTGCTGCAAACCAGGAATCCTGTAGGCTATACATAAACAAAGGTGACTTCTCATTTGATGACATCACTGAAAAGGCAGGTCTGAAAACCGACTTTTGGGCTATGGGAGTTAGTGTTGTTGACATTAACAACGATGGTTTCGACGACATTTATGTATGTGTTTCCGGAAGTAAAAGTCCTGCCCGCCGCCGAAACCGTCTTTATATCAACAATAAAAACCTGACTTTTTCAGAAAAAGCCAGTGAATATGGGCTTGCAAGCGAGGATTTCAGCACACAGGCAACTTTCTTCGACTATGATAAAGACGGCGACCTGGATGTTTACCTGCTTAATCATCAGTTGTTTGGCAACAATAAAAACCTGGTAGTTGCCGGCGACTTTTCAGGTGCATCAGCCTCTGCAGACCGGTTGTATAGAAATGAAGGTATTCCAGCTGGCAGTACCCATTCTGTATTTAAGGACGTATCTGTGGCTGCCGGAATCAAGGAGGATGGATACGGACTCGGCGTAGTAGTAAGCGATGTCAATAACGACAACTGGCCCGATCTTTACATCGCCAACGACTATGTGAGAAACGATTTCTTGTGGTTAAACAATCAGGACGGAACTTTCAGTAACGTCATCAGCTCTGCAACCAAGCATCAGAGCTATTCGAGTATGGGAGTGGATGCTGCCGACATTAACAACGACGGCACCTCTGATATCACAACCTTAGATATGCTCCCTGAAGAGAATGAGACAAAAAAAATGATGTATGGCTTTCTTAATAACGAACGCTATGAACTCGAACGCCGGATGGGTAATGATCCGCAGTTTATGCGGAATATGTTACAGCTAAATAACGGAGTGCGGGAGGTGAACGGAAAGCGGGAGCCTTTTTTCTCTGAAATTGGTCAGCTGGCGGGAGTACATGAAACAAACTGGAGCTGGAGTGTTCTGATGGCCGATTTCGATAACGATGGATTTAAGGATATGCACGTTACGAATGGCTACGGCCGTGACATGTTAAATAATGATTTTTTAGCATTTAAGGCAAGCAATTATATCGGCCAGTACAGCACTGATGAACGTAAACACAACAAAGCTCTTACTGAAAAGCTTCGTGAATTCGGCAACGTTGAGCTTAAAAACTATCTGTTCAAAAACAACGGCGATCTCACATTTAAAAATTTGGCACAAGCTTCAGGATTCGAAACCGAATCGTTATCCAACGGCTGCGCTTATGCAGATTTTGATAACGATGGCGACCTGGACATGATGGTGAACAACATTAACGAAGAAGCTTTTGTACTTGAAAATAATACGATCAGCAAGGATAAGTCTGCGGGTAATTTTTTATCCGTTAAATTGGTTGGTGGTCCACAGAATATTAATGGATTCGGAGCAAAGGTGGTGGTATATTCTCCTGGAAAAATGCAGTGCATGGAGCAATATCCGGTGCGCGGCTACGCCTCAACAGTTGATAAGATGTTGCACTTCGGGCTCGGAGCTGCTACTTCAATTGATTCTATCAGGGTTATCTGGCCCAATAATAAAGAGCAGGTGCTTGTAGATCCAAAGTTGAATTCTGTTATTAAGCTAAAAGAGAAAGATGCTCTCAGAAACTTCGTTGTATCTCCGAAGCCCTCTTACACTTTTGAAGATGTGACAAAGGCTATGGGGGTTGATTTCAAGCATACTGAAAGGTTTTTCCACGACTTTCAATTTCAGCAATTGCTTACCCAGAAATATTCGCAGCTCGGGCCCTTTATTTCTACGGGCGACATCAACAACGATGGTCTCGAAGACTTTTTTGTCGGGGGAGCCTTTAAGCAGTCAGGGACATTTTTCATTCAGCAGAAAAATGGCTCGTTTATCAAAAAAGACCTCGTAAAAGGTGAAAAGAATGAAGAAGATTTAGGAAGCCTTCTGTTCGACGCAGATCGGGACGGAGACCTCGACCTCTTTGTAACCAACGGGAGCTACGAGTTTGGTCCAACTGCTGCCTACTATCAGCCTCGCTTATATCTTAATGACGGGAGGGCAAACTTCAGACTGGATAAAACTGCCATTGCAGCGAACGTATCAACCAGTGCTCAGGCCGTTGCCGGGGCCGATTATGATGGAGACGGAGATACAGACCTCCTCGTAGGCGGACGGGTACAACCCGGACAGTTCCCTGCATCGCCGCAGAGCTTTCTTCTACGAAACGATAAAGGTAAATTCGTCGATGTGACAAGGGCGGTGTGTCCTGAGTTGAAAGAGGCAGGTATGATTACATCCGTTTTCTTGACAGACCTCGATAGTGACAATCGCCCGGACCTTGTTATCGCCGGTGAGTGGAGTACCATACGTTTCTTTAAAAACTCCGGCGGCAGATTAAATGAAATTACCTCTTCAACAGGGTTGCACAATTTAAGCGGCCAATGGAGAAGTTTGACAGCAGCTGATTTGGATAAAGATGGCGATATAGATTTTGTAGCCGGAAATATAGGCTCCAATAATAAATACAGGGCCACTCCCGAAACACCGATTAAACTGTTTGTGAAAGATTTCGACTTTAATGGTATTGTAGATCCTATTCTCGCCTACCATATCTCTAATAAGAAGGGCGAAAGAAAATTGTATCCGGCTATAAGCCGCGACCAGTTTGCATCACAGCTTCCGGCCATTAAGAAAAGATTCTTAATGTATGCCGATTATAGCGACAAGACCATAGACGAGATTTTCACCGATGAAGATAGACTGGGTCTGGCAACACTGGTTTGTGAAGAAACCCGTAGTGCCTGGATTGAAAACAAAGGAAACGGCAAATTTGCCGCGCACTTCCTTCCGGTTGAGGCACAATTAGCCCCGGTGAATGCTGTCGCTTGCGCCGATATAAACGGCGACGGAAATCCTGATATCATTTTAGGTGGAAATGAGTATCAAAACGAAGTAATAACCGGAAGGTATGATGCATCCTATGGGTTGGTGTTGTTAGGAGATGGTAAAGGAGGTTTCACCGCATTGTCGCCGGCTAAGTCCGGATTAATCTTAGATGGCGATGTAAAGGACCTAAAACTAATCACAACTGTTAAAAATAAAAAAGTCTTGCTTGCCGCTATAAATGATAGCCCTCTGAAAGTATTATCGATATCTAAATAAATATGAAATCTAAGTCCTTAGTTCTCCTTTCGCTCCTTTTTATATGCTCTTGTCAGAAAAAGGAGTACAAGAAAGTTTTGCACGATCCCAGACTTTTCAGCGAGACTGTAAAAGAATTAAATCACGTGGTAATGGACAATAGTTTTTCGCCGGTAGTTGCATCACGTAACTATGCTTATGCTGCCATCGCAGCCTACGAGGTGATTGCAGCGGGCATGCCAGAGAAATATCAGACACTGCAAGGGCAGTTGAAGGATTTGGACTCATTGCCCAACTTGAAGAAAAAACATAAAGTGGATATTGAATATGCCGCATTGCTTGCCTTTTGCAGCGTGGGACAGGCTGTCACGTTTCCCGAAGGAAGTATGAAGCTTTATGTGGATAGTGTGAAACAGCTGGCAGTGGACCATGAAATGCCTGAAGACGTGAAATCGCAATCGGAAGATTTTGCTTCTCAAATTTCGAAAGCTATAATCAATTGGAGCAAGGGGGATAATTACCTGAAAACCCGTGCAGCGGAGAAATATATTGTAACCAATAATGATGGGTACTGGGCACCAACCCCTCCGATGTACGGTGATGCTATGGAACCTCACTGGAATCAGATAAGATCTTTTGTTCTGGATAGTGCCGATCAGCTCAGGGCGCCCAAACCACTGGAATTCAACATGAAAGACACATCAAGTGCATACTATAAAGAAGTAATGATGTTGAAGAGGGCTAGCGAAAATCTTACTGAAGACCAAAAGCACATGGCACTTTTTTGGGACGACAATCCGTTAAAAATGAATGTTTACGGTCACGCGCAATTTAGTTCCAAGAAATTTTCTCCACCCGCGCATTGGATGAGTATCACCGGTATTGCTGCCGAAAAAGCAAAATTTGATTATGCCGAAACCGTGTATGCATTCGCTAAGGTATCTATCGCCCTATTTGATGCATTTATCCAGTGCTGGGATACAAAGTTTACATACTCCACAGCACGACCGGAAACTGTGATTAACAAGTTTATCGACAAAAACTGGACTCCGTTATTACAAACGCCTCCGTTCCCTGAATATACTTGCGGTCATTCTACCATATCCTCGTCTGCCGGTGAAGTATTGACAGAAATCTATGGGGATAATTTCGCCTTTACAGACACTACGGAGCGCGAATTCGGCATCAAAGACCGTTCGTTTAAGTCATTCAGAGCTGCTGCTGAAGAGAATAATTGGGCCAGGTTTTACGGGGGCATACACTTTCATCAAAGCTGCCTGGTTAGTACAGACCTTGGAAGAAAAGTGGGACAAATGGTTGTTTCTAAGCTAAAAATGAAGAAATAGCTTATTCGATTGAGATCTGGCGGGTCGCAGGCTCAGCTACTACCCGCCCATAACCTCTAAACTATTGTTCCATTTCTTTTGCGTGCAACCCCTTGTATACAACCTTCCTCTACCTAGCACCGGGGGTCCTGGCTCATCAGCTTTAATGATTTATGGCTTTTGCTGGAGTTTTAATTACGCTTTTTATATTTCGTGTCTTTAGTAAAAACTAACTGAGTATTAACCAGCTTGTCATGCTCCGTTAGTCTACTTTTAAATAGTTCCGCCAGTTATGTTGCTCTTTAAAGCCCAAAACTTCGCGGATTCTGCGATTTGAAAACAATGCTTCATTTTCTTCTAATTCGCGAGTAATGGGCACACCTGGAAAAAACTGTTCAGCCAATTCTTTGCTGGGGATAATGGCACCGTTGTGATCATTTCCGGCATTAAAAACCTGGTACCCAAGGCCATCTTTTTGCAAGCATAAATCCACAATTTGTCCCAAATCACGTGCATCAATATAACAAAACGCATTCCGGCGGCGCACTTCAGGATTTTTTAAATAATGCGGAAACAGTGTAGCGTATTCGTGTGGCTCAATAACATTTCCAATACGAAGTGCGTAAATGTCAAAGCCTGATCGTAGCTGGAAACTGCGTGCTGTTTTCTCATTCACAACCTTCGAGAGCCCATAGCTATCCATAGGGTCAACATCATAGTTCTCATCCAAAGGCAAAGTCTTTGGATTGATCTTGCCATCTGCAAAACAGATACCGTAGGTGGTCTCTGAGGAAGCAATAATAATCTTCTTAATTCCCAGTTTGACAGCCGCTTCAATTACATTGTATGTGCCGATCGTATTCACTCTGAAAGTTTCATTATCAGGTCGGATCAATATCCTGGGTACTGCAGCAAAATGTACTACCGCATCAAATCGTGGTACGCCATTTCCCCCATCCAATTCATCTAGCCCGGCATATGAACTCATTGCATTAAACATCTGTCCCGAATCCGTTATATCAGCTATCAAATTATCCACACCCGGGTGATTTAAAGGCATCAGATCTACATTCATCACTCTATGCCCCTGGTCCAGAAGGTAAGGTATTACATGCTTTCCCGCTTTTCCCGATCCGCCTGTAAAAAGTATTCGCTTTTTGATCATGTATTCTCCCGTTTATTAGGTTTTATTGTTGCCAGCCTTGCAGTCCGCGCTGAATATTCTATATGATTTGTACCAACAGTAATTACAAATGTAAGAACATTAAAAAAACGTACCGATAAATAAATGTTTAACCCTTCGTATTGTTGTGAATTCTTTTTGTTTCGCTAGAATTATTACATACGGAAACATCTGTCAAAGCAAGTCTAAAATTGTAAAATTGCATATGAAAACAAGTATTCTGGATCTTTTCAAATTGGATGGTCAGGTAGCATTGATTATAGGAGGCAATAGAGGTCTTGGGCTTTCGATGGCCCAGGCTCTGGCAGAGGCGGGAGCCGCAATTTCAATTGCAGCCCGTGATACGAACGTAAATCAAGCGGCGGCTAAGCAATTGCAAGAAGATTATAGTGTAGATGTTATCAGCAATTACTGTGATGTGACTGAGGAGGCAAGTATACAAGAGGCGGTTGAAAAAACAATTCAGCAGTTCGGTAAAATTAATATTCTTATAAATTCCGCCGGGATCAATATTCGCGGCTCTATTGTAGACCTTTCCGTTTCAGATTTCATTAAAGTGCAACAAGTAAATGTTACAGGTTCATGGATGGCATGTCGTGCTGTACTTCCATTTATGAAAAAAAATAACTACGGTCGAATTATAAATATGGGTTCGATGCTATCAACAACAGCCCTTCCTGACCGTACAGCTTATGCTACCAGCAAAGGAGCTATCCTTCAGCTTACCCGATCTCTCGCTGTTGAAGTAGCAAAAGAAGGAATTACCGTCAATGCAATTTTACCTGGCCCTTTTGCAACTGACATAAATCTTCCATTACTGAATGACCCTGAAAAGTATGAAGCCTTTATTTCTAAAATCCCTGTCGGTCGCTGGGGAAACCTGCATGAAATAGGAGGAATCGCTTTGTACTTGTCTAGCCCTGCATCTAGCTTCACCACAGGAAGTTGTATATCTGTGGACGGAGGCTGGGTTGCTATTTAAATCGGTTGATTTGGTGTGAACGAATCAGAGACTCTTTTTTATTGGTAAATCCGTAGAACCCTGCGGAACTCTATGGACAGTGAGGAATTTCTAGCTGAATAGAAGAACGTTATAAACTTTCCTTTATCTGCTAAGCTTATTTAGGCTTTGCTCGACCTAAGGCTGAAACTTAAGCCAGTTAGGGGTTAAATTCATGGAACTTGATAAGTAAGCGTATTCTCATCTTGCGATTTAAACATCCAAAGGCCGCTTGCACAAGCGGACACGCTTGCGTTAAATTAGGGCTATAGCCGGATAAGGCCATTTTTAAGTTCCAGGATTGGAAGATTTTGGATGCTATATTATAGCTATATTAAGGTGAGACAACAAGCCGGTTAAAGTACTATTGAAGTACCTTTTAAGTATCCTTTAAGTACCTATAAAGTACCTCTTATAAGAGGTACTTTATCAGTGAGAATTATAATCTTTAACATTATTTAATCTTTAGTTCAATATGGCATAATTCGTATTTCGTGCACGGCTGCTCCCCACTGGTTGTAGCTTCTCGCTATGCCGTTCGTGTCCTCACGAACCACTCATAACTCCCTGTTTATTGGTTCGTGGGACCCGAACCAAGGCGGAGAGAAGGGACCAATAGTTGATTTTGTGTGGGCGAGTCGAAGACTCTTTTTATTTGAGAATCCGTAGAGCTCTTTGGAACTCTACGGACAGTAATGGGCGGCTACCTATATTAGTTCCCCTTTTTCTCCTGCTGTCCAATCACTCAAAATGCACACGCGACACGCGTACGCCAGCTTGAGGGCCAGTTGATGCAGAAGGATTCGTATATTGACCGGCGAAAGTAAATACCATGAAAGCAGATCTGATTACAAAAAACAAACTAGTCGAATACATTGATCTCTATCCTGAGGCTAAGACAAATATCCTACTTTGGATTAAGGAGTTCGGACGGCGACTTGGTGAAGATATGAAAACCGCTCCTTTTGAAGGGATATCTTATGTAGGTGCCCAATTAGGTGCTAGTGATTACAGAGTGCAATTTACTATAAATCCGTGGCTGAAAACAGCTTATATAACATGGCTTGGAACAGAGGCTGAACTTATCGCAAAACATGAGAAGGAAATTCAGGAGTTACGGGCTGAAAATCCCGACCTAGTCGTTGAGGAGGTGGTCATGAGCTACGAGGAAATACTTACACCACCGCCACCACCTTCAATGGAGGAAGTATTTCCGGGGTTGGAAGATTTACCTAAAATAGAAGATAATCAAGAGGCAGTTACCGACAGCAAGGAGCTATATACGAAAACTGAGTTTGAAGAGGCATTGAAACGCGCGATCGAAATTTTTGATGCGCGACCTGGGACCGCCGACTTTGCTGAGATTGAACTACTGCTTCCTGGGATTAAGAAGTATGAAGAAAACAAGATCATATTCCCTGACCTCGATCTGGTGGATTTAATAAAAGTCAGGATGAAAGAGTTTCAACTTACACCGGAAAGTTTTGCTTATGTTTTTGGTGGAGAAGAGGATATGAATCAGTTTCTGGATGGTAAGAAGCAGTTGCCTTTAGGGGTGTTGAGAAAGCTATTTCGACATTTGGGAATTGTTCATGTGGATGCTTCTGAGTTTTTGGTGTAGGGGTGTTCAACTAACTATCTCTAGAGACGCTAAAGCTTAACTCTACAGATAGCCAAATAAAGAGGGGTCTAAGACTCAAAGCTCAGGCACGCGTATGTTCTCACCCCCCACTAGTCATAGCGTCTCGCTACGACCAATCTATAAAAACAAAAGTTCAATTCTACTTTTTCTGCTTCGGTATAGTCCCTGCCACTACTGTGCAACCAACAATGAGCTTCTTCAACAAAGCCTGCTTCAATTGGATTGTTATATGTATAGTCCAAACGTTGATCGATCATCTCATTTGTGCTTAACTCTATCGGATGATTATGCTGTTGCCAAAATTGAAAATCTTTATTCCGTTCGTTCTTTGCTCCCGCACGTTTCATTAACCATAACATCCATTCCTTTCTACTTTCAGTCGTATCTGCTTCAAGTGTCTTTCTGATATGCCGGGATGTGAAGCTTTTTAAATCTTTTAAAATTTCTGATAGACTATTGGTTCCACTGGCACTCATTATCAGATGAATATGGCTACTCATATTGCAATAAGCATATACATTAAGTCCTTTATTCTTCTGACAAAATTCTAAACTTTCATAAAATATATTACGATAAGCGTCTCGAATAAAGATATCAAGCCAGTAGACTACAGTAAATGTTACAAAATGCAAACCTTCCTGATTGCGGATGGCATATTTTCCCAAAATCGTCCTCGTTTGTAACGAGGATGAAGCGAGGTCTGCGATTCTATCGCAAACAGGTCCGACAAAGCTAAAAAACTATCATATTTAAACCCGAACGCCGAGGATACCTGCCGTCGTGGCTAAGGCCCCGTGCAGTATGAACAGAGTGCGGGACTGCAGCCTCCAAAGAGAGACAAACCCTCCGTTTTCCATTGAATAAGTTGAAAGTTATGGGTTGAAGGTTGTAAGTTTTCCCGACGCTATTCCCAAGCCGCTAATACTTGCCAATCATTCTTGATTCTTGCCTCGCAAATTGTACTTTTGCAGAAAGTTTACCAAAAGGGTAAATTAAATACATAATCAAACAAAACCCATGAGTATTGGTCTTTCCGAACAGGAAGTTTATCGCCGAGAGGCACTGCTTGAGCTTCGTAAACTGGGCATAGAGCCCTACCCTGCCGAAGCGTATGAGGTAAATGTTACCGCAAGGGATATACATAACAACTACGAGCGCGATAAAACGAATTATAAGAATATCAGCATTGCGGGCAGAATAATGACGCGGCGGATTATGGGTAGCGCATCCTTTGCTGAGATCCAGGATTCGACGGGACGAATGCAGGTGTACCTGAAACGCGATGATCTTTGTCCGGGTGAAAACAAGACTTTATATAATACCGTGTTCAAAAAGCTGATGGATATCGGCGATTATGTGGGTGTGAAGGGTTATGTGTTTACTACGCAAACGGGTGAAATTTCTATCCACGTTACGGAGATGACGCTGCTGGCGAAATCGCTGAAGCCGCTACCGATTGTGAAGCGTGATGATGATGGTCATGTGTATGATGGGTTTACCGACCCGGAAATGCGTTACCGTCAGCGATACGTGGATTTGACTGTTAACCCGGATTTAAAACAAATATTCATGAACCGCAGCAAGGTGATTAACACCATGCGAAGCTATTTTGATAACCAAGGTTGGATGGAGGTGGAAACACCAATTCTTCAGCCGGTGCATGGCGGGGCAGCTGCACGTCCGTTTAAAACGCACCACAATACGCTGGACATGCCTTTGTTTTTGCGAATCGCCAATGAACTTTACTTGAAACGCTTGATTGTTGCGGGTTTTGACGGGGTGTACGAATTCGGTAAAATGTTCCGTAATGAGGGAATGGACCGCACGCACAACCCGGAATTTACTTCCATGGAGATTTATGTGGCTTACAAGGATTATGTGTGGATGATGGCCATGCTGGAAGAATGCCTTGAGAAAATTGCGGTGGCGATTCATAGTACGTCAAAGGTAAAAATGGGTGATCATGTGCTGGAGTTTGCAGGTCCGTATGAGAAGCTGACGATGTTTGAGTCGATACAGAAATATACAGGGATTGATGTTTCGGCCATGAATGAGGATGAGTTACGTGCCGTGTGTAAAAGCATGAACATTGAAACCGACCCAAGCATGGGTAAGGGTAAATTGATTGATGAGATTTTCGGCGAGAAGGTTGAAGCGAACCTGATTCAGCCTACATATATTACTGATTACCCGGTAGAAATGACTCCGCTGGCGAAAAAACACCGCAGCAAAGAAGGTTTGGTGGAGCGTTTCGAGCTGTTTGTGAATGGTAAAGAGATTGCGAATGCCTATTCGGAATTGAATGATCCGATTGATCAGCGTGCGCGTTTGGAGGATCAGCTGTTACTGGCTGGTCGCGGGGATGAGGAAGCCATGGCAATGGATGAGGATTTCCTTCGTGCATTAGAGTATGGTATGCCGCCAACGGCTGGTTTGGGCGTCGGTATCGACCGTTTGGTAATGTTGATGACGAATCAGCACACTATTCAGGAGGTATTGTTCTTCCCGCAGATGAGACCTGAGAAAAAGGCGAAAGTTGCGTCGGTAGAGGACTTTACAGATATTGGTGTACCTGCGGAATGGGTGCCGGTATTGATGAAAATGGGATTTAATACGGTAGAGGAATTGAAGGCTGGCAATCCGAATAAGGTGTTTAATGATTTGGGGGGAATGAGGAAGAAGATGAAATTGGATATTACGATGCCGGGGAAAGATGATGTTGAGGGATGGTTTAGGTAAACTGATTTGCCACTCTGAGCGAAGTCGAAGAGTTTTTTATAAGGTGCCTGCGAGGATTTCGTGGGCATTTTTTGTTTGGAGGTTTGGTCCTTGTAGGTTGGGTTTGTGAAGGAGGTGCTTTCGTTCCACTCATTGCCCTTTTCAATAAAGGTACAAGTTCACACTTACTTCACAGTTTACTTTACATTTTGGTTATTCAGAAAAACCTTTGATTTTTTTTTCGGTAATTTATAATTGATTAATCGAAGTAGATTTAAAGTCTTTATTAACAAAAGCTTAAACTATTATAAACGATTAGTTCATATTGAACCGATAACTTTAAAACAGATAAATTACACTTATGAAACTATCTACAATTGAAATCACAGAAAGCGAATACTTAATCAAATTAAGTAAAGAGAATTTTGACCTGGCATTTATTAACCAGCTGCTGAAACGAATCCAATCGGAAGTGTTATTCTCTTCTTTCAAAGGTTCTGACCAGGATGATGATATAAAAAGCAGAAACGCATACGACAGAGGCTCTTACTTTAGCCGTCTGGATGAAAAATAGAAGGGAGCTGGTAAAACCAACTCCCTTCTATCCTTACACTTTTTTTTCTCTACCGCCCTCTAAAGCCTCCACCGCCTCCGCCTCGTTGTATTACAGTTTTATCTAACTGCCCCATTTGGCTCTGCATCATTTTTATCTGCTCTGCCAGAAGTTTGTTTTTATCGGCTTTCTTAGCTTCCTGTAAATACATCGTCGCTTCGCGTTTGTTACGTTTAGACATTGCTATTCCGGCCAGACTAAGCTTCGCCAGCGCGATGTTATGATCCATAGTCATACCCATTGCAAGGGCCTTTTTGAAATATTTTTCGGACTGTAATGGTGCTTTACGCGATTCTATCAATCCAATTAACAAATGGTAATAGCCATGCTGTGCCTGGATAAGTTCCTTTTCATAATTTTTTACCTGACGCAGCCAATATTCGGCTTTATCCATATTTTCCTTACGGAGATAAAATTGCGCAATCAGCATTTTCTCGTTGAAGAAAAACGTAACCCCAACAATCAGGGCAAGTAAAATCAACAATATCCCCCAGCCCCAGTAACCGAAAAAAATCAGGGCAATTGCCGATCCAAGAAAGGCAAATGCTATTATTAACCGTATAAAATTTGGCATTATTTAAATTCTTAAATTTGTGCTGCAAATATCCGCTTATTTAGCCGCTAAACAAACAGAATCCTAAAAATATGGCAGTTCAATTAGAAGATTCGTGGAACAAGGTTTTAGGAGATGAATTTGAGAAGGATTATATGCTGAAACTGAAGGCATTTCTGTTAAAAGAAAATCTGGATGGCAAGACTATTTATCCGCCGGAAAATTGCATTTTTAATGCTTTTTCTCATACTCCCTTTTATAATGTTAAAGTGGTGATTATCGGGCAGGATCCGTATCACGGGCCTAACCAGGCGCATGGACTAGCATTCTCGGTTCAAAAAGGTGTTGCTATCCCACCTTCACTCCGAAATATCTTTAAAGAAGCTGCCAGCGATATACCTGGTTTCAAAATTCCTGACAATGGAGAGTTAACTAAATGGGCCGATGAAGGTGTATTACTTTTAAACGCTATACTTACTGTAAGAGCTGGCGAACCGTGCTCACATCAAAAAAAAGGATGGGAACAGTTTACTGATCAGGCTATAAAAGTACTAGTCGAAAAGCGTGAAGGGATTGTGTTTTTATTATGGGGTAATTACGCTCAATCTAAAGCGTCATTTATTGATGATAAGAAACATTTTATTTTGAAAGCGCCTCATCCCTCTCCGCTCGCTCGCGGCTTTATGGGTTGTAAACATTTTTCTAAGACGAATGAGATTCTTGAGAAAAATGGAAAAAGCGGAATTAATTGGAACTTAAGCTAGACGAGCTATTGTAGTCAACCCTTTCAGGGTTGACTTTAAGACAGGTGCACTATCCCGGATTGCATCCCGGGGTTAATAATATTTAAGCCTTTCAGGCTTAGGAGCACCTTTAATGCTGACGAGTATGTATTTAAATAATAAAGCTAGCACTAGTATGTATCCTGAGGAGAACACACCGGGTTAATAATATTGCAACCCTTCAGGCTTGGGAGTACATTTTATCTGAAGTGCGTGTTTTACAATGTTTTTAAATAATAAAACTAGTATTTAGTATCTATCCCGAGGGGAAAAGCCGGGGGTAATAACATTGAACGCAAGCTTGGGAGTACCTTTAATCGGACGGGCGTGTTTTACAATGTATTTAATAATAAAGCTAGCACTTAGTACGTATCCTGAAAGGAAAAGCCGGGGGTTAATAATATTGAAACTCTTCAGGCTTGGGAGTACCTGACGGGCGTGTTTTACAATGTATTTAATAATAAAGCAGCACTTATTACGTATCCTGAAAGGAAAAGCCGGGGGTTAATAATATTGAAACTCTTCAGGCTTGGGAGTACCTGACGGGCGTGATTTACAATGTATTTGAATAATAAAGCTAGCACTTAGTATGTATCCTGAAGGGATACAATACCAATAACCCTGCATTTCATGCAGGGGAGGACAACGCAAATGGCTATCAACCCTGAAAGGGTTGAATTAACTATAGAACCTAATCTAAATACTTCTCATCGAAAGCAACTCCATGCTCATTCAGTAAGGCGATAAATTCTTCTTTGTATGAAGATTTTTTATGATGTTCCTCCTGATTTTTAACATAATTAATCAGTCGATCTTTCTCTTTGATCGAATAAGTGAAAGCGCCATATCCTTCCTGCCAGCTAACAAAATCAGGGAAAAGAGATTGTTCTTTAATAAACAAACTACTGGCAATCTTAATATCTTTTATTAAACCCGCTAAGGCGACAGAAGGATGCAGATGCGTAACAATATGCAAATGATCTTCTACTCCATTTATACGATACAAGTGACATCTCTTGTTTTGCAAAATGCCCCAAATGTATTTGTACAATTGATCTCGATTGGGTTTCAGCATGCATGGATTTCGATGCTTGGTACTGAAGACGATTTGATAGAGGATTTGGGTATAGGTGCTCATAGTGTAATCTCCCGGATTGCATCCGGGGTTAATGGGATTGAAGACTTTCAGACTTGTGGAAATTAATACTCTCCAGGTAATACTGGCTCATTTTTACTTGTAGAAAGTATCATCATCGTTTGAAAGGTTTTTATCACACTGATCCGGCTAATTTTCTCCATGATAAGCTTTTCGTAAGCCTTAATATCTTTCACGTATATTTTTAGGATAAAATCACAGCCACTGGTTACATGATGGCACTCTGCAACTTCTCTTATTTCTTTTATTTCATCAACAAAAGTCTGAATAGCGTTGTCGCGATGAAAATCTAACTGAATCTGGATAAAAGTTTTTATTCCCAATCCTAAAAGTTCCTCATCTACGATCGCGTGATAGCTCTTTATAAAACCGGCGCTTTCCAGTTTTCTTACGCGTTCAAGGGTTGGTGCCGGAGATAGGCCAATTTGATGAGAAAGCTGGAGGTTGGTAATTCTTCCGTTCTGTTGAAGAATCTCAAGGATCTGAAGGTCTGTTTTATCCGGTTCGAAAGCCATAATATCTGTAAAGCTTCACAAATTAAAACAAAATCCGTATAAATTTATTTTTAGACTAACCTAATTTTATTATTAGATTTACAAAACATAATATTTATGGCAGAAACCAGATACAGTGAATCCTTAGAAGAAGTTCACGCTTCAGTTAAAACTTCCGGAAAAACAGGTTGGAGAAAGCTTATGGCTTTTATCGGTCCGGCTTATCTTGTAAGTGTTGGCTACATGGATCCTGGAAACTGGGCTACAGATATAGCAGGAGGAAGTCAGTTTGGCTACAAACTGCTGTGGATATTATTGATGTCCAACATCATCGCACTGCTTTTGCAATCCTTAAGTGCCCGTTTAGGTATTGTAAAAGGATTGGATTTAGCGCAGGCATCACGAAACGCATTTCCGGCATGGGCCAACTATCCATTATATGTACTGGCGCAAATAGCAATTATAGCCTGTGATCTGGCCGAGATCATCGGTATGGCAATCGGTTTAAATCTTTTGTTTAACATGCCCTTAATCTGGGGAATATCAATTACTGTTTTAGATACGTTTCTGTTACTTTTCCTCTTAAATAAAGGCATGCGAATGATGGAAGTATTCATCGTTTCGATGGTTTTCATAGTTGGTGTTTCCTTTCTGGCCGAAATGCTTATCATTGAACCTGTTATCGGCGAGGTGGTTCGAGGTTTAAAACCTTCAGCGTTAAGCGGCAATGCACTTTATATTGCCATCGGAATAATTGGTGCTACAGTGATGCCGCATAATCTTTATCTCCATTCTTCGCTTGTACAAACGCGTAAAATCGAAAAGACAAAGAAAGGCATTCAGGAGGCTTTAAAGTTTAATCTCATTGATACCACAATTGCACTTAACCTGGCATTTTTTGTAAACGCAGCAATTCTGATTCTTGCGGCCACGGCATTCTATAAACACGGCTTCTTTGAAGTTGCTGAAATTCAGGATGCTTACATATTGCTCGAAGACATATTCGGATCGCTTGCTCCTACCCTTTTTGCCATCGCCTTAATCGCCTCCGGACAAAGTTCTACGATAACAGGCACCCTGGCTGGACAAATTGTAATGGAAGGCCATCTTAATCTGCGAATTGAACCGTGGTTAAGACGACTAATAACCAGACTGTTAGCCATAGTTCCCTGTCTGTTTACCATACTCTATTTCGGTGAGGATTCACTGGGTGAATTACTGGTACTCAGTCAGGTAGTTCTAAGTTTACAACTAGGTTTCGCTATTATCCCTTTGATTCACTTTACATCCGACAAACAATTAATGAAGGATTTTGCAATCAAACCATGGGTAAAAGTGCTTGCATGGATCAGCGCTCTTATTATTGTCGGGCTGAATGTAAAGTTGGTTTACGAAGAAATTTATGGATGGATTCTAAGCACTGATAATGCCTGGTGGATTTATGTATTGGTATTACCTGCGACATTTGCAGTAGGTTGTCTTCTGTTATATGTTTTGATAGTACCACTGATAAAAAAACCTAAGGAAAAGTTAGACAATCTGCCCCATGGCGAAGCCCTTGAGATTGAAGAGGTCGGAACCGTTTCGTATTCTAATATCGGGATACCTGTGGATTTTTCTAAAAACGACAGGAACACCATTCGGCATGCTCTGATTCAAGGTGGCAAATCGGCAACTTATTATCTGATTCATATTGTTGAAACCGCGGGCGCCAGATATCATGGCAATGAAGTAATGGATTATGAAACACAAAGTGATACTCTAAACCTTGAGAAATACAAATTGAACCTGATGGAGCTGGGTTATAAAGCAGAAATTCTGATTGGCTATGGCAGCGCTGCTAATGCCATTGCTTCTCTGACCGAAAAGAATGGGCTTGATTTATTGGTAATGGGAGCACATGGTCATAAAGGAATCAGCGATTGGATTTTCGGAACGACCTTAGATACTGTAAGACATAAAGTTCGCATTCCGGTGCTGATAGTACGATGAGGTAAATCGCAATAAAAATTCAAATGGCATTTAAAAAGCGGGGAATTTTTCCCTGCTTTTTTTGTTAAACAGTTAATTATCCGACCGGGAAATAACTTTTAAAGTCTTTAAAAAAGCTTCTGCACTTAAAAATCCACCAGACTGGTAAATAATTTCATTTTTATCATTTAAAAAGCATAAAACTGGATAAGAATTTTCATCGTCCATTCTTCCCAACGCCTCGGCTAATTGATGAATGCCGGTTGTAATGCCAGTGGGCTTGTATTTAAATACTTTTCCGTTAAAGCTGATATCTTTTTTGCTCTCCGCATTTAAAAAAACTGTATAATATTTTTGATTTAATATATTCAGGATATCACTATTCTTAAGCATCTGCTGCTTCATAGCATGGCAGTACTTACACCAATCGGTATGAATATAGACCATCACAGGTCGGTTCTCCTTCTTTTGTAATTCAGTAAGCTTTTCAAAAGTCGCGGTGTTTATCTGGGCATAACTTGCTGCGTTGGCCAATAAGGTGAATATCCAAAATAAGAGATGCAGTTTCACGGTTTGATAAATTAAAAGGTCAAAATTAAAAAAGCACCAGCACCTTATAATTAAAGAATTAGATCGAAATTATCTGATATTCATTCGGACACCAAAAAACCCTCTGATACCTTGATTTGGCGCATACATATAGGTAGGGTCGAAAGTGAGTGCATAAGGATTTGACTCAGTGTCCTGCACCTGTCCATCTGCTTTGTATTCCACATCCTTATCAAAAGGATCGTTGGTTCTGGCGATTAAAAACGGATTTCTTCGGTTTGGTGTCCAGTTAAGCAAATTCTTTATCCCACCATAAAGTTCAATCTTTTGTAAACCCGAAAAAGTGAACTGTATATTTTGAATACTCCAAACCGGAGAAGTCTTTTCCCTCGGGTCCAGACCACCAAGTGTAGGCAAATCCATAGGACCGTAAATATTTCCTGTATAATCCAGGGCAAGCTTCATCTTTTTTAAAGGATAAGAGATAGCCCAGGTTCCCATCCATGGCTCCGTCAGTAATTGATTTAGTTTAACGCCATGCTCTTTGCTATAAACATCCATCAGGGTAGCACCTAATAAAAATTTCAAACCGCTCGAATATGCAAGGTCCACATTTGCGCTTATTCCTTTTGAAACGGCAAATCCAGTTAAATTATCGTAAATAATTTTGTTAGGATCTGATTCATAATCAGCTATTATTCTGTTGTCAAAACGTGTGTACCATACGGAAGCGTCAAAGGAAAGAATATTGTCTCCTTTTGTAACCATCTTTTTCAAAAAATTCAGATTCACATTAAAGCTTTTCTCCGGCTTAAGCTCTTCCTTTATCTCTACAATTCGGGCACCGGTGAGCGCGGCATGGTCTTCCGTGAACAAATTCACAACTCTAAAACCCGTTCCGGCATTCAGCCTCAGGATAGTGTTATCGTCAGCTTTCCATTTATAAGCAAATCGTGGCGTTACAATATTTCCGTGATTGGAATTGTAGTCATACCGAAGCCCCAAAAGTATGTTGTGTTTCTTATGTAGCTCGATCTCATCTTGCAAAAAGACACCAGGTAGCCATGTTTGATCGGCCTTTTGGGCTGTACCCTGAGTATTATCATCATAAAAAGTATATCGGGTAGCCAGGCCAGCTAATAAATCATGCCTGTGTATTTTCTTATCCCAGGTAAGCTGAGAAAATGCCACATGCTGCGAGGCGATAAATGATGTGGTTCCATAAACCGAATTCTGCTCATGATTATTATACGAAAACGACAGTAATAATTTTTCTTTAACAGGAAGTTGATAGGCCCCGAATGCCTCCAATCTTTTGGTATAAATACTTTCGCCATATATTAAATCACCGCCGCGGTATGTTTTCGACCAGAGCATATCTCCACCCCATCTGTCTTCATAAAAAAATCGTCCAGCCAATGAAAATAGTCGATTCTCTTTCCGCTCGAACATCCATTTCTGGAACAGGGAGATTCTATGTTGTAAAGTAACATCCGTAAAATTGTCCGCATTATTGTCAATCGGATTTTGATAATTATAGTAATTCAAACCACTTAATGCGGTTGCTTTACCTGTTGTAAACTTGAAGCCCAGATCAGTATTCACCTCATTCCAATTGGTAGAAAATACATCCGCAGAAAGAACGGGAGCATTCCGGGGAGATTTAGTAATTATATTGATCAATCCTCCCACAGCTTCCGAACCATAAAGCGAAGAGGCCGGCCCTTTAACTATTTCCACACGCTCAATTAACGAATTAGGAATTCCGGATAAACCATAAACTGTAGAAAGGCTACTTACCAAAGGCATCCCATCTATCAAAACCATGGTGTAAGGACCTTCTAAACCATTAATATGAATATCCCCGGTATTACAAACATTACAGTTTAACTGAGGCCGCACTCCGTTTACATTCTGCAAAGCATCAAATATTGAGGGGGTAGGATTTTTCTTAAAAAAAGTGTGATTGTATATTTCTACAGGCACTGCGCTTTCTAGCCGGCTAACTTCTTTTAGCGTTCCTGTAACGACGACCTCACTTAAATTTGCATCGGGTGTTAAGTCGAAATTGAGCACTTTCAATGAATCCGATTGAGTAACTATAACAGACTTAAAAAGCGTTTTATATCCTATAGCTGCAACGCGAAAAACATATTTTCCCGGTTTAACCGATAAAAACTCAAACCTTCCGGTACTATCTGTCGAAGTAAATTGATTCGATTCTGAAATTTTTACAGAAGCATCCGGAACAGAAATACCATTACCATATACCGTTCCGCTAATACTTTGTGAAAACAAATCATTTGTAATCAGCACTAAAAGAACAAAAAAACCAAACTTCCGCATGTCTCACAATTTTAATAAGATTAACAAAACTATAATAATTAGATTAACCTAACAATTTTAATTTTGTTTTTTTCTTACTTTTATAGCCATGCTGTCGTTTACAGAAGAAAATTACTTGAAAGCGTTGCTTCATTTAACTATGGAGATTGAGGATAAAGTGGAAGCCGGAACCAACGAGCTTGCTTTCTTTTTAGGGGTTAAACCTGCAACGGCTACAGATATGCTTAAAAAGCTTAAGGAGAAGAAATTAATAGAGTACGAAAAGTACGGCAAAATTTCTTTATCGGAAAGCGGCAGAAAAAAGGCTGTTGAAATTTTAAGGAAACACCGGCTATGGGAAACTTTTCTGTATGAGAAGTTAGAATTTACATGGGATGAAGTGCATGAAGTTGCCGAACAACTTGAACATATCCATTCGCCAAAGCTGGTTGATAAACTGGATAAATTTTTGGGTTTTCCGGAATTTGACCCTCATGGAGATGCGATACCAAATGCGAAGGGAGAATTAAAACAATCTTCTAAAAAAACACTTTCTGAAGTAGAGTCGGGAAGCAGTTGTAAGATGGTGGCAGTGAAAGATAACACGGCTGCGTTTCTTCAATATGTTAGCCAATTGAATTTGGGAATTGACACGCCGATAAAAGTTATATCTAAGCAAGCTTTTGATGGCTCCATGGAAATTATGATAAGTGATACGAAGATAATGGTATCGCAAAAATTTGCTGAGAATATCCTGATTGTTTAGGGATATACCACACACAACAAAATGAAGAACGATTTAAACGTTAAAAATAAAAAAGCATATTTTGAGTATTACATACTCGAAACATTTACCGCGGGTTTACAATTACTTGGGACTGAAATAAAGTCGATTAGAGAAGGCAAAGTAAATATCAACGATGCTTTCTGCACTTTTTTAAACGAGAAACTATATGTGAGAAACATGCATATTGCCGAATATTCTCATGGTTCTTTTTACAATCATGAACAGAAAAGGGATCGTGCTTTGCTGCTGACCAAAAAAGAACTTCGAAAGCTTAAAGAAAAAGGTGAAGAAAAAGGATTTACGATTGTGCCTCTACGCCTCTTTATAAGTGATCGTGGATTTGCCAAACTGGAAATTGGAATGGCACAGGGTAAAAAGCTGTTTGATAAACGGGATACTATTAAAGACCGGGAAAGTAAAATTGAGTTAAGCAGGGTTTTGAAAAGTTAGAGATAGCACATCATCCTACTTTGATTAGGTGGGATCCCGAAATAAATCGGGATGCCGTTCATTTACCAGGCTTTATCACCTACCAGAGGCACAAAGCGAAAAGTATCCAACTCTATTTTTTCATAGTCGTTTTCACCAACTCTAAAAACGGTAATCATTTTCTGAGATTTCTCGTCCCCTACCGGGATAACACAGATACCGCCAATTTTTAATTGCTTTAACAGGTCTTCGGGAACAAAGGGCGCCCCCGCTGTTACAATGATTTTATCATATGGCGCATGCTGAGGGATCCCACGAGAACCATCTCCCAAAAAAAATTCGGGCGCATAATTCATCTTCTTTAGAAAAAGTTTCGCACGTTCATAAAGCTTCTCCTGCCGTTCGATGGTATAAACTTTTGCTTTCAGCTCCAAAAGGACGCAAGTTTGATAACCCGAGCCCGTGCCAATTTCCAAAACTTTATCGCCCGGCTTTACATGAAGCAACTGAGTTTGATAAGCAACAGTGTATGGCTGGGATATAGTCTGCCCTTCGCCTATCGGAAACGCAATATCTTTATAAGCCTGGTGCCAGAACGTCTCGTCGAAGAAAAAATGCCGGGGAACCTTCTCAATAGCTTTCAAAACATTTTTATCCTCAATTTTTCGCTCATCCCGAAGAAACGCAACCAATTTTTTCCTTGCACCTTGTTCGCGATAATTATCAATAAATTTGTATGCCATTGTAATGCAAAAATAAGATTTGAAAACATACCACCATCGAAACAAAAAATATAAATTAATACTTATTATAGGATTTTTTAAAATCGTTTGACACTAAGAACTTTTATTACTTTTACGGCATGGTTCTCAATAGCATGAAAAAAACTTTACTCGTTTTATTTTCTGTTTTCTCCTTATCCCTACAAGCACAAATTATCAGAATTGACACTGTCGATAACTCGAATATTAATCTAAGGCCCTCTCAATTTACTAACCAACGGCTTTACATGTACACCGTTGGTATTAAGGCACTGAGTGTGGAAGAGTTTCCAAAAATCCTGAATCAGGTAAATTCAAACAATTTCGTAACCACGAAATTGAGCGGAGTATTTGTCAAATTAAACGACAATCAGATCAGCTTTCGATTAGGCGCAAATTTCTTTTCTGAGGATATTTCGTTTAAAAATGAATGCGAGGAATGTGAAGAGGCGAATGGTACCATGAAAGATTTTTCAGCTAAAATCGGCTTTGAAAAAAACTTCATTTATGGAATGCTTCAGCCCTATCTGGCTTTCGACATTGGATACAGAAGAAATTCTTTCAAGGGCGATGTAAAAAATGCATCTGCAATTCACTATACCAATCCCTATACAGCGAACTCGCTGAAAAACGGATTTTTAATGTCGCCAAATTTCGGCTTAAAATTCAGTCCTGTAAGCCATTTCACTTTGGCGGTGGAGACTGGAATTACTCTTCTGTACAGTTACGAGAAACAGGAAAAAACATATCAGGATAACAACCGCACCCGAACGTTTAGCGACTATCAGAAGTGGGAGTTTTTGTTAAAGCCTCTCAGTTCGGTTTCCTTACAGTATAACTTCGGCTTAACTTACTAATAAGGATCAACGTCGACTTGTACGAATGCCCCCTTATTGAGTTTATTCGTTTCCATATTTAACAACACGGAATGTAAGAACTCTTTAACTTTTGCAATTGAAATACCATTCCGCTCAACCTTGATGTAAATAGTTTTAATGTAGTAGTTTCTAATCCTGCTGATTAAAGGCTCTTCGGGCCCTAAAACTCTTTTACCTAAGGTTGTTCTAAGTTCCTTTGCGAGTCTGAAGGCGATGTCGTACAATAAAGTAGAATCTTTATGCTTCACATCCAGTCTGATCAATCGAAATAAAGGAGGATATAAAAACGTCTTACGCTCAGCGATTTCACGATTAAACAAGCCTTCGTAATCATTTTTTATTACCTGTTCTATCACCCGATGGGTAGGATTAAATGTCTGAATGATAACCTTACCGACTTTATCACGTCTGCCTGCTCTTCCTGCCACCTGAGACAGCATCTGAAAACTTCGTTCATATGCTCTGAAGTCCGGATAATTCAACAAGCTATCAGCGCTTATAATTCCAATAACCGTAACATTTCCAAAATCCAGTCCCTTGGCAACCATTTGCGTACCTACCAGAATATCAATTTTAGCATCCTCAAAATCGGCTATCAAATTTTGGAAGCCATGTTTCGACCGGGTCGTGTCCAGATCCATCCGGGCAATCCGGGCTTCCGGAATGATAAACTGCAGATCTTCTTCAATTTTTTCGGTGCCAAATCCCTTTTGCTCGATATGAGTAGAACCACAGGCCGGACATCTGGAAATTGTTTCTTGCTTGTAGCCGCAATAATGGCAATGTAATTTTCCACTGCTTTTATGATAGGTTAAACTCACATCGCAATTAATACACTTGGGTAAATAACCACAAGTCCGACAAAGCAGAATCGGCGTATATCCTCGTCGGTTCTGAAACAGGATAACCTGCTCTTTATTTTCCAGAGCCAGTCTTATTTCATTAATAAGTACGCTGGTAAAATTTGACTGAATGGTTTTCTTGTTAGTTTCTTCAGTGATACTTACTATCTCAATTTGTGGCAGCTGGGCAATTCCGAAGCGTTCCTTCAGTTCGACTAATCCATATTTCTCTGTTTTAACATTATAATAGCTTTCCAGAGAGGGCGTGGCAGATCCGAGCAAAACCTTTGCTTTATGTACGTTTGACAGGTAGATGGCTGTATCCCTGGCGTGATAGCGAGGCGCAGGATCAAACTGCTTATAAGAAGCTTCATGTTCCTCATCCACAATAATTAATCCCAGCTTAGAAAAGGGCAAAAAAACTGATGATCGGGCGCCAAGAACGATATCGTATTCATTTTTCAGCATTTTCTTCCAAACCTCAGCACGTTCGTTATCACTGAAGCGCGAATGATAAATCCCAATCTTATTGCCAAAGCATCGGCGTAAGCGCTCTATCATTTGCGCTGTGAGAGCAATTTCAGGCAACAGATAAAGTACCTGCTTTCCGCTAAGCAAAACATCTTCAATAAGTTTAATATAAACCTGGGTTTTCCCCGAGGATGTTATTCCATGCAGCAACACCACATCTTTATTTGAAAAGGACTGTTCTATACTCTTAACAGCCTTTTGCTGACTCTCGCTTAAAGAAAAGTTGTCAGAAATTTCCTGTTCTTCCGCTCCTAAACGACTCACTACTTTGTCTTCCTGAACCAAAATACCCTTCTCCAGAAGCGTCTTCAAAGCAGAACTCCCGCAGCCCGACTCCTCTAGAATTGCATTTTTCAATACGTGTGAATCTGTTTTACTTAATTTTAGATAAGCCAGTAGAGCATCCAGCTGCTTAGGTGCCCGCTCGAGGATCTGGAACAGGCCCTTCCTATTTTCAGGCTCATCATAAATGGGATCTAAGTAGATATATGCCTTCCGGCGAGGTTTAAACCGATCAGAAATTTCTTCAGAGATATTAATAATGCCTTTTTCAAACAAACCTTTGAGAAGGGGGAATACAGTTTTTTGTCCCAAAAGGTTCACGATATCACTAACACGCAGTTCCGGTTGAATTTCAAGCGCATCAAGTATCAGATATTCTTTATCGCTTAATAAGGATTTATCGTAAGCCGAATCTTTTAGCAAAACAATTTTAGTTTCGCTGGCTAGCTTAAGTGCTGCCGGCAATGCTGCCTGCATCACTTCGCCTAAATAACACATATAATATTCGGCCATCCATTGCCATAACCGCAATTGACTTTGATTCACGATAGGACTTTCGTCCAATACTTCAATTATGTATTTAGCTTCGTAAAGTGAAGGTGGTTCCTCAGAAATATTTAAAATGATAGCGGTATAAATCCGGCTCTTCCCAAACTGAACTATTACCCGCTTACCAATTTCAATACTATCGTTAAGCGTTTGAGGAATCCGGTATGTATATGTTTTAGAAATGGATAAAGGAAGAATTACTTCGACAAAAAAGGTTTGTCGACTACCTGCCCCTTCATTAAATTCAAGCATTACTTATTCTTTATAGCAGAAAGTAGGAGAAAAAACCAACCCAGAATCAACAGGAATCCACCAATCGGAGTAACCGGACCGAGAAAAGAAAGGTTTATACCAATAAGATCATCTATCGATAAAAGGTAAATCGAACCTGAAAAAAGAACCATTCCTAATGTGAAAGCCCAGTAAGATATTCGGATCGCCCGGCTCCGGTATTTGGAAAAGTTTGATAAAAAAAGCAATGCCAAAGTATGATAGAACTGATAACTAACGGCGGTTTTCCAGGCTTCGAGAGACGTTGGAGAAATATTTTCCTTTAAGGCATGTGCCCCAAAAGCGCCAAAAACTACTGCAACTAGTCCAAAAAGTGCAGCTGTAATTATAATTTGCCTGTTCATATCATCTGATGATTTGCTAATTTAATAATACTGATAAGATTTCTTGCTCCTAAAGAGTTAATTTTGCGTAACTGATGAGAAATATAATTTTACTCTGTACAATTTTATTAGTGGTTATCGCTGTTCTGGCTGGCAAGTATTTTTCGGAATTATCCGGAAAAGATGAAAATGTAACCAAGGTTTTGTATTTCATTCCCTCTGATGCAGCTTTGGTGTTAAACTTTAGGAACGATGAATCTTTCTACGATATTTTTAAAGACTACGAAATATTCAATGCCATAATTGGAAAAAACCGCTCTGCTGAGATAGTTAAGCTAAAACAGCTACTTCTTCAACAAGATAAATTGTCAGAGATTACTGCAGATAAAAACTTTTTTTTATCCTTTCATCCCACAACAGATTCAGTAGAATTCCTTTATAGCATAAACCTGGATAAAACACATTCCACTTCAGATCTTCAAGACTTAATTACTGAAATCAAGGACTTTTCGGTTAAGCCTTTTGAAAACTTCTATCAAGTCGAAAGTGGAGAATTAACAAGACCTTTCTACATATTCATGGAAGAAGGGGTAGCAATTGCGAGTTTTTCTAACGATCTTATAAAAAGATGTATCAATCAAAAAAAGTCGTCGGTAAATCAAAGCTTTATCCAGGAGATTGGAAAAACCAGCAGCAAAAATCTAAATTCTCCGATAAATCTATTTATTAACCACCAGGCTATGCCTGATTACCTGCAGCAATTTTTCAGCGGCAAATTAAATGGGAACTCGGCTTTGCTAAATAAGCTACAGGGTGTTTCATCACTAAGTATGAATTTTAAAAGTGATGCGTTAATGTTCAATGGTATAAGCAATACTGATACGTCAAAGCCTCATTATTTGAATATCTTCCTTCATCAAAAACCTGTACCTAATCAAATTAAAAAAGTATTACCCGAAAACACTTCAAACTTCATAGCCTTTGGGTTGTCGGATGTAAAAAGGTTTCATAATGACTTAAAGATATATTTCGACAAGAAAGGTGTACTAAAAGACCTGGAGAACGAATTAAAGCTAATTCAAACAAAAACCGGCGTAAACCCCGACCGTGATATTAAACCATTTTTTGAAAAAGAATTTGTAACAATTCAAAATTCTTACAGAGAGAAGTTTGTTATTATTAAAGTTTCGAATGGCAGAAATATAAATTTCAAACTCCAACTAATCAGCACTGCGCTGAATGAACAGATTAGTAAAATTAATCACAGTGATTTGTTTTACTATTACTTCGGTGATCCTCTGAAAAGTTTTTCAAAGCCATACTTTGCTGTGGTAGATAATTATTTAATCCTTGCGAATACGCCGGGCATAATATCCAACTTTATATCTGCTTATCAGAAAGAGCTCTTTTTGTCGAACAGAGAAGGATTTAAACAATACGACCAGCTTGTGGCTAACCAAAGCAATATTTTATTCTTTACAAGCATAGAAAATTCGAAGCGAATAATCAGATCAACCCTTAAACCAAACTACTCTAAACCTTTTAATAATGAGGGCTTTGGATTGAAAAACTTCTACGGATTATCATTCCAGTGGACAGGCGAGAAAGATCATTTCTTCGCGAATTTATATTTAAGCTATAACTCTTCTGACAGTATTTCGTTATATAGATAAAAAACCAGTCTAACCATTAAATGAAGAAAAGTCTTCTGTTACTATCCTTCCTGTCGTTCACCTCTACTATAAGCTACAGTCAGTTCAATTTATTTAATACCCGGACTCTTTACGACACGTTCGAAAATCCTTCTCAAAAAGCTTTTTATCCAGATAGCAGTAAAAAATATGCTTTCAATTTTTTTATCCCAACTTTTAGCATAAACGGGGCTGTAACCGGCGACGAACAGCTACCATTAAAACGGCTTATATATTCCGGCAGACTAGACGCACGGGGTTTAACGCTCGGCGATGAAAAGATCAACAAACTTACATTGAGTGAAAACACTTATTTAGCCATGTTCAGGATTTTCAGGACTGTAAAATTCAATCGTGAACTTGGTTTTTCCTGGCAAATTAAATCAGATACTTATGGAGAAGTAACGAATGAGACTATAGCAATTTTTAATAATTATAAATTATTCGACAAAGCATCTTATGCAGATCCTTTTAATAACAAGGCTCACACCATCAATTACCATCAATTTAGTGTAACCTATCGGGAGGATTACAATAAACGCTTAGGTTTGGGGATTAAACTGAGCTATCTAAGCGGAATTCTTCACAACGAACTAAAAATTGACTCATCTTCTCTTGCCATAAATCAGGAGCAGGACTCATATAATTTATCGCTGTTTGGAAAATACCAAAGCAATGTCTCCTGGGATCAGGCTGATAAAAAGATGCTGGCTCCCGGATTCAAAAATCCCGGCATGGCGGTAAGTTTAAGTGCAAATTATAAACTTAGAGGAGCATGGTACCTTTTAGGAAACTTAAAAGATATAGGTTTTATAAAATGGAATAAAAAAGACTCGTACAAGTACACCTTTGATGATAGAATTAGCATTAATTCAGCCTCATCACCTTCCGCCAATGATCGATTAGGTACAGAAATTCAAAGATTGTTTGATAGCGGATCTGATTCTGGAGCTTACAAAACTCTTATTAATGGGAAAGCCGAATTTTTAGTAAATAAAGATTTAGGCTCCTATCAACCAAGTCTGCTAATTTCTAAAAATCTGTTTTACAAAGGCGGAGATGTAGCTTTGATAAACAGCGTAAGACACCGGGCAATGAACTTCAGCCTTTCCACAGCATATAATTTAAATAACTTCTTTCAGCTTGGAGGTCAGTTTATGTTGAAATCGCCCAATGCTGAATTTTTCATTGGCAGTGACCAATTATTAAAATCTTATTACACAACTAAAGGCGCCTTGGCAGCAGATGAAAACATTGGCAAAGGACATACTGGAGCCTCTGTTTATTTTGGTTTTGCTGTGAAATTTGGCCCCTTGATGGAGAGGCAGCAAAATGCCAATAATATTCCCGGGATCTAAAGTATTAACTGAGTAGACATTTATCAGTCGTTCGCTAAAAAGAAGCAGATAATTAACTCTTTTTGGATTGAGTGATCAAAAAGTCTTTAAGATAAAACGGCTCAAAGTAAGCCACGTCTTCAAACTCTTTTCTATCATATTTCAATGCAGCCAAAGAACTCAGATCTTTCGCCGAATTCAGAAATTCAGGAACAAATATTGCGGTGGGATTACCCGCTAACACTTCCTGACATTTCATTGCGCCATCACCAAAGAATACAATGTTTTGATTTTGTAGAAGATCAGAGAAGGAATTTTCATCGATAATTCGGGCTTCAACGGGCAGCAATTCGTCAAGCTGACTATTGTACACTGCTGCGTAAACTTCCATGCGACGGGCGTCTATCATAGGGCAGAATAATACCGATTGATCATTGTATAAAGACATAAATCCCACGGTCATTGCCTGAAGAGTATTGATCGCGATAAGCGGAATATCTAAAGCATAACATAAACCTTTGGCAGTAGAAACGCCGATACGCAACCCCGTATAAGAACCAGGTCCCATACTAACAGCGACAGCATCTATATCGCGAAGTGTTTTTCCGCATTGCGCCACCACGTCCTCTATAAACAATGTCAAATAACCGGCATGAATATTCCGCTCAGCTAATTCTTTTACAGCAATGGTGTTTCCGTCCAGAGACAAAGCTACGGAACACGAAATTGTTGAAGTTTCTAATTGAAGTATAAGTGCCATTTACGAGCGCAAAGATGCAAATAAAAGGTAATTATTATGCTATGGAACCGGATCATGCCCATGTCCGCCCCAGGGATGACATGAGGAAATGCGTTTTATAGTAAGCCACAAGCCTTTAAAAGGTCCATGTTTCTTAATTGCTTCTACACCATATTGCGAGCAGGTAGGCGTATACCGGCAGGATGCGCCCAATAGCGGAGACAACAGAATTTGATAGAGTTTAATGAGCAGCAAAAAAAAACCGCTTAGCAGACTTTTTAATAGCTTAAGAGGATTGAGATTCTGCATACGACTCGACTAATTTACTGATAGCTATTTTTAACTTCTTTTCAATAAACTGAAATTCCGCTATTTCCTTACCTATATAGTGAATGCCGATAATCAGTTTTAAATTTTTCTCTTTAAGAAATGAATATAAAAGAGCGTCTTTATTTAAACGATATGCTTCTCTAACTCGTCTTTTGACAAGATTTCTATCAACAGCATGCTTAAACTTACGTTTTGATACCGCAATAACTACCTGAGCCGGCGAAGTAACGTGCAAAGTTTCCGGAATAGAAACTATTCGAAAAGGGTAAACTAAAAAAGAAGAACCGTTATGAAAAAGCTTTTCTAAAAGCTTTTTGCTACATAACCGTTCTTCTTTCTTAAATGTATACATATTGATTGCCTTAACCTTTATTTGCAGATTTGATCTGCAGAATCCGTGTTACCGGACAGGACTGCAATCAATAATTATGATTTATGACGACGCTCGTCAGAAACGCTCAATCTTTTTCTGCCTTTTGCTCTTCTCGAAGCTAAAACTCTTCTACCGTTAGCGGTACTCATACGTTCTCTGAATCCGTGCTTATTTCTTCTTTTTCTTTGAGAAGGCTGGAATGTTCTTTTCATGACTTATATAAAACTCTAAAATGTAGCTCTTAAAAACAAGAGTGCAAATATAGGAGGATTTTTCCTCAAAGCAAATTGAAAACGGAATATTTTGAGCTTAAAAGCCGCTAATTACTAAAACCGCAGGAAATTCGACAAAATATTGCATTCACCTCTAACAAAACATAGCTTCCAATTATTCATTTAAGCTAGTGCTTAAACTAAATTTATCTAAATTTGCGACATGGAGCAGGCTTCGCAGCTTACAGAGTTTGGCAAGATCTTTATCTTTCTGATTATTGGAATAGTACTGGTTTGCGCCACATTATTCTTATCTAAATTATTAGCGTTAAATAAACCAACTCCACTAAAGTTATCTTCTTACGAGTGTGGTGAAGAGCCAAGTGGTAATTCCTGGGTTCAGTTTAACTCCAGATTCTATGTTATTGCATTAATATTTCTTCTGTTTGATGTAGAGATGATTTTTATTTTCCCATGGACCACGGTGTTTGCGCAAAAAAGTTTGATTGCCGCAAATGGGATATGGGGATGGCTGACCTTTACCGAAATGTTCATTTTTGTGGCAATCTTGCTTATTGGCTTGGTTTATGTCTGGAGAAAAGGAGATCTTGACTGGATCCGTCCGGAGCAAAAACTTCCCGTTGTTGAACATAATATTCCATTATCTATATACGAGCGGATAAATTCGGAAGTTTATGCCGTGAAAGCTTTCACATTAAACAGCAACGCTGAAGAAGAAATAATTAAGCAAGCAACTATTGCATCTTCGTCCGCTAAACCTGGATTTAAACCTACATTCAGAAAACCACCGCAACCATGAGCTTAGAGAAGATGCCACAAGATGGTGGGGTTATCGTAACAAAAATAGATGACCTTTTAAATTGGGCCCGCCTATCCTCATTATGGCCGGTAAGCTTCGGCATTGCATGCTGTGCAATTGAAATGATGGGTTCGTATGCATCGACTTTTGACTTCGATCGTTTGGGCGTTTTTCCGCGTCCTTCGCCACGACAGTCGGATGTGATTATTATTGCAGGAACGGTAACTTTTAAAATGGCTGAAAGAATAAAACGGCTGTATGAACAGATGCCGGAGCCTAAATATGTAATCTCGATGGGATCATGCTCAAATTGCGGAGGCCCCTATTGGCAGCATGGCTATCATGTAGTTAAAGGTGTGGACAGAATAATCCCCGTTGATGTATATGTACAAGGATGCCCACCGAGACCTGAATCATTAATTGGAGCAATTATGGAACTTCAGAAAAAAATACAGGAAGAAAGCTTATTAACATCAAAATAGGCTGAAATACTTTATATTTTTAA
>CBIHLM010000013.1:0-78727 GCA_966210515.1 uncultured Pedobacter sp.
TAATAAACTACCAAACTGTGTATCACCCTTTTTCCAAAAAGCAATAAGCGTTTTTAGAAAATTAACCTATAGAAAATAAACAAAATAAAAGGTGGAATCAATGACTAAACAGCATCTATTCCGGTAACTGTCTGTGAAATCATTTCTCACTAGTCGATGGAATAATTTCAAGCGGAAAAATGCTGTTAGATCTAATGGTAATATCCTATACTATCTTGAAAAAATACTATAGAAAGTTGCGGTCTTTTTAAGATAAGTTTGGTAAAGCAATTATAACCAATACTTCTTAAAAAAACATTAAAATTTAAACCTAACCGAAATTAAAAGCTCTTGAATGGAAAAAGAAAATTAATAATTCGTTAGATCCGGTGATTGATATATCATGCTGATCGTATTTATTCCTAAAAACGGAATTGAAATTTATCTAGCAAAATTAACGATTAATACAATATGAATTTACTTTTACAAACGCAGTATTATTTAAGTAAGAGTTCTAAAGTGAGCCTTGCTTTATTAATGTCGCTTTATTTAACAGAGGCATCTTACGCTGAAACTCAAAATAACAGCTTCAGTTTTTCCGTAAATAATACTTCACGAGAAAATATTACAGGAACAGTTAAAGATGAGAAGGGAGAACCCTTACCCGGAGTAACTGTTAAAATAAAAGGCACAACTACAGCAACAACTACCGATGTTAATGGAGTTTACCGAATTAATCTTCCGACAGGAAACGAAACATTGGTTTTTAGTTTTATCGGTTTTAAATCCAAAGAAGTTCAAGTTGGTACCCAAACAGTAATAAACGTTGTTTTGTCTGAAGATGCAGCAAGTCTTGAAGAGGTTGTTATCAATGTTGGATATGGGACAAAAAAGAAAAGCGAACATCTGGGTTCTTCGGCAACAGTGAATCCGGAAGATTTACAGGATATCCCTGGGCCAAATCTTGCAGCAGCACTACGTGGCCGTGTAGCAGGGGTTAGTGTGAATGAAGTTTCTGGCCGACCAGGGGCAGGAATTACACTTAATGTTCGTAATTCAACGACAACATCCAATACAAATACAATAGGAACAACTAATGAGCCTCTGTATATCATTGATGGTATTTCAATGCCTAATAGTGACGCTTTCAACAATCTTGACGCGTCGATGGTCGAAAGTATGACTATTTTAAAGGATGCATCCGCGGCAATTTATGGCGCGGCAGGTGCCAAAGGAGTTGTGTTGATCACCACTAAGCGAGGTAAAGTAGGTAAGCCTTCAATTAACTACAATGGATATATGGGTGTTTCGGACAATGCGAAAAAGGCAGATATGTTGTCGCCATTTGAGCTTGCACAGGTATTAAACGAAGGCGTTCGTATTGGGAATAGACCAGCCAACGAATTGTTTAGTACTGCTGATCTCGATTACCTTCGAAATTACCAGGGCAAAAGTTGGTACGACCAGCTTTGGAGTGCTTCGATGATGCAGCGTCATAACCTAAGCATTTCCGGTGGAAATGATAAACTGACGTTCTTTGCCGGCGGTAGTTTCCAAAACGAAAACGGGAACTATGAGGGACTCAAAGCAGATAAATACACGTTTAGGACCGGGATGAATGCTACTATTTTCCCCGGTTTGAAAGCCGATCTTGCGTTCAACGTTGATCATAACGTGAACAAGATGAGGAACAACGGCTCGGATCAAGATCAAGTCTTCTACGAGATGATAGTTGCCGCTCCAGCATGGAGGCCACTTACTATCAACGGATTACCTGTGGACTTGGGTCCAGGTGTAGTTAACCCCTTGGCCTTGTTAAATTCAGGATATTACGACAATAGAGATAGAACCGGCTATCGTATTAATGCTAGCTTGAGTTATGCACCAGAATTTGTAAAGGGATTAACGGCGAAACTTCAGATTTCACAGGGATCTACTTCCAACAAGTCCAGAAATTATATTCCACCGTACGAGGTTTATAACTTCGAACGCTTCGGGAATGACAATCGGTTCTATAGCGATGTGCCCTCTTCTGTTTCTTCAAGATATTATGTAGATGGAGCTAACGCCCGAACTAGCGCCGGGCAGGGCTCAGGCAATAGTTATCAAGGCTTCTTCACGCTTCAATATGCTAAAACCATTGCAGCGCACACCTTCAATGTACTTGCAGGGGGAGAGCAGACAGTGAACTATAATGAGACTCATTCACAAATCTGGCTTAATCAGTTAGTTCCGGGAGTAGAAGACCCTTGGGGTTTTAGCAACAATAATATCCCGGTACCTAACAGGCAGGTATTTGAATCTACAAAAAGGTCGTTCTTTGGCCGGCTTTCGTATGATTTCAATAAGAGATATTTGATTGAAGGTGTTGCACGTCTTGACGCCTCATCAAACTTCGCGAGAAGCAGCCGCTGGGGGATTTCGCCAAATATCGGCCTGGGCTGGATAGTGAGCAATGAAAACTTTTTTAAGGATAATATCAGATTTGTTAATTTCTTGAAATTAAAAGCCAATTGGGGTATCACAGGTGAAGACCGCGTAGAACAGAGGCTATGGCAGGAACGTTATATTGTAGGTTTGAACGATGGATACTTATTTGGAGATAATAACAACGGTATAGGTCTCAATCCTAACGTGTTGCCGAATCCAAACATAACCTGGGAAAAGAAGCGTACCATGAACATCGGTCTTGAGACCTCTATGTTTAACAATAAGCTTGATTTTGGGGTTGAGGTTTTCCAGAATTATGTTTATGACGGATTTGACGGGGGGGTAGACAGGATATATCCTATGTTTGCGGGCTTTAAATCGGCAGTAGTAAATTATCGTGAGGCGTATAACTGGGGAACTGAATTTACGATAGGTTATAAAGCAAAGGTAGCGAGGGAGTTGAATCTGAACACCAGCATAAACTTTAGCTACGGCAATTCAGTTGAAGCCAGGACCTTTTATAACCCCGCCGATCTGCGGTTTAATAGGGGTGAAGATATTATTACTGTCGGGTTGGATCCACGTTATTATAGCAGCAGTAACATTGGTCTTATTGCAAAAGGTATATTACGCACCCAGGAAGAAGTAGATGCCTTTATTTCAGCAAATCCCAACTATCTTGTAGGGTCAGGAGGTAACAGAACTTCTCCGCAGGTTGGCTGGCTTGTCTATGAAGATGTAAGCCAGGATGGCGTTATCGATGAAAACGACATGGTTCCAATGTTCAAAAATCCTCAGCCATGGCTTTCCTCAGGTATTAACCTTTCCCTCGGATATAGGAGTTTAAACTTAAGTACAAATATTGCAGCACGTTTTGGGGGAAAAGTTTTTTACGACTCTCGGGCAAGAGTAAATCCATCTACGAGCAAAAACGTTTTAGGGATCTGGAGAGACCGCTGGACGCCAGAAAATCCTATGTCGGGCATGATGCCACGATTTGATGATCCGACTTTAACCCGGAATTCTACATTTTGGGCAGTAGATGGCACTATGATTCGAGTGAATAATATGACCTTGAGCTATAAAATACCAGAGCGGGTATTAAAGGCGACGGGATTAGGAAGTGCTCGTATTTTGGCCACGGGAAATAATTTGTGGAATATTATCAATCCCCTTCCATACAAAGATCCGTACACAAGTAGCGCATATAATTATCCAACTATACGGACAATATCACTAGGATTAAACGTTGGTTTTTAAATATTATGAAAATGACTATCCAATATAAAAATATTTTCAAATTAAGTGCGGCTTTCGCGCTTACCGCAGTGCTGGGCACAGCCTGCGTGAACAAAGACGAGTTTTTCGAACTGCCAGACAGGCAAGGTATAGATGCCAATATCTGGAGTACTGAGGGGGCTGTAGAAATGCATCTTAGGGAAACTTATGATATGTCGACTCCCCGTTTTCCGCATCAGGAATCGTATGATCGTTTACCAATTCACATGGCAAGCGATGAGAACTTTTTTTCAGGTAACGATCAATGGGCTAAAGCAGCACTCGGCCTGGAAGGGACCCTTGCTAATAACGACGTCCGCTTTGTTGGTAACAGATATCAGGGTAATAATTTCGGAGATAATCGCTATTTTGATATTGCACGCTCCAATAATGCAATTGCATTCATTCCGGGAGGTTCAATTCCGGAGGCGGCTAAAAAGCGAATTTTAGGCCAATATTACTTTTTGCGTGCGTTTAATTATTTCGAATTAGTGAAGGTTTATGGCGGTGTACCTCTTGTATTGACTCCCCAAGGTCCTAGTAACTTGAATGTAAGCGGTCGTGCAAGTGCAAAAGAATGTTTTGACCAGATACTTAGTGATTTAGAAAACTCTATTTCTAATTTGGATGGAGTTGTTTGGGGTAATAATGACTGGGGTCGCATTAACAAAGAGATTGCTACGGTGATGAAGGCCAAAGTTCTCCTTTATTGGGCAAGTCCGCAATTCAATCCAAACAATGATGCTGCAAGATGGGAAACTGCTTTGACAGCTAACAAGGTAGCTTACGACCTTTGTATAGCAAACGGACGGAGCCTAGTGCCAAACTATGCAAACATTTTTCTGTTAGAAGGTAGCAATAATAAAGAAGCGATTTTTGTTCGCCCATATTCAAAAACTCTTGAGCGACGGGGACATAATACAGAGAATAGAGTGCGCCCGAATTCTGAGGGAGGTTCGAGTTCTAATGCCTTTATTCCAACCATTATCTTACTGGATGCTTATCCAATGAGAGACGGTAATCTGCCTGGTCAGCCTGGTGCCTATACATATGATGATGTCATGTTTTGGCAAAATCGTGACCCTCGTTTCGAGGCAACTTTCGCTTATAATGGTTCAGTATGGCCTTTAAGTGGTAAAGCAGGCCGTAAGCAGTGGAATTACGTTAACGCTACGAATAATGGTGTGAATGAGTCGGGAAACTATGGAGTGTATTCAAAACGATTTTCTGATCCAACTATCCCTCAAGCCTCTGTAAATTATACAAATAACCTTGGTGGCAATGGTATGGACTGGATCGAGCTACGTCTAGCCGAAGTAATGCTAAACTATGCGGAATGCGCAAACGAGACTGGTGATATTGCTACTGCAAAGAATATGGTTCGTCAAATCCGTCAGAGAGCCGGAATACAACAGGGTGCAGGAAGCAACGACTATGGCTTAGGCTCAATTAGTGGTGCAGGACAAGCAATGCGCGATTTGATTACAAATGAAAGATTCGTAGAGTTTGCCTTTGAGAATAAGCGCAATGCAGATTTACGTCGTCTGAGAAAATGGCATACTTTAAGTGGTACTATATCTACTATTAGAATAACGTTGAAAAGCACCTCTCAAAAGGCTTTGTTAGAAGCGCCGAGCGCTACTAATCCTGCGGTACAGATGAGAGATCAGCTTGATATTAACAATAAAGCCGTATATACCACATATTTCCAGAAAGCAATTTTAACTCCAGCAAATATCGGTTCATTCTCGATACCTGAACACCATTATTTTTACACCTTTCATAACGATTTTATGGCTTCCAGCCCGCTTTTACAGCATACTATTGGTTGGGCAAATGGCACTTTTGATCCGTTGAACTAGTATATCTAAAAAAAATAATATGAAACTAACATATTTTATAGCGTCATGTCTCCTTGCCTCTATCTCGCTGGGGTCTTGCAAAAAGGAGGTAGATAACATTTACAACATGTTTGACGATGTCAAAGTGACTTTCCAGGCAACAAGTCCTAATGCGGTTACTGATTATAGAACATATAACGAAGGGGATGAAATTGTGATCGAATACACAATAACTTCTGCCAAAGAGGATATGGCAGCAATTGTTGTTACGCGCGACGCGCTTAGTCCGGAAACCGTACAGATGGTTACGCTTACGCCGACTGACGATAAGCGGTCATATTCTGGTGTTGTTACGTTCAACGCAACTCGTGCCGGTGAAAGTACTTACCGTATATATGCTTTGAATAAGCAGCAAGTATATATTGGAGATGGCTATACTAAAGTAACGGTTAACGTTACACCTAACTTTAACTATACTACTCAAAAGAATGTATACTTGCCGGATAGCGTTGCGAATAGTACAAGGGCGTCATACTATTCTATAAAACTCGGTAAGGCATTCACCTACGAGGAGGCGAAAGCAGTGTCTGCAGATATTGATTTTGCTATCTATCGCTCACTTGCTCCTGCGGGTACGAGCCCTGCTAACACCATCGGTGGATATTGGTACCATATATATTCGCCTGCTGCAACGACGCTTCCTTTTGCCGTGTATGATTTAAGTACCTGGACTAAACGCACGACAAAGTTTAGCCTTCCGTTGAGTGAAGCGAACCAGTTTAGAGATCGTTTGATTTCAGGCGTTGAGATAGGGACGTACGTAGGTACGAAGTCTGTTACCTTAGATCAAACTCCAAAGACACAAGCCGGTCACATTAGAGTAGGATCTGTAGTTTATTTCAAAACACCGGAGAATAAGCTAGGTGCCATTTATTTTAGACAGATTACAACTGATACAGACGGTAAGTGGTTTGCCAATATTTTTGTGAAGGTTCAGAAGTAGTTAATTTGAAATATAGAAAAGAAGCCGCCTCATAAGTCAATTATGAGGCGGTTTCTTTTTTAAGGGGGCGCGATTGCTGGTAAAGTAGATAGATTTTGCAGAAAAGGCTTCAGTCCTTCCCCTTTTTTAGGTTGTGTGTAGTTGATATTTATCTGATTTCCACTTTAGTTTTACTCAAGTCCTTCAGGAGAGAGCGCGTGAAGCCCCGATTGTTTTTGATGTGGGCAAAGACAAGCTCAACATCCCAGGCTCGTTTCTTTCGGTAAGCAATTCCCTGCTCTGGGTCCAGGCGCTCTTTTACCTTATGCTTAAAGTTTCTGAGTTTGTGGTCTCCACCGTCCGCTTACCCTGAGCTTGAGGCGTACTCCCTGCATGGAGTGTCCTGTACAATTTCTTGCATAGTAGAGACTAAGGGTTTGCTGGTATTCGATTACTGTTGATGGTTTTACCGGATAAAGGTAAGATTTGGTCCTGAAGTTTGGGTATCTGCCCAACGGCCGTTAAAGAAATGTCCCTTTTTTATCCCACAAAAGCTTAATCCTCACCGGTATTGATGTTTATTGAAGATCTGTCCAAAATGATTGATTGCTAACTAATCGAGGTATTTATTGTGTAGGATGTCTTATTAGATTGAGCATATAATAAGTCTACGTCTTTAAGGAAAATTCCAATATATTATCATTTTCGTGATGGTGTAAAACTGAAAAATTGCACGTGCTCTAACGACTATTTTGCTGACTTTCTAATATTGACTTTCGGCAGGGGTAAATTTTCAAAAGATTGTAATTCGTTGCAAATGAGATTTTAAGCTTATTTTAAGTTTATTTTAAGCTTATTTTAAGTCTTTTTACATGTTTATGTTTTCGTTGTTTTAGAGCTAAAGTCCTATGATTTTAACTTCCATCTAATATTTAGCGTTTGGTAAGATTGTACAATATCTTGAAAAAATGCTATCAAATTTAAACTTTATTACCGCTTAATTTTGATATATAAGCTCTAGCCAGCTTTATAACCAATATCAATACTGTCAATACTTAATATGTCGTAGAAAGCAAATCCAATTTGCTTGAAAGATTTCGTTTTTGAAAAAATTAACCCAAAATAAATTAACTCAATGTAAATGGCGGAACTAAAAAAGAACAGCACCCTTTCAGGCTATTGTCCCTGGAATCATTTCTCAGAATCTTTAAACCTAATTAAAAAGAAATATGAAGTATAATTTACAGAAACAAGGTAGTTTGAATAAATGCACAAAAGCTGCGTTTATTTACTTACTAGTAGCGCTTACTTTAGTTAATGTATCGTATGCCGGAGCCGGCGATGGCACAAGCCTAACAGGATCTAAACGTACTACGTTAAATAAGAGAGATAATGTAACAGGTACCGTAACAGATACTAAAGGTGAGCCTTTACCCGGGGTAACTGTAAAAATTAAAGGCACCTCCACAGCAACTATAACTGACGTAAATGGCGTCTTTCGTCTTAATTTACCGATGGGTAATGAAACCCTGGTTTTTAGTTTTATTGGATTTAAGACTCAGGAGATTCCGGTAAAGGGTCAAACTTCGTTCACTGTTAAACTTGCAGAAGATATAAATTCTTTAGAAACAGTTATCGTAACAGGTTATGGTGGTACAACAACAAAGGGTGCTTCTACTGGTGCAATTGATGTTTTGGATGCAAAGGAAATCGAGGATTTGCCTTTAGGTAACCTAGGTGCGGCATTGGCTAGCAGAATATTAGGTTTGTCGGTTTCTGGAGGTACTTCTCGTCCTGGCTCAACAGCTCAGTTGACAGTAAGAAATCCTTTAACATTATCAAAAGATGGGAGCAATTCGCCTTTATACATTATTGATGATGTAATACAAGTAGATGCCCAAGGCGTGCCTGATAATACACTTTTTAATAATCTTGATCCTTCAGAAGTAGAAAGCATTTCCATTTTAAAGGATGCTGCGGCGGCTATTTATGGTTCCCGTGCGGCAAATGGTGCCGTTATTGTTCAAACTAAACGGGGTAAGATTGGTAAACCACGAGTTAGTTACAGTAGTTCATTCGCTATAAACGATGAGGCATACCGGACAAAAATGTTAACAGGATATGAGTTTGGGCAATATATGAATATCAGAAATGGTGCTTATGGTTCGAATAGGAGTACTGTTGATAACGTTTTTACAGCTGAGGAATTAGAGTATTTTAAAGCTAACAACACTGATTGGCTGGACGATGCCTGGACTTCAGCATCCAACATGCGCCATACTTTCAATGTAAGCGGAGGCGCGGATCGCTCTACGTATTTTGCTAACGTGTCTTATTACACACAGGATGGTAATTTAGGTAGTTTGGATTACAATAAATGGACCTTCAGGGCTGGTGCAGATGTAAATGTGCTCTCTAACCTAAAGGCTGGTTTACAAGTTTCCGGCACGTTTGATGACCTGACCAAGACGTTTAATAAAATAGGTGGTGAGCAGGAAGAAAATGATTACAGGAACTTGCTTCGTGCCCCTCAATATGTTCCTTATTATGTGGATGGGAAACCTGTTAAACTTCCGGGAAGTGATGCTTTGTCGCGTTATAATTATTATGCAATTACCGATCTGAATAATCTTGCAACGGGTAATGACAGAACAACAACCTTTAATCTGTATGCTGAATACGAATTGCCTTTTGTTAAAGGATTGAAGGCGAGGGCTTCGTATGCTAGAAATTTAGGTTCATCCAGAGGGACACAGGTAGGAACCAGATTTGATATATACGATTTTGGTACAGCGCATATAATTAACTCTGATGCTTCAAGTACGGTTAGAAATTATGAAAATGGAAATCGTTTATATTTCTCAAATCGTCATAGCTTATCTTATCAGGCAAATCTATCAGCAAATTATAACCGTCAATTCGGCCAGCACAATGTAAGTGGTTTCCTTACTGTTGAACGTTCTGAAGCTGAATCTTCTCAAGAGGATGTTTGGAGGTTTGATCCGACATTGACTACAAATGGCGAACTAAATACTGCATTCGGAGAATATGAGGGAAAAAGTGCTGGAAACGAGTCCGGAACCTTAGGGTATGTTGGACGTGCCCACTACGATTATGCAAATAAATATTTAGCTGATGTAGTTTTTCGAAGTGATGCATCTACCAAATTCGCTCCGGAAAATTATTGGGGGCGGTTTTATTCAGTTGGCTTAGGCTGGGTAGTTTCTGAAGAAAGCTTTTTCAAAGTACCGGCGATTAATTTCTTGAAATTAAGATATTCAGTTGGTTTATTGGGAAGAGATGATACCAAGCCGTGGTTATGGAGACAACGTTACACTTATCAGCAGGGTAAGGGCGCTGTATTTGGTGGGAAAGATAATGAATCAGCAAGCATAGGAATGAAGATGGAAGCATCTCCAAACCGCGATGCAACCTGGAGTGACGAATTCAAACAAAACTTAGGTTTAGATGCTCGTTTTCTTGACTCGCGTCTTTCTACTACAATTGAAGCCTTTTATAATAAAGGAACTAACATGCTAATCGAAAGAACAGCCAATGTTCCTGTTACAGTTGGTGGAAGTGTTGCTTCCGTAAATTTTGGAGCTGTAGATTTCTTTGGATATGAAATAGGTTTAGGCTGGAGTGATAATCTTGGAAAAGATTTCAGATATGGAATTGACACCCGTTTCTCATGGTACGACAATAAGCAACATAAAGGAAACTTTAACGATAGTGATGTGAATTATCCTTGGATGCCTCAACCTGGAAAATCTACGGACATCGGCCAGTGGGGATATGACTATTTGGGGATGTTCAAAAGCCAGGAAGAAATCGATAGCTATGTGCAACAATATAATATCACAGAGGTGCATGATGTAGAAGCGGATCAGCTAAAACCTGGAATGTTATATTACAGAGATGTGAGAGGTCCTTTACAAGCTGATGGTTCTTTTGCCGCACCGGATGGTATTGTAGATGAAAACGATCAGGTTCTATTGGCGAAAAAAGCTGATAATCATTATGGTTTCGGGATAACCCTGAGGTTTGGCTATAAAGGATTTAGTTTTGATAGTGCAATAGGTGGTTCATTTGGCGGATGGTCTGAGATTGATGCCAGAAAGCCTTTACATCAGAATATCAGCAGGATCTATCAAAGTGTTCCTGCTTACTGGAATGATATTTATGACCCGGAGTTAAATCCAGGCGGAAGATATCCAAATCCTCATAACGAAGATATCAGCTTGAATCCCACTTCAGAATTCTGGAGAGTAAGCTCATTTAGAATGAGAATGAGAAACTTTAATTTGAATTATAGCTTACCTAAAAAGATCTCAGATAAGTTGCATGTCAATAACGCACGTCTTGTGTTTACAGGTGTTAATCCTATTAATTTTTATAATCCTTTTGATTATAAAGATTCTGAAGGTAGCTGGGATGCATTCCCTGCTTTGAGAACATTCTCTTTAGGTATTAATCTTTCACTATAGATTTAGAAATTATGAACAGAAATAAAATAATATGGTTCTTTGCCTCTCTTCTTATAGTTACGGCGAGCTGTAAGAAAGACTTCCTGGAAGAAAAGCGTGACTTAAATGGAGTCAACGAAGAAGTATTTAAAGATCCAATTCTTGCTCAGGCATACGTGGATTATATGTATTACTCATTTCAGCCAGGCGACAATGCTCAAGCATTTACCTGGGAAATAGCAGTCAACGGCGATGCCTTCTCCAGAACAACGGAGGAATTTGCAGGCCAAACAGATTGGAATAGGCCATGGCCATCAATTAATTATAATCAAAATCATGCTTTAAAGTATTTCGGAGAAAAACTGCCGACAGGAGGTCCTAAAAATAATCCCTATACCCGAATAAAGCAGATCAATATCTTCTTAGCTGAAATTGATAAATATGGTTTGTCAGAAAACCTACGAAAGGAACTTAAGGGGCAGATGCTTTTTTGGCGAGCTTTTCAATATTTTGATTTGGTAAGATTATATGGAGGAGTTCCTATAATATTGGAGCCTCAAAATCCAATAGTGACGGATGGCGACGCGTCAATTGAAGTGCCACGAAGTAAATCTTCTGAAGTTATAGATCAAGTAGTTACAGATTTGGATGCAGCCATGACATTACTTCCTCCTAAATGGGGAGCAAGTGAAGACTGGGGGAGGATTACAAGTGGAGCTGCTGCTGCCTTTAAGGGTAGAGTTCTTCTAACCTGGGCAAGTCCTCTGTTTAATCGTAACGACGATAAAACCCGCTGGCAAAGAGCTTATGATGCGAATCTTGCTGCAAAAACTTTGTTAGAGGCAAATGGATTCGGACTGTACAAGAAAGGAAGTTTAGCTGATGCTGCGGCATGGGAAAAAATGTGGTTTGAGGAGTATAACAATCCTGAGGCTGTTTTAATAACCGGATTTAACAGTGTGATTTCTGATCAGGTGCAGAAAAATAATGGTTGGGAACAGGCTGCTCGTCCCAGGGAGATTACAGGAGCCGGATCTTTATCACCTACTAAGCAGATTATGGACGCCTTCCCTATGAGGGATGGTAAAAAGAGGGAAAGCTCAACCTATACATACGATCCAAACAAGTTTTATAAAAACAGAGATCCAAGATTTTATAAGACATTTTCCTACAATGGGGCACTTTGGCCGTATAATGAAAATAAGAATTACAGACTTTGGACTTACAGCTGGTTTTCGTCAGCGAGTAAAACTACGCCCGATAAAACTACTGAAACTAAGGGAGCGAATAGTAGTGGAATTTACGTAAGAAAGGGTACCAATCCCGCGGCGAGTAACTCACGTGGAGACTTTGCCTATAGCGGCACAGACTTTATGGAATTACGATTCGCTGAAGTCGTTTTAAACTTGGCAGAATCAGCAATTGGTATAGATAAGCTTTCTGAAGGCTTAACTTTAATTACATCGATAAGAGAGCGTGCAGGAGTTCAGAACTTAGATGGTTCTTACGGATTAAGTGATGTTGTGACTCGGGATCAACACTTTGCTGCAGTACTTAACGAAAGAAAAATCGAGTTTGCATTTGAAGGAAAACGCTTCTGGGATATGCGTCGTTGGATGCTATTTGATGATGAGTTCGGTACCCTAACTCGTTTGGGAATGGATCCTCTGAATGAAACTCGAAGAACCGGAATCTGGATCTACGTGAAAAAAGCTGACGGAACAAGATATAATGGAACTCCTGATCCTATGATTAAAACAGGCACTGCTGCTCCGGTAATCGAGCGAGAGCCGGCTACTTTCCCGTCAGGCATTACAACATACGACCAGTATTTAGACTATCTGTACGATAATCACTTTGTGGTTATTGAAAAAGATAACCTGGATCCAACCACCAATAACTGGAAGTTTACATGGTATAAAGAATATTATTTCTTTGGTATACACAAAAGTATTTTGGATGTTTCACCGTACCTTGAACAAACTCAGGGCTGGAATAGTGTGAATGGTGCGGGTTCCTTCGATCCATTGCAATAACAGATAGTACTGTAGACGAATTATTCGTAAAGTTTAAAAATCGGCACTTCTTTTCTGGAAGTGCCGATTTTTATTTATAGGCTTTTCTACCGCAATTCCAGGGATAAATCCTATAAGCCTCTATTTTGCCTTCCATATAATCGAACGTCTGCTAAACATTTTGCGCGATTTGCCTCGGGGAATGTATACGATTGGGTTTGACAGCAATTACTTCCTTATAATGGTTTTGATTTTGGTATTTGCGGAGATAATTATTATAGCTTTAGAGTAAGAAACGATGCATTTACTGGTATCGTGTCGTGATTGACACAAGTACTTATATCAAAATGATGAAGGATACTAATTGAACTTTATATACAAAAAAGACATCCTTTCAAAGGATGTCTTTTTTGTATAATATTATGATGAACTTAAGTTTCATAATGCCCTATAATCTTCATTTAGTCTATCTTCTGCGTCTGTAACATAATTGAGACATGAATCTTCCGTTTCGTCCCTTTGATAATATCCTATAAAACAAGGCAAAAATCCTATATTTAATAAGCCGCAATTATTTTCATATTTGATTGTAATCATTTAAGTGCCAATAAATATCGGTTACGCCATGATTTTTCTAAAGAAGTTTAGCGCCAGGCTTAGTCGAATTTGTAACCAATAATAAACCCTTGTGATAATGAAATATTATAAACTGTTTGCGATTTCAACAATGTTCCTAGTTTTATCTGTAACACTGCTGCAGGCCCAGTCTTATAAAGATGTTGCTATCGAACGAGCAGACAAAATTGTTCCGGCACTGGGCATTGCTGATGCTAAGAAAGCCCTTCGGGTAAGAGATTACATCGCAGATCAATATATCAATCTAAACAAAATTCAAACAGAAAGAGATAATAAGATAAAAGGTTTAGAGGGCGATGCCAATTCTAAAACTAAAATAGAAAGCTTTAAAAAGAAAGCAGATTCGGATATTCGTACACTACACATTGCCTATCTTAAAAAGCTTTCAAAAGATCTGGATCCTGCGCACATAGAGAAAGTTAAAGATGGAATGACCTATAATGTGGTTCCGCTTACGTTCGCTAATTATTTATTGCAGAATCCGTACCTCAGTACACAACAACAGGAAAAAATACTGGCTTTTCTGGTTGAGGCCAGGGAATTAGCCATGGATGGCGGCTCGTCGCACGAAAAGCACGCATGGTTTGGAAAATACAAGGGTAAGATTACGAACTTTCTTGCTGCTGAGGGATACGACATGAAGAAGGAAAGCGCAGATTGGGCCAAGAGGCGCGATACTGCCGCTCAAACTATAGCAATTACTCAAGCGGCCAATGTAGTTTCTGCGCTGAACTTAAATGATAAAGCAAAGAGGGAATCGGTTCGAAACCTTGTTGCGCATCAGTATCAGAAACTTGAAGAAATTCAAAATGCCAGGACTGCAAAATTAGCTGAAATAGATAATCAGCAGATAGCTAAAGAGGAAAAAGACAAAGCAATAACAGATGCATGGGCTGATGCAAAGCAAAGACTCGACAACCAACGTTCAATATACCTGGCCAAACTTTCAGAATACATCAGCAATGATCAAATTGAAGTTGTTAAAGATGAAATGACCACACATGGTCTTCAGAAAGAGTACACAAAATTTCAGGCTCTGCTGCCGAATATGACTGAAGTACAAAAGAAAAAGGTGTATGATTACTTAGTCGAAGCCAGGGAAAATGCGATGAATGTTTTAACCGGCAAAGATCGGAACCAATGGTTTGCGAAATATCGTGGCAGGGCTAATAACTATCTTGCTAAAGAAGGTTATAACCTAAGAAAAGCCACCGAAGAATTAGAGAAACACACAACTAATAATATAAAATAAGTTTAACCTTAAAAGAAATGATTCAGAGAATGAAGAATAATTTAAGACGGTTATTATTGCCTGTTTTGGTATTGGGTTTAATCCATACAGCATCGGCGCAATACCCAAGCATACCGGACGAGGTTTCGCGTGCAACCAAACAAATGATGGATGAAGCTTTTCGTCAATCGGAAATTGCATGGCAAAAGGCGCTTCCTATTATCGAGCAGGAAGCAAAAGCAGGAAAGCCTTATATTCCATGGGCGGGCAGACCGTACGATTTGCCTCAGGCTGATATTGTAGCGTTTCCAGGTGCAGAAGGTGGCGGTGCTTACTCTTTTGGAGGCCGTGGCGGAAAGGTGATAGTAGTTACCAGTCTTGCCGATAGCGGTCCCGGAACATTAAGGGAGGCCTGCGAGCAGGGTGGTGCACGTACGGTTGTTTTTAATGTTGCTGGTATCATTCGTATAAAAACTCCTTTAATTATCCGTGCTCCCTATATAACTATAGCCGGACAAACTGCTCCGGGCGATGGGGTATGTGTTGCGGGAGAATCAGTATGGATCAATACACATGATGTAATTATCCGTTATATGCGGTTCAGAAGAGGTGAAACTTTTGTTGGTCGTCGTGATGATGCCATTGGAGGGAATCCGATCGGAAATATTATGATCGATCACGTTTCTGCAAGCTGGGGATTAGACGAGAATATGTCTATGTATCGCCACATGTACAACGACAGCACCGGTAAAGTTGAAGATAAACTGGGAACAGTAAATATCACTATCCAAAACTCGATTTTTTCTGAAGCATTGGATACCTGGAATCACGCATTCGGAAGTACTCTTGGGGGAGAAAATGCCACCTTCATGCGTAATCTTTGGGCTGACAATGCTGCCCGTAATCCTTCTATCGGTTGGAACGGGATATTCAATTTTGCGAATAATGTTGTATTTAACTGGGTGCATCGATCCACAGATGGTGGCGATTATACAGCCATGTACAATATCATCAATAATTACTATAAGCCAGGTCCACTAACGCCTTTAGATCAGCCTATCAGTTATCGTATATTAAAACCAGAATCAGGGCGGAGCAAACTTCCTTATGTTGTGTTCGGAAGAGCTTATGTAGAGGGAAATATAGTTGAAGGTAATGATAAGGTTACTCAGGACAATTGGAATGGCGGAATTCAGGTTGAAGGTAAAGATGGCGAGTTAATGAGCTACGATAAGGCAAAGACATACTTTGCGGCAATGAGGGTTAAAAAACCGATGCCTATGCCTCCGATAACTATACTTCCAACCCAGCAGGCTTACAACTTTGTGTTAAATAATGCAGGTGCTTCTTTACCAAAAAGGGATCCTGTTGATATCCGCATTGTAGAGCAGGTTAGAACCGGAAAGATCGATTACAAAAAGAATGTTAAGCTTCCTGAAACTGATTTCAAACACCGCAGGTTGCCCAAAGACTCCTATAAAGGTGGAATTATTACTGATATCAGCCAGGTTGGAGGATATCCGAAATATAAAGGTAAAGCGTACAAAGATTCTGATAATGATGGTATGCCTGATGAGTGGGAATCTAAAAATGGCTTAAATTCGAATGATGCATCTGATGCCAGTGCGGATAAGAATAACGATGGCTATACTAACATAGAAGATTTTCTGAATAGTGTAGTAGCTGTTGCTACAGTAAAGCCTTAAAAATTTTGATTGGTTAGTAGGTAAATTAGGGAGTATGGCTACTCCCTTTTTTTTCTTTCAAATCCATTTTCTACTAATGTTAGATTAATCCTGTTGGGCAGTTAAATCCTGGCTATTGCCTCGATTATAAGGTGCTGGTGTTTTTTGATTTTGACTTTTCAATTTTAACCTATCAGTAGTGCGTGTAGATAATATACTATAATAGCTGGAGAAAATAATACAGGATATTGAGCACTATAAGCCTATTTTTGTATTAGTTTATATCTTCTAATCATAATTATAGCCAAGGATAATACATTGCTTTAAACCATTGCTTTGCGGCTGAGCCGGATTGTTCTTTCAATTTTTTAAAAAAAAGAGACGAATTTTATGATAGATATCTTATATAAAACCCGGATAAGCTTTGCTGTTTTATTCACTTTTTGTTTTGCAGCCTCGGCTCAATATCCTACTATTCCGCCTGCTTTGGAAAAGGAAGGTGAGGTAGCTTTAAACCAAGTAAAAAACTTGTCGGATCTTGCCTGGCAAAAAGCCTTGCCTCGAATTGAGGCGGATGCAAAAAATGGCAAACCATTTATTCCCTGGGCGGCCAAACCATCAGATCTTCCCCAATCACCTGTTCTGGCATTTCCGGGAGCTGAAGGTGGAGGTGCTTATTCCTTCGGCGGGCGCGGTGGAAAAGTGTATGTGGTAAAAAATTTAAACGATAGCGGCCCGGGTAGCTTACGCGAAGCTTGCGAACAGGGTGGTGCCAGAATCGTAGTGTTTAATGTTGCCGGCATTATCAGATTAAAATCTCCAATCTCCATCCGTGCGCCATATATTACCATTGCGGGTCAGTCTGCCCCCGGAGACGGAGTTTGTATTGCCGGCGAATCGATCTGGATTGATACTCATGATGTAGTGATTCGTTATATGCGATTCCGGAGAGGTGAAACAGGCGTCCTTCGCAGAGATGATGCAATAGGCGGAAACGGCGTGGGGAATATTATCATAGATCACGTTTCTGCAAGCTGGGGACTGGATGAAAACATGTCTATGTATCGCCATGTGTACCATACTGAAGATGGAAAAGCAGTAAAGCTCCCGACGGTAAATGTCACGATTCAAAATTCAATATTTTCTGAAGCTTTAGATACTTATAACCATTCGTTTGGCAGTACCATTGGTGGCTTGAATAGCACATTCATGCGTAACCTTTGGGCAAATAATATCAGCCGGAATCCTTCAATTGGGATGTACGGTGATTTCGGCTTCGTGAATAACGTGGTTTTCAACTGGTGGAATCGTTCTGCTGATGGAGGCGATAATAATTCATTATACAACTTTATCAATAACTATTATAAACCGGGACCTATTACTCCAACAGACAAACCAATCGGTCATCGTATCTTAAAGCCAGAGTCGGGTCGCTCTGCTGATAAGAGAACCCTTTATGGTAAGGTTTATGTGAATGGTAATATCGTAGAAGGTAACGAACGTGTAACTAAAAATAACTGGGACGGCGGAATTCAGATTGAGGATATGCCAAATGCCGGACGTTATACTGATAGCATTCGTGTAAATCAACCTTTGCCAATGGCGAAAGTAACTACAGTTTCTGCGACAGAAGCATATGAATACGTGCTCAAAAACGTTGGTGCAAGTTTGCCGAAAAGAGATCCTGTTGATACCCGTATTGTAGAAACAGTAAAAACGGGTAAGATTTTTTATAAAGAGAATGGCAAAACAGGCGTTGGAAAAGAATTTATAAAACGCCGTTTACCAGAAGATTCTTACAAGCAAGGAATAATAAGCGATATCAGTCAGGTTGGTGGATATCCCGAATACAAAGGCACACCTTACAAAGATTCTGATAACGATGGAATGCCGGATGCATGGGAAGCAAAAAATGGATTAAATCCTAAAAATGCGACAGACGCTAGCATGGATCGCAATAAAGATGGTTATAGTAACATCGAAGAATATTTAAATAGTTTAGTTCCATTACATGCGGTAAAACCAGGTAATTGATTTTGCGAATGAGAATTAGTTTAAGTCATATATATAATTTCAGGACAGTCTTTCTGCTTGGTATGCTTGCTTTTGCGCAGGGTGTACTGGCTCAAAATCAAGTAAAACCAGTTGAGCCAATCTCGTTTCAGAATGGCAAACTTGTTTATCAGCCTGACGTTAACGGCGATCGTATTCCTGATTTTTCTTTCGCAGGATACAAAGCGGGCGAAGAAGCAATTCCAAATGTACCTGTTAAGGTAAGGGTTCCGTATAAAACTGGTGATGCTACCTTAAGAATTCAGTCTGCGATAAATTATGTGTCTTCTTTACCTCTTGATAAAACTGGGTTCAGAGGAGCCGTTTTATTGGACAAAGGAGTTTTTTTGGTTGAAGGTGCCTTGAAAATTAATGCTTCTGGTGTGGTGCTTCGGGGTAGCGGAGCGGCTAAAGGCGGGACTGTTATTTTAGGAGCTGGTTCCAGCAGGGAAACGCTAATCACAATCGCCGGAAAGAATGATAAAAAGTTATCGCCGGAAGTGAAAATTTCAAATGGCTATGTTCCTGTAAACGCTTTAAAATTCAGTGTATCAAACGCTCAGAGTTTCAAGGTTGGAGATCTGATCCAAATTCGCCGTCCTTCCACAAAGGCGTGGATTGACCGACTGGGCGCAGCCCATTTTGGAGGTGGCGAAACTTATTTAGGATGGAAACCGGGTCAACGGGATATTTTCTGGGATAGAAAAATTACATCGGTAAACGGTTCGGTTATAAGCATAGATGCACCGATTACAACTGCTTTAGATACTGCTTATGGCGGTGGGATTGTGGCTAAATATACCTGGCCAGGTCGTATTTCAAATTCAGGCATAGAGAATATTCAGCTTCAATCCACTTATAATTCTGCTAATCTCAAAGATGAAGACCATCGCTGGATGGCAATTTCTTTTGAAAATATAGCTGATGCATGGGTTAGACAAGTAGAGTTCCGGCATTTTGCAGGTTCGGCGGTATTTGTTCAGGAAACTGCGAAACGTATTACAGTTGAAGATTGTAAATCTCTTGAGCCTGTTTCTGAAATCGGCGGACAGAGAAGATACTCCTTTTTAACAAATGGTCAGCAAACTCTTTTTCAGCGTTTGTATGCAGAAAGCGGATATCACGATTTTGCTGTTGGATTTTGTGCTGCTGGTCCGAATGCTTTTGTACAATGTGAATCACGCTTGCCTTACAGTTTCTCGGGTGCTATTGACAGCTGGGCCTCGGGTGTGTTATTTGATATCGTAAATGTCGACGGACATGCTTTAAGCTTTATAAATCGTGGACACGACGGGCAGGGTGCAGGCTGGACAGCGGCAAACAGTGTTTTCTGGCAATGCTCTGCAAGTAAGGTTAATAATTTCGCTCCGCCTACTGCTCAAAACTGGGCTTTCGGCACCTGGGCGCAATTTGATGGCAATGGCTATTGGGCGATGTCTAATGAGCAGATCAAGCCAAGAAGTTTATACTATGCTCAGTTAAAGGACAGGCTGGGTGAGAGGGTGCAATCTCGTATTCAGTTATTAAATATTGACACAGAAGCCTCGAGCAGTCCGCCTGTAGAAGTTGCCATGGCACTGACAGCGAAAGCAGTTTCACCAGCACCTTTATTGTCTGATTTTATTGATGAAGCTCCATCCCGTAATCCCATTTCGATAATTGCAAAGGGGATTAAAACCATCGATCAAATAGGCCTTAAAAGAATTATTACTCCAGCGAAGGCTGAAGAATTTCACATTCAAAACGGCATTCTTGTTCGTGGAAATACACTACTGACGGGGAAAAAGAGAGATATTCAATGGTGGAGCGGAAGTTCACGCCGATATGCATTGGCAAATACAAAGCCGCATGTCACCCGCTTTGTTCCCGGTAAAATTGGAAAAGGCTTAACGGATGATCTGGATGCTATGACCGACAGCTTAAAGCTGGATAATATTGTCGCTTTCGACCACAATTACGGCTTATGGTACGATCGCCGTCGTGATGATCACGAACGTGTTCGAAGGATGGACGGAGAGGTTTGGCCTCCTTTTTACGAGTTACCTTTCGCCCGCAGCGGACAAGGATTAGCATGGGATGGTTTAAGCAAATATGATCTTACGAAATACAATAATTGGTATTGGAACAGACTGAAAGCATTTGCTGATTTAGCAGACCAGAAAGGTCTGGTTTTAATCCATCAGAATTACTTCCAGCATAATATTATTGAAGCAGGTGCGCATTACGCGGATTTCCCATGGCGTCCGGCTAATAACATTAACAACACCGGTTTCCCGGAACCTGTTCCCTACGCCGGCGACAAGAGGATCTTTATGGCGGATCAATTCTACGATATCAATCATCCCGTAAGGAGAGAATTGCATAAGGCTTACATTAAAAAGTGCCTCGACAATTTCGCTGCAAATAATGGAGTAATTCAGTCAGTTAGTGCCGAGTACACCGGCCCGCTTCATTTTGTTCAATTTTGGCTGGACACCATCAAGGAATGGGAGAAAGAAACTGGTAAAAAAGCGCTGATTAGCTTAAGCACGACGAAAGATGTGCAGGATGCGATTCTTGCTGATAAAGACCGTGCATCAGTTGTAGACATAATCGACATTAAATATTGGCATTATCAGGCCGACGGAACAACATACGAGCCGAAAGGCGGACAAAATCTCGCTCCGCGCCAGCATGCCCGTTTATTGAAACCTAAGGCAAGTTCTTTCCAGCAGGTTTACCGGGCCGTTGCAGAATATCGCCAGAAGTTCCCTGAAAAAGCAGTGACTTACTCGGGCGATGGATTTGATAGCAATGGTTGGGCCATATTGATGGCTGGTGGTTCTTTGCCAAATATTACTGACGCACCCGAAGGCCTGTTAAAGGACCTTGCCTTGATGAAAGTATTGCCACTAGCAGGCTCGCCCGAAAATCAGCTTATGCTGTCAAACGGCGGGCAGTCTTATGTTATTTATAATGCTTCATCAAATGCAGTTCAACTGGATTTAAGTGCTGCAAAGGGGACTTTCAGAGTATATCATATTAATCCCCGAAACGGTGCTCAGTTAAAAGCTGAAGAAACCGTAAAGGGTGGTAATTCAATTAGTTTAAAAAATTCTTCTTCCGGTCCTGAAGTACTATGGATAAAAAAAATATAACATGAATAGATTTTTAGGCTTTATATCATTTCTTGCTATCATTTTAATCGCTTGCAACGCTCAAAAAGAAAGTACATCTACAGGCTTGCAATCCTTAAAAGTTTCTGAAAACGGTCGTTATCTTGTTACCGCAGATGGGGAACCTTTTTTCTGGTTGGGCGATACAGGTTGGTTATTGTTCAATAAATTAAAGCGGGAAGACGCAGATCTTTATCTTGAAAACAGAGCAAAAAAGGGGTTTAATGTAATCCAGGCAATGGTATTGCACGATGTGCCTAATTCGGTAAATATCTATGGCGACTCTGCATTAATAAATTTAGATGTTTCAAAACCTAATCTAACGCCCGGAAATTCTTTTACTGATTCAGTTCAATATGATTTCTGGGATCATGTAGATTATATTATTGATAAAGCTGCCGAAAAGGGAATTTACATGGCTCTGGTTCCGGTTTGGGGATCGAATGTTAAAGCTGGTCATGTTAATCAGCAACAGGCAAAGTCGTATTCTGAGTTTTTGGCAAACAGGTATAAAGATCGTAAAAACATTATTTGGTTAAATGGTGGTGACATCCCCGGTAGTGATTCAATTGCGGTTTGGAGAACTATCGGAAGCACCATCAAACAAGTGGATTCTGCACATTTAATGACTTTTCATCCTCGTGGAAGAACGGCCTCTTCAGAATGGTTTCACAATGAAGACTGGTTAGACTTTAATATGGTTCAGTCGGGTCACAGAAGATACGATCAGGATACTTCAGCTAAAGAGAAACGTCATTTTGGTGAGGATAACTGGAAGTTTATGGATTATGATTATGCTCTTAGTCCGGTTAAGCCCACAATTGATGGCGAACCCTCTTACGAAGCTATCCCGCAAGGATTGCATGACACCACAGAAGTTAGATGGGACGATAGTGCCGTTAGAAGATATGGTTACTGGTCAGTATTTTCTGGCGCGTTTGGTTATACCTACGGACATAATTCTGTAATGCAGATGCACCTGCCGTCTGATAAAAAGAGTGCTTATGGTTCGAAAGAATTATGGACATCGGCAATAAATGCTCCGGGCGCAAGTCAAATGATCCATTTAAAAAATTTGATGCTCTCTCGTCCATATCTTGAAAGAGTTCCTGATCAATCGCTAATCGGAGGACAGAACGGTGAAAGATACAACAGACTGCTAGCTACGAGAGGTAAAAATTATGCTTTCGTCTACACTTACACTGGTAGAAATATCAATGTGAATTTAGGAAAGATTGAAGGCGAGAAAGTTAAGGCTTCATGGTTCAATCCGCGTGATGGTAAAATTTCTGAAATAGGGGAGTTCGATAATAATGGAACGAAGGAGTTTAATCCTCCCGGTGAAGAAAAAGAAGGCAATGATTGGGTGTTGATTTTGGATGCGGTTTAATTATGATTTATGAGTGATGAATTATGAATGGATCTAAAAATGTATTAAAGGATAAGAGTTTTGCTTTTGCTATTCGAATAGTGAAGTTATATAAGTATTTGATTGAGGAAAAGAAAGAATATGTACTAAGCAAGCAATTACTAAGGAGTGGAACGGCTGTTGGTGCATTAATTCGCGAAGCTCAAAATGCGGAAAGTAAAGCTGATTTCATTCATAAACTAGCCATTGCACAGAAAGAATGCGATGAAGCTATTTATTGGATAGAACTTCTTTTTCATTCATCATTTATAGTCGACAGTGAATACCAGTCAATAGGCGGAGACGCAAATGAGATTTTAAGAATTATAAGAAGCTCCATTTTAACAACGAAGGAGCGCTATTCAAAGAATACAAAATCCTAGCCATAATGAAGTCATTCATCACTCATCATTCATCACTCATCGTTACAAAACTGTTTGCTCTGCTGATTGTGCTTGTTCTCGCCTCCTGCTCAAAAGAAGTATACATGTTCTCTTCTTTTCACGAGCCGGCAGATCAAGGCTTGCGCTTTTTATACAGTTACGACGGCTATAAATGGAACGACCTGAACAAAGTTTTTTTAAAGCCCGAGATTGGTAATCAAAAAGTAATGCGCGACCCATCCATCGTAAAAGGACCTGACGGGATTTTTCACTTAGTTTGGACAAGCAGCTGGAAAGGTGATAAAGGTTTCGGCTACGCATCTTCAAAAGATCTTATTAACTGGTCTGAGCAAAAGTTTATCCCGGTAATGGAGCATGAGCCGACAACTGTGAATGTTTGGGCTCCTGAGTTATTTTATGATGAAGATAACAAGCAGTTTATAATGATATGGGCTTCTACAATTCCTTTCCGTTTTCCGAAAAAACTGGAAGAAGAAGAGAATAACCACCGGATGTATTATACAACCACTAAGGATTTTAAGACTTTCAGTCCGATAAAGCTTTTTATCGATCCTGAGTTTAGCGTGATTGATGCGGTTATTGTAAAAAGAAAGGCAAATGATTTTGTGTTGGTTTTGAAAGATAATACTCGCCCGATGAGGAATATAAAAGTCGCCTTTGGTAAAACCGCGATTGGCCCGTATACCAATGTTTCGGAGCCTTTCACAGATAATTTTACAGAAGGTCCATCCGTTGCTAAAGTAGGAGATGAGTATCTTATCTATTTTGATTCTTATCGGGATAAAAAATACGGCAGTGTAAAAACCCGCGATTTCAAAACCTTTACCGATGCTTCTAAGGAAACCAGCATACCGGTAGGACATAAGCACGGAACTATATTTAAGGCAAATACCAGAATTTTAAAGGGATTGCAGAGAACTGCTGGAATTGATACAGCAAAGGTGAATAAGTAATGATGTATTTAAAACATAACATAAGTTTAATTTTTCTTGCTGCGCTCAGCTTAACAAAGCTCCAGGCGCAGGATACAGTTAGATATACAGGTACAACTCTTTCTAACGTAGATTACCATCACGGGCAATTGAGTCCGGCGGTTGGGGTGCACAATGTCCAGGTTTTCAGGGCAAACCGCGAGCACCCTGAACTGGCAGATGGCTTTAGCTGGACGTATAACCACGCCCCGATGCTGGCATACTGGAATAATACTTTTTATCTTGAATACCTGAGCGATCCTGTCGGCGAACATATCCCGCCAAGCCAGACTTTACTGCATACTTCAAAAGATGGCTATAACTGGTCCAAACCGGCTATTCTTTTCCCTCCATATAAAATACCTGATGGCTGGAAAAAAGAAGGATATCCAGGCGTAGCTAAAGATTTGTATGCTACTATGCATCAGCGTGTTGGTTTTTATGTGTCTAAAAAAAATCGCTTATTGGCATTGGCCTATTACGGCATTGCCATGGATGCAAAGGATGATCCAAATGACGGCAAGGGAATTGGAAGGGTCGTACGTGAGATCAGGAAAGACGGATCGTATGGACCGATTTATTTTCTTCGTCATAATTCAACCTGGAATCCCAAAAAATCACAGTATCCATTTTATACAAAAAGCAAAGACAAAGCATTTGTAAAAGCCTGTAAAGAGATTTTATCGGATCCATTAATGATGCAGCAAATGGTAGAAGAGGCTGACAGAAACGATCCTTTGATTCCATATAAACGCCCTGTTAAAGCATTTAGTTATTATCATTTAAAAGATGGACGTGTAGTTGGTTTATGGAAACATGCCTTAACTTCTATAAGCGATAACGGTGGTAAATCATGGAAATACGATCCTTTACGTGCGCCGGGATTTGTAAATAGCAATGCGAAAATCTGGGGACAAAAAACATCCGACGGCCGTTATGCTACCGTTTACAATCCATCAGAATTTAGATGGCCTTTAGCGGTTTCTACCAGCGACAATGGTTTAGATTATAAGGATCTTTTGTTGGTCAACGGCGAGATTTCTCCGATGCGTTATGGCGGTAATTATAAATCTTACGGACCGCAGTACGTTCGCGGAATTTTAGAAGGTAACGGAAATCCCCCGGATGGAAAAATGTGGCTTACCTACAGCATGAACAAAGAGGACATGTGGGTGGCCGGCGTACCGGTGCCGGTAACTTCAAAAGTTAATGCACATGCAAATGAGAACTTTAGTCAATTCAACAAGCTGTCTGATCTTAAATTGTGGAATGTTTATAGTCCGCTTTGGGCTTCTGTAAAAATTGAAAAAGCTTCTGATGGTACCAATGCTTTAACTTTGCGGGATAAAGATAAATACGATTATGCCAGAGCAGAACGTGTGATCCCTGAGTCTAAAAAAGTAGCAGTGGAGTTCTCAATCATTCCTTCGCAAAGCGATAAAGGAACCCTTCAGATAGAATTTACCGATGCGAAAGGCATTGCAGCGTCTCGTCTAATTTTCGATGATCAGGCGCAGTTTCAGGCAAAAGTAGGTTATCGTAACTCCGGTATTATGAAATATGAAGCCGGAAAGCAATACAATATCAGGATAGAACTTGATCGCGATAAGCGGATTTACAATGTATTTGTAAATGGAGAAAGTAAGGGTGCAAAGATTCAGTTTGCACCGGTTGCATCATTCGAGAGGGTAGTTTTCAGAACAGGCGATGTTCGCCGTTTTCCGGATGCTGACACTCCGACTGACCAAACATACGATTTAGAAAATCCCGGCACACCGGTTCCGGAAGCTGTATTTTATATAAAATCATTCAAAACTTCGGCATATTAAAATGAGGAATTTAACGGCCTGCATTATTTTATTCCTGTTTGCTTCGAATACCGAGGCAGAAATTGTGCTGCCTCGTATTTTGGCACATGGAATGGTATTGCAACGTGAAAAGCCTCTGCCTATCTGGGGAACGGCTGCCGCCGGAGAGCAGATTACTGTTCAGTTTGCGGGTCAGCAGAAAAAAACCACAGCCGACGAAAGCGGAAAATGGATGGTGTTTTTAGCTCCTTTAAAAGCATCCAATAAACCGGCTTCTTTAACAATCACTGGTTCTAACAAAATTCAACTTGATAATATCCTTGTTGGCGAAGTCTGGCTTTGCTCCGGGCAATCGAACATGGAATATACCATGCGCAAGAATAGCAAGATTACAAAGTCTGAGATAAAAGGGCAAAATCCTGTTGATGAACTGGAATATGCTAACAATCCCGAAATTCGTCTTTTCCTGGTAAACAGAAAAGAATTGGCAAAACCTAATCCAGCTCATACCGGCTGGAGTGTTGCCCGCGACTCAGCTTTACGTTCTTTCTCAGCTGCCGGTTATTTCTTCGCAAAAGAATTGAATCAGAAACTGGATGTCCCTATCGGGATGATTTCTTCAGCGATTCCTGGCAGTGCTATAGAACCCTGGATTCCTGTGAGTGGATTTACGTCTGAGTTTTTTAAAGACAAAAAGGTCAGCGGTGATCCGGGGAAATTTTATGAGCCAATGATTTTTCCTTTGGCGCCCTTTGCTTTAAAAGGGTTTTTATGGTACCAGGGAGAAACCAACTGTTTTCAGAATGAAACCATTGAGTATACATACAAAATGGAAGCCTTAATTAATAGTTGGCGGAAACTGTGGAACGATAAAACGCTTCCATTTTATTACACTCAGATTGCTCCGTTCTACTATTCAAAAAGTGCCGGTAAATATCCATTAACAAAAGAAACGCTTCCGAAATTTTGGGAGGCGCAAAAACTGGCGATGGAGATTCCATACACCGGAATAATAACTACTACAGATCTGGTGAATACTCCTGATGATTTACATCCGGGTTTTAAATGGGAAATAGGAAGAAGATTGGCGCAATGGCCGCTAGCCAAAAATTACGGTGTAAATGTTACGCCAGCAGGTCCGCTTTACAAGCAGATGCAGATCAAAAAAAATAGAATTAAACTGAGTTTCCAGTATGCCGGAAAAGGTTTAATCAGTAAAGATGGAAGAGCATTAAGCCAGTTTGAAATAGCCGGCAACGATGGGGAGTTTGTTCAGGCAGAAGCTGTAATTAAAGGGAAGAAAGTATTTGTTTCTTCATCAGCGGTTTCAAAACCTGTAAATGTTCGCTTTGGCTGGGACGAAGGCGGCAAAGCAAATTTCTTCAATAGAGACGGATTGCCCGCAATGCCTTTCAGAACTGATAATCCATTAATTAATCAATACAAACACACAGGAACTAATTAATGAACAAAGTTTTACGACATATAGTAATTTTTACCTTTTGCCTTTTACCTTTTGCCTTCATCATGGCTCAGGAAACGGAGAAACTATATCTGTCCGGCACCGGAAATGATAATACTGTTCAATGGGATTTTATGGTTTCTGCCGGTATGAATTCTGGTAAATGGTCGAAAATTGCTGTGCCTTCTAATTGGGAATTACAGGGCTTTGGTAAATACGATTATGGCTTCGCCAAAGATAGTGTACGCGGGAAAGAGAAAGGTTTTTACAAATATTCCTTCAATGTTCCTTCATCCTGGAAAGGAAGAAAAATAAACATCGTTTTCGAAGGTTCGATGACGGATACCGAAGTAAAGATAAATGGTAAACCGGCGGGAGAAATTCATCAGGGAGCTTTTTATGCGTTTAAATACGATATCAGTCAGCTGTTAAATTATGGTGCTTCAAATTTACTGGAAGCTACCGTAGCAAATCATTCTGCTAACCCATCAGTAAATGAAGCAGAAAGGAAAGCTGATTTCTGGATTTTCGGAGGGATATTCAGACCAGTTTATCTGGAGTCGTTGCCGGGGTCTCACATTGAACGGGTTGCTATTGATGCAAAAGCTAACGGACAGTTTACAGCGCAAGTTTTTCATTCTGCAAATGCAGATAAAGTTTCAGTTCAATTGTACTCTGTTGACGGAAAGAAATTCGGTAAAAAACTTACTCAGGTTTTAAATAATTCGTCAAATGTCCTCGTCTCTGGGAAGTTCAATTCGCCTAAGCTATGGTCTTCCGAGTTTCCTAATTTATACAAAGCTGTTTTTACTCTTTATAAAAAAGGAAAAGCTGTTCACTCTATCAATCAAAAAATCGGTTTCCGCACTATAGAAGTTAAAGAACGCGACGGAGTGTATGTAAATGGGGTTAAGGTTAAATTTAAAGGTGTAAATCGTCATTCATTTTACCCGACATCGGGCAGAACTACCAGCAAAAAAGTTAGCATTGATGATGTGAACCTGATGAAGGATATGAATATGAACGCAGTTCGTATGGCTCATTATCCGCCAGACGGACATTTTTTAGATGTATGCGATTCGCTGGGCTTATTTGTAATGGACGAGCTGGCAGGCTGGCACGGCAATTACGATACCCCTACAGGTACAAAGCTTGTAAAAGAAATGCTTTCGCATGATGTCAATCATCCATCAATCGTTTTCTGGGCAAATGGAAATGAAGGTGGACACAATAGAGATCTGGACGCATTATTTGCACAGGAAGATATTCAAAAGCGACCAGTGATTCATCCCTGGGAGGATTTCAATGGTTTTGATACCCAGCATTATCGCGAATATAATTATGGGATAAGCAATTATCGTCATGGGCACAGCATTGTTATGCCAACTGAGTTTCTACACGGAATGTACGATGGCGGTCATGGTGCCAGTTTAGACGATTACTGGAACGATATGCTGATCAACCCGCTTTCAGCAGGCGGTTTTCTGTGGGATTTCGCTGATCAGGGGGTTGTTCGTACCGATAAAAATGGAGTTATAGATACTGACAAAAATCGTGGTGCGGATGGAATTGTTGGTCCATATCACGAAAAAGAAGCCAGCTTTTATACGATTAAAGAGGTTTGGAGTCCGGTTTATTTTGAGCCACGCGAAATGACATCCGGGTTTAACGGAGCTTTTAATATCGAGAACAGGTATTACTTTACAAATCTGAACCAGTGTAAATTCAGCTGGAAGCTTTTGAATTTAAAGAGCCAAAGCGCTAAAACAGGAAGTCCTTCTTCTCCGAATGTCAAACCATTTGAAAAAGGGGTCCTGAATGTTTCTCTGCCGGCAGACTGGAGAAATTTTGATGTATTATATATCAGCGCTACCGATCCTCATAACCGCGAATTGTTTACCTGGAGTTTCCCCATAACTCTTCCAAAAACAGAAGCAAACAGGTTAGTGATTACTGAAGGAAATGGAACGGTAAGTCTATCAGAAACCGACACCCTCTACAACGTTTCGGCAAACGGAATAAGCCTCAGCTTCAGCAAAAAGACCGGAATTTTAAGAAGTGTTAAAAATGCAAAAGGCTCGATTCCTTTTACAAACGGACCGATTGTTCAGGAAGGAGCAACGAATTTCCAAAATATAAAACACAGAATGGATGGAAAGAATATAATTATTGAATCCACCTTTGATAGAAAGGCTGCATACAATACGCTTCAATGGACAATTTATCCATCAGGCTGGGTTAAGTTGAATGTAAAATATTTCCCGGCAGAATACCTCACAAACTTCATCGGAGTCAATTTCTCTTTTCCAGAAAGTAAGATCAAGGGAGTTCAATACTTGGGAGATGGGCCATACCGGGTTTGGAGAAATCGTGTAAAAGGCAATCAATTCGGTGTTTGGAACAAAGATTATAACACAACCGAAACTGGTGAACAATGGGTCTATCCTGAATTTAAAGGATATCATTCAAATATGTACTGGAGTAAATTTATTACTGCCGAACAGCCATTTACTGTAGTGACTGAAAATGAAGATGTGTTTTTGCGCTTGTTTACTCCTGCTTGGAAAACTGACCAGTGGCACAATTACGAACCGATATTTCCTTCCGGCGATATTTCATTTATGCAGGGCATTCCGGGGATAGGTACGAAAACCCAACGTGCAGACAGAAGTGGTCCGATGGCCGGAAAAAATGTTTTTTACGATTACGAAAAGGAACCAGCAAGGGCTCTGGACCTGACATTATATTTTGATTTCTCAGGGAGATAAGATGAAGATATTACGATATTTTTTTGTTCTGCTAAGCATTGCGCTGTTCGCATCCTTCAAGCGAGAGGAATTGCCTCTTGTTAAACTTGAAAATTTGCGTGCAGAGTTATTGCATAACCCTGTCGGGATTGATGTGGTATCACCTCGTTTAAGCTGGGAAATTCCAGTTCCGGCCCGTGGAACAGAGCAAACCGCTTATCAAATTCTTGTTGCTTCAAGCCAGGAAAAGCTTAACGCCAATGAGGGTGATTTATGGAATTCCGGCAGAGTAAATTCGAACGAGTCTGTTCATGTCAGATACGCGGGTAAACCCTTAAAAAGCAGAGACAAGGCTTTTTGGAAAGTTAAAGTATGGACAAATAACGGCTTTTCGGATTGGAGTGCACCTGCATTCTGGAGCATGGGCTTAAAGCAATACAAAGACTGGGAAGGTCGCTGGATAGGCTTTGATCGTTATTTTCCATGGGATAACCCAGACCTGCCGAAACTATCAGCGAGGTACTTCAGAAAAGAATTTTCGACAACAAAACAGGTTAAATCGGCAACAGCCTCTATCATCGGTTTAGGTTTATATGAGCTGTACATCGACGGAAAGAAGATCGGCGACCAGGTTTTAGCACCTGCACCGACAGATTATACTCAAAATGTTAAGTACAATACCTTCGATGTTACCGATCATTTAAAAGCCGGGAAGCATGCCATCGGAGTAATTCTGGGTAACGGTCGTTTTTTTGAAATGCGCCAAACTAAAGCCTATAAACAGAAGACATTCGGTTTCCCGAAACTGTTGATGCAAGTGAATATTGTTTATGCTGACGGAACGAAAGAAACCATCAAAACTGATGAGAGCTGGAAGGGTACAGCCGACGGGCCGATACTGGCAAACAACGAATATGATGGCGAAGAATATGACGCCCGTAAAGAAATGTCGGGTTGGAACCAACCTGGATTTAATGAGCAAAATTGGTTGAAATCTGAATATGTGCAGGAGCCGGGCGGAGTTTACGAGGCACAAATGAACCAGTTTATGAAAGTGATGCAGGATATCAAACCTGTGTCCATTACGAAACGAAGCAATGGGGATTACATCATCGATTTTGGCCAGAATATGGCCGGATGGGTAAAACTACGTGTGAAGGGTGAAAAAGGCCGAAAACTGACTCTCAAATTTGCAGAATCTTTACAGGCAAACGGCGACTTATTTATCGCTAACCTGCGTGATGCCAAAACCACCGACACCTATATTCTCAAAGGAGAAGGCGTCGAGGAGTGGGAACCTCGTTTTGTTTATCATGGTTTTCGCTATGTCGAAGTAAGCGGATATCCGGGTACACCGACCAAAAATGATTTTACAGCACGGTTGATTTATGACGATATGCAAACCGTTGGTTCTTTCGAAACCTCCAATGCTTTGTTAAATCAGATTCATAGAAATTCATGGTGGGGAATTGCCTCGAATTACAAAGGAATGCCGGTGGATTGTCCTCAACGTAATGAGCGTCAACCCTGGTTAGGCGACAGGTCGACTGGCGCTTATGGGGAAAGTTTCCTGTTTGATAATACTGCTTTGTACAATAAATGGCTGGAGGATATCAGGTATTCTCAGAAACCAGATGGAGCTATTCCTGATGTGGCGCCAGCCTTTTGGCGCTATTACAGTGATAACATGACCTGGCCGGGAACACTGCTTTTGGTTTCCGATATGCTTTATCGCCAAACCGGAGATGTGACGGTTCTTAAAACAAATTATCCGGCAATGAAAAAATGGTTGCTGTATATGCAATCGCGTTATAAAAATGATGAGGGCATTATTACTAAGGATAGCTATGGAGACTGGTGTGCTCCGCCTGCAACTGCTGAAGCGGGTCGCGGTGTAAATGCTGATCAAAAGCACCCAAGCGCTTTAATCGCATCCGCATATTACTATCACTATTTAAATATGATGAGTCGTTTTGCGAAGCTCACCGGTAACGATGCAGATATTTCAGCATTTTCTGAGCTAGCGACTTCGGCAAAGACTGCTTTTAATAAGAAATTCTACAATCAAAAAGGCTTTTACGGTGAGAATACTCTTACAGATAATCTGTTAGCAGTTCATTTTAAATTAGTTGACCCAGGGAACGTCAATAAAGTGCATCGTAGGATAGTGAATATTATTGAAGTTGAAAACAAGGGACATTTAAGCACAGGATTGATCGGAACTCAGTGGCTTATGCGTACACTTTCGGATATAGGAAGATCCGATTTAGCTTATAAAATTGCTTCCAAGAAAACATACCCTTCGTGGGGGTACATGATCGAAAATGGCGCTACAGCCATTTGGGAACTTTGGAATGGAAACACTGCTGATCCGAAAATGAATTCTCAAAATCACGTGATGATGCTTGGCGATTTAATGATCTGGTATTATGAGAATTTACTGGGGATACAATCCGATTATGAAAATCCGGGGTTTAAGAGAATTATTATGAAGCCTGAGCTGATCGACGGATTAAATTATGCAAAAGGTACATACAAATCGCCTTATGGTGTCATAGGAAGTGATTGGAAACGAGATGGCAAATCATTTAACTGGAATATAACAATACCAGCCAATACAAAAGCAATGGTTTATGTGCCAGCAAATTCTGCCGATAAGGTTAAAGAAGGGAATACAAAGGCTTCCTCTTTAAGAGGCGTAAAATTTATAAAAATGGAAGGCAATAGAGCACTTTTCGAGGTTGGTTCGGGCACGTACACATTTAGTTCAAGCATTTAATAGATACATTATGAAAAATTTAAAAACACAAGTTTTTAGCGCTGCTCTTTTCGGTGCCACAGTGCTTTCCTTTTCTGCTAGCAGCCAGGTTAAACCGGATGCTAAAAAAGAAGTCATGTCTGCAGAAACGAAGGCAAAATCAGATGCTGATCAGGATAAGAAAGCCGCAGAATGGGTTGCATCGCTTAACTTGAATGATGCAGAGAAGGCAAATCGTGTGAAGGAGGTTATAACAACGCATTTGAGAATCATCCGCGACTGGCACAATGAGCATCCATTTACTACAGTCCCTGCCGGTATTAATCCGGTAACAGGAAATAAGCTTTCTGAATTAGACAGACAGATTATTGCCAATTCGGCGATGCCTAAAACCGTTCATGAAAACTTGATGAGTGGTTTAAGAAAAGACTTGACGGAAGAGCAGGTAGAGGCAATTCTTGATAAATACACCATTGGAAAAGTAGCGTTCACGATGAATGGATATAAATCCATCGTTCCGAATTTGACAGCGGCCGAGGAGGCTGAAATCTTGAAAAATTTAAAGCAGGCCCGTGAGCAGGCAGTAGATTATAAAAATATGAACCAGATATCGGCAATTTTTGAGATCTATAAAACGAGATCAGAACAGTATTTGAATTCCAATGGTCGCAGCTGGAAACAAATGTATAAGGATTATACAAATATGATAAAAGCGAAGAAAGCAGCTGATGCTGCCGCGGCTAAGAAAAATTAAGCGCCGGTGATTAACGCCTGAGAATAAAGGTTACATACCCTTCCCCCTCTCACGAGAGGAATTAAAGCGCCTTATGGCATTTGAAGAAAAAATGAAACATTACAAAAACATAAAATTAATTACTCTCCTGTTGATCATTTCGACCGGATCAATTGCTCAAACCCAACCCTGGAAAAAAGGTATCTTGGTTGATGAGTTTGTTTACGAAACAGCACCATTTCCTCAGTCTCATTCTGCAACTATTGTAGAAACTCCCAAAGGATTGGTGACAGCATTTTTTGGCGGCACTAAAGAACGTAATCCTGATGTGTGTATTTACGTAAGTCGACATGAAAATGGAAAATGGACGGCTCCTCAGAACGTAGCAGATGGTGTAATGCCCGATAAAAGATATCCTACATGGAACCCGGTTTTATATCAAATCCCAAACGGAGAACTAATGTTGTTCTATAAAATTGGTGCTAGTCCGGGTACATGGCATGGCTGGTTAAGAACCTCAAAAGATAACGGTATAACCTGGTCTGATGCACGTGCATTACCCGAAGGATATTTAGGTCCTGTAAAAAATAAGCCGGTTCTATTAAGTAACGGAAATTTGTTCTGTCCAACCAGCACAGAAGGAAACAAAGGCGGCAACAGCTGGCAAATCCATTTTGAGGTTACACCTGATTTTGGTAAAACCTGGCGTAAAATTGGACCCATTAAAGCGGATTCGGGTATAAACGCAATTCAGCCAAGTATACTTGATCATGGCGATGGAAAACTTCAGATCCTGGCCCGCAGCCGTAACAGAGCTGTTTTGCAATCATGGTCGTACGATAACGGCGAAACCTGGGAGCCCCTTTCTAAAACTACTTTACCGAATAATAACTCTGGTACTGATGCAGTAACCCTTCAAAACGGTCGCTTTGCATTAGTTTATAATCATGTGTTACCTCCAGGTGATTTAGCTAAAGGTCCGCGTACACCACTTAATTTATCCATTTCCAGAGACGGAAAAAAATGGTATGCGGCAGCAATTTTGGAAGATTCGCCGATAAGTCAGTATTCATACCCATCCATTATTCAAACTCAAGATGGATTATTACACGCGGTTTATACATGGAGAAGAGAACGTATTAAACATGCGGTGATTGATCCATCGCAATTGAAAATGAAAAAAATAAAAAAGGGCATTTGGCCCAAAATGAAAGGTTACACAGCCCCCGTAGAAGGAGAGATAACTCAAGATTAATATGAGTCAGGAATTGAAAATACATTTTCCGGGAAAGTTGATATTTGGTAAAGGCTCGCTGAATTCTTTAACCGACGAACTCTTGGCTATGCCGAAAGCAAGGGTTTTGATAATTACCATTGATCCACTTCTTTCATCATTAGATAAGCTCATTGGCGCATTAAAACAAGCCGGTCTTAGTGTTTGCACAGATACCAGTATCACACAGGAACCGTCCTTCGATGATTTAAAAAACCTGATTACAAAAGTTAGCCCTTTCAAAGCCGATGTGGTTCTGGGGATCGGAGGTGGCAGTGTGCTCGATATAGCCAAACTTGTGGCCGCACAGTTAGACAGCGATCAAACTTTGGAGGAAATAGTAGGCATAGGCTTACTTAAAGGACGGAAGAAAAAACTCATTTGCGTTCCAGCAACATCCGGTACCGGGAGCGAAGCTTCTCCAAATGCCATTTTAGTGAATAATCGGGATAATCAGAAAAAAGGAATAATCAGTCCTTTTCTTGTGCCCGATTCTGTCTATGTAGATCCTTTGCTTACCATTAGTGTTCCTCCCGCTATAACAGCAGCAACAGGTTTAGATGCCTTAACTCATTGTCTTGAAGCTTATACGAATAAGTTTGCTCAGCCTTTTATTGATATATACGCCTTTGAAGGAATGCGGTTGATTGCTGCTAACATCGTGAAAGCAGTAAAGCAAGGTAATGATGAAGAAGCTCGTACACAGGTTGCAATGGGAAGCTTACTTGGTGGGTTTTGTTTAGGACCAGTAAACACTGCCGGTGTGCATGCTTTGTCTTACCCGCTTGGAAGTATGTTCCATCTTGCACACGGTCTTTCAAATGCCCTTTTATTACCCTATGTAATGGAGTTTAATATCCCTGCTGCTCCTCAACGTTATGCCGATGTAGCACTTGCGCTGGGATGCTCTCCTGAGGCTAAATCAATAGATACAGCATTTAAAGGTGTAGAAAAAGTTAGAGAACTAATAAAAGACTGTGGAATACCAGCACAACTTTCGGACCTGAATATTCCGGAGGATGCAATTCCTGTAATGGCAAATGACGCTATGAAAATAACACGATTACTTAAAAATAACCCGCGGCTTATCACATTAGAAGACGCTATCGCAATTTATACCGCAGCCTATTAACATGAAAGTTCAAAAAAAATATCAGGGAACGATAGTGCCGGTAGTAACACCAGTTACGGCCGACTTCAAATTAGATCACGAAGCCGTAGAGAAGATATTTTCGCATCTATACAGAAATGACGCCAGGCCGTTTATTCTTGGCACAACCGGCGAATCAGCTTCATTGTCTAATTCAGTTAAACTGGATTATCTTAATGCCGCAGTGAAAAATAAAAAACCGGGAACGATACTGTATGTGAGTGTCTCGTCCAATTGTTTTGAAGACTCTGTCGACTTTGCTAAGCTTTGCTTCGATAAGGGTGTAGATGTTGTGGCGTCCACACTTCCTACCTATTACAAGCTTTCCGAGTATTCGATGATGAAGTATTTCGAGCAATTAGCCGAACAGGTGAATGGTCCGCTGATTGTTTATAATATTCCTGCGACAACAAATATGTCTATTCCGTTAAGCGTTATAGATGAATTGAGTCATCACCCCAATATTGTTGGAACCAAAGATTCTGAGCGATCTGACGAGAGATTGGATTCCTCGCTTAAATTATGGTCGCACCGGGAAGATTTTAGTCATTTTCTGGGATGGGCAGCAAAATCAGCCTATTCATTGATTAACGGAAGTGACGGGTTAATCCCAAGCACAGGAAATTTACACCCCGGATTATATTACGATATGACCCAGGCAGTGCTTAATGGCGATCATCAAAAGGCTTACGAGGCGCAAAGGCAATCAGACCTGCTTGGAGATCTTTATCAGGGCGGAAGAACTTTGGGCGAATCTTTATGGGCTTTGAAAGTATTGATGAGCGAGTATGGTTTGTGCAAAGCGAATGTGATTAAACCTCTTCAGCTTATGTCGACCGAAGAAGAGTTACAACTGTTACATTCATTTAGAGAATTAATTAAAAAAGAAGGAATTCAAATAAATCTGTCGTTAACACATGCAGGATAAACCTATTTTAGGAATTACTATGGGAGACCCGGCGAGTATCGGGCCCGAAATTGCGATAAAAGCATTATTGCAGGATAAAATTTATGCCATCTGTAAACCCATCCTCGTTGGCGATGCAGGTGTGTTTAATGCCATTATCGACCGCTTGAATCTTAAAGCTATTATTAATCCTGTTAAAGAAGTTAAAGATGCAAAATTTCAGCTAGGAACCATTGATGTGCTTGATTTACAGAATGTAGATCTGGATCAGCTGAAGTTTGGCGAGATCTCGGCAATGGCTGGTAAAGCTTCTTTTGAGGCTGTAAAAAGAGTAATTGAACTTGCTCTTGAAGGGGAGCTTGACGGCACCGTAACCGGTCCAATTAATAAGAAGTCAATCAATGAAGCGGGGTATAATTTTGCAGGTCACACTGAGATTTACGCTCAATATACCGGAACGAAAAAATATGCGATGCTGCTTGTAGAGGATAACATGAAAGTCATTCACGTTTCTACGCACGTATCACTTCGTCAGGCTTGTGATCTGGTTAAAAAGGACCGGATAGTAGAAGTAGTAGATTTGCTGCATAACGGCTTGATCAGTTTAGGAGAAACAAATCTTAAAATCGGAATTGCGGGACTAAATCCGCACGCAGGTGATTCTGGTCTTTTCGGAACAGAAGATGATGAAGAAATTCTTCCTGCTGTTGAAGAGGCAAGACGTCGGGGTTACGATGTTGAGGGCCCTGTTCCCGCCGATACGATGTTTTCAAAAGCGGCCACGGGGTATTTTGGTGGTGTAGTTGCGATGTATCACGATCAGGGTCATATTCCATTTAAGCTGACAGGATTTAAATGGAATGCTGATAAGCAGCAAATGGATAGCGTAAAAGGCGTAAACATCACCATGGGTTTACCAATTATTCGTACTTCGGTAGATCACGGAACAGCATTTGAAATCGCCGGAAAAGGCGTTGCGAGTCCGGATGCAATGGTTTTAGCAATAGAATCTGCGGTGCAGCTTTCTAAATATAAAAAATAGATTAATTGATGATTGCAGTAATCGCTGATGATTTAACCGGTGCGGCAGAAATTGGTGGAATAGGGTTAAACCATGGGTTTAAAGTCGAAATTTGTACCCGGGTGAATCTTTCCTCGGATGCCGATTTATTGATTATTGCTACCGATACGCGCTCAAAATCAGAAGCTGAGGCTGTTGCAACGATGGAGCAAATAACCAAAGATCTTTTGCAGTTTAATCCTTTCTTTATATTCAAAAAGGTAGACTCTGTTCTCAGGGGATACGTAGCCTCCGAGATTTCTGCTCACTTAGGTGTCCTGGGATTGAAAAAGGCTTTGTTGGTTCCGGCTAATCCTGCTTTGGGACGAACTATAGAAAACGGCGTTTATCTGATTTACGGAACTCCAATTTCTGAAACGTCCTTTTCAGCTGATCCGGAGTTTCCTGCAAAGGATTCGGATGTTCTGAAATTACTAAAAGCAAGCGCAGGCGTTCATGTTCGAAGATATTCAAACTCTGCACTCGAAAACGGAATAACGGTCGCTGAGGCAAAGTCGGAAGAAGATTTAGATCAATGGGCTCAGATCGATCTGAAAGATGTTTTTCTGGCAGGAGCCTCCGGATTTTTCAAGGCGGTGTTGAAGACCGCTGATTTAATATCGGAATCTCAATCCCATAATAATGGAGTACCTGGCGGAACTACACTGTATGTGATTGGCAGTGCCTTTGCTAAAAGTGCGGACTGGGTGAAAGAGCTCCAAAACGCCGGAGCGCCCGTAAGCTATTTGCAAGGTTCGATCATAGATGGTAAAAGCGATGAGGATCAGTTTGATGCTTATTGTAATTCAATTTGTAATTTGCTAAATGGAAACGGGAAAGCAATTATTGCGATAGATCCTCAGACTGTTGGTTCTGCGAGTGCGTCAGAGCTTAGAGGCATCATGGCTTCCGTTGTAAAACATGTGTCTACAAAAGTACAGATTAATGAACTCGTAATTGAAGGCGGATCAACGGCTTCGGCTGTTTTAAACGAGCTTAAGATCAGAATATTAGAGCCTGTACATCAATACGCAACCGGAGTAATCCGATGTAAAGTCACGGGGACCGAACATTTATATGTAACATTAAAACCAGGTAGTTATAACTGGCCAAACCAAGTTTTAAGTTTTTTGAACTTTAAAACTTAAACTAACCATTTGTATGGATAAATCTCTTTTAAGTGTAGTCGACTACATCATTATTATTATTGTATTGCTCATAACATTGTATTTTGGTTTCAGATTTTCACGTAATCAGAATACAACCCAAACGTATTTTGCTGCCCACGGCAGGGTCCCCACCTGGGCAATTGGCATGTCTCTTTTAGCTACATTAATCAGTAGTGTTACATTTTTGGGCTACCCTGGCGAAGGTTATTCTTCGAACTGGATTTTGCTTGTACAGGGCTTAATGGTGCCTATCGTTCTAATGGGAACAATCTGGTTTATTGTGCCGCTGTATCGAAAAGTAATTGGCTTGAGTACCTACGAATATTTTGAAAAACGTTTTGGTCCTGTTGCAAGATATTACAGCTCCATTGCTTTCGTTCTTCGCCAGTTCTCCGGGATGGGAACAGTGTTTTACCTCCTGGCGATAGCAATATCAAGTATGACAGGGGGTAATCCTTTTGTAATCATCGCAGTAGTGGGTTTTATAATTATTGTGGTTAACCTTATGGGAGGAATTGAGGCTGTTATATGGCTCGATGTTTTCCAGGGCTTTATGCTTTTCGCCAGTGGTATTCTTTGTCTGTTGGTTATACTGTTTTCTGTTGATGGGGGGCCGGCTGCGGTTTGGAACATTGCAGAGGCTAAGGGGCGAACGGGGTTTGGTCCTTATGATGTTGATTTTACCCGTTTAACATTCATTGTAATGGTTATTAACGGTGCATTTTATGCCATCCAAAAATATGGAACAGACCAAACCGTTGTTCAACGATATTTGACTGCGAGAAGCGATAAATCTGCCATTCGTGCCTCGATGATGGGTATATTGCTTACTGTTCCGGTGTGGACTATGTTTATGTTTATCGGCACCGCCTTGTTTGTGCTTTACCAGCAACAGCCTCTTCCCGAGGGAACTCGTCCGGATGCCGTTTTTCCATATTTTATCATGACCAACCTTCCGACCGGAGTTATCGGATTTATCCTTGCTGCCATGATCTCTGCTGCGATATGCAGTTTAAGCGCCGATTTAAATTCTCTGGCCGCTGTTGGAATTGAAGATTATTACAAGAAATTAAAGCCGAAAAATGCAGACATACAATATTTAAAGGTTAGTAAAATATTGGTGGTTATATCAGGCTTGATTTCGATCGGTATCGGTGCTATTTATATCAACCTGGGCAACGAAGGAATTTTAGGGATAATCTTCACTCTTTATGCTATTTTCTCCGGCGGTATTGTGGGTATTTTTCTTTTAGGATTATTTAGCGCAAGAGCCAACCGGCAGGGAATAAACATTGCGATTGTTGTTTGTGTGATTTTTACCGCTTACGCCTTTTTAACTTCTACTAAATTCAACTTTGGCGATACAGAGTTACTATTAATAGACTTTGGTGCATACAATTTCACACACAATAAGCTCATGTTAGGAGTTTACAGTCACTTAGTTATAATCGTTGTTGGGTATGTTGCCAGTCTTTTCTTTCCTAAACCGAAGTTGGATAAGTTTTTACTTTACAGCGGTTGGAGCGAAGCCAGAAAAGAACGAAAGGCAGAAGAGCGGCTACGTATTGAAACTGACGAGATTCCAAAATAGATCATCTATGAAGAGATTAATTGTTTTAAGTTACTTTTTATCTATAGTTGGTTTTTCTTTTGGACAAACCTCTGATGATGCCTTTAAGAAGCCATTAAAAGATGTCATCGCACAAATTGAAACCCAGTTTAAGATTAAAATCCGTTATCCCGAAGATTTGGTCAAGGATCGTATGGTTACATACGCAGGCTGGAGATTCCGCCCGGATCTAGAGGAAACACTAAACAACGTTTTATCGTCTCAGGATATAACCTTTGCCAAAGAAGGTGAGGGGAGATACAAATTACAAAGCTTTCAATATCATCTAAAAACACCATTGCAGGGCAAGCAGCAGCTTGATTTTCTGTCGACTTTTTATAGTGATACAAAAAGCTGGGAAAAGCGTAAGCAGGAATTAAAGTCCTGTATGTGGGAGGCATTAAAGCTTTCTCCGTTGCCGGCAAAACCGAAGAGCAAACCGATTATCAGTAATAAAAGAAAGTTCGATGGCTATACAGTTGAAAATGTAGCTCTGGAAGTTTTGCCCGGTTTATATGTAAGTGGCTCACTTTATAAGCCCTTAAATCCAAAAGGAAAAATCCCTGTGATTTTAAATCCTGACGGGCATTTCGGCGATGGTCGTTATCGTGCTGATGCACAATACAGGTGTGCAATGCAGGCCCGAATGGGGGCGATGGCTTTTAGTTATGATCTGTTTGCCTGGGGAGAGTCTTTATTACAATTTAAACCGGAAGATCATAGACGTGCCCTGGCACAAACTATTCAGTTTTTAAATAGCGAACGTATTCTGGATTGGATGTTATCATTCAAAAACGCCGATCCTAAACGTGTGGCGATTACAGGCGGGTCCGGCGGCGGAAGTCAGACCATGTTGGTAACAGCGCTTGATGATCGGATCACATTGAGCGTTCCGGTCGTTATGCTTTCATCTTACCACAGTGGCGGTTGCCCTTGCGAAAGCGGAATGGGTGTTCACTTATGTGGCGGCGGAACAAACAATGCAGAGATTGCAGCTATGGCTGCACCGCGACCTCAGTTGGCTATTTCGGATGGCAAAGACTGGACGCAGCAGGTGCCTCAGGTCGAATTTCCTTTCGTTCAAAGAGTTTATAGTTTTTATGGCAAAGCCGATGCTGTTAAAAACGTTCATCTAGCAACCGAAGGGCATGATTACGGCGCGAATAAACGCCTCGCTTTATATAGTTTTTTAGCAAAGCATTTTAAGCTGGATTTGAAAAAGGTTCAGGATAAATCAGGCAAAATTGATGAGTCGACAGTAATGATTGAGAAATTCCCGGCAATGTACGTTTTTGGCGAAAAAGGTGAAAAACTACCCTCAAATGCGATCAGAAGTTTTGAGGAATTAGAGAGGGTATTCGCTAACAGCACTAAAAAATAATCATGCAAAGCAGAAGAGAATTTTTAAGAAGTGCAGCTTTATTAACCGGGGGCTTATGCATTCCCAGCAGCTTTGTTTGGGCATTTGATAAAAAGCAACGTTATAAAATCGCAGTTATCGATCTGATGATTTTAAAACGTCAGAAATTAAGCGCTTTGCCTTTGGCGAAAGAATTAGGCGCCGACGGGCTTGAAGTCGATATGGGAGGCTTAGGCAACAGAGACACTTTTGATAACCAATTAGCAAAGCCCGAGGTTTTACAGCAATATATTGATAAAGCCAGGGAACTAAATCTCGAAATCTGCTCTTTAGCGATGACCGGATTTTACGCCCAATCGTTTGCAACTCGACCAACCTATCAACGTATGGTGCAGGATTGTATAGATACCATGAAAGCGTTAAACGTCAAAGTGGCCTTTCTGCCTCTTGGGATACAGGGAGATCTGGTTAAAAATCCTGAATTGCGTCCGGCCATCGTAGAACGGCTCAAAGTCGTCGGAAAGATGGCTAAAAAGGCGGGAGTAGTTATTGGGATAGAAACTGCGCTGGATGCAAAAGGAGAGAAGCAATTATTGAAAGATATTGATTGCTCTGCTATAAAAATCTATTTTAATTTCTCTAACCCGCTTAAGGCGGGACGTGATTTGCATCAGGAGCTTAGAATACTGGGCAGAAAGCGAATTTGTATGATTCATTGTACTGATGAAGACGGTGTTTGGCTGGAAAACAATACTCGTCTGGATATGCGAAAAGTGAAACAAACTTTGGATGATATGCGCTGGAAAGGCTGGCTGGTTATTGAACGCTCAAGAGACCAAACCGATCCGACAAATGTGAGGAGGAATTTCTCAGCAAATACGGCTTATATGAAAAAGATTTTTCAATCTGGTAATTGATAATAGGCTGATTAATTGTTTGAAAAAGCTTATCGAATGAGTCCTTTAAAAAGATTTCCACTAATATTTTCTCCTTATATACTCTGTTTGCTGCTGGTATTAGATGATTCCAAATCTGGTGCTCAACATAAAAACGAATCATCTGGAAAGCCTGCTTCTGTTGCTTTTGAGGTTCTATCCCCTGGTTATAAAAGCTATCGTTTAAGCCAATTCAATAATGTCTTTGTTGATAGTAAACATAGTATTGTTAAGGTCGCAGCTGAACTTGAGGGCTTAACTGGTGTGCAGCTTTCTTATAGTAACGGGGAAGTGAAAAAAGGAGCACTTAACGTGAAATTTAATCGGGAAAGCCATTTACTAGTTGGTGTTTTCAGAGATTCTGTAACTGATAAAAGTTTGTCTTACCTGACATCAATTAATTTTGGAAAGGGGAAATTGACTAAGAAACCTCTCATAAAAAATGCGGTTACCATTACTGGATTACCCTCTGTAGATGTGTATGAAGTGTGCTATGCCAAAGGTAAACATCAAATAAAATGGGAACCTGGTCTATTTGTTTTTCTTGGCGCTGTTTCGCCAACATATAAAATTGTAAACGCTAATGCAAAATTGCCGGATGGACGATTGTGGGAGCCTTTCATTATAGAAGGTTTTGTAAATGAAAAGCCTCTATTTGAAATTATAGGTGGGTCAGATAATCCTGTAATTAGTGAAGGCATGCCCGGAACAGAAGGGATACAAGGCGGTTTTGAAGGGGGAGCTTGTGTTAAAATAGGAGACACCTATCATATGTTTCCAACGGAAAGAGCCGGGGAAAAAGGCATTGACTATTATTATGATCGGGTGAAAACCCGCATAGGCCACTGGACAAGTAAGGATGCTATTCATTGGAAAAGGCAATCTACAATTTACCAGGCCAGTGGCAATTATGCACTCGTTCCGGAGGACAATCCAATGAACGACAGACGTGGCGCTATCTGGTCGTATATGCCGGTTTTTAATAAGGAAGCAAATAGGTGGTATGGATATTATTTGGCCTATACCGTTGATAAAGCTATTGCCCCTAATCATTCTTTTGGTAGAATTTGGCGCTGCGAATCACTAAAAGATGGTTACGAAGGTATTGCAGGGCCATATAAAGACTGTGGGATTATAATGGAACCCGGTATGGACTCTCAGTTATGGGAAGGACGCCAGGGTGTTGATTCGTTCTTTCCATATAAAGTAGGGAATGAATGGCTGGCTTTTTACGGAGGTGCTTATCCGTATAAAAAGAGGGAGGATTACCCTGATAAGTCAGGAAAGGGTTGGTTTGTCGGGCTAGCAAAATCTAAAACAATGGAAGGTCCATGGACAAGACTGGATACAATAATTAATCCAGTTACATCAATTCATCCCTGGTTTATTGAAAATCCAATTGTATACCAGTTACCTAACGGGATGTTTATAACTATTTTTGATGGCGGACCGGAAGCCTGGGGTCATCATTTACCCAATATGATTGGTTACTCTCTTTCAAATGATGGGTATAAATGGTCAGAAGCTCATTATTTGCCTATTGAAACAAAAGTGAAAAAGTGGTGGAATGTAATGAGGACTCCCTTATGTTTAATTCCGGAAGGTAACGATATCTACACTGTAATGTATGCCGCTATAACTTCCGAACGGTTTCATCCAATGGGTATGGTTAAAATAAAGTTAAATACGACTCTGTTAAACAGCAAAGCAGCATCTTTGAAAAATTGATTAGGACCCTAAAACGTTTATTGAAAAGAAGCAATTCTAGCTATTTAGTTATTGCTTGATATAGATGAACCCGGGATAACATCCTACAATACCTTGAGAACTTGGTATAAAAAAACACTGCCTCCTCCCTATATTTTTGTATAGAAGCTAACCAATCTGGAATATTTAAGCATTTTTTGAGATTTTCCTTTATCCAAATTGTTTGGTTTAAGCTTTGTTTTTAGAACATGCACAAACTAACATCGGTACTATTCGCATTAATTATGACGATGCAAGCCTTCTCGCAGGGGCTTCTCATTGCAGATGTTCGTTGTGAAAATAAAGTGAATCCTTTGGGTGTTGATATTGCCGCCCCACGGTTAAGCTGGAAAATAAACTCTTCCCAAAGAAACGTTAGTCAAACCGCTTATAGAATTCTTGTTGCGGATGATGTTCTGAAACTTCGGAAAAACGTTGGCAATATATGGGACTCTAAAAAACGTAACTCATCATCATCCATCCAGGTCAGTTTTAACGGGAAGGCTTTACAGTCGGCTAAAACATATTACTGGAAAGTAATGATCTGGGATAATAAAAATAATCAGTCGCAATGGTCGCAAACTGCGAGCTTTCAAATGGGGTTATTGAACCATTCTGACTGGAAAGGAGCCGAGTGGATTGCTTATGAAAAGTTGCCTGATTCTTTGGTTTATTCATTGGTAACAGATAAAAAGGTTGATAAAATTACAGTCAGTAACGTCTTACCCTTATTAAGAAAGAACTTTACGGTTAAAAAGAAGGTAAAAAAGGCTTCTGCATTTATCTCCGGATTAGGGCATTTTGAGTTAAGCATTAACGGAAAAGAAGCTGGCGATCATTTTTTGGATGCAGGCTGGACGAAATACGACAAAGAAGCGTTATACGTCACCTTTGATATTACAAACCAATTAAAACAAGGTAATAACGCTATCGGCATAATGCTTGGCAACGGTTTTTACTACGTTCCTCCCGTTAAAGGGCGTTATCGTAAGCTGAAATCCTCTTTCGGTTACCCAAAAATGATTAGCAGGGTTTTAATTGAATACACCGACGGTACTTCAGAAAATATTGTCAGCGACAACAGCTGGAAAACATCAAAAAGCCCGATAATATTCTCGAGCATTTATGGAGGAGAAGATTACAACGCCAACCTTGAACAACAAGGTTGGGATACGCCAGCTTTTGATGATAAAAAGTGGAAACCGGTGCTAATCGTAAATGGTCCCCCTCAGCTAAACTCTCAAATGGCTGAGCCGTTAAAAATATTTGAAAACTTTAGTCCGGTAAAAACCACCAGACTTGCCAATGGAAATCTCGTTTACGACTTAGCTCAAAATGCTTCGGGAATTATTGAACTAAAAGTGAAGGGTAAAAAAGGAGACACGATAAGAGTGAGTCCTGCTGAATTATTAAAAGCGGATGGTTCAATAAACCAGCGACCAACCGGAAGTCCTTTTTACTTTGAATACATTCTTAAAGGCGATGGAGTAGAAACCTGGCGCCCTCGTTTTACTTATTATGGCTTCCGTTATCTTGAAGTTAGAGGTGGCGTGCAACTCGGAGAAATCAGCCCGCAGAATCTACCTCAGATTATAGAAATTAAAGGACTGCATACCCGTAATAACGCAGAAAGGGTTGGGTCGTTTGTCTCGTCAAACGAGCTTTTCAATAAAACCGATAAACTGATCGATTGGGCCATAAAAAGTAATATGGCCAGTGTGTTTACAGATTGCCCTCATCGCGAGAAGCTTGGATGGCTTGAAGAAGCGCATTTAGTTGGTGCTTCAATTCGGTATAATTATGACATCGCAAATCTTGGACGTAAGGTAATTCGGGACATGAAAATGTCGCAGCTGGAAGATGGTTTGGTTCCCGAAATCGCACCCGAATATGTGAAATTTGAATGGGGCGACGGAATGTTTCGCGACTCTCCGGAATGGGGCAGTAACAGCATTATAATGCCCTGGTATATGTATCAATGGTATGGAGACAGGCAGGCGCTTACATCCAGTTATCCGATGATGCAGAAGTATATAGCCTATCTTCAAACGAAAGCAAAAAATAATATTTTATCACAAGGCTTAGGTGATTGGTACGATTTGGGACCCAATCCTCCGGGTGTTTCTCAGCTTACGCCAATGGGTGTAACCGGTACGGCTATTTTTTATTATGATTTAAACATCATGGATAGTATTGCTCAAATGCTGGGCAAACCTGAGGACGCTGCAAAATATAGGAAGCTGGCCGCTGAAGTGAAAGCTTCTTTTAACAAAGCATTCTTCAATAAAGAAACTAAGCAATATGCAACCGGAAGTCAGGCGGCTAACGCGATGGCTCTTTACATGAAACTGGTTGAGCCACAGTACAAAGAAGCGGTATTGGATAATCTAGTAAAAGATATCCGGAACAGAGGAAATGCTTTAACTGCCGGCGATATAGGCTACCGCTATTTATTGCGTGTACTCGAAAATGAAGGCAGATCTGATGTGATTTATGACATGAATATTCGAACGGATGTTCCGGGTTATGGTTATCAACTGGCAAAAGGCGCGACGGCTCTTACCGAATCTTGGGCGGCGCTTCCAACGGTGTCAAATAATCACCTTATGCTAGGGCATTTAATGGAATGGTTCTACAGTGGTTTGGGAGGTATCCGAATTGCAGAAGGGGCCGTTGCTTTCAATAAAATTGACATAAAGCCAGAGGTCGTAGGTGATTTGACCTTTGCCAATACAAGCTATAATTCTCCTTACGGGATGATTAAATCCGAATGGAGGAAAGCAGCAAACAGCTTTGAAATAGACGTTCAAATACCTGCGAATACAACAGCTACAATCTATTTGCCGGCACAAGCAACGAGTGTGGTCACTGAATCGGGGATGAATTTGGAAGCAGTTGATTTTAAAAATGGGAAGGCCGAAGTTAATGTTGGTTCAGGGAATTACAAGTTTAGAGTAAGCAATTAAAGAGGAACAATTTAGATGAGATATATATCAGCCTGCGTTTTGATTTTTTTAGGTTTTACTGAGATTTCTTTTGCTCAGAAAAACGAAGTCTCTGAATCAGAAATGCAGTCCATTTACAATGAAATAAAAACACCTTACAAATACGGACTCATCATGGTGCCCGATGACAATTCAAAAAAGATGGATTGTCCAAGCGTCTTTCGTAAGGGGAAAAACTGGTACATGACCTATGTGATTTTTGATGGTCGCGGTTATGAAACATGGCTTTCTAAAAGTAAGGATCTTTTAAATTGGCAAACCCTTGGTCGTATTATGTCGTTTGGCGACACTACTAAATGGGATGGAAATCAGCGAGCCGGCTATATCGGCCTGCAGGATACTAAATGGGGCGGAAGCTATAAGCTGAAAAAATACAAAGGCAAATACTGGATGTCGTACTTCGGTGGTGCGGTGAAAGGCTACGAAGCAGGTGATCTAAGCATAGGAATGGCTTACACAAGCGGAGATCCTACCAAACCACATGAGTGGCAAAGACTTCCGGAGCCATTGTTTACTTCAAAAGATGCCGACGTACGCTGGTGGGAAAATCGCAAGCTGTTTAAAAGCTCTGTAGTTTGGGACAAAGAGAAAACTACCGGACATCCATTTGTGATGTACTATAACGCCAATGGCGATTCAGCAAAAAATAATCTTAAAACCCGCTGGTTTGAACGCATCGGAATGGCAGTTTCGGATGATATGCTGAACTGGAAACGCTTTAACCCTGAACCTGTGGTACATCATCCTGTGGGAATAACCGGCGATGGAGTAGTGCAAAAGATAGGAGATAACTGGGTTATGTTTTATTTCGGAGCATTCTGGCAGGATAGAAAAGGTGCATTTAATCGCTTTGCGGTTTCGAAAGATATGGTTAGTTGGAAAGATTGGGCAGGGGAGAACCTTGTCCAGTCGTCCAAACCTTACGATGAGTTGTATGCTCATAAGTCTTTTGTCGTGAAACATAAAGGTGTTGTTTATCACTATTACTGCGCCGTAAATAACAAAGAGCAGCGTGGAATTGCAGTAGCAACGTCAAAGGACCTCGGGACCAGTAAGATCAATTTCATCAATTCGGAAAATAAATAAACGCATGGCATCAATGAGACTAAAAGCTTTATTTTTTGTACTATCCTTATTTTTATGTGTTTCGGCAACGGCACAGCCGCGGAACCGGGTAAGTTTCAATAAAAACTGGAAATTCTTTTTAGGTGATGCCGGAAAAGCTAAAGAGGTAAGTTTTGACGACTCTAAATGGAGAGTATTAAATCTGCCTCACGACTGGAGTATCGAAGGTGCTTTTGATGAAAAAAATCCTACAACAACAGGTGGCGGCGCTTTACCTACCGGGATCGGCTGGTACCGCAAAAGTTTCACACTTCCGGCTTCTTCATCTTCTAAAAATATTTCGGTTGAGTTTGATGGTGTTCATCGCGACAGCGAGGTCTGGGTTAATGGAAAGTATTTGGGTAAGCGGCCAAATGGGTATATTTCATTTGCATACGATATCACTTCTTGCTTAAACTTCGGCGGACAAAATACGATAGCTGTACGGGTCGATAATTCATCACAACCGAATTCTCGCTGGTATACCGGTTCTGGTATTTACAGGAATGTTTGGTTTAATACGACCTCGGATGTTGCGGTTGACCATTGGGGGACCTTTGTTACAACTCCGGAAGTTTCAAACGAGAGTGCAACTGTCAAGCTTGATATTAAATTAAAAAATTCGGGGAACAGATCAGGTTCGGTGAAAGTTAGCTCCATTATATATGGTGCAAACGGCAAAAAAGTTGCTGAAGTTGGTTCTTCCGGTATTTCTTTGAAGGATGAGGTGATTTCACTAACTCAAACTTTGGACGTAAAAGCCCCACGCTTATGGTCTCCAGAAACTCCGCATCAGTACAGAGCAGTTACAAGAGTTTATAAAGATAATAAGGTAGTAGACGAATACGATACCCCTTTTGGTATCCGCTACTTCAATTTTGATTCTGCCACTGGTTTTTATTTAAATGGTAAGCCTCTTAAAATTCTTGGAGTGTGTAATCACCATGACTTGGGAGCTCTTGGCGCTGCCTTCAACATACGGGCTGCAGAACGCCAATTGGAAATGTTGAAAGACATGGGTTGCAATGCAATCCGTACCGCACATAATCCACCCGCTCCTGAGTTGCTGGATTTATGTGATAAAATGGGCTTCCTGGTCATGGACGAAGCTTTTGACATGTGGAAGAAGAAGAAAAATTCCAAAGATTACCACATTGATTTCCCGGAATGGTCCAAAAGAGATTTAGAGGACATGGTGAAACGCGATCGAAATCATCCTTCAATTATCTTGTGGAGCATTGGAAATGAGATTCGCGAGCAGTTTGACAGCACTGGAATTTCAATTGCAAGGGATTTGGTGAAGTATGTAAAAAACTTAGATACTACTCGTCCGGTTACTTCGGCCCTTACTGAGAATATTCCTGAAAAGAATATGATCTACCAGTCAGGAGCTTTAGATGTCTTGTCGTTCAATTATAAACACGTGGATTATGCTGATTTGCCTAATCGCTTCCCTGGACAAAAATTCATCTCAGCAGAAACGGCTTCGGCATTACAAACCCGCGGACATTATGAAATGCCTTCGGATAGTATGAGAATATGGCCGAAAGACGGTAAAACAAAGTTTACAGAAGGAAATCCTGACTGGACCGCCTCTGCTTACGATAATTCCTTTGCATACTGGGGATCTCCGCATGAAACCATCTGGAATGTTGTTAAGAAATTGCCACACATGGCAGGATTGTTTGTCTGGTCGGGCTTCGACTTTTTAGGCGAGCCACATCCGTATCCTTGGCCGGCACGTAGTTCTTATTACGGAATTATTGATTTGGCCGGATTTCCGAAGGATGTGTATTATATGTATCAAAGCGAATGGACAAGCAAACCGGTTCTTCATATTTTTCCGCATTGGAATTGGGAAGCTGGTAAACTTGTTGACGTTTGGGCATATTACAACAATGCCGACGAAGTGGAGCTGTTTCTGAACGGAAAATCACTGGGAACAAAGCGTAAATCAGGTGATGACATCCATATCATGTGGAGGGTGAAATTTGACCCCGGCACCTTAAAAGCTATATCCCGCAAGGATGGAAAAATAATACTGACAAGAGAAATCAAAACAGCCGGCGCTCCGGCTAAAATTGAGCTTACAGCTGATAGAAAGAAAATACAATCGGATGGAAAAGATCTTTCATTCATTACAGTAAGAATATTAGATGCAGAAGGGAATCTTGTTCCTGACGCTGACAACCTGGTAAAGTTTAGTATAGCTGGTCAGGGAGATATTGTGGGAGTAGATAACGGTTATCAGGCAAGTATGGAGTCTTTTAAGGCTCCTTACAGAAAAGCATTTAACGGAAAATGCCTGGCGATTATTCAATCAACAGAAAAATCTGGAAAAATAAAGTTGCAAGCTACATCAGAGGGTTTGCAACCTATGTCTATTAACTTAAAAACAAAGTGATTATGAAGTCAACCTATGCTACTACAACTCACAACAAATTTTTCGAGAACATTCAGGTGGATATGCATTCGGCAACACCGAAATACTTACAGCTCGCGCATTCTATTCTAGAGGCGATAGAATCGGGCAAAATCCACAAAAATATTTTACTGCCCTCGCTGAATGAGCTTACCTATAATTTAGAAATATCCAGAGAAACAGCGGATAGAAGTTATAAGTATTTGCAGCATTTGGGAGTGCTTAGCTCTGTCCCCGGAAAAGGCCATTATGTAATTACCACAGAGATAAAGCAAGAGCTTAAAGTTTGTCTTTTAATTAATAAAATCAGCGAAGAGAAAAAGGTTTTTTACGATGCTTTCGTTGCGAATCTTGGAACGCATGTGCCTATAGATTTTTATATCTATAATAATGATTTTAAATTGTTTAAAAGGCTTATTACTCAGAAGAACGACTATTCTCACTATGCTATTATACCACATTTTCTTGATAGTGAAGATGAGGCCGAAGTTCTGATTGACGCCATTCCGAAAGAGAAGTTGATTCTGCTGGATAAAGCGCTTCCGGAAGTTCATGGTAAATATGGTTGCATATATGAAAACTTCCAAAAGGATATTTACAAGGCGCTTGAGCAGGCTGTACAGCCTTTAAGTAAGTACCACACCATTAAACTTATTTTCCCGAAGGATAGCTATTACCCGAAAGAGATAATTGCCGGTTTCAACTCATTTTGCCTTCAGTATGCCTTTGAAAGGGAAGTCATAGATAGTTTAGAATACGAAGATCTTAAGGCTGGGACTGTTTATATCTGTCTTAACGAACCTGGTTTAATATCTGTGATCGAGAAAATAAGCGCTACATCTTTTGAGGTGGGAGAAGATATTGGTTTGATTTCTTACAACGAAACGCCGATGAAGAAATATATCCTTAAGGGAATTACCACCATTTCTACAGATTATAAACACATGGGATTACTGGCAGCAGAAATGATTGCCAAAGGTTACCGCGAGAAAGTGGAATTACCATTCATGCTTAATCTGAGAGCATCATTATAAATTAAATAACCGATTAATGACCTTTTTAACCAAACGTTTTACCGCTTTTTTATTGCTGTTTCTCTGTCTTGTTTTCTTTAAAGCAGAGGCAGCCGAAATATGGGTTTCGCCCAAGGGTAATAATTCAAATCCGGGAAGTAAAGCAAAACCTCTGGCTGATATTGGTTTGGCTTTAAGAAAGGCACGCGAGTTGAGAAGGTTGTCAGACCCATCCATATCAAATGGAATTACAATTATTCTTCGGGGTGGAGTTTATACTATTGACGAACCGCTGTTTATTCGGCCGGAAGATTCGGGAACAGCGGCGAGTCCTACTGTTTTTGAAGCGGCAAAAGGCGAAATTCCGATAATAAGTGGTGGAATAACCGTAAAAAGATGGCAAAGAACTTCCAGTAACATTGCAGGGTTGCCAGCGGAAGCACAGGGAAAAGTTTGGGTTGCTGATGCGCCGATTATCGGAGATAATGTTCTGGATTTCCGCCAGCTTTGGGTAAATAATGTAAAGGCTGTCCGTTCCCGGGATGTTAAAATCGGTACGATGAACCGTATTCTTTCCTGGAACCATAAGGAAGAAACTTGCTGGATTCCAAAACCGACCGCAGATCTTAGAAATGCCAACGGCCTGGAAATGCTCATTCATCAGTGGTGGGCAATTGCAAATTTAAGGGTCAAATCGGTTGAAACGAAGGGGGATAGCGCTAAGCTGTCTTTTTATCAGCCTGAAAGTCGGGTTCAGTCCGAGCATCCATGGCCGGCTCCATGGATTTCAAAAACGACCGGCAATTCTGCATTCTTTCTTTCAAATGCCATTGAATTTTTAAATGAACCTGGCGAGTGGTATCTGGACAAACGCAATCAGAAGGTCTATTATTGGCCGAAGGTCAACGAAAATTTGAATACAGCTACTGTAACGGTTCCGTATTTAGAAACACTTGTTAAGATTCAGGGAACGATCGATCGTCCGGTTGCATATGTCTCCTTTAAAGGGATTTCTTTCCAGCATTCAACGTGGCTTCGTCCATCAAAAGAAGGGCACGTTCCACACCAATCCGGCATGTACATGCTCGATGCTTATAAACTGAAAATTCCCGGTACACCAGATAAAGCAGGAATGGAAAATCAGGCCTGGGTAGGTCGACCAGCTGCTGCGGTTGAAGTGTCATTTACAAATAATACAGGTTTTGAATCTTGCCGCTTTGAACATCTTGCCTCTACAGGGTTGGATTATAAAAGAGGAACACATAACGACCAGATAAAAGGGAATTTATTTAAAGATATCGGAGGAACGGGGATTCATGTAGGCGTATATTCTGACGAAGCGCATGAGGTGCATGTTCCATATAATCCGCAGGACGAAAGGGATGTTTGCACAAATGTTTTAGTGAGCAATAACCTGGTTACCGATGTTACTAATGAAGATTGGGGCAGTATAGGCATCAGTGCCGGATATGTAAAAGGTATCAGGATTGAACATAATGATATCTCTGAAGTGTCTTACACCGGGATTTCCATGGGTTGGGGATGGTCTAAAACTATTAATACAATGCGCAATAACCGCATTGTTGCTAACAAGATTCATCGTTATGCCAAACACATGTACGATGTTTCATCAATTTATACCTTATCTGCCCAACCGGGTTCTTTAATTGCTGAAAACTACGTCGATAGTATTTACAAAGCACCTTATGTTCACGACCCCAATCATTGGTTTTATTTATATACAGACGAGGGATCGTCCTATTTTACTGTAAAAAACAACTGGACCCCTGCTGATAAATATCTTCAAAATGCTAACGGCCCGGGTAACGTGTGGGAGAATAATGGTCCGCAGGTAGCAGATAGTATCAGGCTTAAAGCCGGATTACAACAAGCATATAGATACTTATTAAGAGAAAAAGCACCAGCTTCTCCCGACAGGGAAATTAACCACTCTGAAAAGAAGAAGGTTGTAGAGATAGTAGGAGCGGCAGGTACAAAACATGATGTAAGCTCCATTGCCGAAATAGCTCGCAAACATGGAATTCCAATGGAAAATATCTATCAATGGAGTAACCATACAGTGATTTACGGAGCGATAGAAAATCCTGAGAAAATCCGCAAAGATTTATTGATAAAGTTCCCTGATAATTCAGTGAAAATTTACAATGCTCCTTTTTATGAGTTTAACCGGAAAAAGCATTGCCCGGGTTCAACAATTGTGAAAGAGTGGGACAATATCCTTTTAACGGCTGATCTGGTTAAAGATTCGCTTTTACAAAAAGAATACCTCGACTATCATGCCACTCAGTTTAAGCAATGGCCAGAAGTTTCAAAAGGTTTCTGTAATGCTGATTTCCAGCAATTACAGGTGTTCAAAAACGGTGGTCAGTTGATGCTGATTATCAGCATCCCGAGAGGGGCTAGCCTTGACAAATTAAATCCAAAAACAACCGAGAATAATCCACGTGTGGATGACTGGAATAATTTAATGAAGAAGTACCAGCAAGGTATTGAAGGAACAAAGCCCGGCGAAACGTGGGTGTTTCTTGATAAAGTAATTGAAAATTAAAAAGTAAAAATTAAAAAGTAAAAAGGCCGTCAAGCTTTTCTGCCCAAACTCCTCTCCTTCAGGAGAGGTGCGGTGGACTGAACGCAGGCGGGTGAGGTTTTATAACTATGCTAACACAATTAAACACCTCTCCTTCAGGAGAGGGTGCGGCAGATAAGAGCGCAAAGGCGGGTGAGGTTCTTAAACTCGGAATATTAGGCCTTGGTGAAGGTCGAAGCACAATGTCAGCGGCCCTTGCCAGCGAGAAATGGGAGCTTAAAACTATCTGCGATGCGAACGAAGAGATGTGCAGACAACGTGCAAAGGAATTCGATTTCCACAATTATACTACCAGCTACCAAACTATGCTGGATGATAAAGAAATTGACGTCATCGCCATTTATACACCCGATCATCTGCATGCCGAGCATGTGAAACAAGCTTTATTACATGATAAACATGTGGTATGTACAAAGCCTTTTATTGACGATTTGTCGGACGCAAATGAGTTACTTGAAATAAGTGCTAAAACTGGTAAAAAGGTTTTTGTGGGACAAAGCTCCCGCTTCTTTGAACCCGCGAAACGGCAGCGCAAAGATTATGAAAATGGTTTATTGGGCGAACTGATAACAATCGAAAGTCATTACCATGCTGATCATCGCTGGTTTTTAAAAAAAGGATGGTCTTTACTCAATTCCTTTAAATGGCTGTACGGCGGATTAAGTCACCCTGTTGATTTTATACGATGGTATTTCCCAAATATTGAGGAGGTGATGGGATACGGAATGATCAGCAGTAACGGACATGCAGCGGGACTGAAAAATCATGATACCATGCACTTTATTTTTAAAGCCAGTGACGGCCGTATAGCTCGTGTTAGCGGCGCATATACCGGTCCGACGCAACCTGCAAGCCGCGACAGCGGAATGAGTGTTATATTGAGATGTACCGAAGGAGCCTCTCAGGCAGATTATCATGAGCTGCGTTATTCGGTTACAGATAAAACCGGAGAAGAAAAAATCGTACGCTGGGGCGACGATACAATGAAACATTATTTCCGTTTCGAAGGGCAGAGTCACCATGCAGGCGAGTATCAAAATTACCTGGAATACTTTGCGGATAGTATCAACGAAGATTTTACTGCTTATCCTGATATAAAAGAAGGAATTGGAACCATCGCTTTGCTTCAGGCAATGGATAAATCCCTGGAAACAGGAATGCCTGTAAAAGTGAATGATATACTTTCAAGCTTTAATATCTCAAAGGATAAATTAAGTTGATTTTTAAAACCTAACCATTTAAATGAACAACCTGAATAATTATTTACAACCGCTTGATTACGCAATAATCGTCCTTTATCTGCTGGTTTTACTGGCAATTGGATATTGGGTGAGTTTTGTGAAGGACAAAAAAAGCGGAGAAAATCTGTTCCTTGCCGGCAACTCGCTTGGCTGGGCAAGTATTGGTTTAAACATGTGGGGTACCAATGTTGGTCCTTCAATGCTGATTGCTTCGGCGAGTATTGGATATACAACAGGTATTGTGGCCGGTAATTTTGCCTGGTATGCTTTTGTGTTTATTTTTCTGCTGGCGGTGGTTTTCGCTCCAAGATATTTACATGCCAGGGTGCAAACATTGCCGGAATTTATGGGAAAACGCTTCGGCGATTCAACCCGGAATATCCTTGCCTGGTATACTTTAATAACTATTTTAATATCCTGGCTGGCTTTAACTCTATTTGCAGGCGGAATATTAATCCGTCAGCTGTTGGGCTTTCCAATGTGGCTGTCTGTAATAACTATGGTGTTGTTGGCAGCTTGTTTTTCTATTGCAGGCGGATTAAAAGCAATAGCCTATACCAATGTATTTCAAATGCTGCTTTTGATTGCCGTTTCACTATTGCTAACCGTATTTGGTTTTGCAAAAGCAGGCGGAATTATGGAAGTATATAATCAGACACCATCAACTTTTTGGAATTTGTTGTTACCTGCCGATGATAAAAATTATCCATGGCTGGCCATCGTTTTAGGTTATCCGATTATGGGCGTCTGGTTCTGGTGCACCGATCAATCTATGGTACAATCGGTTTTGGGGGCTAAAACTTTAAAACAGGGACAACTGGGAGTCAATTTTATCGGCTGGCTCAAAATTCTGGATGTGCCGCTGTTTATCCTTCCGGGGATTATTTGCTACGTGCTTTATCCAAATCTTAAAAGTCCTGATGAAGCTTACATAACCATGGTTACCGGCTTGTTTCCTTCCGGGATGATAGGTTTAATCATCGTGGTTTTAATTGCGGCTTTAATAAGTACCATCGGTTCTGCGCTAAATTCTTTGAGTACAGTATTTACCATGGATATTTATGTGAAAAACCACAAGCCAGATGCAAGTCCTGCAGAGATAATTAAAATAGGACGTTTTGTAAACGTTGCTGGAGCGATAATAGCGATTTTTATTACACTGGCTATCGATAGTATCAAGGGCTTAAATTTATTTGATGTATTTCAATCTGTATTGGGCTTTATCGCACCACCCATGTCGGTCGTGTTCCTTTTTGGTGTGTTATGGAAAAGAACAACAACAAAGGCAGCTAACTTTACTTTAACAGCCGGAACAGTCATCAGTCTTGGAATTGGTGTATTGTATTTATGGGTGTTCCCATCGGCGGAATATCCTCAGTGGCCGCACTTTCTGCAATTGTCATTTTACATCTTCGTGCTGCTTTCAGCACTGGCTTTTTTAATCACAGTATTGGATAAAAAAGCCGCATCAAACGAAAGAAACATACTTGATTATACAAACCTGGCCAAGCCTTCAAAACAGGTTTGGACATTATGGATAGCGCTGATTGTCGTAATGGTGGGCTTGTATATATTCTTTAACGGACATTAATCTAACAAAATATTAGCTAACAAAAGCATTTAATCAAATGAAAGAACCAATAAGCTTAGGCGTAATAATCGGTAACAGGGATTTTTTCCCGGACAGGCTGGTTGCTGATGCAAGAACCGAAATTATTGAACAATTAACAAAGCTCAACATTAAGCCTATACTTTTAGACGAGGGTCAATCAAAACTTGGCGGCGTGGAGACCTTCCACGATGCTCAAAAATGTGCTGAGTTATTCAGAAAACATCAGGACGAGATCATGGGAGTTTTAGTTGTACTTCCAAACTTTGGCGATGAACGCGGCGTAGCCGAAACACTTAAGCTGGCTGGTTTGAACGTGCCTGTTTTAATTCAAGCTTACCCTGATGATTTGGATAAACTGGATGTTGCCAGAAGAAGAGACTCATGGTGCGGAAAAATTTCGGTTTGCAATAACCTTTATCAGTTCGGTATAAAATATACTTTAACCACAAAACATGTGGTTCATCCATCCGATCCATCTTTCATCGAAGATCTTACAAATTTCTTAGGTGTTTGTCGCGTAGTTAAAGGTTTAAGATCGGTACGTATCGGCGCTGTTGGCGCAAGACCGGGCGGTTTTAACACAGTACGGTATAGCGAGAAAATATTACAGCGTCATGGGATTTCTGTAGTTACAGTAGATCTCTCAGAGATTTTAGGAAACGCCAACAAACTCACTAAGGATGATTTGGTAGTTAAAGAGCGCCTCGAAAAAATAAGCAATTACGCTTCGACAGGAGTCACTCCAACAGAAGCATTAATCCAGATAGCCAAGCTTGATGTGGTGTTGCATGATTTCATGAAGGATAATTCATTAGATGCTACCGCGATACAGTGCTGGACATCTTTGCAAAAGAATTATGGCTGTAACGTTTGTACCAGCATGAGCATGATGAGCGAAAATATGCTTCCAAGTGCTTGCGAGGTGGATGTTACAGGAACATTGACCATGTATGCGATGCAGTTGGCTTCAGGTTCGCCAAGTGCCCTGGTTGATTGGAACAACAACTACGCTTCAGACGAAGAAAAATGTGTGCTGTTCCATTGCGGAAACTGGGCGAAATCCTTCCTTCCTGATATTACCATAAGCAACGCGCCAATTTTAGGGACTACCGTTGGAGTCGAAAATACCTACGGTGCGCTTGATGGACGTACACCTGCAATGCCGTTAACGTACGGAAGAATCAGTACAGACGATACCAGAGGTGTGATTAAGGCTTACTTCGGCGAAGGAATGCTTACTGATGATGAGCTAAATACGTTTGGAAACAGAGCTGTTGCTAAAATTGATAACCTGCAGGGATTGATGCAATATGTATGCAGAAACGGATTCGAACATCATGTGGTGATGAATGCTTCTAAAACTGCCGGTATTTTAAAAGAAGCATTCGAAAATTATCTCGGTTGGGAAATCTATCAGCATTAAGCTGAGCGAATTTTAAGATCATGACAGAAAAAGAACTTAAAGCAAAATCAGTAGAGTATCGCAAAAAGATACTCAAATACATTTATGGTGCAAAAGCCGGCCATACCGGTGGCAGTTTGTCGTGCATCGATATTTTAAATGTATTGTATAATGACGTGCTAAATGTTGGTCCCGAAAATTTTAAATCCCCCTACAGAGACCGCTACATTCAAAGCAAAGGACATTGTGTCGAAGCACTTTTTGTTGTTCTGGCCGATAAAGGATTTTTCCCTGAATCGGATCTCGAAACTTTGTGCAAATTCAAGTCGCACTATATCGGCCATCCAACCAAAAAAGTTCATGGTGTGGAGCAAAATACAGGTGCTCTCGGCCACGGACTTTCTTTAAGCGTGGGGAATGCTATCGCTGCTAAACTTGATGATAAAAGCTTTAAGGTGTTCACCCTTTTAGGGGATGGCGAATTACCTGAAGGCTCAAACTGGGAAGCTGCTCTCACAGCATCACATTACAAGCTGGATAATCTTTGTGCAATTATTGACCACAACAAACTTCAGATTTCGGGACGCACAATGGATGTCTGCAACACAGATCCAATTGATCAGAAGTTTGAAAGTTTTGGCTGGGCGGTACGGCAAGTGGATGGTCACGATTATCAGCAACTGAAAGAGACGTTTGCGAGCATGCCGTTTGAAGCCGGAAAGCCCAGTTTAATTATTGCACATACAGTTAAAGGGAAAGGCGTGAGTTATATGGAAGATCAGCTTAAATGGCACCATGGTGTTCCATCCGAGCAGGAATATGCAACCGCTTTACAGGAACTGGATGAGGTTATGGCTTCGTTAAATTAAATTATCAGGAAAGTGGAAATAGTTACAGATAAAAAACCGGGAATCGGTCAGGCAAACCTTGAAACGTTTTCAGAAACGCTTCAAAAATTGGCGGAAAACGATAGAGATATCATCGTGGTAACCAGCGATTCAAGAGGCTCAGGGAAACTTGTTCCTTTCGGACAAAAATTCCCCAAGCAAATTATAGAGATTGGTATAGCCGAACAGAATCTGGTTGGCGTTGCTGCCGGTATCGCTTCCGCGGGAAAGAAGGTCTTCGCTGTTTCGCCGGCGTGTTTTCTTACAGCACGGTCGTTTGAACAGATAAAAAACGATGTCGCCTATTCTGATAATCCCGTGAGTTTAATCGGAATAAGTGCGGGTGTGAGTTATGGAGCTTTAGGCTCTACGCATCACAGTCTCCACGATTTTGCAGCTTTGCGCGCTGTTAATAATCTAATAATCGTAGCTCCGGCTGATAATTATGAAACAGAACAGGCTATCGGTCTTGCAGCCCAATTAGATAAGCCAATTTATCTCCGCTTTGGGAAAAAGAATATGCCCCATCTTCCGACTGTCGGTGAAAAAGCCTTCCAATTCGGAAAGGGCCGGGTTATAAGACAGGGAACTGATCTTACCATAATCGGGACGGGAGAAACTGTGTATCCTGCATTGCAGGCAGCAGAAAAACTACAGGCCGAGCATAAGCTTAACGCAACTGTAATAAGTATGCATACCATCAAGCCATTAGACTATGAATTGCTCGCCGAAATTGCAAAAAGCGGAAAGCCAATTATAACGGTAGAAGAGCATAGTGTGTTTGGAGGATTGGGTGAGGCGTGTGCTTCCTTCTTAATGGAAAATGGTTTCCGCAATCCTTTTAAAATTATAGGTATTCCTGATGAATATACTGTTACAGGATCGCAGAATGATATTTTCAACCATTATGGCCTTTCGGAAAGTGGAATTACAGATGCGGTATTAAAAATAATGAAATGAATAGAAATATAAGTTGAGTATACATATATGAGTTTATTCACTGGCTGTCTCACTCTGAGCGGAGTCGAAGAGTTGTGTAGATGCATTGTTACCGGCTTTATGCTTCGACTCCGCTAAGCATGACAAACTCATCATACATAAACATTAAACCTATTAACCAATATAACCCATTATAAAATGAAGAGAATTCACCTATTCTTTTTGCTGGTATCGCTAATAACAGCTGGTGCCTGTAGAAATGAAGCTGCTTCCAATAAACCCAAAAAAATTGCAGTAATCGTTTCTACCCTTAATAATCCCTGGTTTGTAGTATTGGCAGAAACAGCAGCTGCAAAAGCCAGAACCTTAGGCTATGAAACTAAGATTTTCGATTCTCAGAACAATACCGCATTAGAAGCAGATCATTTTGAAAACGCAATAACCGGTGGATTTAACGCCGTTTTATTCAATCCTACTGATGCGGATGGATCCATCATAAACGTGGCGAAAGCTAAAGAAGCCGGCATTCCGGTTTTCTGCATGGACAGGGAAGTGAATTCTACCGAGGTTGCGACCTCGCAAATTTTATCCGACAGTTATTCAGGATGTATCGCGATGGGAAAATACTTTGTTCAGAAAATGAATAAAAAAGGGAAATATGTTGAAATATTAGGCATTGTGGGTGATAACAATACCTGGGCTCGTTCGAAAGGATTTCATAGTGTGGTTGATAATTATCCGGGTTTGAAAATGGTTGCACAGCAGAGTGCCGACTTCGACCGTAACAAAGCGATGGAGGTTTTGGAATCGGTTTTACAGGCCAACCCTGACATTGACGCTGTTTTTTGTGGAAATGATGCCATGGCAATGGGTGCTTATCAGGCGCTGTTTGCGGCCGGCAAAGCTAACCGTGTAAAAGTATTTGGTTTTGATGGTGCGGATGATGCACTGCAGTCGATAAAGGAAGGCAAGCTTAAAGCTACCGGAATGCAGTATCCAAAAATAATGGCCGAAACAGCGGCTTTATATGCGCAGGAATACTTTAACGGAAAGCGTGATTTCCCTCAAAAAGTTCCGGTGGCTGTTGAATTGGTAACAGCCGAAAATATTGATAATTATTTATCTAAATAGATCATGATGAAGATTTTAAAATATCTGATAGCGCTTGTCGTGGTTTTGTTTATTGGCTATAACTCTGTTTATTTTAAAAAGCTGAGCGAAGTACAAGCTGGAATTGCCGACGGAAAATTTAACACCGAAGAATATACTCGCAACTTTTGGGATAAAAAGCTTATGCCTTCTTTAAATAAGGCCATCGACATAAATACACTTGTTAATCTACTCCAAACCAATCCTGATAAAGCATTTAAAGATCATGCCCACGCTTTAGGAATCGGAAACCTGCAATACTTCATGATAAAAGGAGAAGGGCAAGTGGTTTCTATTAATGAAAATGATGTAGAACTGAATATCGTAGGGGCCGGAAATCAGAGAGTAAGAGTTGCAACTGAATATGTTTATGGAAATGCAGTGAGAGATGCTTCCGGTTTATTGAATATGAATGAATTTGACAACACCGGGATATTCAACGAGGTTTCTGCGGGCATAAATAAGATCATCAGAGCAGAAGTATTGCCATCGTTCAAGAAAAGTGTTGCAGAAAATGATAAGGTGCAATTTGTCGGAGCAATAGAATTGAACAGGAAATTCTTAAACCTGAAAGATGTTGAACTTACTCCGGTGCAATTAAAATTGGTTAGAACTCAGTAACCCAAACGCGTATGCTAGTTGTAGAAAATATAAGTAAACGATTTGCAGGCATTCCGGCGCTTGATAACATTAATCTGGAAATTCATGCAGGAGAAGTTACTGCCATAATTGGCGAAAACGGTGCGGGAAAATCGACTTTAATGAAAATCCTCTCGGGAGTTTATCCCGATTATGAAGGCAAAATTCTTTTTAAAGGGAAAGAAGTTCGCTTCAATAATCCAAAACAAGCTCAGGATCAGGGAATTGCCATTATTCATCAGGAACTTAATCTGATACCGCATTTAAGTATTACAGAAAATATTTTCCTGGGACGAGAGCTTACCGACTGGGCGGGTCTGGAGAAAAAAGCGATGCGCTTTAAAACGGAGCATTTGTTAAAACGGCTAAAATTGAATCTTGATCCGGATACTGCCATGATTGATTTGAAGGTTGGTCAGCAACAGGTGGTGGAAATCGCGAAAGCGCTGCTAACCGAGTCCGATGTCATCATTATGGACGAGCCTACTTCCGCCATCAGCGAAAGCGAAGTAAAAGTATTGTTCGAGATTATCGACGATCTGCGGAAGGAAAACAAAGCCATCGTTTATATTTCACATAAATTGGATGAGCTGTTTAAAATAGCCGATCGGTATATCGTTTTACGGGATGGAAAACTGATTGAGTCGGGGAGTATGGAAGGCATTAACGCCGATGATATAATCCGGAAAATGGTAGGCAGGGAGATCAATCTTATCCGCAGTAAAGATTGCAAAGCGCATCTCGAAGAACTGCTTTGTGTTCGAAATCTGTACTTGAAAAACCCAAATCAGAAAAATGAATACCTGCTTAAAGATATCTCGTTCAATTTACACAAAGGCGAAATCTTAGGGGTTTTTGGCCTGATGGGAGCAGGGAGAACGGAATTGCTGGAAGCAATTTTCGGGCTTCATCCTAAGCTTTCTAAATGTGAGATGACAATTGAAGGGAAAGAAATTTCGATTTCATCATCCATGGATGCCATACATGCGGGCCTTGCTTTAGTGCCCGAAGACCGGAAAAAAGATGGACTGGTGTTAGGCTTGAATGTCCAAAAAAATATCGGTATCACCACTTTAAAGGATATGGAGACTTTAGGTATTCTTAATCTTTGGAAGGAATCTCAGCTTTGTGATAAATACCGGGGTGATTTGAATATCAAAACCTCCTCAGGAAAGCAGTCGGCTGACAGCCTGAGCGGGGGCAATCAGCAGAAAATTGTGATTGCAAAATGGTTGGCAACGAATCCTAAAATATTCCTTTTGGATGAGCCAACCCGTGGCATCGACATAAATGCTAAAAACGAAATATATAAACTAATTCTGGCTCTTGCTGATAAAGGCATGGGCATTATTATGGTGTCTTCAGAGCTTCCTGAAATTCTGGCTGTTTCAGACCGGGTAATGGTGCTTGCAGAAGGTGCTGTTACGGCTCAGATCCCGATAAGTGAGGCTAATGAAGAAGTGATTTTAAAAGCTGCAATTCCTAATTCAATTTAAAATATTCTAATGGAACTAACATTATATAAACCTTACCTGATAAAATTTCAATCGCTTATCGCGCTATTCGCATTGTGCCTCCTGATCAGTATTCTGTCGGATAAATTCCTTACAGTATCTAACGGGTGGAACGTAATGAGGCAGATTTCGGTCAATATTTGCATTTCCGTGGGCATGACTTTGATCGTGCTTACAGCAGGAATCGATCTTTCGGTAGGTTCTGTGCTGGCTTTGTGCGGCGCTATCACTGCCGGATTGCTAAAAAATGGAATTCAGGTGCCTTCAGCGGATTTGTTTATTGGCTTCACCCTTTTAGGAGGAATACTTTGCGGAATAATGCTGGGCGTTTTTCTCGGGGCCTTTAATGGCTGGGTAATTACTAAATTCAAGGTGCCGCCGTTTGTAGCAACGCTTGCTATGTTAACCATCGCGAGAGGATTAACCTTGCTTTACACCGAGGGTTTTCCGATTTCTGGTCTTGGAGCTGATTTTTCTTACATCGGTACTGGCTGGCTCTTCAGTATTCCCGTCCCTGTTTGGATCTCGGCAATAATTGTAGGTGTAGCAGTTATCGTGACCAATAAAACCCGCCTGGGCCGATATATTTATGCTATTGGAGGAAACGAAAGTGCTTCGCGATTATCGGGTATCAATATAAGCCGCGTTAAAATAATTGTGTATTCTATCGGAGGCGCCCTGGCGGCGATCGGCGGTTTAATTGTAACCTCCAGACTTGATTCGGCACAGCCCAATGCAGGTATCAGTTACGAACTTGATTCTATTGCCGCCGTGGTTATCGGCGGAACTTCTTTATCCGGCGGTAAAGGAAGTATCATGGGAACAGTGCTTGGCGCAATCATTATCGGTGTGTTAAACAACGGACTGGTATTGTTAAATGTCTCTCCGTTTTGGCAGCAGGTTGTAAAAGGCGGGGTGATTTTACTGGCAGTTATTATCGATAAATCAAATTCAAAAAGCGAATAATGGGCCGGTATATTCTTTCGATTGATCAGGGAACAAGCAGTACAAAAACCCTTCTTTTTGATGAAGAGGGGCAAGTTTTTGCAAAAGGATCAGAACCGCTTAAAAGTATTTTTTATGGCGAAGGTTTCGTAGAGCAGAATCCGGAAGAGATTTATCAAAATGTACTTAGCTCGGTAGCTAAATGTCTGGAAGATTTTGAGGCAAAAGGAGGGAAGCGGGATGATATTAAAGCTTGCGGAATTTCGAATCAACGCGAAACCTTTGTTTTATGGGATAAAAATGGACAGCCCTTGTACAATGCAATTGTTTGGCAATGCAAACGCTCCGTTGAAATCTGTGAACGATTAGCTCAGTCTGGAATTAATGAAGAGGTTAGCTCTAAAACAGGTCTGATTATCGATCCCTATTTTTCGGGCACCAAGCTGATCTGGTTGTATAAAAACGAAGAGAAAATAAGGACGGCCATTGATACCGGCGACGCTTATTTCGGCACTATTGACACCTGGCTTTTATATCGGTTAACTAATGGAGAAAAATATTTAACTGATTATACAAATGCCTCAAGAACCTTGTTCTTCAATTTAGCTCAATTAAAATGGGATCAAGAATTGCTGAATGTGTTTGGATTATCTAAGCTGAACCTGCCGGATCCTAAACCATCATCGTATAGCTTTGGCGAAACTAACTATGCAGGGCTTTTAGATCAAAATCTGCCCATTACTGCCATGATCGGTGATTCTCATGCCGCAGCATTCGGCGAAGGCTGTTTCTTTCCCGGTACAGCGAAAGCAACACTCGGAACAGGCTGCTCAATTCTAATGAATATTGGCGCCGAGCCGAAAGCTTCCGGAAACGGGATGATTACAACGATTTGCTGGAGTACAGAAGGTCGTGTGGATTATGCTCTGGAAGGGGTAATTGTTTCCTGCGGTGCCACCATCGAGTGGATAAAAAACGAATTAGGCTTGTTCAAACATAGCAGCGAAACAGAGGCAATGGCCAATGAAGTTGATGGAAATAATGGAGTGTATATCATTCCCGCTTTTAGCGGACTGGGTGCTCCTTACTGGGATATGAATCGCAAAGCCTCGATTACAGGATTAAGTTTCGGAGCTAATAAAAATCATATTGTACGTGCCGCATTAGAATCCATTCCGTACCAGATAAAAGATGTGATTGCTGCGATGGAAGAAGATACCGGAATTGATTTACAGGAACTTATGGTAAATGGGGGAATTACAGCCAATCAGTTTGTGTTGCAATTTCTTGCTGATCTTTTAGAGAAGAAAGTAGTTAACATGGGAATGCCCGATGTATCAGCGCTTGGGGCGGCATATTTGGCGGGACTGGAAGCTGGTGTTTATAAAGATATAGACCACTTAAAAACTTTGAATAATACTAAGTCGTTTAATGCTCCCACTATAAATGCGGAAGCTGTTAAAAATTTTCATAAAGGTTGGTTAACCGCAATAGCCGGATAAAGCCGCTAAAATCAATAAGAAATATTAAAAAAACTAACAGCATCAACATGAATAAGATTCTTATTGCAATAGTGCTTTTTCTGGGGATGGGTAAGGCGGGATCAGGCCAAATGAAGGATAGCTTGAACACCGATAACTGGAATTACTTAATACTGAATATGATAGCGTGGCTTAGAAAAGGAGCCATAGCTGAAGAGTTTTAGATCTTAAATTATTCTGACAAATGAAGAAATATGTATTATCACTGTGCCTGTTTTTTTTAAGTATTGGCTGTTATGCACAGAATACTGGCGAATCAGTCGAAAAGTGGGGTAGATTTGAAAAGATATTAAAAGGCACGAGATCAGGTAATCCCTTTTCAGAAATCAGCTTGACGGCCGAATTTTCTAATGGCACCCAAACAATTAAAGCCAATGGATTTTATGATGGAGATGGAGTATATAAAATAAGATTTATGCCTGTTGAAACGGGTACCTGGAAATACGTAACAACAAGCAATAGCAAGGAATTAAATAATATTAAAGGAGAGTTTATCTGTGTAAACCCAGGAAAAGATAATCACGGCATGGTTAAAGTTTGGAATACCTATAATTTCAAATACACTGATGGTAAAATATATTATCCCTTTGGTACCACCATGTATGCCTGGACTCATCAGGGAGAGAAATTGCAAGAGGAAACACTCTTCGCATTGAAGACATCTGGCTTCAATAAATTGAGAATGTGCGTTTTTCCTAAGTATTACACCAATGTTGAGAATGATCCCGAATTATATCCTTATCAAAAGCTTTCTCAAAAAAAGGATTCTACCGGAAGGGTTACTTTCAGCTGGAATTTTAAAAAGTTCGACCCAGCCTTTTTTGCTCATCTTGAAAAGCAATTAGATGAACTGAGAGATATGGGTATCGAAGCAGATCTGATTATTTTCCACCCCTATGATAAAGGAAGATGGGGCTTTGATGATATGGGGAAGGAAAATGATGAGTTTTATTTAAAATATCTTGTTGCACGTCTTGCTTCATTCCGAAACGTATGGTGGTCGATGGCTAATGAATTTGATTATATCAAAACAAAACCACGTGAAATTTGGGATAACTATTCGAAAGTTGTCAGCGACAACGACCCTTATAAACACTTGCTTTCTATTCATAACGGCAGTATCTACTTTGATAATTCTAAACCGTTTATAACCCATTTAAGTATTCAAAACAGCTCTGCGGTAGGAGATTTTGGCCGTGCGGGATTATTGCGGGATGCTTTTTTCAAACCCGTAATCTACGATGAAGTGTGTTATGAGGGAAACCTTACCCAACGATGGGGCAGGCTAAGCGGACAAGAAATGGTTCATGCCGTTTGGCAAGGAGTAATTGCCGGTACGTATGTGACGCATGGCGAAACCATAAAAGGTGTTGGCGATACAATATCATGGGCTAAAGGCGGAAAGTTTAAAGGAGAAAGTCCTGCACGAATTGCTTTTTTAAGAAACTTAATAGAGCAGGGACCGGGACCTTTAACGCTTGCCGACAACTGGAAGGATTTGCAAACTGCACAAGTTGACAGCAACTATTACATGATCTATTTTGGAAAGGAAGTCTTAACCGAATGGAAGTTCAGTTTGCCAAAAAAGAACGGTCCACCTAAGGGCACTAAATTTAAAATAGATGTTATTGATACCTGGAATATGACGGTAACTCCTTTAACCGATAGTATTGTGACAGCAGCTGCAGATGGATATAGAATATTTGATAAAGATTTAAAAGTTATTAATCTGCCGGGGCGGCCTTTCATTGCGTTGAGAATCAAACGTTTGTAACAAAGAAGTCAAGGAAAATCTTAACATCAAACTGACAATTATCTCATGTTTAAACCAGTATCCACAGCTGTTACTACCAATACCGCTGGTTCCTGGGTTGCAGAACCAGGCAATTACACAGAATGTTGCATGTAAGGACTTTAAATAAAATGTACTATGTGAAAATTCTTTGGAAACTGTATTTTTTACACAATAACAGAAGGTTAATACAATGATAAAAACGATAAATTATGAAATTTAAAATTCTATGTAAACGGGTATTCTTAATTGGATTTTTACTGACTTTACTAACTGAAACTGGTATAGCGCAATCTAAAGCCACTTGGATTTGGTACCCAGGCGATTTTGAAGTATGGCTGGGTAACAAAATGCAAAACCGCCGTACCGAGCGCGGTTCTTTTTTACCTCCTTTCTGGAAGCTCGATAATCACTATGTATTAATCGATTTCCATAAGGTATTCGACTTAAAAGAAGCGGAAGAAGCTGAACTTTTTGTTGAAGGGCAATACAATGTAAAAGTAGACGGAAAAGCCTTTTTCGGCTATCCTAATAAAATAACTATCCCCGCCGGAAAGCATAAAGTAAGTCTTAAAGTTTTTTCTCAGGATAAAGTCCCTGCGATTTATGTTCGAGGGAAAAAAGTTGTTTCCGACTCTACATGGTTGGTTACATTTGAGGATAAAGAGTGGATCGATCAGTCTGGAAAGGTATCAGACCAATCAGGAACAACCTGGTTAAAGGCGGCATCATGGAATTTTGATAGTCCATCAACTCCGCCATCAAAGTTCGCATTGGCGACAACACCTCAATCGGCCGTAAATAGTCAAAAGAGCGGTAATTCTACAGTTTACGATTTTGGTAAAGAGACTTTTGGCTTTGTGAAAATGCATGGATTGAAAGGGAAGGGCCGGGTTGAACTTTATTATGGCGAATCGAGAGAAGAGGCTTTAAGTAAAGAGCATGCGGAGACGCTGGATATGCTCGATATCAATTTCTCTCAGAAACAAGATTCGACAACCGTGCTTACCAAAGCATTCAGATATGTAAATGTTGTTGTGCCTCAGGGTTTAACGCTCGATTCAGTTTCCATGCTGTACGAATATCTTCCGGTTGCGGATAAGGGTGGATTCCGTTGCTCGGATGAGGAGATCAATAAGATTTATGATGTAGCAAAATATACCTTCCATTTAAACACAAGAGAGTTTTTTATCGATGGAATAAAACGCGACCGCTGGATTTGGTCGGGAGATGCATACCAGAGCTACCTGATGAATTATTACCTGTTGTTTGACTCGCCGTCGGTATCACGTACGCTTCTGGCTTTACGCGGAAAAGATCCGGTAACGAGTCACATTAATACCATTATGGATTATACGTTTTATTGGTTCATTGGTATCTACGATTACTACCTGTACACTGGGGATAAGAACTTTATCCAGCAATTCTATCCAAGGATGCAAAGTTTGATGGAATATTGTTTATCGCGCAGAAACGCTAATGGTATGATGGAAGGCCTTGCAGGCGATTGGGTTTTTATTGATTGGGCTGATGGGTTAAGCAAAAAGGGTGAAGTGAGTTTTGAGCAAATGCTGTTAGCGCGGAGCCTTGAAGCAATGGCAATCAGTGCAGAAATAGCAAAAGATGATGCCGGTGCAGCACGTTACAAGAAATTAGCATCAGAACTTAAAACCAAAATATTTGCCAACTATTGGAGCGATGAAAAACATGCTTTGGTACACAGCCGCGTGGACGGTAAGCAAACCGACAATGTAACCCGCTATGCAAACATGTTCGGTATTTTCTTCAACTATTTTAACGAATCGCAGAAGCAGGATGTTAAACAACATGTGCTGCTGAACGATAAAATTCAAAAAATTACTACGCCATACATGCGCTTTTACGAACTTGAGGCATTATGTGCTATGGGCGAGCAACCTTACGTTCTGAAAGAAATGAAGGACTACTGGGGCGGCATGTTAAAATTGGGTGCAACTTCTTTCTGGGAACAATACGATCCTACAAAAAAAGGGGCCGAACATTACGCGATGTACGGTCGCGAGTTTGGGAAAAGTCTTTGCCATGCATGGGGAGCAAGTCCGCTATATTTATTAGGTAAGTATTACTTAGGCGTTAAGCCATTATCTCCGGCGTATCAAACCTGGGTTGTTGAGCCTAATTTAGGCGGACTGAAATGGATGGAAGGAAAAGTGCCAACTCCAAACGGAGAGATTTTTGTGTATGCAAGTACGTCAGAAGTTAAGGTGAAATCTCCGGTCGGAATAGGAACTCTTCGTTTGAAAAGTAAATCAAAGCCTAGTGTAAAAGGCGCCAAAGTACAATCTATTGGAAATGGAACTTATGAAATTACTATCCCGAAAGGGAAGGAGTATGTAGTAAAATATAGCTTATAATATGACAAAAATTAAAAATTACGCCATCTATTCCGCGAAAGCAAAGCTGGAAAAACCAATTTCCGATGCCACCCATACATTGACTGAAATATCTTTTATGGTAGTTCGTATCACCCTCAACGCAGGTATTGTAGGGGAGTCTTATTTGCTTAGCTTTCAATACAGCCCCGCTGCAATTGCGGGCGCTTTAAAGGATGTCGGCGAGATGCTTATCGGCGAGCAGGTTTATAATACGGTTAAAACTTTCGAAAGAATTAACCATGCCAACGAGTATTTCGGAATGGAAGGTATAAATCGATGGGCCCAGGCGGCCTATAATATCGCTATGTGGGATGCCTGGTGCAAAACTTTAAAACAACCCATTTGGAAGGTACTTGGTTGTTCCCGCACTGAGGTTCCAATTTATGGAAGCGGTGGCTGGATTTCTTATACCGTTGAAGAATTGATTGATGAAGTGAGCAATTATAAGTCGAGGGGATTTAAAGCTGTAAAAATAAAAGTAGGTAAACCCGACTGGAAGGAAGATCTGGAACGACTGAAGCTGGTGCGGGGAGCGGTTGGTAACGAAATTAATATTATGATGGATGCCAACCAGGGTATGCAGGTTCCCTCGGCTATTCAGTTGGCAAGGGCTGCCAGAGGCTTGAATATTCATTGGTTTGAAGAACCTATTGATCATACGGATTTCGCCGGATATCAACAACTAAGAACTCAGGCAGGTATTTCTTTAGCTATGGGAGAGAGGGAATATTCAACCCTTCCCTTACGAGAATTGTTGGTTAGAAATGCCATTGATATCTGGCAGCCTGATATTTTAAGATTGGGAGGTGTGGAAGCCTGGCGCAATAGTGCTGCTTTAGCAGGGAGTTTCAATATTCCTGTGTTGCCGCATTATTATAAAGATTATGATATTCCATTGCTTTGCACGATCCCGAACGGTGCAGGAGCAGAATCCTTCGACTGGATCGATCCATTAATTGATCATCCTATCGAAATCAAAAATGGAATGGCGAGTCCGCATAACCGCCCGGGCTGGGGATTTGGATTTAAGGACGAGTGTTTAGTGGAGGTGTAGAATAATTAAATACCGACCCTTTTTTGAATTACTTGGGCGCATTTAATTGCGGCAGCCAGTATTTCTTCATTCTCTACACCTTTGTTAATCCTAAGCTGCTAAGACTTGAAATTGGTAACAGGTTTGACACTGGTTTGGCATCGATCCAACTGTAAAGAAATATCATGAAGAGTCCTGCTGGGTTTGCTTTTGAAAGAACATACATAATTTAATACGTTGAAAAGCGCACATATTAAATTACCTGGTTTGACAGACCCAGCCAATACCCCATTGCCATTTCCTTTTGATGTTCAGAACCCAAATTGTAATTAATACAATATTATCAGGAAGCAATGATTTTAAATGGCTTTTCCTGATAATATATCGCGCTAAATGAATCATTTGCTACATGCCCTAAGGCAATATTGTATAATACATAGAGAACATGATATAAAAAAATAGTTTGTGCCAATTCTATCTTTGTTAATAAGCGTTTCGCAAATTATAAGCTGCAAACCATTAACTACCCGAACACATTTTGATGAAAATACTGCTATCGCTCACATTTCTTTTCATTCTTACTACAACCAACGCTCAGCTGGTAGACAAAACTCCTGCTGCTGTTCCGGTAGTTCCAACTGTCTATAATCGTGAGCCCTGGGAAGATCCTCTTGTTAGCGGGATTAACCGGGAGCCATCCAGAGCTACGGCTTATTCATTTTCTTCAGTAGCAGATGCTTTAAAAGGCGAACGCACAAAATCTACAAGAATGATTTCCCTTAATGGCGAGTGGGATTTTTCTTTTGCCATAAAGCCATCTGATGCACCTAAAGACTTTTACAAAACCCGCGTAAGTGGATGGAAAAAAATTGAAGTCCCCAGTAATTGGGAGATGAAAGGTTATGATAAACCAATTTATAAAAGCGCGGTTTACCCTTTTCGCCCGGTTAACCCGCCTTATGTACCGCAAGATTATAATGCAGTAGGATCTTATCAGAGAACTTTTAGCATTCCGGATAACTGGAAGAATATGAACGTCACTCTCCATTTCGGAGGGGTGAGTTCTGCTTACAAAGTATGGGTTAATGGTAAATTTTTAGGCTATGCTGAAGATAGTTTTTTAGCATCTGAGTTTAATGTAACGCCATATCTTCAGACCGGAGAAAATATTGTATCAGTACAAGTAATCCGCTGGAGCGACGGCAGTTTCCTTGAAGATCAGGATCACTGGCGTTTAAGCGGAATCCAAAGAGAAGTTCTTTTACTGGCCGAACCAAAACTGCGGATTGCAGATTTCCACTGGCAGGCAAAACTGGATAAAGACTACAAAGATGCTGTTTTCAGCATTCGTCCAAGAATTGAAAATTTAACAGGTAAAGAAGTAAAAGGATATAAAATACAGGCTCATTTGTTCGATAAGAACGGCAAACCTGTTTTTCAGAAACCTTTAGAAAGAACCGCGGAAAGCATTATTAATGAAATATATCCAAGATTGGATAATGTTAAGTTCGGCTTGCTTGAAACTACAGTTAAAAACCCGGCTAAATGGAGCGATGAAGAACCTAACTTGTATACAGTAGTCCTTTCTTTGCAGGATAGTACAGGAAATGTTCTTGAAGCAAAAAGCTGCAAAGTTGGGTTTAGGAGTATCGAGTTTTCTAAAACAGACAGCAAATTGCTTATAAATGGTAAGGTGACTTACCTGTATGGTGTTAACCGACCTGATCACCATCCTACAAAAGGAAAAGCCTTAAGCCGGGAGGATATTCTTGAAGATGTACGTACCATAAAGCGTTTTAATTTCAACTGTATCCGAACCAGTCATTACCCGATGGATCCGTATTTATACGATTTATGCGACGAATACGGGATTCTTGTGATCGATGAAGCCAATCTTGAGACCCACGGTTTGGGAGGCAAATTGAGTAACGATCCGCAGTGGACAGGCGCCTATTTAGAACGGAGCAATCGCATGGTAATGCGTGATAAAAATCACCCGAGTATTATCATTTGGAGTTTAGGAAATGAAGCCGGTCGTGGCCCGAATCACGCCGCGATGGCCGAATGGATTCACGATTTCGATATAACCCGCCCCGTTCATTATGAACCTGCGATGGGTAACCCAAGGCTTGAAGGATATATTGATCCTTCAGACCCACGGTATTTGAAATCAAATGATCATTCTCATCGCATCCAAAATCCTCAGGATTCTTATTACGTTGATATTGTAAGCAGGATGTATCCCAGTATTTATACTCCAAAGCTTTTGGTCGATCAGAATAATAATGATAAGCGACCGATCTTTTTTGTGGAATATGCGCATGCCATGGGAAATTCTGTAGGAAACATGAAAGATTTTTGGGATGTATTTCGTTCAACCCCAAGAGTTATCGGTGGTGCTATCTGGGAATTTAAAGATCAGGGCTTATTGAAAAAAGATAGTGCTGGAGTTGAATTCTATGCTTATGGTGGCGATTTCGGCGAAAAGTATTTCGACAATTTCACCATCAAAGGTGTAGTAGCATCAGATGGAAGACCCAAAGCTCCGATGTTTGAATGTAAACGTGTTTATCAGGGTGCGCAAACAGAATTGCTGGATGCGGCTAAAGGACTTATAAAAATAACAAACCGCCATTCGGTAAAATCATTGGGTTCTTATACAGTTAACCTCATAGTGCGCGAAGATGGAAAGGTTGTAGTAAATAAAATTCTTCCTAAAATCAATCTTGCCGCAGGAGAAAGTAAAAACATAAGTATCGGCGGATATTTGCCTAAAATAAAGCCGGGCTCAGAATATTTAGCCGACATCCATTTTACGTTAGCTGCTGATGAGTTATGGGCTCCAAAAGGATTTGAAGTAGCTTCAAATCAGTTTGCTTTAACAGGTTTAGCGGAGCCGAGAATGATAAAACGTTCGCCTTATCCATCGATAACATTAAATGAAAACTCGTCGGGCTATCAATTAACAGGAAAGACGTTTAACATTTCCTTCGATAAGAAAAATGGTGCCTTAACATCGTTTAAATCAAATGGAAAAGAGCAGATTTTTGCTCCTTTATTGCCGGATTTCACACGTCCTCAAACCGATAACGACAAGCGAGGATGGAAAACGCATCGTAAATTGAAGCAATGGTTTTCTCCTGATCTGAAATTAAAAAATATATCTGCTGATCAAACTACTGCGGGTACTGTTCAAATTAAGAGTTCATATTCCCTAATTAATGACAGTGCTGCTGTCGATGTAATTTACACCCTTAATGGGGATGGCGTTTTAAAAGTTGATTATTCTTTGAGAGCAAAACCGGGCCTTCCAAATATCCCGAAAGTTGGGATGCAGGGAGCTATTGCCCGGAATTACGATAACATCAACTGGTATGGAAAAGGCCTTCTCGAAAATTATATCGACCGGAATTACGGCTTTGATGCTGCAATCTATTCTCAAAATATCTATGACTTTATGGAGCCTTATGCTGTTCCACAGGAAAATGGAAATCGTACCGATGTACGCTGGATGTATTTGTCTGATAAAAATAAAACTGAGGGTTTGTTGGTAGTGGCCGACAGTCTTTTGAGTATGAGCGCATGGCCTTACACGGAAGAAAATATTGTCAGTGCGAAACATACCAATAAATTAAAAGACGCTGGTTATATCACATTAAATATTGATCTGATTCAAATGGGAGTAGGCGGAAATGATAGCTGGAGTGATGTTGCGGCACCTCTTGAGAAATATCAAATCCCGGCAAAGAATTACTCTTATAGTTTTTACTTGTTTCCTGTTAAAGGAAATAAAGGAGAAGTGGGAGCGATTGCAAAGAAAATAAAGTTTTAAATATGCGTTTTGTCATCTCGACAATAGTAGAGATCTCTTGAGTAAATCGCTTAGATTTCTCTCTCTGCGTTAGAAATGACGGACGTTCTAGTGAAAATAATTTACCAATGTCTGAAAAAGTAATTTTAAAAGGAATAACCTGGAACCACAGTCGTGGATTGATTCCTATGGTGGCAACTGCGCAACGGTTTACTGAGCTGAATCCCAATGTAGAAATAACCTGGGAGAAAAGAAGTCTTCAGCAGTTCGCTGATTTTTCTATACAGGAACTTGCGGAACGGTTTGATTTATTGGTGATCGATCATCCCTGGGCAGGCTTTGCTGCCAAAACACAGTCCATTGTGCCTTTAGATGCATATCTAACCAAAGGATATATTCAGGATCAACGACAAAATACCGTTGGTCGTTCTTTCGAGAGCTATTCATATGATGGGCATCAGTGGGCCTTAGCTATTGATGCGGCAACTCCTGTAGCTTCGAGTCGCCCAGATTTATTCGATAAATATGGCTTGGATTTACCGAAATCATTTAGTGATCTTTTGGAATTAGCAAACGATGGTTTAATTGCTTTCGCAGGTATTCCAATTGATGTTTTGATGAATTTTTACACCTTCTGTTGCTCCCTTGGCGAAGATCCTTGTCAGAGTGAAGATTCGATAGTATCCGAGGAAATAGGTGTGAAAGCACTGCGAATGTTTCGCGAACTCGCCTTAAGAATCCATCCTGATAATTTTAACCGCAACCCGATCCAGGTTTATGAAGCGATGACAAATTCGGACCAGATTGCGTACTGCCCTTTTGCCTACGGGTATTCGAACTACTCAAGGAGAGGATATTCCAGGAAATTGCTTCATTTTCATGATATGATATCCCTTGACGGGAAAACGAATTTGAAAAGCACTCTTGGCGGAACTGGCCTTGCCATATCATCAAGCTCGAAAAATATTTCAGTTGCGGTTCAGTACGCCAATTACGTCGCTTCGGAAGAATGCCAGCAAAGTGTGTTTTTCGAAAATGGCGGACAGCCGGGCCATTTGAGCGCATGGATTGATGCTGAGGTAAATCGCCGGACTCATAATTATTTCTCAAATACTTTACCGGCCTTGCAGCGTGCTTTCCTGCGTCCGCGTTATCACGGACATATGTTTTTCCAGGATCATGCCGGCGACATGGTACGAGATTACCTGATGAAGGGTGGAAACGAGAAGGAAGTTCTGAATCAGATGAACGAATTGTACTTGAAATCCAGAAATTTACAAATGGCATGAAGCGACCATTAGAAGGACTTTTAGTTTTAGAATTCTGCCAGTTTTTAGCAGGTCCTTTGGCTGGTTTAAAACTAGCCGATCTTGGTGCGCGTGTTATTAAAGTAGAGCGTCCCCTTAAAGGTGAAGCCTGTCGCCAGCTGGCTATTAAAAATCTTTTTATCGAAGATGACAGCTTGCTTTTTCACACCATAAACAGGAACAAAGAATCATATGCTGCGGATTTAAAGAACGCAGATGATCTTGAAAGAATAAAAAAACTGATTGCTAAGGTGGATGTAATGACTCATAATTTCCGTCCGGGCGTGATGGAAAAGATCGGCCTGGATTTCGAAGCAGTCAAATCGATCAACCCCAAAATAATTTACGGAGTTGTTACCGGTTATGGCAACAAAGGCCCCTGGGCAAATAAACCCGGGCAAGATCTTTTGGTTCAGTCACTTTCCGGCTTAACGCAATTAACCGGCACGAAATCAGATGGCCCGGTACCGTTCGGTCTTTCTGTTGCAGATACCATGTGTGGCAATCATCTGGCGCAGGGCATTCTTGCCGGATTATTAAAACGTTCGAAAACCGGTCAAGGCTGTTTAGTGGAAGTTAGTCTTTTAGAGTCGACCCTCGATCTGCAATTTGAAGTTTTAACAACCTATTTAAATGATAGAGGAAAGCTTCCCGAACGCAGTTCAGTAAAAGGCAGCGGGCATGCTTATTTAAGTGCTCCATATGGTGTTTATCAAACTTCCGATGGTTATCTGGCTCTGGCCATGGGAAATCTTGTATCAATTGCCGCCGCTATCGGCTGTGATTTTAAGGACTCTTACCAGGATGCTTCTTCATGGTTCGATAAACGTGATGAAATCGGAACTCGCTTTTCAGAAATCATTATCCGTAAGACTACGAAAGAATGGCTCTCTACTTTGGAAATCGCAGGAATCTGGTGTTCCCCGGTTTTGAATTACCAGGAAGTATTTGAACAGGAAACTGTGAAACAAGCAGGAGTTGTTCAAACATTGAGCCCGAGAGATAATATACAAATTAGAACAACCAGAAGTCCCATAACGATAAACGAAGCAAAGCTTTATTCTCCGAAAGCGGCACCAAAAGTCGGAGCAGATAACGA
>CBIHLM010000014.1:0-78362 GCA_966210515.1 uncultured Pedobacter sp.
GGCTTTGCTCCCGAAGCTGGGCTCGAACCAGCGACCCTCTGATTAACAGTCAGATGCTCTAACCAGCTGAGCTATTCGGGAATTCCTGGTTACCAAACTTATTAAACTTGTGTTCCGTTTGGGAATGCAATAGTCGGGATTTTAAATTATTTATGCAATATTTGTGAACATTTTTTTTTAAAATATTTATGAGCTTAGTTGTTATCGGCACTGTGGCCTTCGATGCCATTGAAACTCCTTTCGGAAAAACAGACAAAATAGTGGGCGGAGCGGCCACATACGCAAGTTTAGCGGCTTCTTACTTTTATGAAAAAGTAAAAATCGTCGGGGTAGTTGGCGATGACTTTCATAAAGAAGATATCCAATCTATAAAAGATCATGGTATTGATGTAGAAGGATTGCAGGTAAAGGAAGGTGAAAAATCGTTTTTCTGGGCCGGAAAATATCACAATGACATGAATAGTCGCGATACTTTAATCACAGAATTAAATGTTCTTGCGGATTTCGACCCAATTATTCCGGAATCATATCAGGACTGTGAGTATTTATTATTAGGAAATCTTACGCCTCAGATTCAGCAAACTACTATACAACGCCTTAAAAAACGGCCTAAGTTAGTGGTACTCGACACGATGAACTTCTGGATGGATGTTGCATTAGAGGATTTATTGGAAACTCTGAAAATGGTAGATGTGCTTACGATAAACGACGCTGAAGCTCGCCAGCTTTCCGGAGAGTACTCTTTAGTGAAAGCCGCCAAAGTAATATTAGAAATGGGTCCGAAATATCTCATCATTAAAAAAGGAGAGCATGGCGCATTGCTGTTTAGTGAAGATAAGATCTTTTCTGCTCCTGCATTGCCATTGGCAGAAGTTTTCGATCCAACCGGTGCCGGCGACACCTTTGCTGGTGGCTTTATTGGTTACCTGGCCAAAGTGGGAACCATCAACTTCAACAATATGAAAAATGCAATCATCTACGGATCCGCACTTGCTTCATTCTGCGTGGAGAAATTCGGCACAGAAAAAATCAAAAATTTGAGTCAGGAAGAGGTTGCAGACAGAATCAAAGAATTTGTAAATCTGAGCAGCTTTGAAATAGAACAATAAAACAACACGCAGTTGACGGACGAAAAAAACCTGTCAACTGCATGTTTAAGGCTTAAAATCTATCAAATTTCCTATTGCTTCAAACTTTTCAAATACCGAAACAGTATGCGGCGCATCTTTTAGTTCATCACTCAAATCCTGCCCCGCCCAATGTTCATAATGCTTTCCATTTCTCCATAATCTGCTGGAAGAAACATCGTAAATAACACCGTTATATGCCACCCATATTTCCGGTTTATCCTGCCCGTTACGAAGCGCTAATTGCTTCTTTGTGTATTGTGGTAAACTCATCCGATCAATTTTCGTTGTTTTTTTCGAAAGTTTTCAAAAAACATCACATTCATTAACAATAATGAAAGAGAGTAGAAATGATCTTCAAAAGGAATTGTACCCACTCTAAATCCTGAGTTTTCAGCATCATTATACATTACCACAGGAATGCCTGTCAAAATCCCGTTTACAATATAAAACGGAATTAAGGACACAAAGAAAGCGAAGTAAAACCTGCTTAAATACGGGTGTTCATTTCGTCTGATAAGTACCAAACCACTTAAAAATAACAATAAACCAAACGTTATTAGAGAATACACCCTATCGTAAAAGAGCAGAAGCATCACAGCAGAAAAAATGAGCCATACAGCACTTATTGCAGTGCTTAATCCGGCCAACAAATCTTGCTTCAGATAGTAGTTGAGGCACTCATAAATAAATAAGCAGGCAAAAGGCACTGTAATAAAAAATAGAATCTCTTCTAAAGGAAGGTCCAGAAAATAAACGCCTATTATATAATCCGGATTAAACGACCACACATCATATATAGTAAACAGGTAGTCCCAGATCAAGAAAATCAGTCCTGTAATAAGCAATCCCGGAAGGATAAATTTCCAGCTGCGAAAAAATTTCACCCGCTTATCGAAGGATAAAATCACTGGAAAAAATAAGGTTAAGAAATTAATCAGAAGATAAGTATAGTGTTTATCCATTAGCTACCACTTGCTCTAAGATAACTATTTCCGCCGGACTGCATCTCTTCGTCTCTTTCATGAAATTGACGAGGTTTAAAAGCAAAGGCATATCCATAGAACCAAACTTCTTTTGCATGGCTAATTCAACTATTTTCTTTCTGTCTGTTTCGAGATGTTTGCTGAAGCCCAAAAAGGATGGAATATAATGTTCAAGACTAAATCGGAGAAAACGAATCTCCAGATTCTCAGGACTTTTACCTACAGCTTTTTCAAGTGTTTTTATCCCGCTTTTAAGGTAGGTGATTTTATTATACGGATTAAAGGCATGCTTTGCCCGTATAGCTTGTGAAGTTCCGAAATAAGCCATAATAGTGGGATCAGAAGATTTTTTTGCCTTTAATCGATTATAAAACTTCTCCGAAGCCGTTCCATTTTTTATAGCCAAATAAAAATCTTTTCGAATTTGTGGCAGTTCATTCGCATAGATAGTCATGGGAAACAACACTATCAGTAATAATATCAATCGGTCCATACTGTTCAAACGTTTAAGTTTAGGTTAAAAGTTTCCAAAATATTAAAATTCTTCTCAGAGAGGATCAAAGATGACAGATGGGAACTTAAATTATGCATTTTTTACACCTAATTAATAAGAAGCCTAATCTAATAAAAGATCGTTTTCTACATTTACATCTCTTACTTACCGATATGTATATAATTGTTTTCAAAGCCCCTAATTATCTTCCAAATGGAAAAGTCTAATATTGCTATTATCGGGTCGGGCTTTGCCGGACTAGCCGCTGCAGCCGTGCTTGCAAATAAGGGGCATAATGTGACAATTTATGAAAAAAATGATCAGGCGGGGGGTAGAGCACGAATCTGGGAAAGCGCAGGATTCAAATTTGACATGGGTCCGAGCTGGTATTGGATGCCGGAAGTTTTTGAAAATTTCTACAATCTCTTTGGCAAAACGACCGCCGACTTTTATGACCTGAAACGTCTTGATCCATCGTACAGAATATACTGGAAAAACAACGACTTTACAGATCTGCCAGCACAACCCAACGAGCTGGAGGAACTGTTTGAAGAGATAGAACCAGGTTCAGCTGAAAACTTAAAAGCGTTTCTACATCAGGCAAAGTTTAAATACGAGACAGGAATGGGAGACTATGTATTTCGTCCCTCAAACTCCATCACCGAATACATGGATTTACGACTCTTAAAAGAAAGCTTTAAAATCCAGATGTTCACAAGCGTCAGCAAACATATAAAGCAATACTTCAAACACCCGAAATTGGTTAAACTGCTCGAATTCCCTGTTCTATTTTTAGGAGGCACGGCAAAAAACACCCCGGCTCTGTATAGCATGATGAATTATGCAGACCTCTCTCTCGGGACCTGGTTTCCACTCGGTGGGATGCACGAAATTGTAAAAGCAATGGTTTCAATAGCAATAGAAAAAGGGGTTAAAATAAAACTGAATCATGAAGTTATAAAGATCAAAACCGAAGGCAAAAAGGCGGTCGGAATTGAAACTAACAAGGGGTATTATGCTGCTGATCTAATTATTTCAAATGCAGATTATGAACATACCGATCAACAATTAACCGATAAAAAAAGCAGAAATTATACTCCAGAATATTGGAATAAAAGAATTTTATCGCCGTCGTCACTATTATTTTATGTGGGAATAAATAAGAAGTTAAACAATATTCTACATCATAATCTATTTTTTGATGAGGACCTGGAGAAACATGCCGATGAAATCTATAAAGATCCCCAATGGCCGACAAAGCCCCTCTTCTATGTTTCCTGTACTTCGAAAACCGATGAGTCTTGCGCACCCTTAAATTCTGAGAATCTATTCTTTCTGATGCCCCTAGCCCCCGGCCTGGAAGATACTGAAGCCCTAAGAGAGAAGTATTGGGAGATTCTTTTAAATCGCTTTGAAAGCATTACAGGGGAAAGTATCCGGAATGATATCGTGATAAAACGCAGCTATGCTATAAACGATTTTGTAAAGGATTACCACTCATTCAAGGGAAACGCATACGGCCTGGCCAACACCTTAATGCAAACAGCATTTCTTAAACCCAAAATACGATCAAAAAAAATAGGGAACCTCTTGTTTACCGGACAACTTACCGTCCCCGGACCAGGTGTTCCTCCCGCTATTATTTCAGGACAGGTGGTTGCAAGTGAGGCGATGAAAATTCTGGAGAATATTTCCTAATTTCATCCAAACCAAACTTTTGAGCCATGAAAATATTAAAAATCATCTTAATCACAGTAATCAGTCTGACAGCCTTATTTTTTTTTATTGGACTTTTTCTTCCTAAAACCTATCGTGTAGAACGATCGATCGTTGTAAATGCTCCCGATAGCGTGGTGTATAAAAACATTTCGGATTTTAATAATTTTTTGAAATGGAACCCATGGTCTAAAATGGAACCATCTGCAAAGGTCGACATTAGCGGACCTGTTTCGCAACCAGGACATTTGTACAAATGGGAGGGAAAAGAGACAGGTACCGGACAAATGGAAATCAGGAATGTTGAACCTTCGAAACTTGTTGACATAGAACTATCTTTCTTAAAACCGTTTGAAAGCACCGCTAACACCACCTTTCAGCTTGATCCGAACCCGCAGGGCATAAAAGTTACGTGGATAATGCAGGGAACTAACAAAACAGTTATGGAGAAATGGATGGGTTTAAGCATGGGCAGCATGATAGGCAAAGATTTTGAGGATGGGCTGCAGAACCTAAAAACGCTTTCAGAATAAAAGCCATAAAAAAAGAGCGTCAGGCTGGCACCTGTACGCTCTTATGTATGATGAGTTTTAGAAAAGGGGCTATTTAGTCAAGCTCTGCGTACATCGGCTTTTTAATACCGTTGTCGTATGGTTTTAAGCTTTTCTTAAGAAGCTTACGAGCTACGTGAATGCGGGTTTTAACTGTTCCAATCGGAATTGCTAAATGATCTGCAATCTCATGATATTTAAATCCTTCGAAATACATACTGAATGGAACAAAATATTCTTCAGGAAGTTTGCCCAAAGCTAACTTTATATCATCCATGATAAATTTAGACTCGCCTTGGTTCTTAGTAGAACTAAAAACCAGGTTGGCTGATGAAATTTCGTCGGACTTAGTAACGAATGAACTTATTTTTACAAAGCGGCGGTAATTGTTAATGAAGGTGTTTTTCATTATAGTATATAACCATCCTTTCAGATTGGTACCTTCTTTAAACTTATTATAATATGTGATGGCTTTTAGTAGAGTATCTTGAACCAGATCATTGGCATCGTCTGCATCATGAGTAAAATGTAATGCATACATCTTTAGTGAACTTGCTTGACGCATAACCATTGTATTGAATTCTATTTTAGTCATGTTGTTAGAGTTAAAGTTATCGTTACCAGTTTTTCTTAAACAAACTTGTAAATACCTTTGCAACAACTATGCTAATTCGGGATCAATACATTCCTGATCTCCTATTAGGGTTGAAATTTAACAGAAAATTAATACTAAATCACGTTCACTTCACGCTCCAAACTGACACCAAATTTTGTTTTAACATCTTCAATTATCCGCGAAGAAAGATCATAAACCTCTGATCCTGTAGCATTTCCGTAGTTAACCAAAACTAAAGCTTGGTTCTTCCAGGTTCCGGTTTCACCTATTTTTTTTCCTTTCCATCCACACTGTTCTATCAACCAGCCAGCGGCCAATTTCACTGTACTATTTGGTAGACAGAAGTGAACAGTGTCTGGAAAAATAGACTGTATTTTTTTAAATTCCGTTTCAGAAATTATAGGATTCTTAAAGAAGCTACCCGAGTTTCCTATGGTTGACGGATCAGGGAGTTTGCTTACGCGGATATGAGAAACTACATCAGAAACATCCTTTATACCGGGGTTAGCAATGTGGCGCTTTTGAAGTTCTTCGCCAATAGCTCCATAACTAATATTTAACGCGGCCTTAGTCGAAAGCCGGAACACCACATTTGTTATTATAACTTCCCCCTTTAAATCATTTTTAAAAATGCTTTCGCGATATCCGAATCTGCATTCCTCTTTTTTAAACTCCCTGATCTCGCCGGTTTCTATAAAAAACACTCTGCACGATTCAAACACATCTTTAAGCTCTACTCCATAAGCTCCAATATTTTGTATAGGCGATGCGCCCACCGACCCGGGAATCAAACTCAGATTCTCCATTCCTGCGAAACCATTATCCACACAGTACATAACAAGGTTATGCCACACCTCTCCGGCCCCTGCTTCAACAATCACTTCTTCGCCATTAACTTCACTCGAAATCCCCTTTATATTCATACGGATAACCAGGCCATCAAAATCCTTTGTTAAAAGAAGATTACTACCTCCCCCTAAAACCAGTCGTTCGGCCTTTCTCCATGCTTCATTTGCGAAGAGATCCTTCAAATCGTCTTCAGAATTTATTTCTGTATACCACCGGGCATTAGCTTCAACACCAAAAGTGTTGTATTTTTTCAAAGAGACATTATCAAAAATTTCGGGCATGGTGTTATGTTTCTGGGGCAAATCTCGTAAAACATTTTAAAGGAAGCGATTTCATCATAAAATTCTTTAAACATTATAATAGCTCCCATAGTATAAAAGGTATCACTACACTTTCTGTAACATGATCCGCGAAACTAACGCCTATATTATATAAGATAAATACTATGAACGTTTTATTCATTGGTGATAGCATTACCCGGGGAACACAAGGTGTCGATTGGGTGAAAATGATTGAGAATGAGCACCCATACTGGACTATCGAGAATGCCGGCGTCAATGGAGAAACGTTGACTAAAATCTCTAAGCGTTTAAAATCTCTCGTTCAACTTAATAACTCATACAAAGCGATAGTTCTGCAAACAGCGACCCATGACATTTTGCTTCCAACTTTCAGACATAGAAACTTTTGGTTCCAGAAAGATTACAAGCGACAACTAAAAAGTGGTAACAAGCCAATTGCGCCACCTGAATTTGAACTCGTTTTGAAGCGAACGGTAGAATACGTTAGAAGTACCAGTAACTCTGAAATTGTTCTGCCTACATTAGGATGTATTAATGAAAACCTGTTAGCCGAAACTAACGCACAGTTATTTAGCTATAACAGCATCATTAAAAAAGTCGCAAAAGAGTTCAACTGTATTCTTGCAGATATTGCCGAAAAATTTCAGGAAGAATTGGGCCGTCTCAACACACAGGATTACTGTTTAGAAAATTTCTCAAACACCGCATTTTTTGATCTGGTAAGCTGCAGTATGGGCATGGCAGATAATTTAAGCGCGAAACGAAAGTTGCACTTAACAATTGACGGAGTACACTTAAATAGTAAAGGAGCAAAAATCTTTAAAGAGGAAATTGATAAAGCAATTTTATTGACGAAAGAAAAATCGGCACTTTTTATCTGATTGCTAAAGCACCTTAAACAACAAAAGCTCAGAAATATCTGAGCCTTTGTTCTATCTTCATTTGTTTGAATCAATTATATATGCAGGGCTCTGTTTTCCGTTGCCGCTAGAGCTGCTTCTTTAAAAGCTTCAGTATATGTTGGATGGGCATGGCAAATACGTCCGATATCTTCGGCAGAAGCTCTGAACTCCATAGCTACCACTGCTTCTGCAATTACATCTGCAACACGGGGACCGATCATATGTACACCAAGAATTTCGTCTGTTTCGGCATCGGCCAATACTTTAACCAATCCGTCTGTATCCATACTTGCACGAGCACGTCCGCTGGCTTTGAATGGAAATGAACCTGCTTTATATTTTTTTCCTTGCTCCTTTAATTGCTCTTCAGTAAACCCGACACTTGCAACTTCCGGCCAGGTATAAACAACACCCGGGATAAGATTATGATTAATATGCGGCTTTTGTCCGGCAATGGTTTCAGCTACGAACACACCCTCTTCCTCAGCTTTATGAGCAAGCATAGCACCGCGCACTACATCTCCGATAGCGTAAATACCTTTTACAGGAGTTTCCAGATGATCGTTAACAGGCACTTTCTTGCCGCGCTCTTCTAAAGTAATCCCGACTTTCTCTAAACCCAAACCTTCCGTGTATGCAGAGCGGCCAACGGCGACTATACAATAATCGCCTTCGATAGTTACCTTCTCTCCTTTCGGATTTTCGGCGGTTACAGTTACATTTTTCCCCTTCACAGACGCACCGGTTACTTTATGACTTAGCAAAAATTCAAAACCGATTTTTGTCAGTGATTTCTGAAGTTCTTTACCCAGGGTTTTATCCATAGTGCCAATTATAGCATCCATAAATTCAACCACAGTAACTTTTGCACCTAAGCGAGCATATACAGAACCTAGTTCCAAACCAATTACTCCGCCACCTATCACAATTAAATGCTTAGGCACTTCGGTAAGATTTAACGCTTCTGTAGAAGTAATAATTCTCTTTTTATCTATCGGCAGAAAAGGTAACGCTGTCGGCTTAGATCCCGTAGCGATAATCACATTTTTACTTGTGATAGTTTCTTCTCCTCCCCCGTCTTTTGTAATCTTTATAGTATTTTTATCTACAAAAGAACCTAAACCCTGATATGTAGTGATTTTATTTTTCTTCATCAGGAAGGTAATTCCTGCAGTATTTTCCTGCACAACAACATTCTTCCGGGCAATCATCTGACCGATATTAACCTTTAAATCCTTAATGTCAATACCATGGGTTTTAAAAGTATGGGCAGCATTATGGTAATGCTCTGACGAGTCCAGAAGCGCCTTTGAAGGGATACAACCAACATTAAGACATGTTCCGCCTAATGTGTTATACTTTTCAACTATAGCAGTTTTTAAACCTAATTGGGCGCACCTGATGGCGGCTACATATCCACCCGGCCCGCTTCCTATTACCGTAACGTCGTATTGCATGTTTGTTTTGTTGTTTCGGAGGCCAAAGTTAATTGATTAATACTCTTAAGGAAAACTATTTCACAATTCCTGTTAAATTAGAGTGATATGCTTGATTTTTTAACTTAATCTGAGAGTAAAAAGAGCTACAATCTCAAAAAGAGTAAAAAAGGTGAAGATATTTTTCGGTATTTTCCAAAGGTTTAAGCACACAAATTGAAGTCACAATTTCTTTATAGAAGAAAGCGCTAATAACAAACGTTATTATTGGAAATGTACAGATATCTAACTTTTATACTTCTTCTGTTTACTGTTCACGAATCACATGCTCAACTTTTGAAAAAAAAGAATCTCTTTAGCAGGGCGGATACGTTGAGAGGGATGCTCACTCCACCTCGAACCTGTTATGATGTTAACTATTATCATCTGGACATAACCCTGAACATTAACGAAAAACGAATTAAGGGGTCCACTCTTTTTAAATTCAACGCTACGGAGGATTTCCATCGTCTTCAATTTGATCTGTTTCAAAACTTACAAATAGAAAAAGTGGTGTATCAGGATCAGTTGCTCCCATTCACCAGGGAATTCAACGCGGTATTTTTAAATTTCAGGGATACAATAAAAAAAGGTTCAAAACATGAATTCAGAGTTTATTATTCAGGAGAACCGCTGATCGCCAGGAATGCGCCCTGGGATGGTGGATTTGTATTTTCAAAAGATAGTAATGGAAGGCCTTGGGTGACGGTTGCGAGTCAGGGTCCTGGTGCCAGTTCTTGGTGGCCGAATAAAGATCATCCCTCTGACGAACCTGACAGCATGTTAATAAGCGTTACCGTTCCGCCCGGACTTATGAATGTAAGTAATGGAACTCTTCGTTCTGTTGATAAACTTGAAAACAGAAATGCCACCTATAATTGGTTTGTATCTTACCCAATAAACAATTATGGTGTAACGCTTAACATTGCAGATTATGCACATTTCTCTGACACCTTTGATGGCCTTTCGGGAAAGCTCCAGCTGGATTATTATGTTTTGAAAGAAAGTCTGGATAAAGCCATACCACATTTCACCGCAGAAGTTCCACCAATGCTTAAGGCGTTCGAACATTGGTTTGGGCCATATCCATTCTACCGTGACGGCTATAAATTAATTGAAACACCTTACCTGGGTTTAGAAAATCAAACGGCCATAGCCTACGGAAATAAATATCAAAAAGGGTATAATGGGAGTGATTGGTCAGGAACAGGACTTGGTCTAAGCTGGGATTACCTGATCGTTCATGAATCGGGACATGAGTGGTTCGGAAATAATATTACATCAAAGGATGTCGCTGATCTTTGGATTCATGAATCCTTTACCATGTATTCGGAAGGGCTTTATGTAGAGTTCAAAGCAGGAAAGACAGCGGGAGCAAAGTATATTAAAGGCTTAAGAAAAAACATAAAAAATGATTCGCCTGTAATCGGCCCCTACCATGTAAATAAAGAAGGCTCCGGAGATATGTACTTTAAAGGCGCGAATATTCTGCATACCGTTCGACAAGTGATTAACAATGATGTAAAATGGCTGAAAATCCTGAGAGGATTGAATCAAACTTTTGGACTAAAAACTACCACAACAGAAGACATTGTTGGCTACATCAGCGAAATTTCAGGTAAAGATCTACGCAAAATTTTCGATCAATACTTGCGCTATTCAGAAATCCCTGTGTTAGAAATTAAAGAGACGGGCAAAAATACTGTTCAGTATCGATGGAAAGCCGATGTTAAAGATTTCAAAATGCCTGTTCGGGTTAAGCTTAATAAATCAGCAAAATGGATAATGCTTCAAGTAAGCTCCGAGTGGCAAACCCTGAAAGGAAGTTCAATTACTGCAGATACGGACAACTTTTACATTAAAGAAAAATTAATCAGGAATTGATGCAACGAAATACGAAGCTGTGCGTCTAATCAAAAAGCACTGACATGAACAGGTTATTAGCATCATTCGGATGGATCCTATTATTGCTTCCTTTTATAAGTGTAGCAGGAACCAAAACCCTTGTAAACAACATCAGTAATTCTATTTCAACTGAAAAAAGACACGTTTCTAATTTCAATGGAATAAGCTCCAGCGGCTCTTATGATGTTTACATTAAAATGGGTGCGGTTGAAAGCCTTGAAATTGAAGGGGACAGCGATCTGATCAAAAACATTGAAACAAAAGTAGAAGGCGGCATATTAAAAATCCAGAACTCTAAAACAAGCAGTGGCTGGGGCTGGAATAACCCTAGAACTAAGATTTACATAACTGCTAAATCGCTGAATCATCTAACTCTTAGTGGCTCTGGAAAAATGGTAGTTAGCAACGCAATTAAATCGGATAAGCTGAACACGAGTGTCAGCGGATCGGGTAGCATCCGCCTGGAGCTGGCAACGAAAATCTATAATGCGTCCGTAAGTGGCTCTGGTCAAATCAATGCTTCTGGTTTTACTCAAAACGCTAACATTTCGGTTAGTGGTTCCGGTGGATTTGACGGGGAAAGTCTCAAAACGAACACTTCGGCCATTAGCGTGAGCGGCTCGGGTAATGCGTACATCTGTGCGGAGGATCGTTTAAACGCGCATCTTAGCGGGTCGGGAAATATTACCTATTCAGGAAATGCACAGGTGAGCCAGGTAAAGAGCGGCTCTGGCAAAATCACCAAAGATTAATTTAATATAAAAACAAAAAGCCCGGCATTTGCCAGGCTTAATATCTAAATTCCGAGAGAGATTAAACTCCCAATAATAATCTTGTTGGATCTTCAAGCAATTGCTTTACTCTTACCAAAAACCCTACTGACTCACGTCCATCGATAATTCTGTGATCATAAGACAAAGCTACATACATCATCGGACGGATTACTACTTGTCCGTTAACTGCAACAGGGCGTTCAATGATATTGTGCATGCCTAAAATAGCAGATTGCGGAGCATTGATAATAGGAGTTGACATCATAGACCCAAACACCCCACCGTTGGTGATCGTAAAGGTTCCACCAGTCATCTCTTCGATTGAGAGTTTGTTTTCACGTGCTTTAACAGCTAGAGCGATCACAGCTTTTTCAATACCATCAAGTGATAAAGCGTCGGCATTACGGATAATAGGAACCACTAAACCTTTTGGCGCGGATACCGCAATTGAAACATCTACAAAATCGCTATAAACGATTTCTTCATTCTCAATGCGAGCATTCACTGAAGGAAACTCTTTCAAAGCCTCGCACACAGCTTTAGTGAAGAACGACATAAAGCCTAAACCGACACCATGCTTTTCTTTGAATTTATCTTTGTACTTGGAACGAATATCCATGATGGGCTGCATATCTACTTCATTAAAAGTAGTAAGCATTGCAGTTTCATTTTTAACCGTAACCAGTCTTTTCGCGATAGTTTTGCGCAAACCGGACATTTTCTCACGACGCTCGTTCCGGCTTCCTGCAACAGCAGGGGCAAACGCAGGCGTTTTCGGAGCTTCAGTCTTCAGAGCTTCGGCTTTCTTAACTTCCGCTTTCTGAGCATCCTCCTTAGTAATTCTTCCACCTACACCAGTTCCGTTAACTGAACTAGCATCCACACCTTTTTCAGCTAAGATTTTAGCAGCAGACGGAGAGGGTGTCCCTGCAGCATATGATGCAGATTTGTCAGCCATAACAGCCGGTTTCTGCTCGGCAGCAGGGGCTGAGTTTTTTGCTGCTGAACCTGCACTTGCACCAACCTCAATATTACACACTACTGAACCTATCTCAAGAACGTCGCCTTCTTTTGCTACACGTTTCAAAACACCTGCTTTTTCTGCAGTAAGTTCGAAAGTGGCTTTGTCAGACTCAAGCTCTGCAATCTGCTCATCCATTTCAACAAAGTCACCATCAGCCTTCAACCAGCTTGATAAAGTTACTTCGGTAATTGATTCGCCAACAGGCGGAACTTTGATTTGCAAGGTTTCGCCTGGGCCTGAGCTTGCAGATGGAGCAGCTGCTTGTGTTTCCGTCGGTGCTGAAGCTGGTGCAGATGCTCCGCCTTCTTCAACCGAACAAACTACCGCACCTATCTCAAGGGTATCACCTTCTTTCGCAATTGTTCTTAAAATTCCACCCTTTTCAGCCGTTAGCTCAAAAGTTGCTTTATCAGATTCAAGTTCAGCAATAACTTCATCCATTTCAACAACATCACCATCCTGTTTTATCCAGCGGGATAAGGTTACTTCTGAAATCGATTCGCCTACAGGCGGAACTTTGATCTCTAAACTCATAATATTTCTATTTATACGATTAATCTACTTTGACGGCTTTATTGGTGGTATCAACCACAGTTTTCTTAACTTCCTTGCCTGCTTTATCTTCAAAAGCTTTTCCAATTATATACAATTGCTGAGAAATGTGCTGCTTAGCATACCCGGTTGCAGTACTGCTGCTTTCCTTTCTGGATATAACCTCAAGATTGATATCGCTATTTCTCAGCTTCCTGCACAAGTATGGCCATGCTCCCATGTTTTCAGGCTCTTCCTGAACCCATACATACTCTTTTGCTTTATTGTACTTGGCTTTTATTTTCTCAAGCTGCGCATAAGGCGTCGGATACAATTGCTCCAATCTTACGATGGCAACATCTTTACGCTTATCTGTTTGTTGCTTCTCCAATAGATCATAATAAACTTTACCAGTACAGAACAACAAGCGTTTCACGTCCTGTGGCTTAACAAATGTATCGTCTATCACTTCCTGGAACTGGCCATTTGTAAATTCTTCCAGCTTACTCACGCATTGCGGATGACGCAATAGACTCTTCGGAGTAAACACTACAAGTGGTTTACGGAAATCGCGTTTTAACTGACGGCGTAATATGTGAAAATAGTTAGCTGGTGTTGTTACGTTAGCAACCTGAATATTATAATCAGCGCAAGCTTCCATAAAACGCTCAATCCTTGCAGAAGAGTGTTCTGGTCCCTGACCTTCATATCCGTGAGGAAGAAGCATAATCAATCCGTTAGAACGCTGCCATTTTGTTTCAGCACTTACTACAAATTGATCTACAATAATTTGCGCTCCGTTAAAGAAGTCACCAAACTGTGCTTCCCAGATAGTCAATGACTGAGGGTTCGCTAATGCATATCCATACTCAAAACCTAAAACACCGTATTCTGAAAGGTGTGAGTTATAGATATCAAATTTAGCCTGATCACTACCATTTTTTATTTCTGTTAATGGGATATATTCCTCTTCAGAATCTTCAAATTTAACTACCGCATGACGGTGAGAGAACGTTCCACGCTCAACATCTTGTCCGCTTACACGTACTCGCAACCCCTCGCTCAGCAATGTTCCGTAGGCCATAAGCTCGCCCATTGCCCAATCGAAAGTTTGGCTTTCGACCATTTTCTTGCGATCATCAAAAAGCTTCTCGATCTTCTTAAAGAATTTTTTATCAGATGGGAGCTGTGTAATCTGCTTTGCAATATCCAGGAATACTTCTTTAGAAACTGCAGTTTTAGCAGGAGCAAATATATCTTCAGGGGAAGCCATTTTCAAACCCGTCCATGCACCAGAGTACATTTGGTTCGGTTCGTAAACATTACTTTCTTTCGATTCGTTTAACCGCTCTTGCAATAGAGCGCGGAATTCTTTTTCCATTTCTGTAGCAAGATTAGCGTCAACGCTACCGTGCTCCATTAATTTCTTATTGTAGATTTCCCGTGGATTAGGATGCTTTTCTATTGCCTTGTATAATAATGGCTGAGTAAATTTCGGCTCATCAGCCTCGTTATGCCCGAACCTGCGATAGCACAGGATATCGATAAACACATCATTATGAAATTGCTGACGATATTCCATTGCCATGTTCACGGCATAAACAAGCGCTTCTACGTCGTCGCCGTTTACATGGAATACCGGTGATAAAACCACTTTAGCCAGATCTGTAGAATATGTCGACGAACGGGCATCTTTATAGTTTGTTGTAAAACCAACCTGGTTATTGATAATCAAGTGAATTGTTCCACCTGTTTTATAACCATCAAGTTTCGACATTTGTAACACTTCGTAAACGATTCCCTGACCCGCAACAGAAGCATCACCATGTATTAAAATTGGTGCGATCTTCGTGTTGTCGCCACCATACTTAAAATCGATTTTCGACCTTGTGATACCTTCAACCACCGGATCAACAGCTTCCAGGTGAGATGGGTTAGGACAAAGACTTAAGTGGACTTTTTTGCCTGCCTGAGTATCTACATCAGTTGAGAATCCAAGGTGGTATTTTACATCTCCTCCAAAAGGCTTTGACTCGTCGTAACCTTTTCCCTCGAATTCAGAAAAAATATCACGATAGGTTTTATGCATGATGTTGGCAAGCACATTTAAACGCCCTCTATGTGCCATTCCGATTACAAATTCTTCAATACCCAGTTCAGCACCTTTCTCAATAACAGAATCTAAAGCCGGAATCACACTCTCAGCACCTTCTAACGAAAAGCGCTTTTGACCCAGGAACTTAGTTCCCAGAAAATTTTCAAAAACTACGGCTTCGTTTAGCTTTCTTAAAATACGCTTTTTGATATCTACAGAAAACGCCGGACTATTACGCTCTTTCTCCATTCTGTCCTGAAACCATTTTACTTTTTCAGGATTACGCATATAGGTAAACTCCGCACCGATCGACTGGCAATAAGTGTCTTCAAGTAATTTGCGAATATCGCGAAGTGTTGCCGCGCCCAGGCCAACCTCAACACCTGCATTAAAAACAGTATCGAGATCTGCCTCGCTTAAGCCAAACGTTTCAAGTTCTTTACCAGGAAAATATTTACGGCGCTCACGTACAGGATTAGTTTTTGTAAACAAATGCCCTCTGTCGCGATAACCATGTATCATGTTAAGAACATTTATCTCCTTAAGAAAGTGCTCAGGGGTTTCAGCCCCCGCCACGTTGGCTTCAGAGCCCCGGCCAAAGTCGAAACCCTCAAAAAACTTTTGCCAGCCAAATTCAACTGAATCCGGATCTTGTTTATACGATTGATATAGTGAATCTATGTAAGACGAATGTGCGTTACTGAGATACGACAAATTATCCATGGAAATTTCTGATTTTCTAAAAAGTAGCCGCAAAAATAAGAGTTTAGGCCTATATTTTTTAAGTATTTCCTTAAAAAATGATTTAAATCGAAGTTTATTGCAAAAAAAAGTTTATCGCACCTCTTTTACCAGGGGCGCCCACTTCTTTATGTATAGCTCCTCTGAGTGTATGTCTGCCTTTATCGCTATGGGCTTGTTTACAGACATAACCCCCTCGCCGGCTATATAGGTCCAATTCCCCCAATTACTTGCAGGCGAATAATCAATTAATTTTTCCTCGAAATAGGCTGCCCCTGCTTTCCAATTTACCCTTAAATCATTCACGAGGTATAATGCTACATTTTGCCTGCAGCGATTATTAATAAAACCTGTTGAGTTTAATTCTGCCATGCAGGCATTTATGAGAGCATTACCGGTTTTACCCTTCCTCCATTTATTAAAGGATTCGGATTCAGCAAGTTCAGGATAATGGGAGCTATGCGTCGTATTGCTGCCGTGCTTTTTTAGCATAAATCTAAAGTAATCCCGCCACTGGAGTTCAAGCACAATATGCGCAGCAACATCTCGGGAAACATGCTCTTTCTCAAAATTTCTCACTTGCCAATAAACCTCGCGCGGCGACAGACATCCTAAAGCAAGCCATGGCGACAGCAAAGAATTTGTTGAGATAACATTTTTCTGTCCTTTCGGGGGAGCCTGATAGTTCAATAAAAAATCCGAAAGACGGAATAGACCCTCCTTCTCACCCCCAACAAACCGCCATTGAGCACGCTCATCAACACGTGGCGCCGACACCCCTAAATCGGATAAAGCAGGAAGATTTCCGCAGTCGATATTACCAGGAATCCGTATATGCTCAGGCGTTGCAAAACCAGGGCGCACGCTGCTGTCTCTTTCAATTTTCTTTTTAAATACTGCGAAGGCGTCAGGAATATCTCTTATCGGGAACGGTAAATCTTCCTTGTGGTAGAGAGTATGACCAATGAAGTGTTTAAGATTAATTTGTTGCTTCCATAAAGCAGACTCAACATTGCCGGATATCTCCGTCTCTTCTGCCGCCACTTCACGATGATGATAAACTTCAGAAACAGAATACGTTTGGCATATCTCGGGCAGAATCTCTTCTGGCATGCCGAATCTTATCACTAAATCCCCACCCAGGCTTCGCAGAGATTCTCGCAGGCCATTGACACTTTCCAGCAAAAACTTTGCTCTGAACGAGCCCGTTTTCTTTGTATCATACTTGGTTTCAGTAAAATAGCGGGGGTCGAAGCAATAAACAGGAATAACGGTTTCGGCACGTTTTACTGCTTCAAGTAAAATCTCATTATCATGAACCCTTAAATCATTTCTAAACCAAACTAATATGGTTTTTCCATTCATATATCCACAAACCAATTTGATGCAAAATAGTTAAAATTGTATTAAACTATTCTATTGTCACAAAAATGAAATCATTATTGACACCATGAAGACAATAAAAGAAGGCTAATCTGGCCTGCAGAATACATTTTTTTTAACATGACATCTTTGGATTTAATAAGCGATTACTCAATGTAAAAAATTATTCTTAACTTTAAAGAAACAACCAATTATGAAGACAGTTAGCCAAATCCTTGCAACTAAGCCATCACAAGTTTATTCAGTAAGCCCCGAAACTACCGTGTATGAGGCTCTGGAAGTCATGATGGATAAAAATATTAGCGCTTTGTTAGTTATGGAGGGAAATGAGCTACGTGGCATTTTCACTGAAAGAGATTATGCTCGCAAAATAGTTCTAAAAGGAAAGTCTTCCAAAGACACACCTGTTAGCGAAATCATGACAGCTTCATTGATTACTATTTTGCCAACGGACACCATTGACTATTGCATGAACATAATGACAGAAAGACACATCCGACATTTACCTGTTATTGAGAATAATCAGGTATGCGGTATGGTTTCGATTGGCGATGCGGTAAAATCAATTATTGAAATCCAGAGGTCAACCATTGAGCAACTTGAATCCTATATCAACAGCTAATCACTGCCTTGATCTTGTTTCTTTCTATACCAGGGTAATTCCCTGAAGTCCATTATCAGTCGTTCGACAGGCTTGTTATGTTCAAGATGTTCAGTTACAATCTCTTCGACATCACTGAGCTGAACTCGACTGTAAAAGACACCCTCGGGGTAAACTACTACCGAGGGCCCCGCTTCACATGCTTCGAGGCAACCAGTTTTTTGGGCCCGTATTTCTGTATTCAAACCCTTATCTTTAATCAATTTTTTAAAGGCAGCAACCAGCTCCATTCCATGAGATTCGCCGCAACTGACTCTCGAACCTGCGGGGCGCTGATTCGTGCAAATAAAAACGTGTTTTGTGAAAAGCATATTAAAACCAAAAATACGCAATAGAGTTAACAATAGACTATGAGTAAAACAGTTTTGATAGCGGGAGCAAGCGGACTTATTGGAAATCCACTAACCCAACTCTTGATCGAAAGAGGTTTTACCGTCTATCACCTCAGCCGCAACTTATCAAAATCCAATCCCGGCGTAAAGACCTTCAAATGGGATGTTTCCCGTATGGAGATTGATCCCAAATGCATTGAAAACGTGGATGCTATAATAAACCTGGCCGGTGAGGGCATCGCTGATAAAGCATGGACTCAGAAACGCAAACAACAGATAATCAAGAGTCGCACCGGATCATTAAAACTCTTACACGATGTTCTTAAAGAACATCCAAACCATACTGTTAAAACCTTCATTTCAGCCTCAGCTGTGGGCCATTATGGCGACAGAAAAGACGAAATCTTAACAGAAGAAAGCGAGCCGGGCACTGATTTCCTCGCAAATACTTGTCTGGCCTGGGAAAGAGCAGCGGACAAGATAGAAAATCTGGGCATTAGGTTGGTAAAGCTTAGGACGGGAATGGTGTTAACTCAGCTCGGAGGCGCTCTGCCGCAGATCGCCAAGCCAATAAAACTAGGTTTTGGAGCGGCCTTAGGTTCCGGAAAACAATGGGTTCCGTGGATACATATTGAAGATGTAATCAGTATGTATTTGTATGCTTTGGAGAACGAAGAAATTCGTGGCATTTATAATATGACAGCGCCAGTTCCGGTAACAAATAGAGAACTAACCAAGGCTATTGCAAAACAACTTCAAAAACGTCTATGGCTGCCGCCCGTACCAGAAATCGCATTAAGAATTTGGCTTGGAGAAATGAGCAGGGTTGTACTGAACAGCAATCGGACATCTTCAGATAAAATCGAAAAGGCTGGATTCAAGTTTAAGTTTCCAACACTAGAAAGCGCATTAACGGATATTTATGCCTGAGAAAAAACCTGTTGTTAATGTATTCTGGTTCAGAAGAGATTTAAGGATACAGGACAACGCGGGCCTGTATCACGCATTAAAGTCGGATCTTCCGGTGCTGCCAATCTTTATTTTCGACCAGGATATTTTAGAGAAACTACAGGATAAAGATGATGCCAGGTTAACATTTATCCATCGGGCACTGATGGAACTAAATAGTGAGCTGAACAAACACAATTCTTCGATTCTTATAAAGTATTCGACTCCAATTACTGCATGGAAAGAACTAGTTAACGAATATGAAATCAATGAAGTATTTGTCAATAGAGACTACGAACCTTATGCAAGAAAACGCGATTCCGAAATTTCTGCATTATTAGCTCATCATGGCATTAAGTTCACTGCTTATAAGGATCATGTTATTTTCGATACCGACGAAATAATTAAAGATGATGGCAAGCCATATACTGTATTTACCCCTTATAAACGAAAATGGCTTGGCTTGCTTCGACCTGACTTTCATTTTAAAGCGTATCCGATCTTAAATCCAAACTTTTTCAAAAAGGCATCGTTCAAGGTTCCAGACTTAACTGATATTGGGTTTTCCCCGAGTTCTATATCCTTACCTGAAAAAGTGTATAAGCCTATTTTAGCCAATTATGAAAATCTTCGTGACTATCCTTCGGTAGAGGGTACGTCCCGCATCGGCATTCATCTTCGATTTGGTACATTAAGCATCAGGGAGCTGGCTGCTGAAGCAAACCTCCACTCATCTGTATGGCTTTCTGAATTAATCTGGAGAGACTTCTATAGCATGATTTTATGGCATTTCCCTGAAACAGAAAACCATGCTTTTAAAAAAGAATTTGATGATATCCGCTGGATAAATAATGAAAAGGATTTTGAGGCATGGTGTGAAGGAAAAACGGGCTATCCTATTGTAGACGCAGGAATGAGGCAACTAAACGCCACGGGATGGATGCATAATCGTGTGAGAATGATAACTGCCAGTTTCTTATGCAAGCACCTGTTAGTTGACTGGCGGTGGGGAGAGGCATATTTTGCCAGGAAGCTTATAGATTACGACATGGCCAGCAACGTTGGGGGATGGCAGTGGGCTGCAGGCACTGGAAACGATGCCGCACCTTATTTTAGAATTTTTAATCCTGATTTACAAACCAGGAAGTTTGACCCCGAACTTAAGTATATAAAAAAATGGATCCGCGAATTTGAAGATCCATTTAAATATCCTTCTCTCATTGTCGAGCACAAATTTGCACGAGAACGAGCCTTGAATACTTATAAAGAAGCGAAAGAAAGCTATTATAAGTAACCTGTAATTTAAATACTATGGTTGATCTACCTCCGTAACCTTAATTTCAAAGTCGAGACATGAGAATGGTGGAATTGTAAAAGTGCCGAATTGATTTCGGCTGCCATCCAATCCATAGCCAAGAGCTGAGGACATTAGGACTTTTATTGAGCCTCCCTCTTTGATCAGAACAACAGCGTCTTTGAAGCCCTCTACTGTTTCAGAAAGAAGGAAAGTAGCAGTATTAGTTCCCTGTGTCTGATCGAATATTGTTCCGTTGAAAAGTTTACCCTTGTATTGAACTGTTACGACAGAATCTTGTGTAATTGGACTTCCAGTACCCGGTTCGATTATTTTATAATACAATCCTTCCTTCAACTTTGTAAATCCGCTGAGATTTGAAGTTTGCATATACATCTTGATACTGGCATCATCATATGCAGGTAATCCATTCAGTGCGAGCACTTTTACAGTATAGTCTAAAGAAGCGTTCCCCGGGATAGGACCGCTCCCACCTCTGCCATATGCCAAATGCGATGGCACTAAAACCCGTATCTCACCACCACGTTTTTTCAAATTTTCTTTAATAGCGGTCCGCACCGGCTCCGGAGTGAAATAACCTAAAAATTGACCAGATCCCCCGTAGTGATTCACGACAGTATCGGTATTAATATAGGATCCGTCGAGTGAACGAACCGTATATACGAATTGAACCTTGTCCGAATAAGCAACATCGGAACCCGATCCTTCTTTTAAAATATCATAATATATACCCTTATTCGATTTTGTAAAGCTTAAATTATTCTGGCTAATGTAAGTCTCTATGTTTTTTGCATCCAGCTCTTCAATACTTTCGTACTCCTTTTTACAGCCCGTAGCTAATACAAGTATTACAAGAGAAAAACAAAAAGCTTTACCTAAATTTAATTTCATTCTATTTTTAGTTAACGATAACATCAAGTAAGTCAATTTCAAAGTCGAGAATCGAATTTGCCGGGATATTGCCCTGCGAACGCGGACCGTAAGCATAACCGGAAGGTATAAACAACCTGATTTTACCACCTTTTTGGATCAGAGGAATTCCGATTTGCCACCCAACGATAACACCCCCAAGCGCAAAAGTAATAGGTTCAGTTGTTTGTGGAATTACCTCCCCTCCCAGTAAACTTAAAGTATAGGTTACTTTAACGTTGGTAGATCCGGCATAAGTCACGTCTCCCTCGCCGGGCTCAGAAATAACATAATAAACTCCACTGGAATGTCTTTCAGCTAGAATATTGTTAGCAGTCAGGTAATTTTTAATCTGCTCTTCATCTTTTTGCAACTGGGCTTCAGCATCATAGGGATCGTCTTTTTTACAACCGCTAATCAAAACAGGCACAAACAACAACAACCACAGTAAGCTTTTTACATTTTTCATAACCGGCACAAATTTATCTTTTTATAATTCAAAAACTAGAGATTAACTTATTTTAACATTAACGGGTAAGTTCTACCTAACATTACGCATCACTTAATTTTTTTATATTTGCAACCTTCCTTTTAGGAAACACATCTAATACACACACTGCACTGAAATTAGGCTGCAGAACAATTTTTAACTGTTATTGTAATTACAAAATGAAAAAGTTTTTATTATCCTGTTTAGTTATAGGCTTGATGTTTATCTCGGCCTCTACAGTAAATGCTCAATACAAAAACGCCTTAGGTGTAAGATTGGGAGATGCCTACGGTGTTACGTACAAAACCTTTATTCAATCAGACCGCGCATTAGACTTTATTTTAAACATTAGAAATCGCCGAAACGATTCTTACGTGAACCTAACTGGATTATATGAGGTCCATAACCCAATACGTGGTGCTGCCGGGTTACAATGGTATTATGGTGGTGGTGCTTCTATAGGAAGTATTAATTACAAAAATGATGACGACAGAGATAATGACATTTATCTAAGCGTTGACGGAGTACTTGGACTCGATTATGTGATACCAGGATCTCCACTAAATCTTTCTTTAGACTGGAAACCTGCACTTGTTTTAACCCCGTACTCAGGTTTTTATGAAAGAGGCGTAGGGCTGTCGATTAGGATAATTCTTTAAGTCTAGGGTATCTTGATAGTAGCAACTATAAAGTAGCAAGTATCAAGACCAGACGCAGATCCTAATAATGAAACATGTATCAAGATCAACCCAGGTCTTGATACGCAGTATTAATATCAGGTATCGAGATCGGGCTCAGAACCGGATCTTGACACCTGATTTATACCTTTGTTAGGATATCTTCTACCCCATTGCTACTTAGTACTTGATAACTACCTGTTACAAATACTACTTATTACTTAGCAGACTCCATAACATCCACTACGGGCCTTTTATCACGGTTAACAATATCCCAGGCTGTGTGAAAAACCAATTGAGTTCTCTTTACTAATAATGGGAAATTGATCTTACTTATCTCATCACTTACTTTGTGATAATCTTCATGTACACCGTTAAAATAAAAAACAATCGGGATACCATGTTTCGCAAAGTTATAATGATCTGAACGATAATATATTCGCTCAGGATCTTTGGGGTCGTTGTACTTGTAATCAATCTTGAGCTTTGTGTAAGTTGCATTGGCGTTTTCGGAGATCTCGTGTAATTGAGTACTTAACTTATCCGAACCGATTAAATAAAGATAGTCGGCGCTATCCTTATGAGCTGGATCAACCCTTCCGATCATATCGATATTCAAATTAGTCACCGTATTAGACAAAGGAAATACCGGATTGTCAGAATACCACTCAGAACCTAAAAGGCCTTTCTCCTCGCCTACCACAGCTAAAAATAAAATACTTCGTCGTGGACCCTTCCCATCTTTCTTAGCCTTTGCAAATGTCCTGGCAAGCTCAAGAACGGCTGTTGTTCCCGAACCATCATCATCCGCTCCATTAAACACTTTGTCAGGACCGGCTGGATTCAATCCCACATGATCATAATGTGCAGAAACGACAAGTAATTCGTTCTTCAAATCCGAGCCTTCTAAATAACCTAACACGTTCGAAGCCTTTACATCTTTTACTTTATTGCCATACGAACCTTCGAAATCGGCTTTAAAAATCCTACTGACAGGTCGGCCAGAATTATTAATCGCGGCCGTTAATTGTTCGATAGTTTTTCCGCTTTTCTTCAGGAAGACATTTGCAGTGCCAGGCGTAATCTGAATTATATCCACCTGAGGTGGAAGATTATTTAAAGCAGGCTTTTTCAAAGAGATTACAGGTTCACTCAAATGTCCATTTGCCGACAATAAAATCCGGGGTAGATCAGGATTTATCGAAAGTATTAATGCTGGCTTCCTAGACCTGAGATTCTGGATCCTTTTATCCCGAGATGTTGACCATTCAGACAACTCGCTACTGTTCGAAATTACTGAAACGCCATTTTTCATTGGCTCATCTTTTCCGATTACCAGCACAACTTTACCGGTTATGTCAATCCCTTTCAGATCATCATAAGTATCTGTAGTAATTCCATAGCCAGCGAAAACGATTTTCCCGGCTTTAACCTTCACATCGTTTTTAGCCGTTCGCAGATAAAAATCCTTAAGGTTCTGAAGTCGCTGTCCGTTTACTTGAAATTTATCCACCCTAAACGAGGTTTCAACCAGGCCCACCTTTTGAAAGTACGAACCCTGTACCGGTGCCTTCAAATTCAGCTTCTTAAATTCGGCGGCGATGTAATTTGCGGCCAGCTCTGCTCCAGGCTGTCCAGTTTCTCTACCTTCAAACTCATCAGAAGCAAGTATACTAAGATGCTTCCTTGCCCCTTCCGGCGTCAACATCTTTGCGTATTCAATCGCGGTGGTATTCTGCGAAAAAGCATTAATAGATAAACTCCCTAAAAGCAGAAGTCCTATTATTTTATGCTTCATAGTTTTTAACATGAAATCTTATCCACCCGGTTTGCATGTCTGCCACCTTCAAATTCAGTTGTCAGAAATTTTTTGGTGATAGCTTTAGCTAGATCCTGAGAGACAAAACGTGCCGGGATACATAACACATTAGCATTATTGTGTTTTCTTGCCAGCTCAGCAATTTCCTCCGTCCAGCATATTGCAGCCCGTATTCCCTGGTGTTTGTTGGCTGTTATAGCCACACCGTTTGCACTTCCACATACGAGAATGCCAAACTCAAATTCGCCGGATTCCACCGAGTCAGCCACTGGATGCGCAAAATCAGGATAGTCTGCAGAATCTGAGTTATAGGCTCCAAAGTCCTTTATTTTGGAACTGCTTAAAAAATCTCTTAATAGTTCTTTGTATTCAAATCCAGCGTGATCTGAACCGATTGCAATAGATAAAGTATCCATGAATAAAAATTAATTTATAGGTTGTTTATTTGATGGAATAGAATTCCAGCTCCTTCTTTTTACGATTTCTCTCGACTCTTGCTGACACAATTATACTCAACTCATATAATAAAAAGAGAGGGAAGCTAACCGTTAACATTGTTAATATATCAGGGGTTGGAGTCACTATCGCGGCAATGATCAATATAAGAACCGTGGCATATCTCCTTGAAGAACGCATAAATGCCGGAGTCATTATACCAAGTTTCGATAGTATATAAATAATAATAGGAAGCTCGAATGTAATTCCTGCGCCGATACTCAGCGTTGCAACAGTAGAAAGATAGGAATCAATGGTAATTGTATTCTTAATTATCTCGCTAACGTTATAATTGGCTAAAAAATTAATTGACAAAGGTGCGATGATATAATAACCGAATAAAAGTCCGGCAATAAAAAGCAAGGTCGCATAAAACACAAATCCGGTTGCTGAGCTGCTTTCTTTTTCAGTTAGGCCGGGCTTAACAAAACGCCAAACCTCAAACAACAGATAAGGAAAGCCGAGTATAAGTCCGATTAAAAGGGATGAGTTTAACTGCAAAGTAAACTGCCCTGCCATTTCTGTATTGATGATGGCAAAAGGGATGTCGGTAATACAGAAGTCAGGCCCGAGATTAAACCGTTCGCTTAGGCTACACATCATTCTGTAGGTCCAGAAATCCGTCCGCTTAGGACCCATTATTATGACATCAAAAATAAAGTCATAATACATGAAGGCAAGAACGGTAAACAAAACTATGGCAATGGCCGAGCGGATGAGATGCCATCGCAAGACCTCCATATGGTCAAAAAAAGACATTTCGGCTTCCAGAGATTTCCCTCTGTCCTTAATGGTTTCTACCAGATCTTTACGGTGTTCAGTCATAGTTTAAAAACAAATACCATTCTCTTTATACGAGAATGGTATCAGTCTGGATTTTTATTTATACGTTATCTTCGACAAAAACGAAGCTTTCCATAAATTTTGTAGTAAAGTTCCCTGCTCTGAAATTTGGATCCTTCATCAATTTTATATGGAAAGGAATTGTAGTTTTTATTCCCTCGATAACAAACTCGCTCAGCGCCCTCTCCATGGTTGAAATGGCCTCATCGCGGGTTTGTCCTGTACAAATCAGCTTGGCAATCATCGAATCATAATTCGGCGGCACCTGGTAACCTGCATACACATGAGTATCTACACGCACACCATGACCTCCCGGAGAGTGGAAATTAGTAATTTTTCCGGCTGCCGGTCTAAATCCCTGATAAGGATCTTCCGCGTTAATACGGCATTCTATAGCGTGCAGACCAGGGAAATAGTTTTTTCCCGATATAGGCACACCAGCGGCAACCTTAATTTGCTCCTTTATTAAATCGTAATTCACAACTTCCTCTGTAACCGGATGCTCTACCTGGATACGAGTATTCATTTCCATGAAATAAAAATTGCGATGCTTGTCTACCAGAAACTCAATAGTTCCAGCACCTTCGTAATTTACAGCTTTTGCACCTTTTACCGCAGCTTCGCCCATGCGTTTGCGCAAGTCGTCTGTCATAAAAGGAGACGGAGATTCTTCCACTAACTTTTGATGGCGACGCTGAATGGAACAATCGCGTTCTGATAAATGGCTCACAGTTCCGTACTGGTCACCAATAATCTGAATTTCTATATGCCTCGGATCTTCAACAAATTTCTCAAGATACAGGCCATCGTTGCCGAACGCAGCACCAGACTCCTGACGTGCAGAATCCCAGGCAGCTTCAAACTCATCGTCTTTCCAAACCACACGCATACCGCGGCCACCACCACCAGCAGTAGCCTTAAGAATAACAGGATAGCCAATTTCATTAGCGATCCTGATACCTTCAACAACATCCGTCAATAAACCTTCAGATCCGGGAATTGTAGGAACCCCTGCAATTTTCATGGTTTCTTTGGCCGAAGCCTTATCACCCATATCATTTATTTGCTCCGGAGTAGCTCCTATAAACTTAATCCCATAATCGCGGCAGATAGCGGAAAACTTTGCATTCTCCGATAAAAAACCGTATCCGGGATGAATTGCATCTGCGTTGGTCAACTCGGCAGCAGCTATAATATTGGGTATGCTAAGATAAGAATCTTTGCTTGCTGGAGGACCGATACAAACAGCCTCATCAGCAAAGCGAACATGCAAGCTTTCGCGATCGGCGGTAGAATAAACAGCGATTGTTTTGATTCCCATTTCCTTGCAGGTACGAATAATACGTAATGCAATCTCTCCGCGGTTTGCAATTAATATTTTTTTAAACATGCGATCTTTAAAAATGTGCAAATAAAAATAATGTGCAGATATACAAATAAGCTGAGCTATTTGCACACCTGCACATCAGTAACTTTTTTATGCTGGTTCTACCAGGAACAGAGGTTGATCGTATTCAACAGGACTTGAGTTTTCAACCAATACCTTCACAATTCTTCCAGACACTTCTGATTCAATTTCATTGAAAAGCTTCATGGCTTCAATAATACAAATCACTTGTCCTACTTTAATTTCGTCGCCTACGTTAGCAAAGAAAGGTTTATCAGGACTCGCTGAACGATAAAAAGTTCCGATCATTGGCGATTTTACCGTAATGTATTTTGATGTGTCGTCTGCCGCAGGAGCAGAAACTGGTGCTGCAACTGCTGCAGGTGCAGAAACAGGCGCTGCAACTGGCTGTGGCGCTGCAACGGGTGCCGTCACCGCAACAGGCGCTGTTGAAAATGTTGGCGGCTGATTAGTTTTAATGGTGATTTTAAAGTCTTTTTCTTCTATAGAAACTTCATTAACACCTGATTTGGAAACAAATCTGATAAGTTCCTGAACCTGTTTAATATCCATTTTTTCCGATTTGGTTGATTGTAAATTCAAAATTCAGAAATAAAACTCAAAAACGAGAGTCTTAAACTTTTATATTTTAGCTATTATATGCCCATTTTAGGTACACAGAACCCCAGGTGAATCCGCCACCGAACGCCGCGAGAATTAAATTATCACCCTTTTTGAGTTTTTTTTCCCATTCCCACAAACACAATACAATGGTGCCATTAGTTGTATTTCCGTAACGTTCAATATTGATCATTACTTTTTCAGGACCGACGCCAGCACGGTTAGCAGTAGCATCGATAATTCGTTTATTAGCCTGATGAGGCACTAACCACGCGATATCTTCAGATTTCAGATTATTTCTTTCAATAATCTCACCTGCTACGTTAGCCATATTTGTTACCGCAAACTTAAAGACCGCCTGGCCTTCCTGAAATGCAAAGTGCTCTTTATTATTTATTGTCTCATAAGATGCCGGTCTCAAAGATCCGCCAGCTTTTATATTGAGAAGATGCTTTCCGGATCCGTCACTTTTTAGAATTGAATCTAAAACTCCATACCCTTCAGTATCAGGTTCGAGCAAGACTGCTCCGCATCCGTCGCCGAAAATTATACAGGTAGTGCGGTCTTCGTAATTTACAATTGACGACATCTTATCACCACCAACAACCAATACTTTTTTATGTTTACCCGACTCAATAAATTGAGCTCCGGTTGTTAAGCCGAACAAAAAGCCCGAACAAGCGGCCTGCAAATCATAGCCCCAGGCATTTACCGCACCTATTTTATCAGCAAGAATATTTGCTGTAGCCGGGAAAGGCATATCGGGAGTTGAAGTGCAAAATATGATAAGTTCGATTTCTTCGGCACCAATGCCTCTCTTTTCGAGCAAACCCTTTACAGCCGGAACGGCCATATCTGAAGTTGCAAGGCCTTCGCCTTTAAGTATTCTTCTTTCTTTTATACCAGTTCTGGTAGTTATCCACTCGTCATTGGTATCAACCATGGTCTCCAATTCGTGATTGGTCAACACATAGTCAGGTACGTAACCATTAACAGCTGTAATTGCAGCGTGTATTTTTTGCATAATCCTTTCTGAATTACTTGAAAGCAGAGGTTATTTTTTCTATTAGTTTAGTTTCTACCATGTCTCTTGATAAAAGAATCATGTTTTTTATTGCTTCGGGAGGTGATATTCCATGACCGATAATCACGGGGGCGTTTACTCCCAGAATCGGGCTTCCTCCATATTGTTCATAATTGAATTTGGCAAAGAACTCGTCTTTAAACCCTTTCTTAAGGGTAAGGATATAAAAAGTCTCTGCAAGTTTCAACATAACATTACCGGTAAATCCATCGCAAACTATAACGTCTGCTTTTTCGTTGAACAGATCTCTTCCTTCAACGTTACCGATGAAGTTAAACATACTGGTGTCTTTCATTAAAGAATAAGTAGCCTGAGTTAACAGATTACCTTTCTCTTCTTCTTCGCCAATATTGATTAAGCCAATTTTAGGATTTTTTATACCAAGAATATTTTCAGCAAATAAACTGCCGAGAACGCCAAACTGAAGCAGGGTATCAGGTTTACAATCGGCATTGGCCCCAACATCAAGCATAATTCCAAACCCTTCTTTAAGCTTAGGAACGATTGAAGAAATTGCGGGACGAATTACACCGGGAATGGTTTTAACGCTAAACATAGCACCGACCAACATTGCACCGGTATTTCCTGCAGAAGCAAAAGAATCAATCTTTCCTTCTTTAAGCATACGAAAACCAACACAGATACTTGAGTCGGGCTTTTGGGTAATAGCCTTTGTAGGATGCTCTCCCATACCGATCACTTCGGTGGTATGGATAAACTCAACCTTATCGGGATTGAAGCCCTTTTCCTTAAAAAAAGGAAGAGCCTGGTCTTTATTGCCAATCAGAACCAAATGTTGATCTGATTCTAAAGATTCATAAGCTGCAATCGCGCCCAAAACAGTTGCCTCGGGAGCGAAATCTCCGCCCATTATGTCTAAGCCAATTTTCATTTAGAGTTTAATTGCTTTTAATGGCAATGAAGCTATCATGAACTTATGTGAGTTATTTGTAAGTACCAAGTCCCATGATGGTTTCATTAAAAGAAATTATCTTTTTTAGGTAATGAATTTACCTGCCTGCCTGCTTTTTGGGCAAACATCCGGGGCAGAACTATCACAATGCTCAGTTTCGATTTATCGTTATACTGAACACATGATGGTTTCATAATGAAAATTAAACTTATCCTATAGAAGTACTTTCAACTAGTAATTTACCTTTGTAATACAGATTTCCATCTACATTATATGCACGGTGAGGCAAGTGAATTGCGCCCGTAGTTTTACAAGTAAACAAGGTTGGCGCCTCAGCTTTGTAGTGAGTTCTTCTCTTATCTCTTCTCGATTTGGAAATTTTCCGTTTTGGATGTGCCATCGCTTCCTGTTGTTTTAATTATCGTTTTTTATATTCTTTAATGCTTCCCAGCGTGGATCAGCATCGGTATTCTCTTTTTCCTCTTTATCAGCCGAAAGGGCTTTTAGCTTATCTATAACCTCTTTATCGCAAAACTGAGTGTTACCCACATCTTCACAACGGTTGAACAAAGGTACTGCTAAATTAATATACTCATATATAAGTTGAGACACATTAATTTCATGCTCATTTTTACTAAGCACAATTATCTCATCTGTATTGTCCTCAAGGTTCTCATCATCAGAGAACTTTACAATTTGCCTTTCGTCAACATTTACAGATGTTGGAAAATCTGAAAGGCAAAAATCGCAGTTTGAAAAAATCTCCCCTTTTATCCGAAACTGAAGAATAAGCATCGTCTCTTGCTTATCAAGTTCCATATCTACTTTCAGCTTACCATCTTTAACTAATGAGTATTCAAACTCATTGAAGAAACGTTCGTCGATATCAAAATCGAACTGATGCTTCCCGGTTTTTAAACCTGTAAATGGTATTCTGTATTCCTGTAACGATTTCAAAGCACGGCAATTGAGCCTGCAAAGATAGGGAAATTAATTATTCGTGGAAAAGATTTTTTTAAAGGATTTTTCAAAGCCTCAGCAAACCAAAACATTAGTGGTCGGAAGCCGGCAGGATCAAGCCCCCAGCCGAAACTCACGACCGCTCTCAATCTCTGTCTTTAGATAGTTTAGTTATTTTCAAGGGATTTGAGGTAAGCTCCTGCAACTCTTTCCGCCGTTTTACGATATTTATAGCTAAAAACAATGCTTCGCGAAAAGAGGTTTCGGACGCAAGATTCTTACCGGCAATATCATAGCCGGTGCCGTGATCAGGTGATGTACGAACCACCGGAAGTCCGGCTGTAAAATTAACTCCCGTGTGAAAGGCAATTGATTTGAAAGGAATTAACCCCTGATCGTGATACATTGCAAGCACAGCATCAAACTTCAGATGCGATCCATTGGCAAAAAAGCCATCAGCAGAATACGGGCCAAAAGCAAAAATGCCTTTTTCTTTCGCTTCTTCAATAGCCGGAATAATAATTTCTAATTCTTCTTTACCGATCAGGCCGTTGTCGCCCGCATGAGGATTTAAACCTAACACCGCAATTTTAGGTTTTTGTATCCAAAAATCTGATTTTAAGCTCGCGTGCATTAACTGAAGCTTGGAAATAATGGCTTCTTTAGTGATGCTTTTAGCGATCTCGCCAACAGGGATATGCCCGGTAACCACCCCGACTTTCAAGTCTTCGCCTATCAAAAACATTAATGAGTCGGTTGAGTTGGTTTTATGCTGTATATATTCTGTGTGGCCGGCGAAATTAAAATTATCGTTTTGAATATTATGCTTGTTGATTGGAGCTGTAACCAATGCTTGTATATCTCCTGCGGTTAAATCGGCCACCGCTTTATCCAGAGATAAAAAGGCATATTTACCGCCGGTTTCGTTTATCTGTCCGGGTTCTATTTTAACATCCTCTTCCCAGCAGTTGATCATATTAGCCCTTTTGGGATTGGCTTGATCAGGATGTGTAATAACATTAAAGCTGAAATCGTGTAAACTTAAAGATTTACGATAAAAGGATGCAACTTTAGTATTTCCATAAACAATAGGAGTACAATAATCCAAAATTCCGGTATCGGCAAGAGTTTTTAAAATAATTTCAAGCCCTATACCATTTACATCACCTATTGAAATTCCAACTTTAATTTTTTCGCTCATGGTTATTTAAATACCGGACCCAGCCGGAAATTCTTGCAAAATAAAGAATTTGAAACGGTTTGCCGTAATCGCATGTAAAGTTTGCGTAATTTGCGCGAAATTTAACCTGATGAGCTCTGTACGCGCGAAAAAACACTTAGGTCAACATTTTTTAACTGATAAAAATATTGCGGCCAAGATTGTAGAAAGTTTAAATCCGGCAGGGAAATACCATCAGGTGCTTGAAGTTGGTCCAGGCATGGGCATACTTTCAGACTTTTTACTCCAGAAAACCGAGTACGAAACCTTTCTCATAGATTTAGATACAGAATCGGTAGAATTTTTAAAACGAAAATACCCTCAACTGGGCGAAAGGCTTATAAACGGAGATTTTTTAGCGCTGGATTTTAAAAATATATTTAAAGACAAGCTGGGCATTATCGGCAACTTCCCGTACAACATATCATCGCAGATTATTTTTAAAATTCTCGACAACAGAGACATGATACCTGAAATGGTGGGTATGTTTCAAAAAGAAGTTGCGGAGAGATGTTCGGCAAAACCGGGGACCAAAGAATATGGCATATTGACTGTACTTATAAATGCATATTATAAAGTGCAGTATCTTTTTACAGTGAAGGCTGGTGTGTTTAACCCTCCACCAAAGGTACTTTCGGCAGTTATCCGTTTGAGCAGAAACGAAAATGAATCGTTAAATTGTGACGAAAAATTGTTTTGGAAGGTTGTAAAAGCAGGATTTAACCAGAGAAGAAAAACTCTGAGAAATGCTTTGTCTTCATTAATCAACAAAGAGAAAATGAATGATGAACCGATGCTTGATTTAAGGGCAGAGAGGCTCACTGTTGATGATTTTGTAAACCTGACGAATAAGATAAGCGCGTCTGCCTAGCCTCGAAATTAGAACTTTAGGCCGGCTAATAATCCTGCCCTTCCATCTACAAACCCATTTTGATCTTCATTATTGAAGCTGTCCTTTTGAGATAAGAACTTGCCGTAGCCAGCACCGGCAAACGTTTCAAGTTTGAAACGCGGTGTATCCATCATGATTATACCTAATAGAAGTCCGGACGATAATCCTTTTCCCTGAAAATCCCTTGAATTTATTGAGAAGAAACCCGTGTTATCAACATACCCCTCCCTTTTTACTTCTTTCTCTATATATCTCAGATAAGTGCCTACATATAATATCTCAAACAGCGAATATTTAAGATCAATAATACCGGTTTTAAACTTATAGTTTTGTTCGAAAGGCAGGTATTTGAAATTTCCGGTTGATCCGTATAGTTGGAAACTTAACCTTTCGTTCTGCTTATAATTAACCGCCAAAGACGGACCAGCTACAGTTAAATTTAACAGGTTAGTACTAACAGTAAGTTTTCTCTCTTGCGAATACGCGGAGTATGTTATGCAAAGGCTGATCAGAAAGGTAATAGTTGTTTTCATTTGACAGATTTCGTTGTAATTTAAAAGTAGGTTTAATTATTTAAAAAGCAGATATATAATAAGTTCCAACTAATAAGCCTCTTTAGAAACTAAAAAAACAGTAGCCGGATAAACACTAAGTCGCCGTAAGCGTTTAATAAATAGGAATAAAAACATTCCTGGTGGCTTATGACATTTATATATTTGCAGGATCAACGAAGAGCAGAAGAACCACCTTTACATTGCTTTACATCAATTCAGCCATAAATGCCCGATAAAAAAATCTTAATTGCAGATAAGCTCCACCCCATTTTTAAAGAAAAAGCCGAAAAACTAGGTTACACTATCGATGACCGTCCGGGCATATCAAGAGAAGAAGCACTGGCGGTTATCCACGAGTATACCGGAATCGCTATTCGCACCAAGTTCAATATTGACAAAGCATTGATTGATGCCGGCCATAGTTTAAAGTTTATAGCGCGGGCAGGCGCCGGCATGGACAATATTGATACTTCTTATACAAACGAAAAGGGTATAGTATGCATAAATGCTCCTGAAGGAAACAGGACGGCAGTAGCTGAACACACGATTGGCATGTTGCTGTCGTTGATGAACAATCTTAGAAAAGCAGACATCGAGGTAAGAAACGGCATTTGGGATCGTGAAGGGAACCGTGGCTATGAGTTAAAAGGCAAAACAGTGGGCATTATCGGGTATGGTTTTATGGGCAAAAGTCTGGCTAAAAGATTAAAAAGCTTTGAAGTTGATGTAATTGCTTTTGATAAATACAAATCGGGTTACAGTGATGAGTTCGCCAGGGAGGTTAGCATGGAGCAAATAGTCAAACATTCTGACATCTTGAGTCTTCATATACCGCTAAAGAAGGAAACAAATCAGCTGGTTAATGACGAATACTTATTCCATTTTAAAAAGCCAATTTTCTTCTTAAACACCTCCAGAGGTGAAATTGTGAACACTCAGGCGGTACTGAATGCAATTAAACAAGGGAAAATATTAGGGGCAGGACTTGACGTGCTGCAAGTAGAAAAGTTCCCGGAGATGGAAGCCCAATCGTGGTATAACGAACTGAAAAACGAAGGAAGAGTTATTCTGAGTCCGCATGTGGCCGGCTGGACGATAGAATCATATCGAAAGATATCAGAAGTTCTCGCTGAAAAACTTGAAATGCTTCCGATATGATCAGTGTGGCTATCGGCATTAATTCAACACAATATTCGGGTTATATTCAATAAATTCTTCGTAAGCATTACTTAAATCTTTAACTGTGTTTATTCGAACATTATCTCCCCACGGTGTCCATGAGGTAAATTTTCGCTTTTTATCTGATGAGGACTCAGATTTTTTTACCGGAGTAATTTCTTCGTATACGCCGAAGTTGCCCAAAGTGTAGTACTTAATTTTTCTGGTACGGTGTTCAAGCAAATGGGATTTTGTGAGTTTAAACCCCATGTTTTTTATCCAGTTTTTAATTGAGAGCGCATTATTTCGTGTCATGACTTTAACAAGTTATATTGTCAATCAGTTATTTAGCTTTTAATAACGATCTCAATTCCATTCAGTTCTGATTAGTTTATATTTTTCCTGCCCACTTGTTAATAACTCATGTGGAAAAGTCTGTTTCGTTCTCTTCTATGGATCAGGTTGAAGCGTTGCGAAGAAGAGGAAAAAAGCTTGGTTATTGAGCTTAAAGATCTTGTTGCACAATTCTTCCATGCTCTTAATCTGATAATTCCAGATGGTCTGATTATTTCAAATGGCTAGCCCAGAACCACAAAGAGAATAGATCTATTCATATCTATAAAGCGGCGACAATGCCTTAATTTGGACACTTGGCAAGTAGTATTCCGCAAATAGAGAAGCCGGTGAAGATATACTATGTTAGCATCAATTCGATCAACATTGACAATGTCTAAGGCAATTGCCGTCCCGCTGGTGAAGGGACGATTGTTTAGCACTTTTCGATTTCGTATAAGGCAATAGAGTATGTCCAGCTCCCTACCAAGCAGGGGGCTTATTCGAGACAAGTTCGGACCAAGTCCACTATTTAGTGGACTTGGTCCGAACTTGGTACCTATTTGGTAGCACTCATTCTCGAAAGAGGCATTGCTTTTTTCATACTTATCTTATATGTAAGAAGGAAAAAAATCGAGGAAAGATCTATAACTTTTGGGTCAGATCCTCTAAAGTGTTAAGCAGCCTTGGAAAAGTATATGCCTAAGCTAGCGGTACTAATGTAGTAGTGCCTTATTCTTCTGCCAGCTCCGGCGAAATGATAAATCCACGCCTTTTCACGCACTAAAATAGCCTAAGATATACCGAGAATATGACTAAAACTATTTCCCCAATTTTTCGACTTGATCTTTTTCTATTCACTGGCTTTCATATTAAATAAGCCTATGAACATCAGTCATATTTGACAAATTAATCAAATTCTGCCCATGGCTAATTGAAACTTAATTCTCCGGAAGTAAAAAAAAAGTACTTACTTAGCAAGAACCGTCGATAAACATTCTGGGTCTTTTTTGTTTTACATAACAAATACGGCTGATTCAGCATCACATAAGAATCAGTTTTTCCTGTCAATATTTCTTAATTGAAACAGTAAGGCATAAAAACCCCTTTTATTAATACTGTATTAAAAAAAATAAACATGGGCAAAACAATCATTATCTCAAACAGGCTTCCTGTAAAAATAAGTGAGAGTAATGGCCAATTTGAACTTAGGCAAAGCGAGGGTGGGTTAGCAACCGGCCTCGGATCAATTTACCGTCAAGGGAACAACATTTGGATTGGATGGCCTGGCATTGAAGTTTATTCTGAAGATCAGGAAAACACGATTAAAAATCAATTGTCAGAAATCAACCTCTCTCCTGTTTTTCTAACTCAGGAAGAGATTAATCTTTATTATGAAGGGTTTTCTAACGAAACCCTATGGCCAATTTTTCATTATCACCCCACCTATGCAAAGTATGAGCAAAGCTACTGGGACAGCTATAAAGAAGTAAATTATAAGTTCAAGGAAGCCGTTTTACAAATAGCTGAGCCTGATGATATCATTTGGATACACGATTATCAATTATTGCTTTTACCCGGCCTGATCAGAGCCGAATTTCCTGATATTACCATTGGATTTTTCCAGCATATTCCGTTCCCCAGTTCGGAACTGTTCAGGCTGATACCCTGGCGTGCAGAGATTTTAGAAAACATGCTTGGAGCCGACCTCTTAGGTTTCCATACATTCGATGACGCCAGACATTTTAGAAGCGCAGTGACCCGGATCTTGCCTATACAGTCCTCCTCAAACGTTGTTACATACAACGACAGGCAGGTAGTAATTGAATCTTTCCCGATGGGAATTGATGATAAAAAATTTGAATTGCTAACACAGGATGAAAAGGTCATTCAAAACAGGCAAGAACTTAAGGAAAGCTTCGACGGCTATAAAATCGTTTTATCAATAGACCGGCTTGATTATAGTAAAGGTATTTTACAACGACTACAAGCCTTTGATTTACTGCTTCAACTCCATCCGGAGCATCTCGAACAAGTAATTCTTTATATGATTATTGTGCCGTCAAGAGATACTGTGGCGAACTATAGAGAGTTAAAAGATGAGATTGACAAACTGGTTGGAAATATTAACGCCAGATACAGAACTTTAAACTGGATTCCGGTTCATTATTATTATCGATCCTTTCCAATTGAAGTATTATCAGCACTGTATAGTATAGCTGATGTTTGCCTGGTAACACCGATGCGTGATGGAATGAATCTGGTAAGTAAAGAATACGTGGCCAGCCGTACAAACAACGATGGTGTACTGATCTTGAGCGAAATGGCCGGATCTGCAAAAGAGTTGGTAGATGCTCTTATAGTAAACCCCAATAATATTGGAGAAATTTATGAGGCAATAATTCAGGCCATTAACATGAAGCCCGAAGAACAAAAGAGGCGAATGAAACTCTTACGCCACGTTGTATCAAAGTTTAACATCCGGCACTGGGTAAAAATTTATATGGATCGTTTACACGAAGTAAAACAACTACAAAAATCAATGAAAGCGAAATACCTGGAGATGCAGAGACAATTCATGATGGAACAAGAATATGCCGAATCATCCAAGCGAATCATATTTCTTGATTATGACGGCACACTGGTCGGATTTCATTCGGATATAGATATGGCTTTCCCGGACGAGGATTTATACGAGTTATTAGAACAACTATCGTCAGATCCATCAAACCACGTGGTAATAATAAGTGGGCGCAAACACGAGACCTTAGAAGAATGGTTCTCGAAATTACCCATTGACATGATAGCCGAGCACGGAACATGGACCAAAAAGCACGAGCAAGATTGGGTAAAAATATCGGGTTTAGATAATCAGTGGAAACAGGATATTGCACCAATTCTGGAAACATATGTCGACAGAACTCCCGGGTCGTTTATCGAAGAAAAAAGTTACTCGCTGGTGTGGCATTACCGGAAAGTGGAAGAAGGCCTAGGCGATTTGAGGGCAAATGAAATAATGAATGACTTGCTCTTTACAATAGCCGACAGAGGGCTACAAATGCTTCCGGGAAGCAAGGTTATTGAGATTAAAAACATCGAGGTAAACAAGGGGAAAATGGCTCTTAAATGGTTTGAAGATAAAGATTATGATTACATCATGGCTTTAGGAGATGACCATACAGATGAAGATATTTTCAAAGTACTTCCTTCGGATGCCTACTCCATAAAAATTGGCGGCAATATATCTGCCGCCAGATTTTATTTAAGAGATTATCGGGAAGTTAGAAAATTATTAAGGTCACTCGCCTTTATCTCGTCAGAAAGCTAAAGAAATATTGGCTTATCCAATTTCATTGCAATGCGGTAAGCCGCATTCATTAAACCTACATGACTGTAAGCCTGGGGGAAATTCCCCCATTGGCTTCCGGTATTTTCATCAACATCTTCACTAAAAAGCATGAGGTGATTAGAGTACTGGATGATATTTTCGAATTCTTTTATAGCATCATCTATCCTCCCTACACAAGCCAGAGCTTCAACATACCAAAAGGCACAAATCAGAAATGTAGTCTTGGGCTTCCCAAAATCATCCTCGTGTAAATAGCGATAAAATAAACCGCTTGGGGTTTTCAGTTCGGCTTCAAGAGCCTTCAAATGATCTTTTGCACGGTCGGAAGCCGGATCAAGGTAATTCATCATGATAAGCTGCAAAGTGCTGGCATCTAAATAAGTGCCGCCCGCAGCATTGGTATAAACTTTCCTTACGGGATCATAACAACTTTCGATGTGATCTGCTGCTTTCTTTTGAAGTGATAAAGCTTTTTCTTCAAGTTCTTTATTGGAGATGGTGCGTGCCATTTTAGCGGCAGCTGCACAACCGGCCCATTGAAACAGATTACTGTAACAATGAACATTGGCAATATTTCTAAATTCCCAAATACCCGCGTCTTTCTCATCAATTGTGCGTTCTATTTTGCCGAGTACAGTTTCAATCCACCGTATAGAGTCTTTACGTTCACGGAAAACAAATCTATGATCAATGTACAGGGGCATAATTGATATCATTACCTGTCCGTAAATGTCATTTTGAATATGCTCTGCAGCCTGGTTACCGATCCTGACGGGCTTATTTCCCATATATCCGTCCAGGTGTTCCATAATAGTTTCATTGAGCTCACTGCTGCCATCTATGGCATAGAGAGGCTGATACCGGCTATTTTCGGATACTGAAATTCCTGCAACATAGTTGAAATAGCGTTCCATCTCTTCAAAATGGCCAATGTGACTGAGCGCAGAAATTACATAGTAGGTATCTCTTAACCAGCAAAAGCGATAATCCCAGTTTCTGCCGCTGCCATGATACTCAGGCAAGCTCGTTGTACTGGCCGCGATAATAGCGCCCGTATCTTCGTATTGATGTATTTTCAATGCCAGGGCAGAACGTATGACGTACTCCTGATAGAAAGATGAGATGTTAGAATGTTTTATCCAGATGCGCCAATATGAAATGGTTTCCCTGATAAAATTCTCGCAGGTACTGCTTAATGGAGCTTCTAAAGGCTGCCCGTAAGTCAGAACCAGGTATTTAACTTCGTTTAATACAAAGGCGGTTTCATCTGATAGATAACTGATCGGAATATTTGTGGTGAGCCGGACAGAATCTTCGTATCCGTCAAAATGTATATGATTGCTTCCCCGATGTGGCCTTAGCTTTTGTCTGCCATAATCGCCTACTGGCTGGCATTTAACCTGAATCCGGGGATTCCCTTCAAGAGGTTCGATTTTCCGAATCAACATTAGCGGTTTAAAATAACGCTCATACTGCTGAAATCGGGGAGCCACATCTATTACCCTGTATCTGCCGCTTTCACATGTAATTTCTGTACACAATACATTCGTATTTTCCAGATAAAACTGATTTGAAGTGTATTCTGAAGCAGGAAGAATTGAAAATTCTCCGCCTTTTTCTTTATCTAACAGGGATCCGAAAACAAACGAGCTGTCGAAACGAGGCCAGCACAACCATGAGATATTGGTATCTTTACCAACGTGTGCAAGAAAGGAGCAATTGCCTATAATTCCAGTGTTATAAAAATGTTTCTTCATACTTTATTTAAAGAAACAAACACTAAGAAGCACTAAAAGTTTACAACGAAGGTCTAAGAGTAAGATGAAACGGCACTTCTACATGTGTTCTCGAATTTTCTAAAATCATTTTTGCAGCAATAGCGCCCATTTGCTGAAAGTCTGTGGAAACTGTTGTAATCCCGCTTAAGATTACCTTTTTAAGAGGTGTTTCATTATAAGATATCACACCAACTTGTTTGCCTACTTCTAATTTAAGCGAGATTATTTTTTCGATTAATTTAACCAAATCATCTTCCATTAAGTTGATATAAACCTCGCCTTCTTCTATAGGCTCGGTACTGATATCGCTTATCACTTTATGACCAAAAGCATATTGCTGGCAGAAACGTAATAATCCTTTTTTTATCTCTTTAGGATAATAGCTTTTCTCGGGAAAGATTAATTTTATGGTGTGATATTTACTTAAAATATCTTTTGCCTGTTCCAGGGCTTTGTAAATATCTGTTTCAAAATTCTCATAAACAGCGGCGTATTCGCCATCAACACCCGGAATTTTCTTATCAAGCAGCACCAGTTTCTCTTTTGGAATGGTATTGATAATATCGCAGGCATTTTCACCCCCTTCGATAAAATGAGGGACTACGATGTAATGGGAGTAACCTTCCATCTTGTCGGCCAACATTTTTTTAAATAACTTAAAATCGTTGTTGTAAATGTAAAAGTCGACTGCAACATGATCGCCAAGTGCTGCAATAAACGAATCGTATACAATCTTTTTATGTGAACTAAGTTTATTAAACAGCATACAAATTCGAAGGGTCTGCCTGAAATCTGTACTCGCTATATAATACCCTTTACCAGGAATGGAGGCTAAAACGCCGATTTTCTTTAAATATTTATAGCCCTTTTCAGCAGTGTCTCTCGAGATTTCTAACTCATAACTCAATTCGTTAATAGAAGGCAACATATCGTTTTTATTGATCTTGCCTGATTCAATTGCTGTTAAAATAGAATTCGTTAACTGAAGATATTTGGGAGTTGCTGAATATTCGTCGATATGAATAAAATCGAAAAACTTTAACGACTTATTTGAGGACTTGGACATATAATTTTCTAAAATAGCAACATGGTTGCGAAATATTGCTTCTCCCGCGGTTAATAGCTAACAAAACTAACACAAGATATCAATAGTGGGTATGATTTACAACTTTCGATCTAAGATAGTTCAAGTCAGCTTTTAAATCTTTATTTGAATGTGAAGCCGTTTTTGATCCGAACACCCGCAAAATTCCCCGCGAAAGAGTAATAACTTCTTCTGCACCCCGTCCCGTAAAGTCGAACATATGAAAAACACCATCAGGAAAATACAAATCTCCTTCCCCTTTTTGATCAATTTTAAACTTGTACCAGAATAGTTGGGGTTTGCCTTTACCATTCCAATTACCGACAACAAAATCAGGATTGCCATTTAAAGGATAGCCATTGGGCCACATAGAAACCAGTGTACCTTTGTTATCGAACCAAAAAAGCTGGCTGCTAAGACCCGGTTCGGAAGTTTGTTTCAGTCCGTAGGTCCGGCCGCCAATAACAACCTGGGGACCAGGCACATTTTTGAGAAAATCTCCCACCTGGATCTGCTGACTATGCTCTGCAACATTTTGCCAGATCAGCTCTTTCGTCATCGCCTTGATCGCGTACACTCCAGTTTCACTGTTGGAAATTAGAATATCCAGTTTCCCGTCTTTATCAATATCAGCGAATTTATAGCTGTCTGCATGATCATGATTGTCGTTAAGTAAATCAAATCGATTCCATATTTCCTTGCCCTTCGAATTCAGCAATAAAGACCCGACCAGTACTTCATCTATTCCGTCTTTATCAAAATCTACAGGGTAGATATAGTGGCCTAGGTTATCTTTTTTTCGATTTTCGGTATGCTGCCAAAGTAAGCTCAGATCCGACTTGTAAGCTGTGACATTCATTGTACCACCATAATCAGTAAATACAACAAGCTCGTTTGGTGCGGCTTTGGTAAGCTTAGCGATAGCTAGTCTGAAATTATTATATACATGCGGCAATGCCCTTGTTGGCCATTCTGTTTTGCGAATTTCTTTTCCTGTGCGCCCGTCAGCAATCACCAGCCATTCCTTGTTCTCTATGAAACGCCAATGTACCACCTCTGCGCTTCCATCACTATCGAAATCCCAGAGCAGACCCGGAGCTTCAAACTCAGATCTCAAGCGTGTGTTCTCTTCTGGAGCTTTCCATGACCAGAGTTCAGTACCTGAATTATCAAAAACTGTAGTAGTCCAATCACGGCTGATAGCCATAAAATCAGTTTTCTTATCCCCATTCACATCACCAAATTTCACAGTTCCCGTAGCCGGGATTTTGTACTCCTTAATAAGCTGAACATCGGGATTGAGTTGATAGGGTTTGATATCCTCTTCTGTAAGAATAGGGTTTGTGCTCAAAACCAAAACATCAACAACCGGGGAAGGGTCGATGCGGGTGATTTTAATGTCAGTTATACCCTTCTTAAGTTGAAAAGTGCCTGCCTTTTTCCAGCTTAACACCTCCGTACCAAAAGTTTCAGCACTTACCTTATCGCCGACAGATACTTTAAAGCCGGCTCCGCGGTTTCCCTGACTCCTGACATATAAGTAATAAAGCGCAGCTTGAGGAATATTGATTCTGGCGATCAAATTAGTCTCCGAGTTAAGCACAATAGCCGTATTATTAAAAATCCAGTCGGTATTCAAAGCACCTGCATCAGAGATAGTATTTCCCTTTGGATTCCTATCAAGAAAATCTGAAGCAGGCACGATTATAGTTCCTGGCATACTTACTGCATTATTTACCTTTTGAGAATATGCGCCACACCATATTAAAATCGTTGAAAAAAAGAGTAAGCTTCTCATGGCCTTATTTCTTATATGGAGTAATTGTAACAGGCCCAATTAAACCTGAAGGCTGGGGCTTCCAAACTGCGGCGTTGAAGTCCTTGTAATTGATATTTACGAAGTTAATCTCGTGATATTTACGCCACTCAATGCCTTTCTTGTCCATATCCCTGATTCTATTGGCCATCAGGTTCGCCACTTCTATTTTGATTGTATTCTTTCCTTTTTTAAGAAATTTCCCGATACGGGTTTGAAATGGGATACTCCATAAAATACCGGCATCGTTACCATTAACCCACACGCGGGCACTTTCATGAACCTTTCCTAAATCGAGAATATATTCATCGCCTTTAATCTTAGGCATTTTGAAGTTTATTGAATATTCTGCACGGCCCGAGTAGGCTACAGCCAAACTATCGCCAAGTTCGGTCCATGATGTCAGCTTAGAAAGTTTCTTTTCGGATGGAACCTTCGGACCACCTTCAGTGAAACGAAGATTCCACTCGCCTTTTACTTCAACAGTATTCTGCGCTTTATTAAGATACTTCCATTTCGGTGCACCTGAATTTGCCGCGACCGTTTTAAGGATCAAAGCTTCACCCGGCTGCATTTGTATTTTAACATTTGTTTGATCGCCCGCTAGTTTACTTTCTCCGAGACCAAAATTTCCAGTTTGGGGGTCCATAATCATTATGGCAGCCGACTGAACATTCAATGGCAAGTCGGCATCAATTGCTGTGGCAGTGTGATTTACCAGATAATAATATTTTTCGTCACCCACCTGACGACGTAGAAACTTTAAGCCAGCAGATGCAATTTTTTCCCCTGAAATACCTCTGAATTTCAAGGCTTTTTGTACATCGCCGGAAAGAATAATTTGACCAGATCCAGTTTTAAATTGCTTGATTCCGTCGCCTGCATCCGAGAATGAAAGTCCTGAAATAGTTTGAAACAGCTTATTTCTGTTGGCTTCAAGATCAGTTAACCCAGGTACATCTTCGGGAAATTGCTGAATGATTACCGTCGCTCCGGATCTAGCCAAATCAATAATTTTCTGAAGGGTTTCCACAGGCATCAGATCGGCTTTAGGGACGATTAATGTTTTGTATGGCGATGCATTGGATGAAGTGCTGATATTTCCGTTTAAAACGGATGAATTCTTTAACAACGCGTCAGAAACGAAATCTAAAGAATATCCTGCATCCTGTAAGGATTTCACGTTTTTATAAAACGGACTTGGATGAAGCCAAACATCGACATCGTGTACCTTTAAAGGCATATCCATACCTTTAGGATTATTCCAAACATCATAAATCGGCCAGTATACAAGCAACTCGTTATCCGGCTTGCCTGCCTGAAGAACCGACTGAACCCGGGTGATATAGTTATTTAATCCCGGAAGGTGCGACCACCAGCTATTTGCTGGAACGAAATTCACAGAGGCATAAAACAGCCATCCCGGAAACGGAACATCTTCCGGAGAATATGTTGTGCCGTGAAAGAAAGTGTGGTTTACACCGGATAAAAACACCTGCTCCAATTCTGGTTTTGTTTGCGACAATGATGTTTTGAAATGTTCTGTCAACCAGGTAAAGGTTTCGCTCGAAACCAGATTCTTTCCGGTTACATGTGCGGCAGAGGATGCAAATTTCAGCATTATCGGATCCGGGTCCACGTTTCGTATATCTGCGCTATCGCGGCGAAGGCCGGGAATCGGAAAAAAGCTGGAGCCAAAAGTTTCGCATTCGGGTATATCGACAGCGGCATACAAATCCAGCAAGTTACCCGGCGAGCCATGGGCCTGGTTTTTTGATATACTGTTGTATTTGTGAGTCCAGTTTGTCCAGGGGATAGTAAAGTTATGCAATAACATATCGGACATGGTCTCGCGATAGTCAGATTTGAGGCGTGCGATTTGGGGAGAGGACTCTTTGCTAACAAGATCGCGAATGTGCGGACGCAAATCATATCCCCGTCTTGCCTGAAACTCGGCAAAAAAATTATCCGACCAATCTGCATTGTATACTTCATAACTGTCGTTGTAAAATGCCCTTACTTTTGGTGGATTATTTACAAACGCCTTATCGAAGCGATTCAGATACTCATCAAGGGCTGGTTTTGAAAGATGATTTAATGTAAACCCTTCTCCCCCCGGCGCAGCCCTCTTTACCATTTGGCGGGTTTTCGCATTAAAAGCAGCATAAATCTCCCATGTGCCGTTTTTCGGCTTCCAATTTAAAAAACCTTTATTATCGACCTTATCTACAAGCTGAAGAACCTCGCCTTTATTGCTGTAAGCGGTTAGGGCCTGTAAACGTGTAAGGCCTGCTTTTGGATCGCTGACTTCAATCTTCTCCTTTAAAGAATTTCCTGCTGCAAGAGTATAGTTTTTAACGATAAGACGCGAGGCAGCGAATTCTGCCGGAACCTGCGGTCCGCCAAAAGGCCAGCCCGTTCCATTTGTTAAATCTACGCCCATGCCTAAACTTTCCGCTGTTTTAGTGGTATGATCCAGCATTTTCATCCAGGCGGGAGAGAGGTATTGAAGGTAGCGGCTTTCGTAACCTATGGCACCGTAAATCGGTGCTATCTCTACCCCACCGAAACCTGTTTGTTTATAGTTAGTGAGCAGGGATGAGATGTTTTTTTGATCAACGGCATTACCCATCCACCACCAGCGAGTCCAGGGGCGGGTTTCTTTTTTAACCTCGGGCCAAATGGTAGTCTGAGCCTGAAGTCCGTTAAAAAAACAAAGGGATAAAAGCGATACTATGATTGTGCTTTTTTTCATTGTGTTTGAATATTTTATTATTTCTAAACCTATAAGGTTTAACGGCGCTTACCTTAAGTCGAAGGCGCCAAGACTAATCCATATGAAACACTTCTGTAAGAGGTTTGCTTACAGGAGAATTATCAGGATTTGATTCCATAATATCGGCCATATATGCCCACCATTTCTGCACGATTTCGGTCTGTCCTAAATCCTGCGATGACTTGTTCCCATCCTGCTGTTGAACAGCAAAAAGTATATTAGTTTCTTCGTCAAGAAAAATAGTATAATCGCTTATTCCATTCTCATTAAGAAGCGTTTTTAATTCCGGCCAGATTTCGTCATGGCGTTTTTTGTATTCTTCTTTAAAGCCAGGCTTCAGTTTCATTTTAAAGGCTAGTTTCATGTAGTTTTAGATTTGAGATATGAGATGTTAGATTTGAGAACATATTACAAATTATTTAGGTTTGGAGTGTAGGGCGCCAGATTAAAACTACAATTTTGAATAGATTTCAGCTTCAATGATACTTAAAGTTCCTTTTGCGTTCGCATCATTTCGGGCAACTCCGTCATCAAGTTTTTTCCCGCCCATTTCTACGCCAATCTTCGAATCATCTTTTGCGGAAGCTTCATCTGCCAGTTGAATGGTAACTGTTTTTCCTCTTGTTGGTTTACAAACCAACGTGCAGTAACCCAGGGATCTGGGTGTAACTCCATTGAACACCTCTATACCATCAACTAAAATCCTGATCGGATATGTACGGCTTCTAAAATTGTTTAATTTCAATGTCACCTCATTAACAACCGCTTCCTTAGCCAAATTATATTTAACCCATGCTGTAGAGACCTTTCCATCATTAACCCAGTCGGAGAGTTCATTATCATCATAACTCGCCGCAACCTGATCTGCATTAGAACCCGCTGTTGCGGATGCAATTTCAAGTGCCTGGCGTGATGGAGTAAATGACGGGCCGGCAGGAGTTGGGCCGCGTTTTAAATACGAACCAAGTCCATCATGGGGCATATTTAAGGATAAGCCATTATTAACTTTTACGGGAGTAGATTTGAACGCAATTGTCGCAGGCTTTAAGCCTTCAGAACTTGCGGATAATACTATCTGTCCAGGATTTGTAGTGGAACGAATGATAACCCTGTTAACTCCACCTTCGACAGGAAGGGTTTTAGACAGAATATAATTATCAGGTCCCTGTGCAAGTCCGCCACGCCATTCGGCATTCCCCTCAAGCTTAAAATCAATCATATTTAAAGCTGTTGGACAACGATTTCCATTCGCATCCACAACCTCAATCTGAGCCAGAAGAACATCTGCACCATCAGCTTTTAAACCCTGAGGTGCCTGTATAGTTGTTAGGCGTAAGCCTACAGGTTGTCCCGCTGTTGTAATTTCTGCTTCTGATAATTTCTTATTTAGAGCATCATAAGACGCCGCTTTAACAGTGCCTGGTTGCCATTCAATATTTTTAAAAGTGAAAAGAAAACCATTGCTTCTTTCTCCAAATCCTTTTGACTGTCCGTTAACAAATAACTCTGCTTTTTCACCGCTTGAAACTACATACACATTTTTTTTGGTATCAGGCTGATAGTTCCAGTGCCCGATTATGTGTGTGCTGTGTTTGTCAACATCAACCCAACCATCCCACATTACTTTGTGAGCAAAAAAACCATCTTTAGGAATTCTCAACGCATCCACCTCGCCGCTCCGTCGATAGTTTTCCGCTCCACGGAAGTGCGTATTTGAATCCGAGAAAATAATATTTACCCCACCAGCATTTACACGCTTCCCGGTACCTGGACGCTCTCTCCAAAACTCATACCACCTCGCTACATTTTCAATAGCATGAGAATCCTGGTTGCGATTATATTCTCTGGCAGGAGCGTTGCGGTACATCGGTCCGTCACCATCTTTATGGTATGGCGGAGAAAATTCATCCCAGTATTTACGTAATCCTTCATCTCTGGAGTATTCTGTAGCCCACAGAGGGATGTCGGCGCTTTTATTGGTGTACAGCATTTCTCCACCATACTCAGCAATTTTACTATCAAGCATTTCGCGCGAACCAATAGCACGTCCACCGTTTGGATCGTATCTGTCTTTAATAGCCTTCATTTCGACCATGTGCTCCTCGCTGATAGATTCATTCCCGCTTTCGTAGAAGAAAATACTTGGATTGTTGCGATTATAAATAATGGCGTCGCGCATCAATTGCGTACGTTGTATCCAGCGACCATCCTGAACATCCTTTTCGGAATCGCCGGCAGGCATAGCCTGTATTAATCCCACTCTGTCGCAGGATTCAACATCCTGTTTCCAGGGAGTAATATGCATCCAGCGAACCAGATTTGCATTGCTTTCGACCATCAAACCATTGCTATAATCGCTCATCCATGGTGGCACAGACATACCCAGTGCCGGCCATTCGTTGCTTGTGCGCTGGGCATAACCCTTGAGCATCAGTACCCTGTCGTTCAGATATACAGTTCCGTTTTTAAACTCGGTTTTCCGAAATCCCGTTTTAGTATTTACTTCGTCAACAAGTTTCCCGTTCATCTTAATGCGAGTACTTACTGTATACAAGTATCCGTAACCCCAACTCCAGAAGTTAAGATTATTTATGGATGCGCTTGCGCTGACAACTTTAGTTTCGCCTGGCCTTAGGGTTACTTTGGGACCAGCGAAAGCTTTCACCGACTTTCCGTCCATATCTTTTACTTCAACTTCGTATTGAAAGGTTTTAGAAGCTGAGTACTCGTTTTTTACTTCGGATTCGGCATTTACTGTCGCTGTCTTTTTTGAAATATCGAAATCCCTGGCATAGATATAAACGCCTGTAGTTTTCAGAAACGAGAACAGTGAAAGCGTTTGATACAACTTATCCGAAACGTGTAACCATACGTTTTTGGGCAAACCACCATAATTGGCATTGAAATTTCTATCAGACCACTGAAATTTAATTTTGGTAGCTTTTTCCTGGTAATCCCAGGCGTTATCAATCCGCACAGCTATAACATTTTCGGCTCCGGGCTTGATCAGATCAGTAACATCGAAGCCGAAAGCCATGGCGCCATTTTCATGCAGACCGATAAACTTTCCATTTAAATAAAATTCGCCTGCCTGGCGTACGCCTTCAAATTCCAGAAAGATCTTTTTCCCTTTATCTGAGGTCGGAACTTTAAAATGTTTCCGGTACCAGACTATTCCGGTTGAATGTTCTGCAATATTCTTTTTGAATGCGTCATCCTCATTCCAGGCATGTGGCAAGGTTACAGCCTGCCATCCGGCATCGTTAAATCCGGGGGCTTCGGCACCTTTTTGATCGCCTATATACAACTTCCAATCAGGATTAAAATTATACTTGATACGCTGGGCATTTACGCCGCCGGTAAGAAGTACAAAGCCCGACAGGAGGAATAATGACGCAAATCTTTTCATATTAATAATTTATAATGAGTTCTATGTTCGATTTATTATCGCGGGAAGTTTTCATGTAAACAACATTCTCTTTGTCATCAAAGAAATAACCACTCTTTCCGGATAAAACCGATTTTGAAATGGATACAACTTGTTTTCCATTTTCTGTTATAGCAGATGGTTTCATTCCATCTTCTAAGCGAATTTTCGCAAGATAGGTGCGCTGCTCAGGCTCGTAATGTCCGGTAGTTTTACTGATGTGCACTTTTAAATTCTTTGGATTCACAGTGGTAGTTATCCGACTGAGTGCGAACTTCCCGGTTTGATATTGCAGACTTAATCCGTCATCTTCATACAACTCAAAAGAAGAACTTTTGCCGGGGAAAATATCGAGGGTAATTTCATTAACAGGCTTTTCTCCGAAATACTTCATCTCGGGCTGCATCGGTATAATCGCTCCAGCTTTCGCGAAAAGAGGTATCGTATCTAAAGGAGTCACTACATGGATGTACTGCTTCCCTGAATATTTTTTTCCGGTCCAATAGTCGTACCAATCTCCTTCCGGAAGATAAACGGTTTTGGTTTTTGCACCTTTCGTAGTAACGGGAGCAACCATCAGATTATTCCCAAAAAGATACTGATCACCTATATCATACACATTTTTATCGTTCTGATACTCGAGAACTAAAGCACGCATTAAAGGCATACCGCTTTGGTACATATTAAATGCGTTGCTATACATATATGGAATTAAGCGATATCGTAACAGATCGTATTTCTTAAAATTAGCAAGTGCTGCCTCGCCATAATTCCATGGCTCTTTATAATTTGGATGTTCCATACCAAACACCAGGGCAATGGGACTAAACATTCCAAATTGCACCCAGCGTATGTACAATTCGGGATCGGCTACATGCTCGAAACCACCCATACAATGCGACCAATAACCTATTCCTGAAACGCCAATATTAATTCCGGCTTTTATGACCGGAGCAAAATATTGCCATTCACTTGGCCAATCGCCGGCAAAAATGAAGGGGTAACGCTGTATACCGGCATAACCCTCGCGGGTCTGATTTAATCCGCGCATGTTATTCAGGGTTTGAAATTTTTCGAAAGGAGCCTTCGCGTAAGCGATAGGAAAAACGTTATGTAATTTCTGAGCTGTTTTATCCGTCGGACCAGTTTTATCGCTTTCGTTAGCTAAGCCGCCGAATGCACTTCCTTCATCTGTTTTTAAGAACATTGCGCCCTGAGATGCAACTTTCATGACACCATTATTCCACCACCAGTCAACCGATTTTTGATCGAAGAAATTCACGAACTCACCTTTTCCGCCAGGCTCGGGATATACGAATCCTTGCTGGCGTGCCTGATCTAAAAGATTCATGGTGTTTCCATTATCAAAGCGTGGTCGCAAATGCAGCCCGACCATTTTGTAATTCATGGCATAAAGGCTATCAAACATGCCTTTTGGATTTTTGAAGGTTTCGCGCCACTCGAAGGATGTTGCACCCTTACCGCCATTTTTACCAAAAATTCTCCAGGTAGAGTCAAGCCAAAGTAAATCTACCGGAATACCCAAGGCCCTGAACTTTCGCGCAAGGGCTATAACATAACTATCGGACGTTTCAGCTTCGTGGCCCCAGGTTCCGCCGCTGTAAGTTCCGGCATGTAAGCCAAAAGCAAATTTCGGAATTAAAGGCGCCTTACCCGTCAATGCAGTATAATCGGCGAGTATTGAGGGGAAAGTGGGACCATATATAAAATAATAATCAAGTTCACCGTCGGCTGCTTTGAAACTGTACTGATCGTCCTGGCTCGCACCCATATCCCATTCGGTAGCAAAGGAGTTATGAAGGAAAATACCGTAACCCTGTGTGCTCATAAAAAACGGCACAGGCGAATAGTTCGCTTCCAGAATATTGTACGCACCTACCTCATGCGGTAAGCCGCGGCCACGCCCTACGTTGAGCTTAAGTTTTTTGCTTTTTTGATCGATGAAGTCCATCCGTTCGCCAAACCCAAAAAAATGCTCCTCTGCTAATAATTTTTTGTTTACGCCAACTGCTAAGCCTTCCTTAAATGCACCTGCATTGTTTTCGGAAGATAGGAGCTTGCCCTGCTTGTCATAAACATCTATCCGGAAGGGCGATTTATATACCCGCACATCAAGCTTGGACGATTGAAGAAGGTAATGATCATTATTTTGTGAAGAAATTATGTCCTGCGGAGGCCATACATAGTTGGAAACCATCCAAGGTTCGTTCTCTTCGAAAGTTCTGCTCCATGATGTTCGCACCCGAAACATGCCGGGGGTACAAAATTCTATTTTGACATCGGAATTTGAGTTCGAAAAAAAGAATTCATTTCCCTGTTTTTTAAAGCCTGAACTATAACTGCCCGCAGGTTGAGCAGACGCAGAAAAACAGAATAAAATAAAGCAGAAGAGAAGACAGGAATATTTTTGGTTAGGTAACATATTGGATATTATTAAAAAGGGATAAGTGCCTGAATAGCATTTTAGAACACTCCACCAAAGACCTACAATCGCAAGAACGCTTTAAATTGCATTGTTTGGCTAAAACATGTTCAGCAAAACAATGCAAAATCGCTATGTCCCTTCTTCGGTTATTCCTTCATTTTATAAACTTCGCTTCCTGCCATCAAATAACAACCAAGTCCATAATCTTCAAAATCTGGTTTACTTGTATAACTTACCGGCTGACCGTCTTTGGGTTCTTTACCGGTGCCCTGTACATAGCCCAGGAAGCCATTTTTATGTACTGATTCTTTAGCCATGGCGTTCCATGCTTTAACTAGAGGAGGTGTATAAATCTCCTTGCTTAAAATCCCGTTGTTAACGCCCCAAGCCATTCCATACACAAATAAAGACGTTCCGGTAGTTTCTTTTCCTCCAAAATTATTGGGGTCGTGCAAACTTACATTCCAAAAGCCATCAGCCCTTTGAATCGGAAGCAGGGCCGCCATCATATCTTTATAATCCTGCATATACTCATTATAATGAGTATCGGATTTTGGGAGCATATCCAAAGTACGTACTAAAGCAGCGACTACCCATCCATTTCCTCTTGACCAATAGCAGTCTTGTCCGTTCGGCTCAGTATAGGGAGGATCGAAATCTTTATCTCTCCACCAAAGTTTGTCTTCAGGATTCCACAATCCCTTATCTCCATGCTTTGTTTTTGTGTAGTTATACAGTTCGTACATTTTATCGAAATACTTAGTATCATTATATAACACACCTAATCTTGTAAACACAGGCATTGCCATTTGCAATGCGTCAATCCACCACCAATCGTCAACTTTTTCGCTAGCCAGCATACCGTCAACAGCGGTTTTAATATCCCGTATTCTTTCTTCCTTCTTATCAATAAGATACAGATCGATATACGTTTGTCCGCAGGTTTGATCATCAGCATTCTGACGGTCTCTGGCGGTTCCGCTTCTTAAGCCCCAGTTATGTTTTTGACCCCAGTCTACTGCGTAATCGTAATATACTTTTTGTTTCTTTTCCTTCGGCTCTATGCGATAAAGCTCCATTAATCCCTCATAATATACACCCCGTGTCCAGATATTGCTAGGCCGCTCTCTATTGGTAACAATAGACTTCCCCGGATCGGGCCACTTATTCATAAAGTATTGATTGGTTAATCTCATTTGCCTCAACACTTTTTTCTTCCCGGGAAGTTTCTGTGCATTCGCTTCAGTAAAAATCAAGGAAATAAGAATTATAGCTATTACCTTTATGAGTGAACGAAAATGTATCATACGTGTATTATTTACTGTTGTGATTTTAAATATTTCTTTAAGGGATTATTCTTCAATTCCTTCAAACCCTGTACTACCGATTCAGCATTTACCCTGGCCCCCGCTTCAATGGTATGTGTAGCATCGGTAGTATTGAAGTAAGTCGACCTCACCTTTGCCTCACCTTCTTTATCATAACGATCTGCCGTTATCCTGTTAAGATCAATAAAATATGCTCCGCCCTGCTGCGCGGCCTGCTGAGCCCATTGGCCATAACTATCAACCGACCGGTGAACCTTGCCGTCGGTCCAGCTATTTCTTGGAATTAGCGAGGCTACAATCGGAGTAGCCCCTTTCGCTTTAATATCTGAAATAAACTTCCTGATATACCATCCGTAAGTATAAACAACCTCTTTTTGTTTAGTAATGGGATTGTATATTTCTTTACTTTCATCTCCATTCCCCTTTATTGTTCCACGGGCGCGGGCAGAATCGTCCAGCGGACTGCTGTCATTATGACCAAACTGCATAATAACGTAATCACCCTTTTTAATCTGAGGTAATACAGCTGCCCATCTGCCTCTATGCATGAAACTACGGCTACTGGTTCCACCGAGTGCTTCATTTTTGACAGAGATTTTTGTAGTATCAAAGTAAGCCGCAATGATGTCGCCCCATCCCCATCGGCCACCATCTCCCATACCTTTACTTCCGTGTCTGACAGTCGAATCGCCAATTAAAAAAAGTTTAGGCTTTTGCTGCGGCTTCATAACCAGACAAGAAGAAACAACTGCGACGATTGCCAGTAGAATAAGTTTATAGGTTTTGTTCATCAGAAAAGATTTGAGATGTGAGACTTGAGATACGAGAGCCTGAAATTTTCAACCGGTTTGTGTTGTTAAAGCATGTAAGTTTCATATGTATTAAAAATTAAAGAGAGTCCGTCATGATTAAACAACTCAGACCCATTAACACGAATTTAAAAACTTAACGAAGAAACTGAGCCAACGTTAGTTGGTTCTGAGATTTAATCCCTTCTGCTACTGAAGCGGCATTCTCAATAGCACCTGCTTCGTTGGTGTGGGTATGATCTCGGGGGAAGAATTCCTTCACTTTTTCCGGACCCATCTTATCATATTTATCGGCAGATATCTGATTTAAGTCTATAAAGGCTACCCCTTCACGCTCAGCTGCTTCTTTTGCCCACTTCCCGAAATCCTTATTTGCACGCTTAACTTTTCCATCGTCCCACTGGTTTCTGGGAATCATTGACAGAACAACAGGTGTTGCACCTTTAGCTTTCGCCTCATTTATAAACTTCCGCAAGTATGCACCATAGGTAAGTACAACTTCCTTTTTACCATCACGCCACGTCAATTCTTTTGTTTCATCTCCTAAACCTCTTAATACCCCACGGTATCCGGCTTTGGTGGTGTCGGGAGTACTTCCTTCGTTATGCCCGAACTGCATTAATACAAAATCACCGGGCTTTAAAGTTGAAAGGACTTTTTCCCAGCGGCCTTCTTTTATAAATGTCCGGGTACTGCGACCAGCCATCGCCTGATTGTTAATAGCAATACGGGTTGTGTCCAGAAAATTACCTAGATAAGTTCCCCAGCCACGTTCTGAGTTATTGAAATTGCGAACTGTTGAATCGCCTATGATATAAACGGTTGGTTTATCCTGCTGACGAAAAGCAACAATCAATAAAACAATTGCTATTAATGCCGGCCATAATTTCTTAATTGATACTACCTTATTCATAGTTTTTAAACGTTTTTAATTGCCTGCTGATATAAATTTTGGTTTTAAAATACCTTTAGGTCTAAGAGCAGAAACATATCTTCTCGATATAAAAAAATCCGGAAACAGTTCTGTTCATTATTGGCCTATAAATCGGTCCCTAAAATAAGTGATTTGAATAGGCTTAACCGTCATGCTCTATCATGCAGCGGGTATAAATAGTACATTAAAAAGGCAAATATCTCTTTTAAATGGCTTTTTTGTTACCCGGGAGTAATACACATGTTACATTTTCAATTGAAAAAAACAGAATTCTATTGTATAAATCAGATTCACCTCCGCCAAATAACGAACGTAAATCGCCCCTGTCTATTTATTACCACCCTTATACTTCACCAACGTAATTTTTGGTTTTGGAGGAGTTTTCATTTCCGGACCGATATAAAAACTAGTATGCGGCGGCTGGTTGTATGCCACATTTTGCCATGCTATACTTAAACGGTATTGAGGGTCGTGCATAAATGTATAGAAACGATTTGCTGCCGGAATTGTGGTAGAGAAGATTCTAAGTTCTTTTCCATCACGAGTGCGGTACATTACTTCCTCGCGCCAGTCTCCAAGGATATCGGCACTTAAAGCAGGTGTGGATTTTGTACCATTGTTATGCACACAATTGTACTGAGCCGCATTTAAAATTATATCGGTTTTCTGATTCGTATAATCCCATTTACCCACGGTGGTTGAGTTTAAAATTTCGCTTAACATATCTGCATCCCAAAATATGCCAAAATTCACCGCTGGGGTACGTTCGGCAATTTTATTCCCCTTTACATCAAACATCCCGGTAATATTTGCACCGGCTACCCATGATTCAAAACCTTTATAACGAGGATCAACATCTAAAGACAAGCCTCGTCCCGGACCTTCACCATCATCACCTGCTTGTACTGAGGCTTTCTTCCATATCACCTCCCCGGTGCGGGCATCGCGAAAGTTCGCTCCGGCATCACCAAAGCGCTCCTGAATACTAAAAACTTCCAAACCTGGCCTGGATGGATCTAAATCTGACACATGCAATGCATCAGCATGTCCGATCCTGGTAGTATAAAGACCTTTGCCGTTGTCGTCCAAAGTCATCTGTCCATATACAATTTCATCTTTTCCATCGTCATCCACATCAGCAACACTTAAATTATGATTGCCTTGTCCGCGGAATGGACGATTTTCTTCACTGGAATCGCTATCAAAAACCCAACGCTGACTTAGCTTTCCATTTTTTAAATCCCAGGCGGCAATTACAGTTCGGGTATAATAACCGCGACACATGACCAAGCTCGGGTGCACCCCATCGAGATAGGCTACCGCTGCCAGGAAACGGTCGCTCCGGTTGCCATTTCCATCACCCCAAATTTCACGCAATTCCTCAGGTGTCGGATCAAGCTTAGTTGGATGGCGTGGGGGATTGTAGCTCGTAGTATGGATTTCGGCGCCTGTTAATCCGTTGAATACGGTAAGAAACTCCGGGCCTTTTAAAATCATTCCACGCTGATCGCGATAGTCTTTCGTAGAATCGCCTATTACTTTACCCTTGCCATCGATCGTTCCATCGGCAGTTTTACAGGCCACTTCGGCAATACCGTCGCCATCTAAATCATACACCATAAATTGGGTATAGTGTGCGCCTTCGCGGATATTCCTCCCAAGATTTATTCTCCAAAGCAGAGTTCCATCGAGCTTATACGCTTCAAGGATTGGTGGATCGGTTAAACCAGCTTGCGAGTTATCACGGCCACGGCCGGACTGATGTAATACAATTTCATATTCGCCGTCGCCGTCCAGGTCGGCAACCGACGCATCGCCGGGATTATAGCCAGCCGGTGTTTGTAATGGCACGGACAAATAAGGCACTGCGGGAGAGTTCGCCTTTAAAACGAAGGATTTACTGGTTTCAATTTCCTTTCCTTTGACTACTGCCTTTACGAAATATGCATTCGACTTAAGAGAATCTCTTCCTGTATCAATGAAATCTGTAGTTTTTACAAGTGTTTGCTTATTTAACTTTACCGGACTGCCGCCATTCGCAGAGCGATAGAGGTTAAATGCGATATCTGAAGGATCAGTACCAAGCATCCGCCATCCAACGTATACTTTTCCATCACCTTGATTTATGGCGATCATGCCACGACCAAGACTTTCCATCTGGCGCTGAGAATAAGCTTCAGAAAAAGTTAAAAATGTTGCAAACAGCAATAGCCACTGATAAATTGGTACGGATCGTTTCATAAAGGAATAATTGGTTCAGGTAAAATAAACGAAAGACTAATTACTGACCATCATGGTCTGTTATGCACTTCGGACTCCGCCTTGTTCAAATAACAGTATTATACCGTTCAAAATTAGGCGTTTGCCGGATATTACGATAAACTCAGTAATGCAGTTGTTACATAGCAGATTGTAATAAGCTCATTACAAGCCCATTGAACCGAACACAACTGGTGCTAAAGTATTGCCAGAAATTAAAAAGGCCGGATGAACCGGCCATATATGTTAGAATTTTTAACAATCAAATAACATAGTGATCCTACGGCATCTTTTTAAAGCCTTCTGACTTCACCTTCCATTTTCCATCCTTCGGAAAACCCGGATTCACTCCTACACTTCCATCCCATCCGCCTGCCATCATAGCCACAGCGATCAAAACTCCTCCGTTTCCGGGAAGATAAATACGCAAGCGTCCGTCCTGATAGTTATGTCCGTTTTTTAGATAGGTATTTGTTTGAATTTTCATAAAAAGCGCATCGATGGCTTTATTAGGATTACCGAGTCTTGCCGCGGTCATGGCTGTCATCGGGAAATCCCAACCCCATGTGTCGGGCCATTGCCAAACTTTCCAAACAGTATCAAAGGTGCGCTGCATAGTTGCTTTATCCAATTTTGGCGAAGCAGGAACCATCCCCAGAGCACCCAACACGGATGGATGATCGCGCAGCCATTTCTCATTTGTGAACGAGTCTTTGTTATTTTCTGTCGACAGATAAACACCATTATACTCAGGAAGCGGAGCGAGCTTCGCAATCACTTTATCCCATTCAGCATCCCTTGGCATGCCTAAACGCTCGCGCCATTTTTGAGCGACACGAAGAGCCCAATCCCAATAGGCCAATTCATATGGCGGATTGTAGGTATCTTCGGCTTTGAAAACCTCTTGTGCCGGAATTAATCCCTTACCAAGATTATAGCGATTTTTCACACTATCATAAGCTGGAAACGAAGCCATAAACTCGGCGGTCCCAAATACCAGATCTTTGTATTTCTCCAGCACCTCTTTACTGTTACTGTCCCGGTACGCAAGTTCTGCCATATAAATGGGATGTGGTTGCTGCCAGATAATGAACGCCGCTACAGACGACGGACTTTCCAGACCTTCGTGATCTGTCATTTTTTGCCAGCGATATCCTTTAAACCCCTGTCGCTCTGCAATCTGGCGTGCGCCATCTTTCACGGTAAAATACCAATCCAGGGTTTTAGTCATTAACTCAGGCCTGTTCCATTGCGCAAAATGTATTGCATGCCACCAGTGCATTTCTAAATGTGGTTTTCCGTACCAGCTGTTGAAGGTCAGACCAGTTTCCTGCGGCGGAAATGATCCTGCACACTGGATTTTTGTGAGATACTGAGAAGTGATAACCCTTCTTTCCAGCTCTTTTGCCCGGGGATCTGTACTTCCTGTAAAATCAATTGCTGCACCGCTCATCCAAAACTGCTCCCAAAGAATGTTGCTGTTAATTTTGGTTTGAGCAAAATCTGGCAATGCAGCGGGTTCCGCTTTTGCCGGAGCAAACAAGCAGCTTAATTCAAACACATCAGTTCCTTTATCAGGAGTGATCTGAAAATAATGAGGAGTAGAAGTTTTGGCGATAGAAGCTCTATTATTCCATCTAAAGCTGGCTGAGTATGTTATTCCTTCCAGCTGGTGTTGAACCGAGGCGCCATTGTATGATGAGCTGCCGATTAGAGAAGAATGCTTTTCCGGATTCTTATAATTCACTCCCTCATCCAAAAACTCGGCGGTAGGATATGGATAAACCAGTTTTACTTTCAACCGGCCCAGAGATATTAAGGGTGATTTTACCTGAACTGCTATCAGATCCTGCTCCTGATGCCCAATTGTTGTAACGTCTACTGGAATATTTTCTACGGTGAAGTGGCTAGACAATTCGCCTGTCCACATGTTTAGTGTCTGGCGGATATTTTTAATATCAATGGGTTTAGCCAAAGAACCGTCCTTTTTGTAAAGATCAAAGCCAAGGTTTCCCAATTGTATCCGGTGAACGCTTTTTCTGAACCAGTCGGCAGCATTTCTTTTGCGCAAAGGCTCTGAATACTGGATGGAGTAAGTTGATTTCTTACCGTTAAGCGTGTATTCTTTTAATGTTTCTTCAAATTTATATCCTACAGTATCTTTCCAGCGATTCCAGCCCCATTCTGATTGTGTGCCTAAAGAAACTCCCTTGGCATACCGCTCAGGAAAGGTTTGCAGGCCGGTTACATCTGCGGTAAACGCGAATTTTCCGTTACCGAGAGAAAGGGATTCGAGAGAATCGATTCGGGTATTGGTGATGTTGTGCCGTTGAACCAGGGATTGGCGATTGATAGCAGTAATTTGTGCTAAAACAGTGTTTAACATTAAAAAAGTAAGAGATAGAATGGACAGTACTCCTCGCATAATATTTTTTTATAGATCAAAATCCGCTCTTTGCCGCGGAGGCATCCTACTTTTTTCTTGACAAAAAAGTAGGCAAAAAGTCAAGAACAGAAAGACGCTCGGCCGCATTTCTGTTCATCCCTACGCGCTGGATTTCACGCCCCTGCCGATTGTAAAAAAGATGGATTCGATTCCATATATGACCCTACCTTTTTAACGTCAAACTCATCAATCCGATCACCACATCGTTCGCCAGTGTTTTCAATCTTAATTCCTTCAATTCCTTATCGGGATTTAAGGGTAAATCTAAAATAGTAGCTGCGCCACCATCAATGCCATAGCTTGAAAATCCTTTTATGGTATAGAAGTCCCTGAAATTGCGGCTTACTTCTGCTGTTTTTAAATTCACACGATATGGTCGCGGGTAGCCGATGTTAAAAGCATAGTCATCAACATAATAATCCTGCTCGATGGGCCACCAGGTCTCAGGATTCCTCAAAGCCAGCCGCTCTGAAGTACCATCGGTATAATAAATCAACACTTCACCGTTATCCAGTCTGCTCTGCATAGGGTTTGTTGATCCAGCCATCATCAGATAAGCATGAGATGATTTTCCGTTTAAAGGGATCCGAACTGAATCGGGATAATTATCCCATTGGGAAGTAAAAACAATATTTTTTCGGTTAACCTCTGAAGGTGTTGAAAAAGGAACGCCATTTGGAATACGAATTTCGTTTTTCGATGATGCCGCTTTTCTCAATCCAGAATCATCAATATTCGCAGTAGTTAAAGGATAGCACCAGTTTCCGATTCCCTGTAAAGGCAGTTGCAAGGTTGGCGAAGTCGGGCGTGGCGATAGATATTTATTTTTGAAAATATTAGTTACGGCATCATTAAATATCGGATTCAAATCCACCTTTTGCCATTCAGAATTTGCATCTGGTTTTACAGTCCAATTAATAATTTTCTGTTCCACAAAACGTCCGTCTCCAGATTCAAAACGAACCAGGTTTGTACCTGAGGCAAGAGCGGATACGGGAATCTGTACGTCAACGGAAGAACCTGCCGGTAAGTTAAGCTGTCTTTCGAACGAATATCTTCCTTTATTTACAAGCAATTTTCCGTTTACAGCTCCAACGGTATTTTTTAAAGCTACTGATAATCCATTGCCTGACTGCTCTTGTTCGGCTATAATTTGTACCGGCTCTACCACTTCAAGATGAACCGGGGCCCACCATGTAAAATCACCTTGCTGTAGTTTTGCAAAAACAGTTTTATTACCTGATCCGGGATTGACAGTTCCCTCTATTACTGAACTAATCAAGCTTTCACCATCTAATACATTTTGAGGATCAAAAACCTGAACAGCTTTCGCGGATGCAAAACTTAGCTTTACAGGAATACCTGGTGCGATGGTTTGATCTTTAGGTTTGTATAAAGAATCTCCCGCCCACTCAACCACGATCTCGTATCTTGCTGATTTGCCCGCAGGAATTTCGAATGAAGGATTATTTACCGATGCATCCAAAATCTTCCAGCTGACTTTCTTTCCGTTAACTAAAACCGATTTGATCCTTTCTGATCTTGCATTTAAAACAAGTCGTAAATTCATTGATTTGGGAAATGCCGGACTTATGGAATATCTGTCGGAATCTCCTGTCCTTTTGAAAGAAAAAGCGATATCGGGAACGGTTAATGAAGCGTGATTCCACTCTGCGGGAAATCCAGGCTTAACGGTTAAAGTATCATTTAATGCATTCGGTAGCACTCCAAACAACCCTTCAACTAAAGAGCGGCTCGCCATCCCTATCGGATCAGCGAAATCGCGGTAAAGCTCTCCGCGAATGGCATCATAAAAAGAAAGCTGCTCAAAACCACCGGGACTTGAGCTCAGGTACATGCTTTCAATCACCATACTTTCCCAAAGTTTATACGCTTGTTCTTTTCGGCCTGCCTGCCAGTAGGCCAGAGCGGTATGAAAAACTTCGCCCGAGGCTACATTGTTAATTGACCAGGTATAGGGCTGCCAGTTAGTAGTCGGGATAATACGGTAATTGTTATCAGGAAGCCCTTTGGCTTTAACTGGAATATGAGCGATTTCGGTGTCGATAAATCTCAAAGCCTGATAAGCCTGAAATAGATCGGGGACGTCCGAATCTATAGCATGATAAATCGACCAAATACCAGCATATGGATGCACCAGTTTTAGACCCAAAAGATCTTTATACTCGGCAAACCAGCCTTTTTCAGGCAGCCATAAGTTTGCATTAATAGCTTTTAAAATCTTTTCCGCTTCCTGCTGATAGGGCGCCGGGTTATCACCTAACATCTTAGCCAATTTAGCCGCTAATTTATTTGCCCGGTAGTTATACGCCGATGTATGTGTCACTCCGCCGCCGCTATATTGCAAAGCATCGCTAGCCCAAATGGCACAATAGGCATCGTACAAACCATCGCCGTCCATATCAAAGTTTCGCTTTTCCCAAGCCAGATGACGCTTAATGGCAGGCCACATTTCTTTGGCAAAACTCAAATCGCCGGTCCAGTTAAAATGACTCAGCATCTGGTCGAAAAACACCAGGTTCATATCGTAATGGTGGGCAACTTTATTATTGTTAGGATGGCGTGAAATATATCCGCTGCTGAAAACTGCTGTACCCATTACCTCGGCCTGGCGTGCAAAATTCCGTGAGGTATCGGGTGTAACAGGTCCGCTTTCCGGACTCAAAACCTGCGAATTTTCATAACTCGACAAATGCATTTTTGCCCTGTCGTGCCAGCCTAAAGCATCAGCGGTTGAAGCACCACGCCATGCATTTAATCGCATGCGCCATGCAACTGCACCATGTAAAAATGTGGGGTCTTCCCAAATCCCATCGGCAGCAATGCCCAATGCACCGCCTAGTGTATTTATGAAAGGATCAGGAGTGTTTACCTTAATGCGGCTGGCTAATGCAGATCTGGCAGCTTCGGCTTTAGCGAATGTGCTGGGAAGAAGAGAATACGTTAACTGAGGTTTTTCTTTAGGACCCTGGATTTGGAAATAAAAATCTTTTGCCGCAGAGGCATTAATTCGTCCGGCTATAACAGGCTGAGAACTCCCTTTAGATTGGGCAAGCATTAAAGGCGATTCTTGTTTTAGGGCATCGGCGATAAGCAGCTTTGAGCCTAAAGGAAATAACCCAGATAATTGTTTTTGACTTTCCAGAACGCCTTTTTCTTTAGAGCTGTCCGGCAGATGCTGAATTTCGTACCGTTCTGCTTCTGTTAACACGCGGCCAGCGCCATAATTCAGCACAAAGCTATTTTTTGTTATCTGAAAAGTGTTGCTCGCACAATATTCCGGTTTTAAATAAAATACCGATTCTGGATCGGCTCCGATATCACCATCCCGCGAAAACTTTTTACCCGTTGCACCGCCGAATGTCCAGAATAGTTCAACACCTTTCGCAACTCCAACCATTGAAGCTTTGATAATCACACCTTCCGCATCGGCCTGGGCGAGCACAGAAAGATTAAGAGTACCTGAACCTAAAATTGGATCCTTAATTTTATAAAGCATCGAACCCGGACGGTAACGGGTTTCTATTTGCTTGGCGTCAATGATCCATTTACTGGAATTGCCTGAGATGATACCAAACTTCAGGTTTCCGCCCATTCCCGGGAGGTAAAGTGCAAACTCAGGAAGATCGCCGGTTTCGACTCTGAATGCAGTGTTTGTTCCGTAAAGAGCACGATTGAAACGTTTGGTACCGTTAACCAAAACAAAGTCAGAGCCATCGGGCCGGTAATGGATGCTACGTTCTTTGCCGTGCCACAATCCAGAGCTCGTTGTCGACTGACCAAAGGCTATCTGACTAATCAGCCATAAAGAAGAAAAAAAAAGTGCCTTATAAAAATTCATTCGATTAATCAATATGTCGCTTATACTGTACCGACTTTTACTCTTAATATTTTTTATACGAGTCGGAGACTCTTCTTTATTTAGTAATCCGTCTACGGACAGGCCCGATCGGCGATCTAAAGCGCCATATCAGGACCAGATTATCTTGCTCCGCATTAAGATTCCTGCCTGCGCAGGAATGACGGTCCGAGATATTATTTATTTTTCAATGTATCCGGCACTTGAATTAATTCCCCATTAATCCTTACGTTCTCGAATTGAAGATTTTCAATATAGTCAACCTTCATCGGCACTTTAACACCTTTAATATTTACATTTATCATTCGAACGTTTTGAACCGGTGATGATTTATAAGCGGCTGAAAGCAATCCATACTCACCGCCACGTTCAACTTCAAGGTTTTCAACCCAAATATTTCTTATTGTGGGGATGTGATTTCCGGGCTTTTCATAAAACATATTAAACTTCACGGCTGCCTCTTTGTAGGTTCCCACCTTGGTATCCTTCATGAAAACATTTTCAATAATTCCACCACGGGAAGAACTGGTTTTTAGACGTAACACCCTATCCAGTTCTGGACTGTCCATTGTATTGTTAATCGCATAGATATTTCTTGCGCCACCAGCAATTTCACTCCCGATCACAACCCCGCCGTGACCGTCTTTCATTTCGCATCCTTCTATTATGTGATTCTCAGCAGGTCTTCCAATTCTTCTTCCGTCTTCATCTCTGCCAGATTTAATCGCAATACAATCATCGCCTGTATCAAAATAACAGTCCTTAATTAATACGTTTTTGCATGCTTCAGGATCGCAACCGTCATTATTAGGCCCGTGTGAAATAACCTTCACACGTTCGACAATTACATTTTCACACAATACAGGATTGATGCACCACATAGGAGAGTTGATCAGTTTAAAATCCGACATCAACACATTTTTACAATTGTACTGCTGAATAAAATTAGGACGCAAATAGTACCCGTCTCCAAAAACACGAGTTTTGGGATCGGTTTCCTGATGCATTAATTTATGCAGAGAATCACGTGCAGGTGTTTGTTTACCCATACCGGCTTTCCATCCGTAACGTGGAGCACCATTCCAGTTCCACCAATTTTCGTTATTTGCGTTTCCATCAAGGATACCGTTTCCTGTGATGGCTATATTCTCCTCTCCGTAGGCATAAATAAAGGAGGAATAATTCATCAATTCCATACCTTCCCAGCGTGTAAACACAATCGGATAATCGTTGCGATCACGACTAAAAAGAATTTTAGCACTATCCACCATGTGCAGGTTAACATTACTTTCCAGGTAAATCGCTCCGGTTAAAAACGTCCCGGAAGGCACAATTACACGTCCACCTCCGGATTTACTGCAAGCTTCAATCGCTTTTTTAAATGCTTCGGTATTCTTGGTTTTACCATCGCCTACTGCACCATAGCTGGTTATTGAAAAATCTCTATCCGCGAATTTTGGAGCAACGATCCGTTTCCGGAGTTTTTCCATTTCTGTCCATGGTTCAGAGCTATTTTTCCATACACGAGCTTTTTGCGTTGCGCATGAATAGATAAAGAACAGGGCAAAAACTGAAGAAATAATAATGGAAAATCTTAGGACTCCTCGCTTAAAAATTGAATGATTCATTTGTGTAGGATTATGCTTGTATTTTAAAAACAACAGGTGAAGCGGTCATGTATTTTCCTCCTTGCGAGGTTGTAAACACATAAGCTGGCTTACCTTTAACAAATAATATTTGGGGACGTTCTAATCTACCATATTTTTTTAAGTGTGCTGGTGCGGGAGGTTCGTGTAAATAATCTTTTACAGGTTTGTATCCTATTTCGGGTTCGCTCCAGTTCAGGCCGTCTTTGGATTCCATAATCAAACCAACGTTATGTGCATAAACGCCCATATCACGGCAAATTAGTTTGAAGCGTCTTTTTTCATACCATACGAAAGCGTCTTCAAACTGCTTATTATCGCCTTTTCGGGAAAAATCTATTACAGGTTTATCCGAATAGCGCTCATATGGCCCTTCAAGTTTATTAGCTATAGCCAGACCGTATTTACGATTCCCTCGTATAAGCGGATCTTTCGAATTATAATAATCGTTGTTATTCCACGACTTATAGTACAACCAATACTGGCCGTTCGGGTGTTTAACAAAGGCTGGGTTTGTAGTGCAATGATCGTCCCAGGCACCTTCAGGTCCCGCTTCGAGTAAAGGTTTATCGGGACGAATCCAGGGACCATTTAAAGAATCGGCAATAGCAAGGCCAATACGCTTGGTGTTTGTTTTTCCATTAGAATTCCCCATATAAAACAAACAATATTTTCCATCCACTAATTGAATATGAGGATTATGGCAGGTGGTACCATCCCAGAACCCTTCACCTCTTGGCGCTAAAATAGTTTCAATGTACTGATACGGACCTTCTGGCTTGTCGGAAACTGCATGCGCGATCTCCGAGCTGTTAATCCAACCGCCCATCCCCTTTTTTGACGTCCAGCGGGAATAAAAAACATGAACTTTTCCATCCGGAGCAAGAATAGGACTGTTACACCATACGAAGTATCCCTCCGTCTCAAGAATCCTACCCACCGGTTTCAGCTTTTTTGCAAAAGCTGAAATATGATCATCCTTCAGAATATCGCCAACTTTAAAACCGGGCAATATTGTTAAAGCCGATAATAAAGATAGCTGTGATATAAATTCCTTCCTGTCCATCGCTCTTGTCTGCCTATTTAACGGAAACCAGGCTGTTTATATATTCTTCGAGATTGGTATAGCCATTATTATTTGCGTCGCCATTGCCGTCAGCTTTTTTAGAATTGAGCTTATTTTTCTTTTCCCAACTATCCGGCATACCATCACCATCGGTATCTTTCGGGGCTTTGCCATTCTTTATATTGCCCGGACCTTTTTCAGGATTTTCTTCTTCGCTACTGATAATTTTACCTTCTTTTCCTAATGACTTGAGCGTGTTTATTAAGCGGGTATCAATCTGGTCGCGGTGTAAAGAGGCTCCTGAATTTGCAACAACAAACTGGTAGGCTTGCTGCGGTTCCAGAATGTTAACTTTCGGATAATCGTTTGGTGCAGATAGCCAGTCTACAACAGTATATTTTTCTCTAGGAAGATCGGCCCCATCCAGTTTACCATTTTTGTTTCCATCATGAAAATTGGACGTTGCATAAATATGAAAATTGGTATTGCCTCGCGTAAACGGACCAGAAGAGGTTTGAGGGCCATCAATAAAATAATTATTCTGAACATTGGCGTAGGAAGGCGCTTCAGAGTCGCCAAGAATATATGCTCCAACCCGCCAGTTATACACCACATTATTGATGTATTGGTTTTTGCCTTTTACTTTAGGATTTCGTGTGTGATTGTTGATATAAAGATTTCTCAGCAGACTAATTCCTCCTGTTGTTTGTATCAGGCCTCCGGCCGAATGAGAATGAAGACCTTCTGAAATAATACAGTTTTGAATAGTAACATCAGAAACTGTTCCGCTGACAGAAAATGTTTCGTCTCTGCCCCACGAAACCGAAAGATGATCAAAAATCATGTTCGAGCCCTGAGCAATACTAACAGCATCCTGCTTTTCAGCATTAATACCCATTCTCACCCTTAAATATCTTACAATAGAATTGTCTGCTTTCGAAAAAGACAAGCCATTTCCATAAATTGTAATACCCTCTCCTGGTGCTGTTTGTCCGGCAATCGTTATATTGGGAGACACTACTATCCTTTCCTTTATTTTAACTACACCTCCCAGATCAAAAACTACTGTACGGTTTGGCTTACTTACTGCATCCCTGAAAGAACCTGCACCAGAATCGTTGAGATTTGTTACATGATAAATTTCTCCACCTCTACCTCCTTTGGCAAAACGACCGAAACCTTCAGCACCGGGAAATGCCAGTTGTTGAGCACTTACGGAAAAACTGCCGGCCAGTAAAGCTGCCAGAATTATTGATCTACACTTCATTTTTATGCACTTGAATATTTAAAACTTAAACGGGAGAAACAAATCCTCTTTCTTTGTTATTTGCTTGGAGCTTGGATTTTTTGCCTGTAACTTCGAATTAATAAATGCAAACCCTGAACCTGCTGCCTCTTGCTCTCTTCTCAGAGTTATTCGGACAAGATCCTGCCAGCGGTTGCCTTCGTAAGCCAATTCCAGCGCAGCTTCATTTACAATAGCATCTTCCATTTGTCTCATCTCTGTATTCTCCTGTAAATCAGAATCAAGATTAGTTGTTCCAACTCTGGCACGCAAGCCTAAAGTGCGGTGGTATTTTCCGCGAATCCTTGGCGCATCTATTTTTCGTGCATCGAAATCATAAGGGAAGTCTAATTTAGTAATCCGATCGTTTACATCATTAGATGTCGCAGGATCATCAAAAGTACCCTTTATACCATTATTTACTAATGCATACGCAATTTTTGTTTGCCCATCCCTGTTTGCTGCTTCAGCAAAACGCAAATGAAGCAAGCTGGCTCTGTACAAAAACCATTTGCCATTTTTCTCCAAAACATTCCCAGGCAGACCAGTGGTGGCGTTTAAATAGTTATACAAAAATTTCATAATCACTGGTTGGCCGTTAATTATTTTATAACTATTGTCCTGACCTCTTAAATCATACGGAGTTCCATCATTTTGAACCTGACTATTCCAGTTGTCAATTGCATTTTGAGATGGCTTTACTAAATATTGGCCGCCTGTGTTAGAAAACAAGTCTATAAATGGATTTTGAGGCTGATAATTTTTATCAAAGAACATCGTCCATAGCCATTCCCACTGATATTGATTATCCTGAGGAGAGCGCGAAAAGAAAGTTTGCCAAGCACTCGGAGTAGCGGCATCGTTATCGCCACCGCTAGACCCGGAATAAAAGTTATAATAAGCTCCGCTCGCAGCATTTTCTCCAAGTGGGGTTGTAGTTTCGAGCACATATTTATAGTAGGTGGCAGCCTCGTTATACTGATTTGTCCATAAATACAAATCCCCTAACAACAGATTTTTGTTAATGAATATCATCTTACTCGGATATCCATCGATCTGTGAGATTAAAGAACTTGCAGCCTCATAAGGCTCAAGATATGGCAATGATTTCATGTACAGGATTAATTCTGGCACAAGTTCATCCAGTTTCTTTTTGGGGAAAAGTGATTCATTCTGAACGTCGTAAATATTAACAACAGGTTCCGTCACGTAAGGAATTTCACCATAGTGAATGGCCAGTTGAAAATAAAGCCAGGTGCGTAATGCTCCGATATCCGAATAGCGTTGCTTGTAATTACTTTCGTTAATTTTTTTAGCATCGTACATGTCTTTCAGATTCTTAAGAACATCGTTACAGTTTGCAATGATGGCATAATAAGGCTTCGGATTGATGTATGGATTGTCTGGCGAAATATTATTCGTATTTAATTCTCTTAGATGGGCATCTGCATTGTTAGTAACATCCATCAAGTCGGCCCGTAATTCATTAAGAATTTCGTACTGTTTGGCGATACTTAGGAACTGTCCGTAAATCCCTAAAACTGCGGCATCGGCATCATAAATATTTTGATACGCTTTTTTATAATCAATTGCATTTTCAGGACTTATATCAAAAGTTTTTTTGCAGGAGCTTAAGCTTATAAAGCTAATTGCGACAAGCAAAAAAATACTAAAGTTGATTGATGTCTTCATCGAATATTAATTTAAAGCCGTTATCCGGCCGTATTTCCTTTTTTATTTATAAACCAACGCGAATTCCAAATTGTACAGATCTGATTTGCGGCTCTAAAGCTATATCTACACCCTGACCAAGCGGACTTCCGGAAGCGCTAAACTCAGGATCGTAGCCTAAATACCTGCTCACCGTAAACAGATTGTTTCCGGTAGCGTAAACGGTCGCATTTTTAAGGATGCCGGGTTTAAACGGCAATGCGTAAGCCACAGACAAATTCCTTAATCTTAAGTAAGATCCATCTTCAATCCAACGATCCGAAAAACGGGAATTTCCGTTCGGGTCATTAAATGATGCTCTTGGCACATCAGTAATTTGTCCTTCGTAAGTCCACCGGTTTAACACATTAACAGTTTGATTCATTGATGAGGAAACCGATTCCAAAATTGCCCGGGTTCCGTTATACACATCATTACCGGCACTGAAAGTGAATAAGGCGCTTACGGAGAATCTTTTATAACCTAATCTGCTGCTTAAGCTTCCGAATACATCAGGGCTAGGATTTCCAATAACTTGTCTGTCATTCTCATCAATAACATGGATATCGGCGGCTATGTCTGCAGGGCTATCATAGGTATTCGCAAAACGAACATCGCCCGCACTTACAGCTCTTAAAGCACCAGCTGAGGATCTGATAAAGGTTTTTGATGCCTGCGCTTCGGTTGTTGTAGAATAAACTCCGTTTGCTCTAAAACCATAAAACTGATTTGCTGGCTGGCCCACAGTTGAAATAAATGTTGCGCCCCCAAATTCGGTTAGCTGTCCATCCTGCGGTAATGCGGTTATTTTACTATTATAAGATCCTAAGTTTAAGCCCAGATCCAATTTTATCTTTTTGTTCAACACTCTGCTGTTCATGGCCAACTCATAACCGTTGGTTTTCATGCTGCCATTGTTGGCAATCATATAGTCAAACCCCGCGGCGGTCGCCAGAGGCAGTGCAGTAAGCATGTCGGATGTATTCCGGCTATAGGCGTCGAAACTCAAACTTAAACGCTCGTTAAACAAGGCAAGGTCAAGTCCGACGTTTGCTGTCTTTATCGTTTCCCATTTAAGAGTTGGATTGGCGATGTTTCCTCTGATTATTCCCTGATTACCCAAAAGGTTTTGCGATACATAATATTGTCTTGCGGAAAAATTTCCAATATCATCGTTACCCGACAAGCTATAGCTGGCACGCAATTTAAACAAGTCGATATTGGTTGCCGAAGCCATGAAATTTTCGGAAGAGACTAACCAGCCTGCAGCAATTGATGGAAGCAAAGCAAACTTGTTTCCGTTAATAGTTAATACATCCTGAATGTCGGTACCGAAACGTGAAGATCCATCCGCTGCAAGATTTACAGATAATAAATATTTACTATTTAAAGCGTAATCCACATTCAAATAGGTATTCAACCAACGCGATTTGCCAATGTCACCACCGATTCTCCGAAGTGAGTTAGCACCCGAACCGACGGTAATAAAATCATCAGTCGGCGAATTAAACCCTAAAGCAGCGTCTTCTTCTGTTTCGGCGTTGTTAAACCGAACGCCAAGATTGGCAGAAAGGTCATGGTTTCCGGTAAATGTTTTCTTGTACGAAACATAAGAATCATTATACAGCGAGAAATAGCGTTGCACCCGGCTGCCCAACCTGCTATAAGCAATCGAATTATTTAAAGTATCCGGAGTAATACCCAAACGAGGCATAAATGTATTTTCTCTAACCTTGTCATAAGTAACACCTATCAATGAGCTTAAGCTGACATTCTTCGCGAACGCATAATTGAACTTAGTAGAGCCGAAAAACCGGTAGCTTTTATTGGTCTGCTGAGCTTCTTCAATCACCGCATAGGGATTGCTTCGGCCAAAAATATCTGTATCCGCCAGGTTTGGAGATTCTGTACCATCATCAGCAACCTGATTCACAGGAAGGAAAGGCGATTTTGTGAGGCCTAACAAGATTGGATTTGTTGAAAAACTTCTTCCCTGATCTCTAAGGTTCTGTTCGATATTCGTAAACGAAAGATTTGCTGTTGCTGTTAACTTAGGGCTAAGATTAAGATCTGCGTTAAAATTGGTGTTGTATCTATTTAAATTGGTGTTATCGATGGTTCCGTTGCTGCTTAAATAACCCATCGACAGGGCATATTTTGCGATGTTATCTCCTCCCGTGATTTTAAGGAAATAATTCTGACTGTAATCATTGCTTAATACTTTATTCTGCCAGTTCGTAGTATAATGATACCTGCTGTACTCCGGGTTTTCAGTGTCATTCATATACGGCTGCGACTGTATTTGAGAATTAGTCATTCCGGCACTTTGAAGAACATCCGAAAGGTACAATCTGTAATCATTTACCCCTAAAACAGGTAAATTTTTCGGCGAAGAGTTAATACCTCCGTAAGCTGCAAAATCAATATGGGTTGCCAATTGCTTTGCGTGTGCTGTGCTGACAATGATAACGCCGTTGGCACCTTTGGTTCCATACAAGGAGCCGCCATCTTTTATAACGGTGATGTTGTCAATATCCTTCAAGTCAATATTAGCAAGAGGATTTACAACATGTCCGCCAATTAAAGACGTGCCATAATCATTGGTATCATAAATCATCCCGTCCACCACTACCAAAGGCTGGCTGCGGGTGTTAAGAGAGGAAAAACCACGGAGAAACATATCAGCTCCGGTCCCGCTCGTACCAGATCTTCGAACAACGTTCAAACCGCTAACCAGGCCCTGTAAATACTCATCAGGCGTTTCTGCCGAACGCTCCCAGTTACCCGTTGTATTTATTGATGATACAGAATATGCTATCTGAGTTTTGCTTTTAGCCCCGAATGGCATAACTGCGATATCGTGAATTGAATTCAGATCCTCATTATTCAAAGCGACATTTATTGAGTTGCGGCCTTTTAAAGCAACATCTGTCGTTTGATATCCGGGTGCAGAAACGGTGATCACTCCGGTAAACGATGGCACTGTAAGATTAAATGCGCCGTTCTCTTCTGTTATTGTGGCCGAGTGACTGCCAGATTTAATATTTACGCCCGAGAGCGGCTTCCCTGTCGATGCGTCTTTTATAAGGCCTGTCAATTTAAAACCCGTCTTAGGATTAAGTATAGCTGAGTCGGCCCTAAGTTGCATAGAATCAGTTTCCTGAGCCAATAAGCTAAAAGATGTTAAGGCTATAACAGGAAAAAGGAAAAGTTTCTTAACTGCTGTTTTGGTAAATACGTGCATATCTTTGCTTAATAAATTATCCAATTATGGAAGCTGAGGCTCGAGCCTGAAATAATCAAGGTTTATAGAATTCAGCCCGTCACCACCGTTGTCGGCTGCGATAATGAAGGCATTATAATCTCCAAAACTGTCATTGGTGAACTCCCCTACATAAACTTCATTGAAGTTTTTCAGGGGAACCAATGTTTCAGAAAATTCGGTAGATGCAGGATCTGAAAAAGCAAATCTTTGTTTAAAAGTTACCGTTTGCACATCATTCGGAGCCACCCAGTACACTTTATACTTAATGGTATACAGGTCTTTAACTCTATATCTGACATGAAACAATGGTATTTTATGATTAAAGATGTAGATGTCGTCAAAAAGCTCCTGTGTAACCGGATTTCTTCTTTGCCTGTATTTTATGTTTGAGGATTTATCTGTCCGGCTAAAGCCTGCAGGGTTTTCACCTTCCTGTCTTACATCACGAATTTTATTCTGCAACGGAACACTTAAATTGTTCATTACATAAACCACCCCATTGCTGGTTTGATATGTTTCCTGAATGGCACTTTTATCAATCGGGACTTGTACACCATCTTCTGATATAAGTATAGCGGGTAAATTATTGACCGTGTATTTGCCTTTAAACACAAGGTCTTTCATCACCATTAAAGAAGCAAGACGCTCTGTACCATCAGTACTTTCTCCCTGGGTATAAGGCTTAATTTTTGTCCGTTCACTTTCCAGAGCCACGTCGGCGAGAAGAAACAGGGTATACTCCTGATCCTCATTTGCAAAACTTCCCACTCTGTCGAATAACAGATTTTTCTGGACGATACCTGTACCTGGTTTAAAAATCGGTTTGCCTGTTAAGGGATCAACTCCGGTTTGTTCGGCAAGAGCAGAATCAACCGCCTCGTAGTTTAGGCTTGCTAAATATTCTTTTTGCTTAAAAGCGAAGGAATTTATCACATCCAGAATATTCTGCTTTGCATAAACCGCTTTACTAATTGTATGCAAAATTCCGTTACCGGTATACTGATCTTTTGTCAGTAGAGAAGCGTCTTCAAAACCTGTTTCGCTAAAATAGATATACTTTCCATTGAGCGTTTTCAAACGAAGGGTATTTTTAGCTATTGTAGTATTGTAAGGAAGCTCAACAATATAATAACCAATAAAATCCTTTAGTCTTTGCTGGTCGTTCAAAATATCTGCGCTCAGGTTTTCTAAAGCCTGGTTAGATGGCGCCCATACTGTATACTTTTTTGAGGACGCAAGCACCTTATCGTATTCAGTTTTTACAAGCAGCTCTGTAAACCTGCTTAAAGACGATTCGCCTTGAATCCTTTGAAACAAATTTTGACCTAGTTTAGCATCTTGCAGCTCCGCATGCTCATCCCATTTATCCTGGCATGCTGAGAATACGCTGACTAAACCTGTGATCAGGATTGCGAAAGTTGTAACTCTAAAATTCATTTATGATAGTTTATGTAGCTGCATCAGCTGCAGCTACGGTTTATCTTGTTATGGTTTCTGTATTACGGCACCGTCCGGATTAAACTTAGGCCAAAGCTGGTCTTCCTTTTCGGGAATAAAGTGTATCATATCAAACTGAACATCTCCACTACCTTCCCACGTCGCATCCATTCGCAGTGTATGACGGTCTGTCTTTTTAACATCGATAGTACCGGCAAGCACACCGTAGCTATCTCTGTAATAATCAATCGTTTGACCGTTCTGCTGATAGTATGGATACTCTGCGAATACAATTTTTTTGCCTAAAGTCTCCAGTGATTCGGGGGTTGTACCTGCGGGATAAGTCCACTTATTACCTACCAGAACCTGTGTGGGCAAGCTTTCTCGAAGATTTAAAACTTTTGGCAATAGCTCTCCATTAAATGAAACAGCTACCCCGCCGCCGCCGCCCCGACGGATAAAACATATCCAAACCTTATATCGACCTTTCACCAGAAGAGGTGTTTTAAACTCGATCCAATTGTTTGCTACAACATTGGTTCTTAATGAGGCGAATTGCAAAAAGTCGTTATTATAGACATAAAACTGTCTGAACTCTGGTGCCACAACATATTTGGCTGAACCCTGCTTCCAATTAATATCCTGAATCTCCCCGGGTGCAAAGTTTCTGCTTTGCTTATTTGTCACCCTAAAAATCCCGTTCAAACTGGTAAACTCCGGCTGATCCGTAACTTCCCAGTAAACCGGAATAGGGAAACGCACCTTAATTGCAAAAGGGGCCGCCATAGCGTGCAATACTCCGTTTGCTGCGGTGGCATCACTCGAAGTTCTGTTTATGGCAGATCCTGGCTCGTGTATATTATTAAATTTATCATCGTTAATTAGAACCTCAGTACCCTTAAGCTTGGAAGTTACTACATCAAGGGGCGATAGTGTTGTATGTGATGATGCTTTGAAAATATCCGGCACATACTTTAATCCGGGTAAAATATGGTATGCAACAAACAGATGCAAGCTGTCAGAAATCAGCTTCGGATCATTCGTATTAGAATACTTTGCTTTTAATGCGGCAAATGAGGTTATTGACGGGTCTTTAGCCTTTAGTACATCGTTAGACTCGGCAAGTACCGTAAAAAAAGCCTTAGATGTATCAGGATTGTTTTGCGGAAGAATATTCAATGAATCATAAAAACCGGTCGCTCGCAAGGCTTCCTCAAAAATCGAGTAATTATCATCTTGCTCAATCATTTGAGCAAGCGTCAATTTTGCCGGAGTTAACACATGGTCTATTACATGAATTATTCCATTCCCAACACGTATATCTGCCTGTTTTAAATTGGCCTGCCGATTAATGGTTATCATGGTAGTTCCATTAACATTTTGGGCACCTGTAATTAAATATTGGCCGTACATGGTTTTGGTACGCAGCTTTCCATCATTAAAATAAACAGAAGCTATCGTATCACGAATCAAATGGATTTTTACAAGGTCTTTTAATTCGTTAAGATCTAAATCATTAACCGATGACTTATTTTTTGAGCTCACATATTCGGCAACCGCATCGTTTGTTGGCGCAAAGATGGTATAGGTTCCATAGGCCGCTAAAACACCCTCATTTTCTGTTAGCTGAAGTATTTTAGAAAACTCCGAGAATTGATCCGGCTGTTGCAGGAAATAGTCGGAAATATTTACATCAGAGGTTGTGTTTACTTTAAACTCTTCCTTTTTACAAGCCGCAAAAACCAGCATCATCAACAGCAGAAACAAGCCTGTCTTGCCTTTTTGATCTACAATTCTTTTCATAATGCTCTATTTAGATTTGATGTAAAATGGGTTCTGTACAAGTTTCTTATTGGTTTCCAGTTCATTGAAATAAATTGGCAGATAATGACTGTCATTGTCCAGCAGTTTTGCAACTGCTGATTGCTGGCTTTCCGGAGACGCAGTACTCACGACAGCGTCGAACAGCAAGCCTCTCTGAGCATAGTCATTCCGTTTGGCATTTCTTAAAAGGTCAAACCATCTCTTTCCTTCGTAAGCAAATTCCCGGGCCCGTTCGTCCAGTACAAACTTTGCCAGATCTTCCGGAGTGATGTTTTCAGTATAGTCAGGATCTGCGGGATCCGTTTCGTAGGTTTCTGTGGCCTCCAGGGCTGAGGCTCTGTCGCGAATTATTTTTAAAAGGCTCAACGATTCTTTCACATCTCCCTGCATTGCTTTTGCTTCGGCTTTTAACAGCAGAATATCAGCATACCTGTATACCATCCAATGAGCAAATGAGGCTGAAGGACTCCTTCCGCTGCTTGAGTTTACGCCCTGATATTTCCAGATAGTACCTTCGTTAAATTTCAAAGCAGCTCCATCTCCGCGGATATCTTTATTTTCTAAATCGAATAAATCAATTGTATAAACTTCCTCGGCAACTCTTAAAGCAGCAGTAAAACGCTTGCTCGATTCAGAGAACATGGAGTAAAAAGGATTTAAGCGATTCTGATTAAAGTAGAATTCAAAAATGCTTTCGTTTGATCCGCCTTCATAAAACACAGTGCTAAACCAGCTGCTGCCTTCTACCAGCCCGAATTGGCTTGAGTTAATTACCTTATCGCAATAAGCGATACAGTTGGTGTAATCGTCTTTCCACAAATAAACATCGGCAAGCAACGCCTGGACTGCATATTTAGTAATCCGGCCCTTGTCGTTATCTCTGTTTCCATAAGTTGTAAAAGCATATTCTTCCGCTAATTTCAAATCGGCTATTATCTGATTTAAAACCTGCTCGTCTGTACTTTTTGGGATTTGCAAATCATCATCATCGCTGGTGGTTGCTTTAAGTTTTAGCGGCACATCTCTAAAAGTGCGCACAAGGTAGAAATACATCAAACTTCTTAAGGCCAAGGCTTCGCCCAGGTAACCGTTTAAATCGCGTTGTTTAAATGTGTTATCTGTGTTTAAAACCTGGGGTGCAAAATCAATTACAGTATTACAATTATTTATTGTCTGATAAAGCGCCGCCCAATTAGTTATGGTATTGGTCGACTGAATATTTAAATTGATGATGTTGAAATCATTTGCGGACGCACGACCACCTGTTTGCATCATATCACCTCTTAACTCGCCCCATAAAAACAAGTTTTCGACAAGCGGAGGTGCCAGTAATGAAGCATAGCAACCATTAACCGCAGATGCTACCTGCTCCTTGGTTTTCCAGAAATCCTGTCTTACAATACCATCCTGAGGTTCAAGACTGAGGTATTTTTTGCATGAGGATGCCGAAATAGCTATGATGCTAAGTAAAAGGACATATTTTATTTTACTACTCATTTCTGTCTTCTTTAAAAATTAAAATCCTGCTGTTAAACCGAATACCATATTTCTGGTAGGAGGAGTCATTGAACCATCCTGAATCAAAGCAAATGGGTCACTCAGTCTTGGTGATATTTCAGGATCTTGCCCGGTATAGTTGGTAAATGTTATCAGGTTCTCTGCTGTAAAATATATTCCCAGGTTTTTCAATTTCATTTTGTCAAGGATGGACTTATTAAAATTATATCTCATGGTAAGAGTTTTCAGGCGCACAAATGACGCATCTTCTACATACCTGTCAGATCCTAACCAGTTGTAACCCGAACCATATAAAGCTCTTGGGATGCTTGTAACATCTCCGGGATTTCTCCATCGTCTTAATACTGCGGTGCTTTGATTATCGTACTCATACATATTAGTACTCGTCATCTTGGCACCGTTAACTACGTCATATTTATACCTGAAACTAAAAAATGCAGTCAGTTTCAAATTCCCTTTGAAGGTGATATCCGGACCAAACCCACCGATAAACTTTGGATTACCATTACCCAGATACACCACGTCCATATAGTTGATATTACCATCATGATTAATGTCTTCATACATCGCATCGCCAGCCTGAAAAACGTAATCGGTATTCGGATAGTCGAATCTCATTGGCACGCTTATCCCATCGGCACCAATCAAAGGTTTACCATTTTTATCCTGAGCGATCGTTGCATCGGCATCTGCGTAAACACCTTTAAACCGGTATCCGTAAAAAGATCCAAATGGGTTATCAACCTGAAGGAATCGCTTGTATTGCCCGTTAGTATTTGTGTTTCCTTTCTCTCTTGGATAGAATTCAGATATTTCGCGAATGATGTTGACGTTACGGGCAAAGTTGAAATTCAGGTTCAGGTTCCAGTTTTTTGTTTTTAATGGATTAGCGCGCAGATTGATTTCCCAGCCCTGATTGTCCATTATACCCACGTTCATATCAAGGTTGTTATATCCCGAAATAGATGGAATGCTTAAGTCAGGAAAAAACAAGTCGGATGTACGCATTCTGTAAACGTCCACATCAAAATCAAGCTTGTTTTTGAACATAATTACGTTTAAACCAATATTTCTACCCGTTACGGTTTCCCATCGCAAATTTCTGAGCTCGATATTGCTGGAGTAAACTGCTGGCTTACCTAAATAATCCCAATCGTAATTGCTGTAAATGTTGTAAAAGCCATAATTGGTTTTCGGAGC
>CBIHLM010000015.1:0-77689 GCA_966210515.1 uncultured Pedobacter sp.
ATGAATCAGAGACAACAATATTCGGGAACTTAAATACTCCCGACCCATTAGTTACCGCATAAGCTGTATAATACTTGTCAGGTATTCTTAGCTTTACATTCGCCTTATTTAAAGGCATACCAGTCGAATTCCGGAGAATACCGGTTACCTCTATGCCCTGTTCAGGTAAGAAATATATTTGTGGATTTTTATCAGCAAGAATATCGGGGTATAAAAAACGACGATACCCTTGTGTAAGCATCAGCAGATCCAAATTTGCCTCAGTTTTTTCAGTAACTTGGTTGAAATAGTAATTGGGCTTTTCAATATATCCTTTTAATTCAGATGTTAGCAACAGATTGCTCAAAATAGTGGTCTCCGCATTATCATCAAAAGGAACTTTTGATTCGTCTACTACGGCTACAGACAGATTTGACTCAGTGGGTAGCTTGTTGTATTTTGTTTCTATATTAAGTCTTACTTTTTGCCGTCTTCCATAACTCGCTTTATCTGTTTTTAATGAAATGTTAAGCTCATCCGGGTGGCGAATAAACACAAGCCTTTCGCTGAAAGGTTTCCCCTGGCCTGATAAAAGAGTTAATTGAACTATGCCTGTCGGCAATTTGTCTTTAGGAATCGCTGCGGAAAATGCCTGTTTTTGAAGATTTATTTTCGCCGCATAATAAACAACCTCTCCGGCTTTAGCAATCAAATAAAAAGTTTTACCCTCATTTTTTGAATAAAAATCCGCGTTACATAAAAAACGAAGATTTATATTTTCCTGATTTGGGGTATTATTGACAGCCAACGTAATACCACTGCCAGCTACCTTTGGCAGAGGGTAGCTTCCGCTGTAATTTAGAGGTGAAGTAATTTTCGCAGTGTAGGTTTTTCCAAACTCGGGTGCCAATACAAAAAGGCCCATACCTAAGTGTTGCGAGTCGAATTCCGTTACTGATTTGCCTTCATTATCTGTAATGGTTCCTTTTATGTTAATGCCTAAACCGTCAGCTTTCAAGGCTTTAAAAGCGATCTTTACAGGTATTTCGCTGATAATTTCGCCTCCTTCAGGAAAAAACTGAAGATCGATTTTATTAATAGCCGCATTCAATGAAAATGTGTTGCTAACCGGTCGTTCTAACTCAATGGTCGTAACGAGCGACTGAGCAGTATTTTGTGAAAGATTATCGGGAAGATTTAGAGTAAGGACACCATTTTGATCTGTGCTTCCTTTTCCTTTGATCTCCTTATCTCCATCGCCCATTTTCCAGCTTATTTTTTTATTCGAATAGCTAGTCCCGTTAATATTTTTGTAGACAATTCTGGCGATGCTGCCTGTGGTATTATGTTGAAATGTGATATGTGTGTTGACTGTATTTTCACCATCAACGATGTTAATACTTTTGCTAAAGTGGTAATCCGGATCAAAATTCATCATCCAGCGAGTATATGCCCTGATTTGATAATTCCCTTGTTTATAGGCTTCAGGCTTAAGTGCAATATTTCCCCAGGCCATACTATTGATAACCGGTAATTTCAGTGTTTGAATTAACGAATCTCTGCTGTTTAAAACATCTACATAAACTATCTTACTCAGGGGCGAGGGGATGTGTGAACCTGCGGTTACATAGGCTTTTAGCCATATTGTATCGCCAACAGCATAATAGGGCTTATCGAAATGTACATGCAGTTTTTCCTGAGGATATTTGTTTGCAAACCCTTCAAGCTTGGTGATAATTTTACTCAGTCCGAGTGTATCTTGTTCTTGGCAAAAAGCAAAAAAGTTCAGCGCTATCAGTAAGGCAGTCAGAGAATAGATTCTAAAAAACGTCATCAACTTATAAAAATGAGACTATAAATGTATCTATTCTATCTGTTATAAGTTGAACTTTGTACTGCCTATTTTGAAATATCTAAGCTTTCCCGGTTTTTGTAATTAGCTCGGAAAACTTTTCGGTTTTTCCAGGGATTTTAAGCGGAACATCTTTTTCGCAGTTTTGGTTACCACAGAGAGGCCGATTCTTTTTTTATGCAAACAGGTAAGAGGGCTAAATTAGGAAACATTTTACATCGCTATTGTTGAAACCGCTCAGCTTTTTTAACAATGTCTCTGATGATTTCATCTAATTCTTTGGCCGACTCGTCAAGATGCGGAAGTAATTCTTTAATAAGTTGTTCATCCATATCTCCGTGACACATTAGAGCTGTTATTCCCATAATGCGAGATAGGGGAGCTCTTACCAAATGAGACTGAATCCATGAAATTTGATGAAATCGCTTATTTTGCTCTTCAATTGCCTGAATATGATTTACCCGTTCTGTAATATCCTGCATGCATCCTATCATTCGCACAGGTGTTTTTCCCTTATAGATCAAAACGCCCCTATCGAGAACAACTTTATAGGTCCCGTCAGTACAACGGAACCGATACTCATCCTGCCATCTGGTCTTGCGATTGTTCATGTGTAATTCAATGCGCGTTTTAATACGTTCGGCATCATCCGGATGAATCAAGTCATACCACCAATCTGCTAAGCTTACGATTTTTTTGTGCCCAAATATTGTCTGCAGGCCTTTACTCCATTTAATCTTATTACTCGGGAAATTCCAGTCGTATATCACATCGCTTGTTGCTTTCGAGACGATTTTAAATCTCTCAATACCCTCCCTTATTTTTATATCATTGTGTATGTCCTGTGTAACATCTCTTGAATTTGTCACGATGCCGCCAACCGCCGGATCGTTCGTCATATCGGTAACGATGGTCTCAATCCATCGAAAGCGATTTTTTGTATCCTTAAAGCGAAATGGACATATTTTAATGCTCTGAGCAGGGTTTAGCTGTAAAAATTGACTTATCACCCGTCCTTTATCATCTTCATGGATAAAATCATATATGTTTTTTCCGGTTAAATACTCGCCGTGTATTCCGAATACCTTCTCGCAAGCCGGACTAATGTATTGAAAATTGCCTTCTGTATCCAGTATGTTTATTAAATCCGAACCGTTTTGGACAAGAGCTTTAAAGCGCTGCTCGCTGGCAATTAATGCCCGCTCAGTTTTCAACTTTTCAGTAACATCTGTGGCTACCACTATTCGGGCTTTTTTACCTCCAGACATCATGGAATTACCTTCGATGTGAACAAAGATTTCTTCACCGTTCTTTTTCAAATGCTTAACCGAACTCTTATTGAAAGCACCTTCTTTTACGTTTTTGGCAAGTATGTTCTCAAGTATACTAATTTCACTTTTTGGCCTAATATCTTTAATTGTCATTGATAGAAACTCCTCTTCACTATAGCCATAATGATTGATCGCAGCTTCATTAATGTCAAGAAATCGAAGGCTTTCAAAGTCGTATACCCACATAGGCAGCGGACTTGAATTAAAAAGACTTTGATATTTTTGTCGTTCTGATTCTACCTGTTTAACTTGTTCGGTAATATCTACCGGATTGTGAAGTATAAACTGCACATTATTATTCTCATCCAATATAGGGTAGGTGTCCCAATCCCAGTAACGCACCTCAAAACCGCCCGACTCCAACGCAACGTCATATCTCTGCTTCCTTACCTTATGCGCCTTTTTTAGAAGTGCAGCATGCTCTAATGAGGTTTTTACAACATTACCACTCTCAGATGCCGTGTCATCACGATTGTCTATAAATGCTTCAAAAAGTCCTTTCCCGATTATATCACACCTGGAGACGCCCACTTCCCGAATAAAAGTCTCATTAACTTCAACAACGGTATAACGCGGCGCATCCGGATATAAGATAAGACAAGAAGTAGGACTGGCATTAACGACAGATAAGATGTTTTCTAATGATGCCATACTGGTTAGACATTGTATTTATTAAGAGTATCATAATTCGGCTATCCTTCCCAACGACTCTAGATATAAGAAATTAACCCGTGGTTCTGTCCGCAAAATATGGGTTATTCTACTAAAAATAAGAATTTAGGTTACCGGAATTTTTAAATAGGGGTTTAAATGTGCTTAGTTCAGAATCTGATTAAAATATTCATTTCATTTTTTACATTTATTCGTTTGTAATAATCGGCGGATTATTTAATATTCCACAACTTTGAACCAGAACGTTTCTTGTTAGATATATCAGATCGTATTTAATATCGTTACAAACGAATTCCCAGTTTATGATAGCAAATCTAAAAGCCTTCCTTGATTCTAAAGTTAATCAATATAACTGTATCGACTTTATAACCAACGATCCCGTAGTGATACCACATCAATTTTCCATTAAACAGGATATCGAGATCATGGGTTTTTTTGCGGCAACACTGGCATGGGGGCAGCGCAAAACCATAATTAGTAAGTGTAATGAACTTGTTGAAAGATTGGATAACAGTCCCTATGATTTTGTGAAGAATCATAATGAGTCAGATTTAAAACATTTGCTTGGATTTAAACATCGTACTTTTAATGATACTGATCTTTTGTGCTTTATCGAATTCTTTCGAAATCATTACTTGAGATATGAATCGCTTGAAGATGCTTTTTTGCCAAAACTGAATTCGCCTGTTTTCAGGGAGGAATATCTAGAGGAAGTTCAGGGAAATCAGCAATCCATAGAGGTGGCATCATCGGCCTGTTATGCGGGCGAGTTGCATTTAAGGTCTGAGTCCTTTTCTTACAGTACTGTTGAAGCTTTCCTCAATCATTTTCGCTCATACTTTTTTAGCTTGCCCGATTATCCTCGCAGAACCATTAAGCACGTCAGTTCCCCGGCTCAAAAATCTACCTGTAAACGCTTGAATATGTTTCTTCGATGGATGGTTCGAAAAGATGACAAAGGAGTCGATTTTGGCATCTGGAGCAAGATAAATCCCTCACAACTCATTTGCCCATGCGATGTGCACGTCGATCGTGTTGCACGAAAGCTTAACTTGATTTCACGTAAGCAAACCGATTGGCAAACAGCTCTTGAGCTTACCGCCCGTCTTCGAGAATTTGACCCTTCAGATCCTGTAAAGTATGATTTTGCGCTGTTTGGCCTGGGCATTGAAGAGCGCTTCTGAATGTGTTGATAGAACAATTGTATAAAAGTTGTGTTAAGTATGTAAAATAATTTATGAAATACACACTTATAGTTCTGTTATTAGTTAAAATTTCTTTCGGCGCTTCTGCCCAATCAGATTCTACTTCGGCCGAACGTTCTGGTTCTCCGTATACAACCAGGTTTGCAGTTGACGGCCCGATTATAGGAGCCGGTATGGGCCTGACCTATCTGGGTTTTCGTATGGTTCAAAATAAAGATCCTCTTACCGAAGCAGAAGTACTAACTCTGGATAAAAATGATGTGAATGGTTTCGACAGATTTAGTGCAGGGTACTTCTCAGATAAAGCAAATGATGACAGTTATCTGCCATTCTACGCTGCATTTGCCATGCCTGCAGTAGCATTGTTAAACAAGAATATTCGTCATAAAACCGGACAGGTATTTGTGATGTATCTTGAAACCATGCTTATAACCGGTGCTATGTTTACCATAACCGCGGGCGGTATAGACCGTCCCCGTCCATTGGTTTACAGTTCAGATGCTCCGATGAGTAAACGCCAGAGCAAAAATTCACAGCGTGCGTTTTATGCCGGACATCCGGCTGCAACAGCCGCTGCGACTTTTTTCACCGCAAAGGTATTCAGCGATTTTAATCCGAATTCCAAAGCAAAGCCTTATGTATGGGCCGCGGCTGCTATTATTCCGGCTAGCGTAGCGTACATGCGTTTAAAGGCTGGCCAGCATTTTTTAAGCGATAATTTATTAGGCTATGGGCTTGGTGCAGTAACGGGGATTTTAGTGCCTCATTTCCATAAAAACAGAAACAGGGTAGATGGCTTAAGTGTTCAGCCATTTATGGGTGATGGCGTTAGCGGAATGGCGATGACCTATCGTTTAAAGTAACCAAACAAATTTTATAAGGCTCTGCAATTTCGAATTAGCAGAGCCTTTTTTTATTGCAGCGATGAAGAATGGAGGTTCTATTCTGCTTTCGCTGAATCTTTTTTGGTTTTTTCCTTTATTTTATCCCCTGCATCTTCCAGTTTATCTCCAATCTTTCCAAAACTCTTTTTCACTTTGGTGTTTGTGCTATCCATCCAGGTGCTGACAGAATCCAGCCGGGCCCTGGCAGATGTCATGATCGAATAAACAGTGTCCATTCTAAAAACAATAGTCCTGTTAGAATCGGGATAATCCCAGATTTCCGTCTGGTTGATAACGTTTTTCTTTCTTGGTTCGCCTACAATTTCTGTAACTTCTGCCTTGGTCATGCCAATTTCTACCGTTGCCAGATCTTTCGCCGGGCGAGAGCAACTGCTTAATGCGATTGCCGATATCAGAATAAAAAATGTACTTTTCATAATTATAGATTTTATCCGCTAACAGGAGTATCAGCGTTTTTGTTTAAGATAATTGGATTTGCACGACTACCCAAACCCGTTCTTCACTCCTTAACCCTTTCTCAAAGCAATCTCACTTCTATTATCTTGATGCTGATTTGCCGATTTTACCTTTCTCTTCAAAAATCCTATTTTCGACCAAATTATATGCAAGAAAAAAACAACAAACGTACAATCAGAGCATGGGCAATGTTCGATTGGGCAAACTCAGCTTATAACCTGGTAATCACCTCAACGATATTTCCCGCATACTATACCATCATTACGACCACCGAAGAACATGGAGATAGGGTGGATTTTTTCGGCTTCAGCTTTGTGAATACTGCTCTGGCTAACTATTCACTTTCGGTTGCATACCTGATTATGGCTGTTCTGCTGCCAGTTCTTTCAGGTATTGCGGATGCTCGCGGGAATAAAAAAGCTTTTATGAAGTTTTTTACCTGGCTTGGTTCGCTTGCCTGTATCGGATTGTACTTTTTTAAATTAGAAACTCTCGAATTGGGAGTAATCTGCTCGGCTATTGCGGCCATGGGATACATTGGCGGAGTCATGTTTAGTAATTCGTATCTCCCGGAAATCGCCACGGTAGATCACCAGGACAGAGTAAGCGCCCAGGGATTTTCATACGGCTATATCGGCAGTGTGTTGCTCCAGATTATATGTTTTGTTTTTGTCTTAAAACCCGAATTATTTGGAATTACCGATGCGTCGTTTCCTGCAAGATTATCGTTTCTGCTGGTCGGCATCTGGTGGATCGGTTTTGCTCAGATACCTTTTAACAGGTTGCCCAAAGGTACACCAGCACTTAGAAAGCCATCCTCTAGTGTTATTGAAAGTGGTTATCAGGAATTAGGTAAAGTTTGGACCCAGTTAAAAGAGTACAACGTACTTCATCGTTTTTTATATGCTTTTTTCTTTTATTCTGTAGGTGTTCAAACAATTATGCTGGTAGCTACCGCCTTTGGAGCCAAAGTTTTGAAGATGGAAACCAGCGAGCTTATCGCAACAATTCTGATTATTCAGCTGGTAGCAATAGCAGGAGCCAATCTAATGTCGTTAATGGCAGCAAAAATTGGGAATATAAGGGTTTTGATGATGGTGGTTTCTATCTGGATAGGAGTGTGCATTGTTGCATTTTTCATACAAACTAAATTTCAGTTCTTTGCTCTGGCTGGTTTAGTGGGACTTATAATGGGAGGTATTCAATCCTTATCACGTTCTACTTATTCAAAATTGCTGCCTGTAAATACACACGATACTGCTTCATTTTTTAGTTTTTACGATGTTACCGAGAAATTAGCCATTGTAATTGGATTGGCTACGTTTGCTTTTATCGAAGAGAACTCAAATATTAGAAATTCAGCTCTTTCATTAACTGTGTTTTTCATCGCAGGACTGATTATGTTGTTTGTTGTATTACGAACCAGGCCTGCAAAACAGGGCAAGTAGAAATTATCGGCGATTTCAGAAAATCTTCACCTTTTAATCTTTATCCTTTTACCTTTGGCCCTCGATATGACAGTTGAACTTTTTATTCCCTGCTTTATAGATCAACTTTACCCGGAAACTGCTTTTAACACTGTAAAAGTTTTAGAAAAGGCCGGATGTAAGGTCAAATATAATCCTCAGCAAACCTGCTGTGGGCAGCCAGCATTCAACGCAGGATTTTGGGATGAGGCAAAAGCTGTAGGTAGTAAGTTTCTGAACGATTTCTCGGAAGGTAATTATATTGTATCTCCTTCTGCTTCGTGTACGGGTATGGTCAAGAATTATTATAATGATTTATTTACTAATACTGCAGTTCATAACAAATGCCGCGCTGTACAAAGCAATATTTTTGAGCTATCCGATTTTTTAATCAACGTGATAAAGAAAGATTACTTCGGTGCTGAACTGGAGGGCAGGGCGGTGTATCACGATTCTTGTGCTGGCTTGAGAGAATGTAAGATAAAAGACGAGCCTCGAGCTTTACTCTCTAAAGTACATGGGCTGGATCTGGTTGAAATGAAAGATAACGATACTTGTTGCGGCTTTGGCGGAACCTTCGCTGTGAAATTTGACGCCATTTCAAGCGCTATGGCTCAGCAAAAAGTTGATAATGCTTTGGCTGTTGATGCAGAGTATATTATCTCAACAGATGCCTCGTGCTTATTGCACCTGCAGGGCTATATCGATAAAAACCAACTCCCAATAAAAACAATGCATATTGCTGATGTGCTTACTCAAGGCTGGGGGAATGTATAATTCAGACTACAGCTTTCAGTATAAAATCCTATTTTTGCATCCCTAATCACATTGTAGGTGATTAATCTATTGTTTCTTTAATCGCCGAAAGGCAAAAATCATGTTTGTAAATGATTAATATAACTCTGCCTGATGGTTCTACCAGGCAATACGAAAAAGGAACCTCCTCTTACCAAATCGCCTTATCTATTTCTGAAGGTCTGGCAAGAAACGTTTTAGCTGCTGAAGTAAATGGTGAAGTTTGGGATGCGAGCCGGCCGATTGAGGCTGATTCCAATGTCAAGCTTCTAACCTGGAATGATACTGCCGCTAAAGCAACTTTCTGGCACTCCTCGGCGCATTTAATGGCCGAAGCCTTGGAAGTTTTGTACCCGGGTACAAAATTCGGGATCGGCCCTGCAATTGAAACAGGGTTTTATTATGATGTAGATTTTGGCGATCGGGACTTTTCATCAGACGACTTTAAACAGATAGAAGATAAAATTTTAGAACTAGCCCGTTCTAAATCTGAATACGTAAGAAAACCTGTCAGCAAAGCTGATGCAGAACAGTATTTTACCGAAAAAGGTGATGAATATAAATTGGATCTGATTAAGGATCTTCCCGATGGGTCAATTACTTTTTACACCCAAGGTAATTTTACCGATTTGTGCCGCGGTCCGCATATTCCAAATACGGGTTTTATAAAGGCGGTTAAACTGACGAACGTTGCCGGAGCTTATTGGCGCGGTGATGAATCAAGGAAACAGTTAACCCGTATTTACGGAGTTACGTTTCCGAAGCAGAGCGAATTAACCGACTATCTGAAAATGATAGAAGAGGCTAAGAAACGCGATCACCGTAAACTTGGTAAAGAACTTGAACTGTTCGCATTTTCCGAAAAAGTTGGCATGGGATTGCCTCTATGGCTACCTAAAGGGACTGCTTTACGCGAAAAACTGGTCAATTTCCTTCAGCGTGCACAGGTTAAAGCCGGCTACGAGCAAGTAGTAACTCCGCATATTGGACATAAAAATCTTTATATCACATCAGGGCACTACGAAAAATATGGCGCCGATTCCTTTCAGCCGATAAAAACACCGCAAGAAGGAGAGGAGTTCTTCTTAAAACCGATGAATTGTCCGCATCATTGCGAAATCTATAAAACTAAACCGCGTTCATATAAAGATCTTCCGGTTCGTTATGCTGAGTTTGGTACTGTTTACCGGTACGAGCAAAGTGGGGAATTGCATGGCTTAACCCGTGTGCGTGGCTTTACACAAGATGATGCGCATTTATTTTGCCGTCCTGACCAGGTGAAGGATGAGTTTAAAAAGGTGATCGACTTGGTTCTATATGTGTTTAATGCTTTAGGATTTACAGATTATACCGCACAGGTTTCTCTTCGCGATCCGCAGAATAAGACAAAATACATTGGTTCTGACGAAAATTGGCAATTAGCGGAATCAGCGATCATTGAAGCTGCTGAAGAAAAAGGCTTGCGTACAGTGGTAGAGTTAGGTGAGGCCGCTTTTTATGGCCCTAAGCTTGATTTTATGGTGAAAGATGCTTTAGGAAGAAAGTGGCAGTTAGGAACAATTCAGGTTGATTACAACCTGCCTGAGCGTTTTGAGTTGGAATATACGGGTAGTGATAACGCAAAACATCGTCCGGTGATGATACACCGCGCTCCTTTTGGATCGCTTGAACGCTTTATAGCAGTATTGATTGAGCACTGTGCCGGTAACTTTCCTTTATGGTTAACTCCAGAACAATTTATTGTTCTTCCCATCTCCGAAAAGTATGAAGATTATGCAAAAAAAGTTTTAGAATCGTTGAATAATTCCGATATTCGCGGCTTGATTGACTTGCGGGACGAGAAGATTGGTAGAAAAATAAGAGATGCCGAAGTCAAGAAGATCCCCTATATGCTTATCATAGGTGAAAAGGAAATGGCAGAAGGGCTGGTTTCAGTTCGGAAGCACGGTGAAGGAGATATAGGTAGTATGGGATCGGAAGAATTTAAAAATCAATTGATTACACAAATAACTATTTAAACAAAATTTAAATTTGGCATTAGGAAGACCGGGTTTTAACAAAGGGCCCCGCGGCCCAAGACCTCCCTTTAAAAAGAAAGAGGCAGAGCATAGGATTAATGAATTAATTACAGCTCAGCAGATACGCCTTGTAGGAGATAATGTTGAACAGGGTGTAATGTCCTTGCGAGATGCTTTAGCTATCGCCGAAGAGCAGGAGTTGGATTTAGTTGAAATATCTCCAAATGCCGTGCCTCCGGTTTGTAAAGTAGTTGATTATAATAAATTTATCTATGAGCAAAAGAAAAAGCTTAAAGAGATTAAATCAAATGCTAAACAGACTGTAATAAAAGAGATTCGTTTCGGACCGAATACTAACGATCACGATTTTCAGTTCAAGCTAAAACATGCGATCAGCTTTTTAGAAAATGGTGAAAAAGTTAGGGCATACGTCCATTTCAAGGGTAGAGCCATTGTTTATAAAGAACAAGGTGAGATTTTACTTTTGAAGTTTGCACAGGCTTTAGAGGAAGTTGGAAAAGTAGAACAGCTACCTAAATTGGAAGGTAAGCGGATGTTCTTGGTTGTAGCTCCGAAAGCAGGAAAAAAATAATACGTGCAAATGATTAAATGTGCTGATGCGCAGATAATTAGGAGCATGAAACATAAATTTTAATTCAATAAATCGTAAATAAATAGGATCATGCCAAAAATGAAAACCAATTCCAGTGCTAAAAAGCGCTTCAAGCTTACTGGAACAGGTAAAATCAAAAGAAACAATGCCTACATGAGTCACATCTTGACAAAGATGTCGACTAAACGTAAGCGTAACTTAAGTCAGTCTAGTCTGGTTTCAGATGCTGATATGGGTAACGTAAAACGTATGCTTTGCATCGGTAAGTAATTTAAATTAATTTAACCAGGCTTCCGGTATTAAGTTTCCTTAAATGGAACGCCGCCAGTCAAAAATCAAAACAACATGCCACGTTCGGTTAACGCAGTAGCGTCAAGAAGAAGAAGAAAAAAGATCTTAAAATTAGCCAGAGGCTATTACGGATCAAGAAGCAAAGTTTATACTATTGCTAAAAACACGGTTGAAAAAGGTTTGCAATATGCCTACCGCGATCGTAAAGCTAAAAAGAGAGAATTCAGAGCTTTGTGGATTCAACGTATCAATGCAGGTGCTCGTCACCACGGGTTATCTTACTCACAATTCATGGGTAAATTAACTAAAAGTGGAATCGGTTTAAACCGTAAAGTTTTAGCTGATCTTGCAATGAATGAGCCAGAAGCTTTCAAAGCTATAATTGAAGCGGTAAAATAAGCCTCTTTAATTCAATAATAAAAAAAGGGAACTCAGTCGGGTTCCCTTTTTTTGTGAGGATGTTTTTTTGGAGTTTAAAAAAAACTGGGCTACAGGGCCTCCTTCTTTATTTGGCAAATCCAGATGAGTCTCTGCTTATTCCAAAATCGCTGGCCATAAGATCTACTCATATCTACCTTGAAGAGATTAACGTATAAGGCAATGCTGTCCCCCAGCTGATGAGGGTAGAGGTGATTAAGCTTTGTTTTGATTGCTCATGTGGCACTCAAGTTCGTACCTTGTTCGAGACTTGTTCGATCATCCTACGTTGGCGAACGTAAGATCCCCGAAGCAGTCTCCAACAAGCCCCGAAGAAGGGGGCTTCTAAATGCTGGTTTTTATCGGATGAATAATTGTCTCCTGAAAACAGTGTAATGCGGTGTTATGATGTCTTTCCCGCAGCACTAAAAAAGGAGCTTGTTCGCGAGCTCTTCGGAAAATTTATAGAAAAAAGATTTTTGCCCTGTTGTACAAAGACAGGTGTTGATGTAGAGCGCTATTCTGAGCATTTTTGCTTCTTTGCTTTTAGGCACTAGAAGAAAAGTTTCTGAAAGGGTGTTAACAAAAAGGAGCTCGGTTCGAGTAAAAGGTGCCACAACTCTTGGGGGCTGATCCCTTGTTTTCTGTCAATATTATTAGCTATGAGTATTGAACGCTAAAAACTTTTGAACTCGACACAATTTAAGCTTTAACGATGTTAATAGAAATAAAGATAAAAGAATATGGAGCAGTCATATCTACCGGTCCAGTGGGTTTATAGAGAAGTGATTGAGGAGGAGTTGGCCAAAAAGACCACAGGCACTATTTTCTATTTCAATAGCGAAGATGCCATTAGCTCCGCTAATGGCAAAGTGGTTAAAATGGAGGAAATAGACGGCAAAGGTGTTTTTATAATGTTAGATTCTGCTGAATCTATTCGGATTGATAAGATCATTACCTTATATGGCAAGCCAGGGGCCGCCTACGATGATTACAATCATTTTGCTAATGCGTGTCTTGATTGTATGGGCGGCTACGAAAAAGACGACCTTTAATTAATCCAATAGGAATTCATTAGCTTTAATGTCTTCCACGAGTTTGCTATTTCAATCTCCCGGCTGCCCAGAGAATGCCTCTCGAAACTGTTTTTATAAATGCTGTATTGGCAAAAGTACTGTCCGAATGGCCGAATGACGTTCCAAAAACTTTGGCATTGCCATATGTATTCGTCCATATTACCGGGTGAGTTTTTCCATCGCGCTCACTTACAGAAGTGGCCAGTACAGTTGTGTTTGGCCAGATTTTATCTATAATATACAGCTCATCCATAGGAGTGCTCCAATTATCAGGCATGTCTTTAAGTATTGAATGATCATTCTCTGTCTTCTTTACAGGATAATTACTCTGATGATCATGGTGATTACTACTTACACCTAAAAATTCGCGCCAGTCGTCAATAGTGGCTTGTCTGTATGAATGCATGGCGCAATGAATAACCGCAGCCGGAATCCCCGCATGATGCGCCTCAGTAATCTTCTTGATATATTCAGTAGATTTAGTGTCGGCAAAACATTCGTTATGAACTACAACATCATAGCCCTGAGCCCAATTTTTATTATCATATAAGCTTATCATTGCATCTGTACCTGTACCACCTTCGTTAATTACAGTCCATTTTGCTTCTGTAAACTTGGCAAGCCCCTCCTGCAATTTTTGTGTTTGAAATGGGTAATTATGGCAGCAGCCACCGGTTATCAGTAATACTTGCAGCGGTTTTTGGTGTCTCACTACCGAGCAGGATTGCAGAGTTGTAAATAAAATGGCTAAATAAATTAAACTTAAAAATGGGCGCATGATGTATAGATTTATAATTTCTAAAAAGTAAATATTCATATTTAAAAGTTTCCGGAGGGGTAGTCCTCAAAACCACGTTGACAAAAGCAGTTAGCGAGATTCATAAATCTGCTTTTCTAAGAGATCTTAAAAATGCTGTTTTGTGCTCTAAAGATTAATAGAAAGTGGCTGGACTCGCCACTTCTACTAATGCTTTTTTAATTCATTACCGGTAAAAAGGAATACTTTTTTCCATATTCTATCATTTGGTCATAAAATGAGTTAGGATAAGTTACATGCACATCGGTAATTTCTGTTCCGTTCATAACCGGAACAAGCTTAGGCTGTATAAATCCCTTATAAGGTTTTACATTTAGCTTAGAATATCGCGCTAATACCTCTTTTAATAAGTTTTGATCAACTTTTACACCGAAATTTTCAACCAGACTTTTTCCTGCTTCGTAGTCACCCTCAGATTTTATGCGTTGTATTTCCCTAAGTAATTGTCCGAATAAGAAACGCAGCTTATTGTAATCGTTGATTTTTGTGTAGGTTTTACCGTTTTTCTTAACATATTCAAGGACCTTATCGGCTTTGCCTTTTTCATAAACCCATAATGAATTTAACTGCCGGTTACGCATATGTGCTTGTTCCAAATTATCACCAGGTTTTAGTCGTGTTAGCTGCGTAATTAAACCATTCATAATGTAACTGTCGTATTCTGCTTTGCCAACTTCGAGTGAAGGCATTACACCAATTTCTATCAGCTTAGGGTCCATTATAAAATACAGCGCCACTAAATCGGCACGAGCCTCTTCTAATGTGGATGCATAGTTTTTTAGAGTTTTGTCGGTATTTTCTACTCCCGGATTAATTTGTCCCGACGCGTGTCCTATACATTCGTGCATATCTGTATGAAGGTCCGAAGACAAACTGCCATACTTACGTATCCGATTGATGACGCTGGAATCTAGTGCGAACTCATCCAGAACACCGCTGTTCGCACTGCTCAAATTATATGCATGAACAATATTGCTTAATGAAACAGACTTTGACCCATGTTCTTTGCGAATCCAGTCGGCATTCGGAAGATTAATCCCGATAGGGGTAGAAGGAGCTGCATCTCCCGATTCCATGATTACTGTAATGGCTTTTGCGGTAATTCCTTTTACCGTCTTCTTTTTATGTTCGGGCATTAAAGGAGAATTATCTTCAAACCATTGCGCCTTGTCTGCAATGGCTTTAATTCTCTTTGTAGCCTCCAGATCTTTTAATGAGACCACACTTTCAAAACTTCCTTTTTTACCTATAGCGTCTTTATACACTTCGATAAACCCGTTAATCACGTCAATGCGGGAAGCTGTATCACTTACCCAGGCGATGTTATATTCATCAAAATCCTTTAAATTACCCGAACGGTAATACTTAACAAGTTTCTGTAAGGCATCTTTCTGTTTGTCATTCTCGGCAAATGGAATTGCTTTCTCCAGCCAAAAAACTATTTTTTCTATAGCCGCACTGTACATTCCGCCAACCTTCCAGGTTTTTTCAATCACTTTTCCATTTTGTTTAAGCACCTTGGTGTTTAATCCCCATGATGGCGCATTGCCTTTGGTGTCAAACTGTGCGTAATAATTTTCAACCTCCTTTTGCGTAACACCCTCATAAAAGTTATTTGATGATGCAACCACATTATCAGTGTTTGGCGACAGATCAACCAATTTGGGTTGAAACTTTGGATCGAAAACAATAGGTTTAATCCTTAAAAGAAAGGCAGCAATAGTCTCGGACTTATTTAAGGGAAATCCCTTTAAATTAGAATTAAGTACCAGTTTAGAAAAATAAGCGTACGAATGCTCAGGAATGAACTTCTCATTTCCGTAATGATGATGGCTGCCGTTACTGAACCAAAAACGTCCCGCATAAGTTTTAAACTTATTCCAGTCTTCCGAGCTTCTGTCGCCTTTGTAGGTGCTGTAGATATTTTCTATCGTTTTACGTACCAGCAGATTGTATTTTCCGCTTTGATCATAAATTATGTCCCGACCGGATAAAGCTGCCTCTGATAAATAGTAAGCCAATTTTTTTTGCTGCAGGCTTAGTCCATCAAACCCTGGAACCTGGTAGCGCAGAACTTGCAGATCGGCAAAAGATTCTGCTGTTACTTTAAATGGTTTATCTTTTGCTTTTTCCTGCGCAAGGGAAGGAAATTGGTTAATACTCAAGCATCCGATGCTTAAGGCCGACGCTAATAAATATTTATATCTCATACTTAAATGTTCAACGAAACAGAGGATTCTAAATTACCATAGATTTCTAATATTACAACGTAGTCTTACGGCTGATTTATTCGAAATTACTAAACAAATCAACAGAAGAGGATAAATTTTGTTATTGATCCGAATCATGAAACTTCCAATAACATTTTATCAGAACAATGATGTTGTTTTACTTTCAGAAAAACTACTGGGAAAACATCTTTTTACTTTTATAGAGGGCGAACTCACCGGAGGTGTCATTGTCGAAACTGAAGCTTATCGCGGGCCGGAAGATATGGGTTCGCACGCATACAATCACAGGCGCACCCAGCGAAACGAAATAATGTATTCGGAAGGTGGTGTAGTGTATATGTATATCTGTTATGGAATCCACGACATGCTAAACATCGTAACCGGCAGAGAAGGAGACTCTCATGCAATACTGATCAGAGCCATGGAGCCGACAGTTGGATTGGAGACGATGCGCCTGCGAAGAGGTTTTGACGATGATGATCGGCGTTTGTGCAAAGGGCCGGGTGCTTTGGCAAAAGCCTTGGGTTTAAAGAAAACGTATAACGGGGTTTCGCTAGTGGGTGACCAGATATGGATTGAAGAAAAAGGTCTGCAAATACCCGCCGAATCTATAATTTCTTGTCCCAGGATAGGTTTAAATATTGAAGAGCCTTATAAAAGCATTCCTTGGCGCTTTTACATCAAAGGCAATAAATATGTAAGCAGATCTTAATTCAGCATATTATTTGCAAACCATAACTCCATCACTCTGTTCAATTAGAAACATTAATTATGGAAACTACTCCTCAGCACGCTGGTCTGGAAAAGCTAAAAAGTTTGATTAGTAACGGTGATATAGTTATGCTTTGTACCTTAACCGATACGCAGATTCATTGTCGGCCTATGGCTACCTCTGATATTGATGAAGAGGGAAATATCTGGTTTTTCACTAATGAGTATTCGCAAAAAGTGAATGAGCTGGAAAGTAATCAGACAGTCGCTCTTTGCTACAGCAACGATGACAAAAGCACTTACGTGAGTATCAATGGCACTGCCTGGCTGGTAACGGATCCACAAAAAATGAAAGAGTTATTTAATTCGATGGTTAAAACATTTTTCCCTGAAGGTTTAAATGATCCTAAACTTGCATTGTTGAAAATACGTCCGAAACATGCCGAATACTGGGACAGTCATTCTAACACCATGGTGCGTTTTATGGGAATACTAGGCTCTGCCTTAACCGGCGAACGCAATTTGCGTGGTGAACACGGCGAAATAGATTTATAAAAGACTGTGTTTTTCTTTTGCTTAAGGTATCAAAACGGACATGAAGCTTTTACTGTGTGCCTTAATTGTTTTCATGTCGCTTGACTCTTGTGATCAAAATGCAGAGAAAAAGAAAATTGAAGCATCGTTACTGAAAATCAGGTCTATAGAATATCCTTCCGGTTCAACTTTAAGTTTTTACAAAAACAAGTTGTATCTGATGGGAGACGATGCCCGGGGAATACTTATTCTGGATACGGCCTTTAATTATTTAGATACATTACCAGTTTCGGGCTCAGAAAGTGATCGTGTCTCCAAGGTCATAAAACCTGACATTGAGTCGTCCGAATTAATTGAAAATAGTTTGATATTACTAGGTTCAGGCTCAATATCTCCTTATCGCGATAGCTTGGTCAAAGTCGATTTAAATACTAATACCACCACAAAAATCAGCCTTAATATGTTTTATACAAGATTAAGAGCTGACGTTGAACAATTAAATATTGAAGCTTTTGCCAAAGTAAAGAATCTTTATGTATTGGGGCATCGGCGAAATATGAGCGACACCCAGAATTATTTAATTATAACCTCTTCAGAATTTTGGCCCAATCAGCATGGTATCGACTTTAAACTCATTCCATTTGTGTCAAATAGGTCAAATGCGGGAATATCCGGAATGGCCTACTCATCAAAGGCGGACATTCTTTTTATCACATGCTCGGAAGAACGAACGCAGAATTCATACGATGATGGCGAAATAGGAGAGAGTTACATCGGAATAATTAGTGAAGCCTCAACAAAGCTCAGCTCAGATTCCTTAACTTCTTTCAATACGATTCCATTGTCAACGATTGACAAATCATTTAATAAAATGAAAATAGAATCTGTAGCTGTGGCGGAAGGCGAAAGAAGCCATTTTATTTTATATTTCGTTGCAGATAATGATAAAGGTAATTCGGTTTTATTTAAAGTAAAACTGACGTTAAAATTGAGGTTTACAACCGATTTATAACTCATTGTCTTTATAAGCTGCAATTGCGCGCCCTATCCGGTTTACCTCCTCATCTTCAGTAAATAGGGGTAATTCGGTGTCGTTATCGAGCTTTAACCAATGCTCATCAGTGTCTTTCTGAATTTTTATATATTCTGTACCTTCTTTAAAGATCGTGTACATTTCTTCCTCTTCCGGGAAAACAGAATAGATAATATCGCCCAATTCCAGGTCAAATGGTTCTTGCATCTCGCAAAGTTAGCTATGTTTCTATTCTGGTAAAACTTATATTCAAATTAGTATCCGCGCTTGCTTACTCGTCATCAAAAAAGAAAATGCTATTATTGTTGAAAAAAATCAATGAGTTCGAATGTTTCTGTAGTCCGCCAAATAGCCTGGCTTTCTTTGCTCCCTCAATTTCTTTTTGCCCTGCTGCTAATCTTTATGTATCATCAATTGCGTTTCCCTGATCCTCCTTTTTACGGATTGGTGTCTTATCTAATCATTTCTTTTAGTTTAAGAACCTTTATTCCTCATAGCCATAATAAAGGTATGAAACTCGTGAAGAAAGATAAATTTGCAGAGGCCATTCCATTTTTCGAGAGAAGCTATAATTTTTTTACCAGAAATAACTGGGTAGATAAGTATCGATTTATTACACTATTAAGCTCGTCTGCCATGAGCTATCGCGAAATGTCTTTAACTAATATTGCATTGTGTTACGCTCAACTTGGAGACGATTCAAAGGCGAGGGAATATTATCAAATAACCTTGCAAGAGTTTCCTAAAAGCGAAATTGCGAAAAGCGGATTGAACCTATTGGAGCAATAATTGTTCATTTATACAAAATGAGAGGCATTGAATTAAACAATCTATTATTTGGTGATGAATCGGTAGAGTTTCTTCTTGAAGTTTTACTTCGATCAATAATTATGTTTTGTTTTATTCTTATTGCTTTACGTACATCTGGCAAACGTGGAATAAAGCAACTTTCTATTTTTGAGCTGGTTATTATTATTGGTTTGGGCTCTGCAGCCGGCGATCCGATGTTCTATAAAGATGTTGGCATTGTACCTGCCATTATAGTGTTTGCTGTTGTAGTTGGACTTTACCGTTCAGTCACTTGGTTAAGTGGTAAGTTTTTGCCATTTGAGCATTTAATCGAAGGAAAACCTATTTATCTGATACGTGACGGGAAATTTTCAATTGCTGAATTTGATAAAGAAGATCTTTCTCAGGACGAGTTTTTTGCCGAGCTAAGGCTTAAAAGTGTGGAACATCTCGGGCAGGTTAGAAATGCTATTATAGAAACTTCAGGGTCGATAAGTCTTTTGTTTTATGAAGATAGTGAAGTGCGGCCCGGGTTGCCATTATACCCTGATCTTTATCAAAAAAAAGACGTGCAAATATCTAAGCCCGGTTTATATGCATGTGCTTATTGTGGTCATACCGAAGAAGTTAGCGCCCCTAAATGTTGCCCGGTATGTAAGCATGATGAATGGGTGCAGGCCATTAGCACTATCAGGCGTGCTTAATATTTCGTTTTTTATAGTTATGCAACATCATTATCCAATTAAGACCGTTATTCATAGGATGAAAAAATATTTTTTAGCACTGATTGCCACTGTTTTATTTGCCGCGTGTGGCGTTAAAGAACAAGCTGATCAGCTACAGGCACTCGAAAAATGCACTTACGAAGTTGTAGCGGCCGACAGCGTTTATATCGCAGGTACAGAAGCTAGCAAACTAATAACAAGCGAAGGATTGAATCTTTTTCGTGCTCCACAACTTGCTTTTGCTTACTTACAACAGCGTGTTCCTGTTGAAGGAATACTTCAAGTGAAAATCACCAATCCAGGAACTCAGGAGGCTGGTATAAATGAGTTTGAATATAAAGTAATGATTGCAGACGTAGAGCTGTTGAGTGGTTTTATGACTGAAAAAATCTCTCTTGCTCCGGGAGGAGAATCAAGTATCGTTCCTTTGAAAATCGATAAAGATGTATATCCTTTGCTATCCAGTTCTGCGAATCAACAAGCAGTAGCTGATTTTTTATCGACTCAAACAGAAAAAAAGGTGCTCGTTACCTTTAAAATAAAACCAAGTTTTTTAGTTGGTACCGAAGTGGTTAAATATCCAGATTACATTGATATTAAGCGAGAAATTAGTAATGTCCAGTTAATTTCCTATTTGGAATCCATTTCCAGAAAGTAAAACCAAACATTTTTGGTAATGAATCGCATTGATCGACTGTCCGCAATCTTGATACAGTTACAATCTCAAAGGGTAGTTAAAGCTCAGCAAATTGCTGATCGTTTTGAAATTAGTTTACGAACGGTTTATCGCGATGTGAAGGCCTTAGAAGCAGCTGGTATTCCGGTTATTGGCGAAGCGGGATTAGGATACTCGTTGGTAGACGGATATCGATTACCTCCTGTAATGTTTAACAGGGAAGAAGCTATTGCTTTTTTAACTGCCGAGAAGTTGGTGGAGCGGCTCACCGATTCTGCTATTAGCACAGACTATAAATCTGCTCTTTACAAGATAAAAGCAGTTTTACGTACTTCGGAAAAAGATTACCTGGAGAATATGGATTCACGCATCGAAGTGCTAAAAACCCGTAGGCAAGCTCATAACCAATCTGCTGATCTCCAACTTCTTCCTGTTATTTTAAGGGCTATTTCAGAGAGAAAAGCAGTCAATATTACATATTTTGCCCTTTACCGTCATGAAACTTCTGATCGATGTATCGAACCGATTGGTGTTTTTTATCTGGACACATGTTGGCATCTGATTGCTTTCTGCAGGGTTAGAAAGGCAATCAGAGATTTTCGTATGGATCGAATTTCAGAACTTGTTGAAACGGCTGAAGATTTTACAACTCAGCATCCCAGTTTACAAGAGTATTTAAAAAAGGAAAAGAGGGAGCGGGAACTACATGAAGTATGTATTCGTGTAGAAAAGAGCATTCATCGATATTTAGATGAACAAAAGTATTATCATGGTTTTGTTTCTGAAGAGCATGAAGAAAACCATATTTTAATGAACTTTTTCACGTCTTCGATTGAAGGTTTTGCACGATGGTTTATGATGTTCGGAGATCAGGCAATTATTTCCAAACCCGCTGCACTGAAAGAAAAAGTCAGGAGTATTGTTGCAGATCTATCAATAAATTTAACCTGAATATAGAAAAATCCTCCCTTGTAATCGCAATCAGGTATCTCAAATCTCAATTCTCCTGCTAACTTTGCAAACTCTAATATTTTGATGATGACAACGAATGAAATAAGGAAGGCTTTTTTAGATTTTTTTGCGAGCAAAGGACATCAGATTGTTCCGTCGGCGCCAATTGTGGTGAAGAATGATCCAACTTTGATGTTTACCAACGCAGGAATGAATCAGTTTAAAGATATCTTTCTAGGAGAGGCTCCGGTTAAATACCCGCGTGTAGCCGACACCCAGCGTTGTCTTCGTGTTTCTGGAAAACATAATGACTTAGAGGAGGTTGGTATCGACACCTATCACCACACCATGTTCGAAATGTTGGGTAACTGGAGCTTTGGTGATTATTTCAAAGAAGAAGCTATTGCATGGAGCTGGGAACTGCTAACGGATATTTTAGGAATTCCTAAAGACAGATTATATGTAACCGTTTTTGAAGGAGATGAGAAAGAAGGCCTTCCAAAAGATCAGGAAGCATACGATTTCTGGAAGAAATGGATTGCTGAAGATCGCATCCTTTTAGGTAATAAAAAGGATAATTTCTGGGAAATGGGGGACACCGGCCCCTGCGGACCGTGTTCGGAAATTCATGTGGACTGTCGTCCGGATGATCATCGCAGTAAGATCGACGGCAGCACGCTGGTGAACAACGACGATCCTCAGGTAATTGAGATCTGGAATAACGTATTTATGCAGTTTAATCGTTTAAAAGATGGTTCTTTACAGTTATTACCTGCACGACATGTAGACACCGGTATGGGACACGAGCGCCTGGTTCGTGTACTGCAAGGGAAATCCTCTAATTACGATACTGATACATTCCAGCCGCTGATTCAGTTTATTTCAAAGGAATGTGGCATTCCATATAATATGGGCGAGAGTCAGGGGAAGACTGACATTGCCATGCGTGTAATGTCGGATCATATTCGAGCTATTGCTTTCGCTATAGCAGACGGACAATTACCTTCAAACAATAAGGCAGGTTATGTAATTCGCAGGATTCTGCGTCGGGCTGTGCGATATGGTTATACATTTTTAGGATTTAAAGAGCCATTCTTCAATAAACTGGTTCCAGTTCTTGCAACTCAGTTCGACGGAGTTTTTCCGGAGTTGAAAGCGCAACAAGATTTTGTTCAAAAAGTAATTTTAGAAGAGGAGATTTCTTTTCTAAGAACTCTTGCAACAGGTATCCAGCGATTTGAGCGTTATGCTGTAGAGGCAAGCACTGTTGAAGGTGATTTTGCTTTTGAATTATACGATACTTTCGGTTTTCCAATAGATTTAACAGAGTTAATGGCGCGTGAAAAAGGCCTCACTGTTGATATGGTAGGTTTCAATAAAGCTCTTGAACAACAAAAAAATCGTTCGCGTGCTGCAACAGCAGTTGATACAGGTGATTGGATAATCGTTAATCCCGGAGAGGAAAACGAATTTGTAGGATATGATAATTTAGAAGCTGAATCAAGAATTCTAAAGTATCGTAAAGTTACGGCAAAAGGCAAAGAGCAATACCAGCTAGTATTGGATAAAACACCTTTTTACGCAGAGAGCGGTGGCCAGGTAGGAGATACAGGCTTATTGATAGGAAGTGATGAATCAATACGAATTAGCGATACGAAAAAAGAAAATGCTTTAATTGTGCATTTTACTGACGAAATTCCCGAAGGATTTAATTTTCAGCAAACTGTAAAAAGCGTTGTAGATAAGCACCGTCGCGAACAAACTGAAAATAATCACTCGGTTACCCACTTACTTCAGGCGGCACTGCGTCAGGCGGTCGGGACTCACGTTCAGCAAAAAGGATCCTTAGTAAATTCCGATTACCTGCGATTTGACTTTTCTCATTTCTCCAAATTGACTGATGAGGAAATCGCGAAAGTAGAGGCCATCGTCAACCGTAAAATACGTGAGAATATTAGGTTAAAAGAAGAGCGAAGCGTTCCTTATCAGGATGCAATTAATCGTGGTGTAACAGCTCTTTTTGGTGAAAAATATGGTGATGTTGTGAGGGTAATAACATTTGATGAGAATTACTCGGTAGAGCTTTGTGGTGGAACACATGTTAAATCAACCGGTCAGATTGGGTATTTCAAAATTATATCAGAAAGCGCTGTTGCAGCAGGAGTAAGACGTATCGAAGCAATTACCGGCGAAGCAGCTGAAGCATTTATCAATACTCAGAATAATTTAGTTCATGAGTTGAAAGTTCTGCTGAAAAATCCTAAAGATCTGGCGAAATCCGTTGAGTCCTTGCTTGAAGAAAATTCCAAACTGAAAAAAGAACTGGAAAAAGCAGTTTTGGCAAAGGCTTCAGGCTTAAAAGATGAACTCGCTGCAAAAGCAGAAAATATAAATGGTGTTAATTTTATTGCTGCACAAGTAGATCTTGCTTCGGCAGAGGCAGTTAAAAACCTGGCATATTCATTAAAAAACATGCTTGATAACCTGTTTATGGTTTTAGCCACAGACTCTGATGGAAAACCTGGTTTGACAGTAATGATTTCTGAAAGCTTGGTTGAACAAAAAGATCTCCACGCCGGAAATATTATCCGCGTTTTAGCGAAAGAAATAAACGGTGGCGGTGGCGGTCAGCCCTTTTATGCAACTGCCGGCGGTAAAGATAGTTCGGGAATCGACAGGGCTTTAGAAAAGGCGAGAGAATTTATTGCTTAATAACCCGTCAAGTTCATCCGATGAATGCGAGCAATGTGCCTTATTCATCGGATGAATATTATAATTTCACAATCCTAAACTCGGTTCTACGATTTTGCTGTCTTCCTTCTTCTGACGAATTATCGGCCAATGGAGAAGATTCTCCAAATCCTTTATAGGTTAATCTCGATGGGTTTACTTTGTTGACAATAAGGAATTTATAGACTGTATTAGCACGGTTTTCTGAAAGCGTCCGGTTTGTTTTTTCTTCCCCCACATTATCTGTATGCCCGCCTATCTCAATGGAAACTGTTGGATTTGCGTTCAAGAAGCTGATGATCTGTTGAAGTTCGGCTTTTGACTCGGGTAGCAGGTCAAATTTATTCGTTTCAAAAAATATATTTTTCAAAACGACCATTTTCCCCACTTCAATTCTATGCAGAGGAATTGAGATTTTAAATGGTTTGTCTGCTGTTTCCGGCTTTTCAAGAGAGAAGTTCTCAGAATAAAATAAATAGCCTTTTTTATCGACACTGAGTCCAAACGATTTTCCCGAGGCAGGCATCGTAGCTAAAAACTCACCAGTTTCAAAATCGCTGACATCTTCGAATGCTGTAGTATTTGTCTTTAAACGGGTTATCTTTATATTGGCATCTAAAGGTTCGTTTGTCTTAGCATCAAACACTTTTCCCTTAACATAGGTAACTGTCATTGGGCGAATGGATTGGGGAAGTGCAAATGAATAAATATCCATATTGCCGAATCCACCTTTTATGCTTGATGAGAAATATGCTGTTCTACCATTGCTGCTCACCATCAACCCACTTTCTTCTGCGAAAGTATTAATGGGATAGCCTAAATTAGTCGGCTTTTGAAAGTTCCGAGCGTCGTCTTTGCGACTCATAAATAAATCTTTATTCCCAAATCCCGGCCAGCCATTTGAAGAGAAATAAAGGGTTTGATCATCAGGATGGATAAATGGTGAGATATCTTCGTAGGGCGTATTAATGTTTGGCCCGAGGTTTACCGGGGCAGACCATTCACCACCCGACTGTAATTCTGTTTTCCAGATGTCGTAACTTCCTAAACCGCCGGGTCTGCTGCTTGCAAAATACAAGGTTCTACCATCAGCGCTTATGGATGGCTGAGATTCCCAGCCTTGAGTATTAATCGGAGCTCCTAAGTTAAATGGCTGGCTCCAGTCTTTCCCTTCACGCTTACAAACGTATATGTCACAACTTCCCTTACCATTCGGGCGGTTACATCCGGTAAAAAATAGGTACATTCCATCCGGTGATATGCACTGAGTGCCTTCATTATAAATGTCTGTATTGATATTGCGACTTAAGTATACAGATTTGTTCCAGTTATTGTCCAGCTTTTTACTTAGGTAGAAATCTTCATTGTCATTTGCCCTTCTTGTAAAGATCAATGTTTCTTCATCGGCCGTAACAACTGGTAAGTATTCATCTTTCTCGGTATTTATTTTGGCACCCAGGTTCACAGGGTTAAACGGTACTGGTTTATTTATCGCTATCACACTGAATTCGCAATCGGCAATATATTTTGCAGCCAGCGCTTTGTTTTTTTCGGAAACACCGGGCATAGATGCATATTTCTTGAAGTGCTGCAGAGCGGAATTGTACTCTCCTGTATTTAATTCGCTTTCAGCTAAGCCCAGAAATGTAAGGGAATGGAATTCGGGATCAATTTCAAGAACCCCGCGGTAATTTACTTTCGCTTGCTCATACAGCTTTAAAGTTTTATAAGTATCGCCGGATTGCTGGTAGGCGGCTGCAAATTTTGGATCAAGTTTGATTGCATCTTTAAAGTCCTCCAACGCTTTTTCATACATGGTATAAGCAAGAGCGGCTTTTCCTTCTTCATATTTTTTCTGAGCCTGTTTGTTAACAGACTTGATGTCTTTCTGGCTGTAAGCCATAGTATAGCAACAACACAGAAGAAGAAATAAAATTCTTTTCATTAGGCAGGGTTATTCGAAATATAACGCCAGAAGTTACGGAATATTTAAAAACTTATGAGTTTGTAAGGAAATTTCCCATTTCGGGTTTGCCATTACGTACTCAATGATTAAGGGGGTTATCTCTTTCGCTTTTGACCATTCTGGCTGAAGATATAACTTACACCCTGGAGAGACCAGTTCGGCGTACTTTTCAGCAAATTCAAAGTCGCTTTTGTTAAACACAATCACTTTTAACTCGCCAGCAACAGCAGCTAATCCGGGTAGAGGTGCTTTAAATTTTTTAGGTGAGAGGCAGATCCAATCCCAGGTTCCGGAAAGAGGGTAGGCTCCAGAAGTTTCAATAAAGGTTTTTATACCCCGGGATTGCAATTCCTTTGTCAGATAATCAAGATTATAAATCAAAGGTTCACCGCCGGTTATTACAACTGCTCTTCCGGGATACTTTTCTGCATTCGCTACGATTTGATCCGCGGCGGTAAGAGGGTGAATGTCAGCATTCCAGCTTTCTTTAACATCACACCAGTGACAGCCTACATCACACCCGCCCAGGCGGATAAAATAAGCCGCCTTCCCTGTGTTATAACCTTCTCCTTGTATGGTATAAAATTCTTCCATTAAAGGAAGTAAAGTTCCGTCTTCTGGTACTTGATGTGACATTTCTTAAATTGGCTGCAAACTTACACAAAATTTGAGGGTTGAATTTCACAGAAACGCCATATATTAATGAATTATGAAAATCCGCGTCTCATATCTAACATCTCAAATATCATATCTAAATCAATGAAATGGTTCAAAGTATTTGATACTGAAGTATTGCAGCAACATGATTTTATAAAGGCAATATCTATAAATGGAAAAAAACTCTGTGTAGTAAAATCAGGGAATCAGGTAGTGTTCACTCAAGCTTATTGCCCGCACGCCGGCGCTGGTTTAAGTGGCGGCTGGTGCAAAAATGGAAAGTTGATTTGTCCTTTTCACCGTTATGAATATGATTTAAAAACAGGAAGAGGTGCCGTCGGCCAAGGCGACTATATTGATATCTATCCTTCTGAATTGAGATCTGATGGAATTTATGTCGGTCTTCCTGAAAGTTTTAACTTGTTTAAATACCTATTTGAGTAGAGTAGTCAATCAATATCAGGACAAATTTGTTACGTAGTGTATGACTGTTCAAGAAATTGATAAAATTACCCGGGAGTTTTATGAATGTATTTGCTTTAGTCCCGAGCATTATCCCAAATTTGATCACTTACAGGAGCTGTTTTATGGAGACGGTAAGCTTATAAATGGTAATTTCGATAAACCGTTAGAATTTACTGTGCATAGCTACATCCAGGCAATGATGCATCAGATTGATGATGGAAATGCAACTTTCTATTCTCAGCAGGAAATATCTGATGTGACAGAGGTTTTCGGCAAAACCGCGCAGCGGATAAGTGTTTATGAGTATTCATTCACAGCAGAAACCACCCAGCCATGGAAAAGAGGTGTCAATTATATCCAATACATTTTTATTGATGGAAATTGGAAAATAGTTTCGATGCTTTGGAATGATGAGAAAGAAGAGCTGGCGATTCCGGAAGCTTATTTAGTTTGATGGGGTGTTAAGTACTTGTCACAGAAATCCATGCTGCTCAAAACCTCAATATCCGAAAAGTAGAAATCGTTTTTGTCTTCTGTAATAATGCAGGAGCAATTGTGTTCTATCGCCGAGTAGTATTCTAATCCGTCCTCAAAATCCTGAATGGCTTTGTGTTGCAATGTTTTTGTAACAGATTCAGGAGTGTTTGCAGCGATAGATATATGCTCGCATAAAATCCTGATCTTTTCCTTCGCTTTTACCGTGCGATGTTTCTTTTCCGCAAAATAGAATGCAATAGCAATGCAAATTGGAGAAGTGTATAATTTAAATTTATCAGTATCAGCCAGACTTAAAATCCTCGAAGTAAATGGAAAAACAGGGTATTCTTTGTTTAGTACAGAAACCAGAATATTAGCATCAAGAAATACCTTCATTTTTTGGATTCAAAAAAATCTTTTTTAGAGCCTTGACGAGTTCTTTTTGTCTGATAAACAGCCTTACCCTCTGCAACCTCATTGACCCAATCTGCTATTGGATAATCTTCTAAAGAACGGTAGTTGTCGGAGGTTACTTTGTTTAAAAGAAATTCTATTAACCTGGACAAACTAATGTTATTATCTGCTGCGTATTTTTTTGCACGATTAATTACTTCATCATTAAAGCTTAAGGTTACTTTAGTGTCCATATTCATTCATTTAAACACAAAATACAAACACGTATCAAATAAAAAAACATTACGTATAAAATGGTAAAAATTTCTCTTTCTGCTCTTCTTGCAATGTAGGTGCAGTAGTATTTAATGTCTTTCCATCCAATACTTCCTGATATAATTTAAGATACCTGTCCGTCATTAGCTCAGAGCTGAAGTTTTGCAATACATATTTATGGCACACCTCTGGACTAAATTGATTGTTTTTTATTTTTTCGGTCAATTCAGCTTTTGAGGTTGATAAAAATCCAACTTCTGCAGGGACAAGCTCAGGTAGCGAACCATAGGGCGTTCCAAAAACCGGGCAGCCAAAATATAAACTTTCTGTGATAGCAATACCAAAAGGTTCATGCCATAATACTGGAAAAAGCAATCCTTTCGAGTGTCTTAGGGCTTCATTTTTCTCTTCACCTCCAATCATACCTTTAAACTTTATATTCAAATACGGGGTAATCCTTAAACCCATTTTAAGATTCACACGAGTGCCGCCGAGCACCATCAGTCTCTCTTTAGCTTTATTTATTATTTCAATTGCACCCCGCACATTTTTAACTCTCCATGCAGCTTTTGCTAAAAAATGGTAATACTTTCTTTCATTACCTAAACCCGGATCGCCATAATCAGAAAAATCCAAACCATTATGTACAAACACAGTGCTGCCATATCTTTCTGCATGATTTTTTGAGACAAATACGGTGTTCATAGGAAGTTTGTGTCCATAGCCATAATTACCTTCTAAAGTATGTATAGACGGCTTGGTGTGCGTTTCATTAAAGCCGTAAAAGAAATGAACGAAGTCAACATCTCCAGGTGTTTGGTCTTCAACTGTTTTGCTGAAATCATAAGGAATTACTTTAGCGAAATCGCAACTTGATCCTTCGGCTACTAAAAAGCTAACGCGGTGTCCCTTTTTAACAAGCTCTTTCCCTAGCCACCATACTATACGTTCTGTACCGCCATATTTATGTGCAGGAATTCGGGTGTTGTTAACAATTAATATATGCATGAACTCGTTATTTTTACAATTAATTAATATTGCGTTAATTTGCAGCGAAATTAACATGGAGTATCAAATTAATCGATTTTTTAATAATTTTTATCGCCTGTTTAAAGTTTATGCTTTTTTTCTTGCGGTATTTACTTTATTCAGATTTTGGTTCTTTGTAAGATTAGGCGATTTTAATGAACTTGCCAAAACCCCCGGCGATGTTGTAGTTGCGTTTTTACGTGGTATGCAAAATGATACCATGATAATATGTTATTTTTTAGCACTACCTCTGGTTGTTTATCTAACGGGTATTTTTATTCTAAGTAAAGAATACCATCGTAAAGCAACGTTATTTACAGCTTGGTATACGGGAATTACTCTCGCTATCACAGTTATTATTCTTTTTGTTGATCAATACTATTACAATTATTTTCAGACTCATATAAGCGTCATCATATTTGGCTTGGCTGATGATGATTCCCAGACAGTAATGAGTTCTGTTTGGACTGATTATCCGATTATTCGAATATTTCTTGCATGGATCGGTGTTTTAGTTGCATTCAAGTATTTTCTCCGGCATATCTATTCTGGTAAGGAATATGTTTTTCACATTTCTAAAAGCTTGAAAGTGATTAGTGTTATAGCAATTCTTGGTATATTTTCACTGGCCCTTAAAGATCCCCGGGAAACACCTACCCGGCAGATGCAGGCCTCGGACGTATGTCAAAATAAATTTGTTGATTTTTTGTCGATAAACGGTATTTATGCCCTGAAAAACTCTTACACTGAGCGAAAGAAGAGTGTCAATATAATAGAAAATGAACTAACCAGTCTGCGAGAACTAGGTTATCAGACACCCGTTCAGGCTGCAAAAGATTATTATACTGAAGATTCGCTCAACTCCGTTTCAGAGTCTGAAGCTTTTGATAAGCTATTCAGCAAAACTTCAAAAAGCTCATTTCTGGAAAAAAATAAGCCTAATGTAGTTTTTGTTTTCATGGAGAGCATGAGCAACTATAATATGAATTTCGATTCGGAACAAATGAATCTACTGGGGAGCCTCAGGAAGCATTTTAAATCGGATATATTGTTCCGTAATTTCGTTTCCAGCGGAAATATTACCATCCAAAGTCTGGAATACCTGATGGTGAACTCGCCGGTAGGCTTATCACAAACTAAATATCGGTCTACACAACTTCCTTCATCTGTTGCCATTCCATTCAAAAACTCTGGCTATCAAACGAACTTTATTACAGGAGGTAAAGTAAACTGGCGATCAATGGATGAATTTGCTGCCAATCAGCGTTTTGATGAAGTGAAAGGAATGGGTCATATTCAATCTGAGATTAAAGGTTGCAAATCAAATAAATGGGGTGTATATGATGAGTATTTGTTTGATTATGTGTTTGAAAAGCTGAATCAAAAAGATTCCTCACCTAAGTTCTTTTTCGTGCAAACTACCACAAATCATACACCTTTCGAACTGCCGGCGGACTATAAGCCTTATAAAATTTCTATAGATGATACTTTAAAAGAGCGTTTGTTGGTTAAGGAAGAATTAGCAATTAAAAATCTTAACGCCTATCAATATTCAAACAATAGTTTGGGTGACTTTCTGGATAGAATTAAGAACTCAGATTTAGGGAAGAATACGATAATTGTTATGACAGGAGATCATAATAATTTAATGCTTTTCGATTTTGATGAAGCGCATCAATTGCAGCAAAGGGGAGTTCCTTTGTACATGTATGTCCCTGAAAAATACAAACCGCAGACGACCATTAATACATCACGTTTCGCATCGCACAAAGATATTTTTCCAACGATATTTAATTTAGCCCTGTCAAACAGTCGGTATTTTAGTATTGGAAATAACTTACTTGATACAAGCTCAAAGGATGAGAATACCAAATACTTCGGAATGAATATAGGCTCCTTTACGTCTTTTAGCCAGGAGGCTGCTGTAAATTATTCATCGACCTCTGCCTTTTATACATGGAAGAATAAAATTAACCAGGTTTTAGGCAAAGTTTCTAAATCAACTGAGGCCGAAAAGCTTCTAAAACGCTCGCGGGCAAACTATGCCTTATCGATGTTTTATATCTTGAATCAAATAAGCTTAAACCAAAAGATGGCTCAACTGTAAACCTCTTTTTTTGCAGAAGCTAAAGTATTTTTTAGTAACCCTATTATAGTCATAAGTCCAACACCTCCGGGAACTGGAGTAATCCACGATGCTTTGGGAGCTACGTTTTCAAAGTCCACATCGCCATAGAGTTTGTAGCCGGATTTCGTCGTTTCGGATTGTTCGCGATTAATACCCACATCAATTATTACAGCGCCTTCTTTTACCATATCGGCGGTAATGAAGTTCTTTTTGCCAATTGCGGCAACCACGATATCGGCCGAGCGTACAAAGCCTTCTAAGTTCCTTGTTTTGCTGTGAGTAAGCGTAACGGTGCAATTCCCCGGAACTGCGTTACGCGCCATTAAAACACTCATCGGACTACCTACAATATTGCTTCTCCCAACTACTACACAATGCTTCCCCGCAGTTTCAATCTGATATTCTTTCAGCATTAACATGATCCCGTAGGGAGTGGCTGGAATAAAACAGGGAAGATTGCGCATCATCCTGCCCAGATTGATCGGATGAAAGCCATCAACATCTTTTCGGTAATCAATGGCTTCGGTAACTTTTTCAGGATCAATATGTTTGGGGAGTGGAAGTTGAACAATTAATCCATCAACAAATTCATCTTGGTTAATCTCTTCAATCTTAGCTAATAGTTCATTTTCAGAAACAGAAGCATCATAGCGAAACAGGGAAGATTTAAATCCAACCTTTTCGCAGTTTTTCATTTTGCTGGCAACATAGGTTTCGCTTCCACCATCATTACCTACTAAAATGGCAACTAAATGTGGCTTACGACCCCGGGTTGCTAAAACTGCAGCGGCTTCGGCTGTTATTTCTTCTTTAAGTTTTTCTGATACGAATTTTCCGTCTAGTAACTGCATTTAGTATAAAGTAGTAAGTATAAAGTATCAAGACTAATTGCTTAACAAGCGTATTGATACTGGTTCTAATCATTTTAGTATCGATTTTAAGCAGACAGTATCCAGTCTTTATACTTGATACTATATACTTGATACTCTTTAATCCAATTTCAAAACCGCCATAAATGCCGATTGAGGTATTTCTACGTTGCCCACCTGGCGCATGCGTTTCTTACCTTTCTTTTGTTTTTCCAATAGCTTCCGTTTCCGGGAAATATCACCACCATAACATTTTGCGGTTACATCTTTTCGTAAAGCTTTTACTGTTTCGCGAGCAATAATTTTCGCTCCGATAGAAGCTTGTATAATTATTTCAAATTGCTGGCGCGGTATAAGTTCTCTTAATTTTTCGCAAATTCGTTTACCAAAATCATACGAATTGGTTCTGTGAATTAGTGAAGAAAGAGCATCTACCGGCTCTGCATTTAGACGGATATCCAAGCGCACTAAATCTGATTGACGATAGCCTATCTGATGATAATCAAAAGACGCATACCCTTTGGAAATTGTTTTTAAGCGATCGTAGAAATCGAATACAATTTCGCCCATCGGCATTTCGAACACTAATTCAACACGATCAGAAGTAAGGTAAGATTGATTGACAATTATACCTCTTTTCTGAATACAAAGCGACATAACCGGTCCGACGAATTCAGATTTCGTTATAATATTTGCTTTAATGTATGGCTCTTCAACAAAATCAATTTTGGAAGGGTCAGGAAGATCCGAAGGATTGTTTACCAGAATTTCTTCGCCTCGGGTTGTAAAAGCTTTGTACGATACGTTCGGAACGGTAGTAATAACCGTCATGTTAAATTCCCGCTCTAAACGCTCCTGGATAATTTCCATGTGAAGCATCCCAAGAAAGCCGCAACGGAAACCAAAACCCAGGGCAGCAGAAGATTCCGGCTCGAAAACTATGGATGCATCGTTAAGCTGTAGTTTATGCATGCTTTCGCGAAGTTCTTCAAATTCATCAGTATCTACCGGATAGATCCCGGCGAATACCATTGGTTTTACCTCTTCGAAACCTTGGATAGCTTCTTTGCTCGGACGATCTTTATGGGTAATTGTATCACCAACTTTTACTTCACGGGCTTCTTTAATTCCTGAGATGATGTATCCGACATCGCCGGTTTTTATTACATCTTTAGGCTGCTGCTGGAGTTTTAAGGTACCAACTTCATCGGCAATATATTCTTTGCCTGTGGCCACAAATTTGACTTTGTCACCCTTGCGGATTTCACCGTGGACAACTTTAAAATAAGCAACAATTCCGCGGAATGAATTATATACAGAGTCGAAGATTAAGGCCTGTAATTCTCCGTCCGGGTTACCTTTTGGAGGATGAACCCGTTCGATAATAGCTCTTAAAATATCGTAAACACCCATTCCAGTTTTACCTGAAGCAGGAATTATCTCTTCGCGTTTACAGCCAATTAGCTCAACAATCTGGTCCTTAACTTCCTCGGGCATTGCCCCAGGGAGATCCATTTTGTTCAGAATCGGGATGATTTCTAAATCTTGTTCGAGGGCTAGATATAAATTGGAAATTGTTTGTGCCTGAATTCCCTGGGCCGCATCAACGATTAACAATGCACCTTCACAGGCAGCAATTGAACGTGAAACTTCGTAAGAGAAATCAACGTGTCCGGGGGTGTCAATCAGGTTTAAAACATAATCCTGCCCATCCAGTTGATAATTCATCTGGATAGCATGACTTTTTATAGTGATACCACGCTCACGCTCTAAATCCATATCATCAAGCAACTGGGCTTGCGATTCACGCTGAGTAATGGTATTGGTGTATTCCAGTAAACGATCAGCTAAAGTGCTCTTTCCGTGATCGATATGTGCAATTATGCAAAAATTACGAATGTGCTTCATTTGAACCGCAAAGATAGTTTTTTGAAGGGATATTTGGAGTCTTAGCGTAAATTTGACAATGTTTTTAAATGAGCATTTAACAGCTGCGATAAATATTGCCATTAAGTCTCACTTGGGTATTGACGCGAGTACCAGATTTATACGACCGGTAATAGGCGGAAGTATTAATAGGTGTTATCAAATAGAGCACGGCAAGAAAATGTTCTTTTTAAAGCTAAACTCTTCAAAGGAGTTACCGGCAATGTTCATTGCTGAAGCCGAAGGATTAAAGCGTATCCGCCAAACAAATACCATCAAGGTGCCGGAAGTTATCTGCTATGGATCGTCAGCTGATGAGCAATTTTTAGTATTAGAATGGATTGAAAATGGAATAGTTTCTGATGTTTCTCAAGAGAATTTAGGGAGAGGTCTGGCTCAGCTTCATAAAAGCACTCAGCTGCAATTCGGACTAGATCATAACAATTATATGGGCTCTTTAGCTCAATTGAATAACAGGCATTATTCGTGGAATGAATTTTTTATAGAACAGCGCTTAAAGCCCCAGGTTGAGTTAGGAAAAAAGAATGGCTTGTTAGCAGCAAAGATTTTAGATCAGTTTGAATTGTTGTATAATAAGCTTGATTCTTTATATCCTGCTGAGAAACCTGCTTTGGTACATGGGGATTTATGGAGTGGTAATTATTTGATTAATAACTCTGCTCAAGCATTATTGATCGATCCGGCCATCAGTTACTCTAACCGCGAAGTTGATATAGCCATGACTACGCTGTTTGGAGGATTTTCAAAGTATTTTTATGACGCTTATAATGAAGTTTTTCCTTTGCAGAAAGGCTGGGAACAGAGACTTGATCTCTGGAATTTGTATCCCTTACTTATCCATGTAAATCTTTTCGGTACATCGTATTTAGATGGCGTAAAGCATAATCTGGCCAAATTCGTTTAGCAGCGTCCTCCTATAGTAATATTCGCAGATCAGGTACTTCTGTTAATTAATGCTGATTCCTGAACTTGTAATCCTTAAATTGCACAAATTTTAAATTTCGTCGTTGTGTGGTTAGAAAAATTAAAGCTTAATAAATCATTAGTACGCTCTATTACAGATGCTGGTTTTATTAATCCGAAAGAGATTCAGGTTAAAACAATGACCCGAATTATCGGCGGGCAGGATATAATTGCTGTCGGTCCGGAAGGATGCGGCAAAACCAGTACGTATATCTTGGGTGTTTTAACCCGATTGAAAAATGGTTTTGAAGATGCTCCACGTGCATTGATACTGGTTCCCGATAAGGAAAGAGTTCTTTCTGTAATTGAGCAGTTTGAATTGCTGAATAAAAATAAAACGATTCGCATTGTCGGCCTTTATGCTGCACCTGGTATAGAAAGCCAGATGAATGATCTGACCGATGGGTGCGATATTGTTGTTGCTACTCCCGATAGAGCAAGGGCTCTGTACCTGAAACTGGGCCTGAATCTTAATAAAATTATAATGTTTGTTGTTGACGATGCAGAATTGATCGTAAAACAGGGTTTGCAATTACCGGTGGTAGAATTAGCTAACAGCATCTCGAAATGTCAGCACTTGATATTTGCGGAGGTTTTGCACGAAAGGCTTTATAAAATGATTGATCCTTTTATTAAACAACCTTTTGTGCTGGAGAGCGAGGACTTGGGTGAAACTTCGGTAACTACCTATCAGCAGCTTTTGTATCACGTTCCAAATTTTCGCACCAAAGTGAACCTGCTAAGTTTGTTGTTGAACGATTCAGAAGTGTTTACCAAAACTGTGGTATTTGTCAATACCCGATTAACGGCAGAAAAGGTATACAATCATTTAAAACTTACGTTGAAAGATGAAGTTGCCATTCTAAATCCCATATTTTTCGAATCTTTTGGTTTAACAAGTATCGAAGACTTTTATGAAAGTGATAAAATCAGAGTTCTAATAGTTGCGAATGAGTTAAAGCTGCATTTGGATTTGACAGGCGTTCCCTTCATAATTCAAGCTGAATTGCCGGAGGAGAAGGAAATGTTTATCGGTCGGATTTTACAGAAGAGCCCGGATGATGAAACAATGGCTTTGACTTTTACAACCGATCTGGAATTGCCGATGGTTCGTAAAATAGAACAAGCTATCGGACAGCGTATTCCGGTTGCCGATTTACCGGAAAATTTAATTATTGATGTTGAGCCGAAAGAGAATGAAAACAGGAAGCCAAAAACCGTGAAATCTCAAAATCCGGTGGAAGAGCGGGGGGCAGCCTTTCATGAAAAGAAAGCAAGTAATTCTAAAAATTACAACTATAGTTCGGGTTTAAAGGCGAAAATGAATAAAAAGAAGAATCATTAATTGATTTTTTGATGGCAAAAGAAGGTCCGCCGTCATGTGTCGCAATCTTAAAAATCTTTGCAGTCGGAAGACGGCTTGTGCACTCCGGCACCTTGCTGGTATACAAGGCTTGCACCAAGATGTGCGGTATATGTAAGGTAACCTGAACCTGCCAGCATTACTAGAACGAGAGCATATTTAAGCGGATTCAAAAGCTTAACCGTTAATTTGCCTGATAAAAGAACAAGGTTTATCAGAGAGGCTGAAGTGAATAAATACGCCATGGTGAAAGCGGCGATTTCATGGCTTTTAAGAATGGTAGGATCACACAGCGTTCTTGCTACAATTCCATCAGCGAGATCTCCTGTGTAGATGGATAACCATGCCAAAAGGGAGCCAGCAAAAAGCATTAGGCTCCCCAATGTTTCCCAGATATAGCGTTGTTGTTCTTTTAAAACAAGTGCTAAAAGTTTGATTATAGTTGCAAAAACTAAGAGAGCGATAGGAAAGTGAACACTTAATGGGTGCCAGATTTCTTCTCGCGTAAGGAAAGCTTCAGGCATTTATTCCAGAATTCTAACAGCTTTTGGATCTAATTTATTTCCAACTTTTTCAACAACAACTTCAACTTTTTTGCCTTCAACTAATTGATCAAAGGCTACAGTCTCATCATTTCTTGTCAAGCTGGTAGAATCTGTAAAGTAAAGTTCGAGCAGTTTTCCGTCATCAGTTTTAACATAAATTTCCGATTTGTCAGCTTCAACTTCATTTACAGTACCAGAGTAGGTTCCTGATTCAACAACATCGGTTTTCTCTCCACATGCAAACATGAATGTCATTGCTGCAGCAAAAGCAAGGGGTTTTAAATTTTTCATAACGCTTGAATTTATTTGTACAAACATTTTCGAATTGAATTGTTTGTACAAACTTAACAACTCTTTTAACTTTCATGTAATATAGCCTTTGAGAACATGACCTCAATCAACAATGTTGTCATAATGTTACAATCCAGAGCCCTAGATTGTAATCGGATGAAGCAGTTTTCAAGTTTTAGTGAATTTTACTTTAAAAAACAGCATAACACTATTAACCAGGCAAGAAAATCCATTAGTTATTATAATAGGGAGATCATCTTTTAAAACTCCGTAATAACTCCATGTTCCGGTGCCAAGGATGAGAATTATCACCATAAAAGGGGAGATATTTTCTGCGTTTTTTTCTTTTATCGTTTTAATTAATTGTGGGATCATGGCTGTAGAGGTTAGCACACCGGCTAAAATACCCACCATTTCATTGCTAATTTTCATTCATATCTCCGCAAGCTTTCAAATCTTTTGCCGCATTGTCAACATCATAGAAGCCTTGCTGGTTTCCAAAAGAATTTGTTATGTAGGTAATTACTGCTGCAATATCAATATCAGGAAGGTGCGATTCGGCGGGCATTTTATTAGAAAACTCTATCCCGTTTATCGAAATTGTGTCTTCCATTCCATATTTTATAATGCAGGCCAGTTTTGATTTTTGGTCCTTAAGGAAAACAGAATCTGTTAGGGGAGGATATAATTTAGCCAGTCCTTTTCCATCGATACCGTGGCAATTTTGACAATGCTGTTCATATACCTGCTTGCCAGTGCTATAATATCTCGCATAATTCAATTCATTCTCGCTTTGGCATGAATAGAGAATAAACATCAGCCCAAAAAGTCCCGTAAGAAATAATATAGCGTAGCGCATTATTGGTCTTCCTTCAGTAACGTTTTCATGTCAGCAATAAGCTGATCAACCTGATCTGGTTTTGTGCCGTCGTATGCGCCTCTGAGCCTTCTTTTTTTATCAACCAAAATAAACCAGCCTTGATGAATAAAGCCGTCTCTGGCTGTCGAGTCTTCTGAAACAGCAACCAGATAATTTTTTTCTGCAAGACGATAAACAGAGTCTTTTGTGCCTTTAACGAATTGCCATTGATCGCCTTTAACACCTAGCTTCTCAGCATAATCCTTCAATTTCGAAGGCGTATCATATTTAAAGTCAATTGTATGCGATAAAATTTTGACCTGCTCGTTTCCTTGGAATTCGTTATAAACGTTCAACATGTTTCTATGCATAATAGGACAAATGGAGGTGCAGGAAGTAAAGAAAAAATCTGCTACGTATATTTTGCCATCAAAATCTCTATTAGTTATACTGGCGCTATCCTGATTAATAAAGTTAAAGTCAGGAATGGTTTGATAAATCGTGTCGGTTATTGTTTTGCCATTTACTTGCTTTTCTACAGGCTCACGCTCTCCTAAAATCGGAAGACGTTTTTCTGTATCATTTTTACAAGCAGCCAACATAAAAATCCCGGCTGCTATAAAAGTATTTATTCTCATTTTTTATAATCTGATAAATATGAAACGCCCGCAAGTTATCTTTTCAAAAAGTAAAAAGCAACGCGATGTGTCATAATATGCGTAAAGTAAACCATTAACTATAAATTTGCTGTATGGCAAGTATCACACAAAAGGTGGCTTTAGAGGGAATTCGTTTTTTCGCATACCACGGATATTATCCGGAGGAACAAAAGGCAGGCAATGAGTTTTTAGTGGATATAAATACAGAAATGGCAGTTGAAGAAAATCTTAATGATGAACTTTCTGACACCGTTAATTACGAACGGCTTTTTGAAATAGCTGCGTTCGAGATGAAAACTCAAAGGAAACTTCTCGAAACGGTTGCTCACCGGATTCTGAAATCGATTATTTCTGAATTTCCTAAACTGAATAACGTAAAAGTTGGGATCAGAAAATTGAATCTTCCGGTTAAAGGCGAGGTAAAAAACTCACTGGTAGAATTAATTTATTCAAATAATGACCTTTAATAAAATAACGGAGGATCTCCTTTCTCAGATAACGCGGATTGCGGGGGCTGAAAATACCATTGCGTCAAAAGCAGACATGGAGAATTATAGTCAGGACGAGACGGAGGATCTTCAGTTTTATCCTGATGTTGTGGTAAAGCCGCATTCGTCAGATCAGGTCTCCTTGCTTGTCAAGCTTTGTAATGAACATAATATTCCCGTTACAGCCCGGGGTGGGGGAACAGGCTTGTCTGGCGGTGCCCTTCCTGTTTATGGAGGTTTGCTGATGTCTCTTGAAAAACTGAATAGAATTCTAGAGATTGACGAGCGTAACCTGCAGGCAACTTTAGAGCCCGGTGTAATCACTCAGGTTTTTATGGATGCCGTCGCGGAGAAGGGTTTGCTTTATCCTGTCGATCCCTCGAGTAAAGGAAGTTGTTTTATGGGCGGCAATATTTCTTTAACATCCGGCGGGCCCAGGGTGGTAAAGTATGGAACTATCCGGGAGTATGTGCTTAATTTAGAAGTGGTTTTGCCTTCCGGAGAAATTATCTGGACAGGTGCTAATACCCTCAAAAACGCCTCGGGTTATAGCCTTACGCAGCTTATGGTCGGCTCGGAAGGAACATTGGGCATCATCACAAAAATTGTTGTTAAGCTAATTCCTCGTCCCACACAGGATGTTTTGATGATGGCGTCTTTTCCAAGCAATGAACAGGCATGTGCCGCTGTTTCAGCTATTTTTCGTAAAGGAATTATTCCATCTGCACTGGAATTTATGGAGCGAAAAGGAGTTGAGTGGGTAATTGAATACGACAAAATTCAGTTTGATTTGAAAGATGGCGCAGCGGCTTTTCTTTTAATTGAAGTTGATGGGAACAATATGGATGTGCTGGTTTCTGAATGTGAGATAATAAACGAAGTGCTGGAAACGAATGGATGCTTAGATGTGTTATTTGCCGACTCCTCAGCTCAGAAGGAAGAGTTGTGGCGCATTCGGCGGGTTATGCCTCTATCTGTAAAATCGAATTCCATATACAAAGAAGAAGACACGGTGGTACCCCGGGCTGAATTACCGCAGTTAATTCACGGCATAAAAGAAATTGGTTTTAAATATGGTTTTCAATCAGTTTGTTACGGTCATGCTGGTGATGGAAATCTTCATGTAAACATAATAAAAGGCAACATAAGTGATGAAGATTGGACAACAAATTTGAAAGATGGTATCCGCGAGATCTTTGAGTTAACGGTTGCCCTTGGCGGGACAATATCAGGTGAGCATGGCATCGGCTTGGTTCAAAGAGAATTTATGCCGATTAAATTTTCCGATACTCATTTAAAAATTATGCGCGGAATCAAACAAGTTTTTGATCCGAAAGGTATATTGAATCCGGGAAAAATTTTTTAACTTAAATAGTTGTCGATACAGAATGATTGATTTGAGCATAGATAATATTGATTTAATAAAGATTGGCTTTTCTGTCATCTGCGGAAGTATAATAGGCTTTGAAAGGGAGTATAAGAATAAGTCAGCAGGCCTCAGAACAATGGTGCTGATTTGTCTTGGCGCGACAATTTTCACAATGGTATCCCAGAAGGCAGGAAATTTAAGCGACGACCGGATTGCTGCTAATATTATTACTGGAATAGGTTTTATAGGTGCCGGTGTTATATTTAAGGACGGTCTTTCCGTTAAGGGTTTAACCACCGCATCTGTAATCTGGGTGGTGGCATCTCTGGGAATGCTTATTGGTATTGCTAATTTCCAGCTGTCTTTGGTTCTTACTGTAATAATTATCGCCGTCCTTACTTTGTTCAGCGGGTTAGAAACACTGCTGGATCTTTTTTATACCAGGAAGACTTTTAATATCACCTTTAAAGACGATGTTTTGAAAAGCCTTGACGATCTGGAATTACTGATAAAAGAATATAAGCTAAACTACCGGCGATTGAAGCTTACTAAGCATGGCGGAAAAATGCATGTTGTGTTAGAAGTATCAGGCGGCAAGAAACGTTTGGGAAAGTTTAACGAAGACCTGGTTCAACTACATTTTGTACAAGATATTCTCCTCACCTAAAGCTTCGAAAGCAATCATTTTCTCGCGCTGAACTTCTGGGATAACGGCTGGTTTGCCTTCTGCGAAATCATAAAACACACACACTGTTTTTCCTGTAGTACACAAAACTTCGCCTTCTGGTTTTTTAACGGTTAGTGCGTATTCTACATCAAAGCTACAGTTACCGATACGTGCGGTTCGAACATAAGCATATACTTCGTCGTTAAACATTATGGGTTTAAGGTAGGCTATTTCGGCCTTGCCGATGATTATTCCTTTCGACTTGCTTTCCCACTGGATTATTTTTTTCCAGTACTCTGTATGTGCGATTTCGAAGTAAGTCAGATATATATTATTGTTTACAATTCCGAAGGCATTTAAGTCTCCAAAGCGGACAGGAATATATGTCTTGTAATTAAATAGGTCCAGGTTCATAAAAGGAAATTTTGTCGGTAAATAATTTTGGTAAATGTCAATCTGACTTATCATTTAACGTTTTTTTTCTCAATATGTTTTTGGTATAAAGCTTGATATTTTGTGTTAAAAAACAATAAAAAACAAATAGGAGGATTTTAAAAATGACACTAGTAAAATTTTCTAATGGCGCTAAAGGCAATGCTTTAAACCCATTCACCGATGTTTTTGAGTCTCTATTTAATGACACTTTTATTTCAGACCGTCTTACAACAAAAGTTCCCGCGGTTAATATCGCCGAAACTGAGAACGACTTTCATATTGAGTTGGCTGCGCCTGGGTTGAAAAAGGAAGATTTTAAAATTAACCTCGACAAATATGTTTTAAATATTTCTGTTGAGAAGAAATCTGAAGATACCCAGGAAGGAAAGAGGTATAACAAACGAGAGTATAGTTATTCTTCTTTTGTTCGCTCATTTACCTTGCCGGAAACTGCCGACCAGGAGAAAATTGATGCCGAATACGTTGACGGAATTTTGAAAATTTCTGTCGCCAAAAAAGAAGAAGCTAAATCTTTAACAAGAGAAATTTCAATAAAATAATTGGGTTGAGTTTAGTTTAAAAGCGCTGTTTTCGAAAGAAAACGGCGCTTTTTTTATTTCTCCTGCTTCAAATTTGTAAATTTGGCTATGGTTAGAGAAATTCCCGAAACTAAAAGAAAAGCCCTTAAAATTAATCTGGACGAAAATATCTATGGAACATTTGCGGAAATAGGTGCAGGTCAGGAAGTTGCCCGTAATTTCTTTACTGCCGGAGCAGCGTCCGGAACTGTTGCAAAAACAATGTCTGCTTATGATATGGTTTTCAGTAACTCCATCTACGGAGTTGAAGAATCTGGACGTTATGTGAGTAAGTCCAGGTTGAAAAAGATGCTCGGCCACGAATTTTCATTGCTCGCAGAAAGGTTGACAGATCAGAAATATAAAGGCCGTAGTTTCTTTGCTTTTGCTAATACAGTAACCACATTAAACTTTAATAAAACCAACGATCCACATGGCTGGATGGGAATCAGATTTCAGGCAACGGCCGGTGGCGAAGCTAATGATATTATCTTTCATGTACGTTTATTAGATAGTGATGCAACTTTGCAGCAAAATGTACTCGGGATAATTGGTGTTAATTTGGTGTATGCCGCATACTTCTTACGGCATGATGTGCAAACTATGATTGAATCGTTGGTCGACAATCTATCGATGGGGTCGGTTGAAATCGACGTGATTAACCTGCGCGGTCCGGTTTTTCAAAACGCTAATGATCGACTGGTTAATTTATATCTTATTGCAAAAGGATTTTCCAGTGCGGCCATATTCGACAAGAATGGAAATGCTTGTCAGTCAAATGATCTTCTTTATAAAAAGGATATCATGATCTTACGTACGAAGTATAAACAAAAGTCAATACCTAACTTCGATTTGTTTAACAGCGCAGTAGAGCAATTTAAGCGCTCTCAAGACCTGAAAGATAAGAATGTGGTCGTAATGATTGAGGTTTTGATGTCTAACACACTGAGCGGAGAACAAGAATTAAGCACCGGAGATTTGGAGACATTCGCAAAAAAAGCCGAGGAGCTTACAGCGACGGGCAATAAAGTAATAGTCTCCAATTTCACACGAAATCATAAATTGGCTCAATATCTCGCCAGATGCAAACCGCATAGTGTTGGTATCTCTACTAATATCGCGAATCTTAAGAGAATATTTGACGCTTCAAGCTTTCCTGATAATTACACTGATGAATTATTGGCGTATGTGAGTGACCTGTTTAGCAAAAACGTTAAACTCTATGCCTATCCATACCTGGATAAGAAAACAAATGAAATTATTACAACACGCAATATGCCTGTATCCGAACAGGCGAAACCTCTTTTTGAATTTTTGATAAAAAATAATTACATCACAGATATAGAAAATTATAATACCAAGGACGTTAAAACTGTGTAAGTTTCTTTGATTGTTTTATTAATCTGTATTAATTATAAAGAGATTTGGGTTTTACAAGATCATCTATCGCTAAACGGAAGATCATAAGCGTTTTAATCAGCTTCTTGGATGAAACTGAATAATGGTGTTTCGGAGGTAGTCTCTATCTAAATGTGTATATATTTCTGTAGTTGTAATGCTTTCATGCCCCAGCATTTCCTGTACCGCCCGTAAATCGGCCCCGCCTTCAATTAAATGAGTTGCAAATGAATGGCGGAACGTGTGTGGACTGATACTTTTTTTTAAATTGATTTTCTCGGCCAGGTCTTTAATAATAAGAAATATCATTACTCTGCTGAGGGACGCACCCCTGCGGTTAAGAAATACATAATCCTCTTTTCCCGGCTTAATGTTTACATGTACACGCTCCTGATTCAGGTAAATATCGAGGTATTTAATCGCTTCTGCTCCGATTGGTACCAGTCGTTCTTTATCACCCTTGCCGGTAACTTTTATAAATTCAATATTTAAATAAAGATTAGAAATTTTAAGGTTTATTAGTTCAGAAACCCGTAGTCCACATCCATACAGCACCTCGAGCATCGCTTTATTTCTCATTCCCTCAGCTTTCGAATGATCAATAGCTCCCATCAGTTTGTTGATATCAACGATGCTTAATGTATCAGGGAGCTTTCGCTGAAGCTTTGGACTTTCCAGTAAAAACGCAGGATCTTTTGTAATAATATTTTCGATGATCAGGTATTTATAAAATGCCTTTATCCCAGATAAAACCCTCGATTGAGTGGGAGGTAGCATTCCTAATTCATTTATCCAGTTAATGAATTGTTTTAAGTCGCCCGTCTCAATTTTATCCGGGGATTTCCCTCCAATACTCTCGGTGTATTGATAAAGCTTCTCAACATCACGTAGATAAGCATCGACCGTGTTGTTGGACAATGAACGCTCCAGTCGAATATAGCTTTTAAAGCCTCTTAATGTAGAGTTCCAGTCGGCCATTTAAAATTTTCAGATAAATAAAATTAAAACTATTAAGTTTGAAACGATGAAACCATCATGAGCATACCTCTCACAAATAGCATGAATATGCGCATGATAGCTTCATTTCCACTAAAAAACAATAAATCCTGATGAAAATACAAATCATTAATGGCCCAAATTTAAACCTCCTCGGTACACGAGAGAAATCAATTTATGGAGAAAGTGGTTTTGAACCTTTTTTTAAGGAACTAAGTTCTAAATATAATTCAATCGAACTTCATTATTATCAAAGTAATATTGAGGGAGAACTGATTAACAAGTTACATGAAGTCGGATTTTCTTTTGATGGTGTGATTATGAATGCCGGGGCCTATACCCATACCTCTATAGGTATTGCTGATGCTATTGCTGGAATAAACACTCCGGTTGTAGAAGTGCATATTTCAAATGTATACGCCCGCGAAAGCTACCGGCATGTGTCGTTAATGGCCAAGAATTGCAAAGGCATTATTACCGGTTTTGGCTTACAGAGTTATGAGCTGGCTTTGAAAAGCTTTTTATAACTACATCAACCCGGGGGAGTTATTTTCAATCGCTTTTCCAAGTTCTTGTAAATCTTCCTGATTAAGGTTGAACGTTCCTTCATCAAGTATAATCCAGTCTTGTGATTTGGTTCTCTGTATAATCATATTTGGAGGGTTCATGCTTGAAACAGTTTCTTTTTTAGGATCCCGATCTTTCTCAAAAGCATCGGCACTTTCAAGTTCTATAGCAAACATGTTTTTTTCTACCGGTGTCACGGTGACATCGGTTCTGACGCCTTTTATTGGGAAATGAGTTTTAAATGCCTGCATGATGTCTATTTTTATGATAGACAAACTTGCGGGATTAAGGTTTCCGAATAATGACAGATACTTGATTACGGATGCATTAAATAATGAAATCCTCCCTTACTGGAGAGAAACTATCTACTAATCTTGCTCTTTCCGTCAGTAACTGGATGCAGTGCATTTTATTTGATGGAACATAGAACATATCTCCCGCTTTCAAGTGCTGGGCTTCTTCTCCTTCCATAAAAAACAATACTTCTCCTTCTGCAATGTAGCTCGTCTGCTCATGAGGATGAGAATGCATCGGGTCTGGTTCCGACTGCGGGCCATTGCTGAAATCAAGGACCGCTGTAAGCACTTTTTCGAGGTGTACCATTCTTCTCTCTATCCCTTTTACCGGATACTGAACAGGGGCGTTTTTATAATATAAAACAGGCATTGTTAAATCGATTGAAAAGGAATAATTGTTTGTAATAGGTCTGTATCTATTTTTTGTTCACTTAACATTTGCCCGCTTATTTCAGGAGCTTTTAAGCCTTTTCCCCAGCTATCCGACGATGAGAAAATACGTGCTTCATCCCACAGGCCGGCCTTGATAAACAGGTCGAGGGTTTGGGCACCACCTTCAATAATAATTGATTGAATATCCATCAGGTATAGCTGATAGCAAATTAGCTGAGGCAAAATATTGTCAAAATCTTCGAGTTCCAGGTATTTAATATTTCTGTCGATGCCTGTTTTTTTGGCGTTAAATACGATGGTGTCCTGACTATAATCAAAAAGGTATAAATGCGTGGGTAAGTCAAGGTTCCTGTCGATCACAATCCTCACAGGATTTCGACCTTCCGCTTCACGCACATTCAGTTGAGGATTATCGATTAAAGCAGTATTCTTTCCCACTAAAATAGCGTCTTCTTCTGTTCGCCATTTATGGGTGAGAGTTTTTGAAAGCGGGGAGCTTATCCATTTCTGCGATCCGTTATCCGGAGCAAAAAAATGATCAGCGGTTTGCGCCCACTTTAAAATAATGTATGGTCTTTGCTTTTTTACGCGGGTAAAAAACCTTCGGTTTACGAAATTACATTCATCTTGTAATACTCCTTCTACAACCTCAGTTCCTGCATCTTTCAGTTTCTGTACACCTTTACCGTTAACCTGATCGAAGGGATCGGCACTCCCGATTACTACTCTCGGAATCTGATATCTAATAATCAGGTCTGCGCAAGGTGGCGTTTTTCCGAAATGTGCGCATGGTTCCAAACTTACATACATCGTCGAAGTCTTTAAAAGTGTTGCCGCATCGGCGAATTTTGATAACACAGCGTTTATTGCATTTACCTCTGCATGCGCATGTCCGAATTTTTCATGATATCCTTCTCCTATAATTTTCTCATTATGAACTATCAGAGCGCCAACCATGGGATTCGGACTCACTTTACCAGAACCCAGTTGAGCGAGTTCCAGGCAGCGTCGCATATATTTTTCGTGTGCTAACAAATTTGAAGATTTAAGTGTTACCCAATTAAGGGCTAAATTAGCAAAAAACACGTCTTTACAGTTTTATTGATTAAGATTACATATTATTATTGCACCATGACAATTGCGGATATTGAAAAGATATATTTAGAACAGATGCCTGGGTTTTATGATCATGACGAAAAAAAGGCAATTGCTTCTTTAGCAGTTCAGCATGTTTGTCGTTTTAGTAAGAGCTATTATCAACTCCACAAAAACACGGATTTATTGCTTGCGCAGGAAACAGCATTGATTCGGATATTGGATGAACTGAGGTTCGGTAAACCCTTACAACATGTTTTAGGTGAGGCAGATTTTTATGGACTCCGCTTTAAAGTAAATTCTTCGGTTTTAGTACCCCGACCAGAAACTGAAGAGCTGGTAGATTGGATTTTAAACAGTATCAAATCAGATGGCATTCCTTCAACATGCATTTTGGACATCGGCACCGGTAGCGGATGTATACCTATTGCTCTGAAAAAAAATATGCCTTCTGCGGAAGTTTTCGCAATCGATATTTCTGAGGAAGCACTGAAGGTCGCGCAGGAAAATTGTGCTTTAAATCAAGTACAGGTTAATTTATTGCGGGGTGATATTTTGGATGCCGATTTCTCGATCAAAGAGCAGGAATTTAATATTATAGTAAGCAATCCTCCATATATCAGGTATTCTGAAAAAGAACAGATGCATCCAAACGTGTTGAAGCATGATCCTCATGAAGCTTTATTTGTTCCAAACGATAACCCTTTGTTATTCTACGATTCAATAGTGCAGTTCTCTTTGAAACATTTGTCTGCCGGCGGATATTTATTCGTCGAAATAAATGAAAGCCTGGGCCACGAAACTGCAGCGATGCTCGAAAGTAAGGGTTTCAAGACAGAGCTAAGACAAGATATGCAGAAGAAAGACAGAATGATAAAAGCTGTTAGAATTTAATACCCTCATTGGAATGACTAATTGTTTTTTGCCAAAGGATTTAAAGCATTAAAATAGTTTTAGCTGATTGCTTTCCGGTGGTTTTTCTTTTCCAAAAACTGTTCTTCCACCGTACTTCCAGGAATTTGCACGTTCTTTTTCTATCACTTTTTCGAAATTCGCATTTGGAAGGAAGTCTTTCTCCGCCCGCTGCGCTATTTCCGTTAGCTTCTTGATCGCCTGCTGTTTATCCGAATTTCCAATTCTGGCTTTTTCAATTGCAGTTTGCAACACGCTTATTGTCTCATCATATACTTTAACAGGGACAGGGAAGGGGTGCCCGTCTTTCCCGCCATGTGCAAATGAAAATCGTGCGGGATCTTTAAACCGGGAAGGTGTGCCGTAAATCACTTCACTAACTAAAGCCAATGACTGTAGCGTTCGCGGTCCCAGGCCTTCAAGTAATAACAGGTCTTCAAAATCGCTCGGTTGTTTCTCGTGGGCCAGCCAAAGTAAACTTCCTAAACGTTTCAGGTCGACATCTTTTGAACGAACATCGTGGTGAGAAGGCATAACCAATTGCTGAATTTCAGCTAACATCTTATTAGGTGCTTCAGATGTCAATTCTAGTATACCGTTCCGGGAAGCTTTAGCTTCCTTCGCCACCATATTGAGAATATTTCCCTGATTTATACCGCAAATTGCAGTGTGTGGTTCCTCAACAAACGACTCAAATTCGGCAGAATGCCAGTGATAACGCCGAGCTGTCGAGCTCCCTGTGCTCATACCTTGTTGAACTACAGTCCATAAACCTTCATCGCTAACTATGAAGCTATGCATGTACAGTTGAAAGCCATCCTGAATAGCTGTATTGTCTACTTTTGCACTTAGTTTGCTACACCTTATCAAGTAGTTTGCATCCATTCCTGTACGCTCGGAAAGAGAAGTTAGCTCATTGGGAGTAGCTCTAGAATGTTTTCCTTTCCCGCCACATATATAAATTCCGAACTCTTTTGAATGTGGATTAATTGCCTTCTTTAAAGCTCCCATTACAGAGGTGGTTATCCCGGAAGAATGCCAGTCCATACCCATTACAGCACCTAAACTTTGAAACCAAAACGGATCGCTGAGTCGCCTTAATACTTCAGTTTTCCCGTATTCTGTAATTATAGATTCTGTTATTGCAAGCCCAAGTTTTGCCATACGGTTGGCAAGCCATGCCGGAACATGGCCATAATGAAGAGGTAAATCGGCACTTCCTGAGCGTTTCAAAATAATTTTTCTAAGCTTTGATCTCGATAAATCAGGGAACAGATATAGCTATAACCAATTTTTTTCATGTTTTATTATTTTAAAAACTTAATGAATTATTAGGTATGTTGCACAAGTATTTCATGAATGCGCCCGACTGATTAATTCACCATCAGACTGGCAGTATAATTGATTATAATAAATAATCAAAACACAAAAATTATCCCGTGTTTATTAATATAAATTAGCCAATGAGACGTGTCCTTGTATGTGATGATGATGTTAGTATTTCTGAGATTGTGGCATTGGTATTAACCGATGCCGACTGGGAAGTTTATACTATACCTGATTGCAATAATATTATTGAAAAAATTGAGTCTATAAATCCTTCGGTAATTTTTATGGATCATAAAATTCCTGATGAAGGAGGAATTATTGCAACACAAATTATAAAAAACAACGTCGATTACTCTGATATACCGGTAATATATTTCACCGCAAATAATGATATTGATGCCCTTGCCGAAAAGGCCGGAGCGGATTATATCTTGCAAAAGCCATTTAATATCAAACAGCTGGAAGAAATGGTAAGCAGAGCTTTCAATTCGTATCAGGCTAACTTAACAGAAGAGGAAGATTAATTATTTTAAGATTACTTCTGTAGCCCCATATCCGTATCTGTCTTTGTAAGCATCCATATAGGTTTTCACTTGGGGATGCTTTGTGATAATTTTTTGTATTTCATACCTCAAGGTTCCGTTTCCAACTCCATGAATAAATATTATTGAGGGAAGTTTATGAACTATTGCCGCCTCTAATGCCTTTTGAAAATGGGTAAGCTGCACTTTTAACATCTCGTCCTTGCCTAGAAATTGATAATCATCCCTCAGTTTCTCTATATGCAGATCGACTACTTTTGCAGGTTTCTCAATCTCTTTCTTTTCATCCGGAGTTTTGAAAAAGCTTTCCTTTAACTTTTCAGCATCAATCACAATCTCCTCTTTATCAATCTGGAAGTTCCAGGCTTCTTGCTTTAACAAGGGTACGTGCTTTTTTGATCCGGAGAAGTTTTTGGCGCTAAATTTCACATCATACAGCAAGGGTTCTTTCAGTTTTGCTTCCATAGCGCTGTAAAAAAGCGCTTGTATATTAAATTTAGGCCAATTACTCAATTCTGTTAAGGATGCCGAATAAATTTTTGACACAGATTTTGGTGCTAAAATGCCTGCATATACTCCTTTAATAAGCTTGTCTTTTTCTGTACTCAAACTTGCCAGCAATTGGTAAGAAGTCTCGTTTACCAGGTGGAAATATACAACGGATCCTTTTGCAGCATCAGGTGCTATTGCCAGGTAAACTCCGCTGGTTTTAAATTCGCTTATGGGAATTTGTTTTTCTTCCAGCGCTTGATTTTCAATTCCTTTGTATACGTGCCCATGTACCCGTGTTACCTTATTTGCCGGCACCGGAATTTCGAAATCGTCATCTCCCGTAACACCAATCATAACATCATCGAAGATTTTAGTGATATATCCTTCACGTTTTTCGTCCACGAACCGCACAAATTCCCCTAGTTTATATTCCATTTTTTATCTTTTTTTCCTGAACATTGTTTGCCCGAGTCAGGTACCTGACAGATCAAAGGTAAAACAATGCCAGCAGACTGCTTTTATCTTATAGATAAAACTTTTCTCTTCCGAAATCATTATTCTTTAATAAAACATTATGGTTGCCGAGGAGGAAGTCAGATCAGTAGAAGAATACTTGAATACGATAAAATTTTACAAGGCGAAAAAATGTTTAGAAAGCCAGGAGGATTTCCTTTTTCGCGGGCAGGCAAACGATCATCCTTTAATACCGAAAATCAGCCGTTTAACTCCCAAAGGTGATTTGTTAAGTATTGAAAAAATTCTGTTGCAGGAATTTAAACGTACAAATCCGCTGCTTATAGAGGGTTATCGATCTTATGATGACTGGGATTATCTAACGTTGGGACAACATTATGGTTTGCCAACCCGCTTACTGGATTGGTCGCACAATGCTTTAACCGCGCTTTGGTTTGCCACAGACAAAGCGGCATCCGAATTATATGAGGCTAAAAACTCGGTAGTGTGGGTTTTAATGGCTGATACTGAAGACTATAATTTATCGATAGAAAAAGCCCATCCATTTGAAATTACAGAGACTCGGATTTTTAGGCCAAGAATAATTAAACAGCGGATAAATAACCAATCGGGCGTTTTTTCGATACAGGCATCAGACGAAATTCGGGAGAAATGCGAACTCGACAAGGTCGATTCCTTTTCAAAAAAATTGTTGAAAATCACCCTGTCAGTAGAACATCTACAGGATATTAGAACGGATCTTAATGTGCTTGGCGTAAACGCTTTTTCTATATTTCCTGAATTGGAGGGCTTATGCGCGTACCTGCAGTGGAGATATTTTGAATAATATAAAACCGATAAGATGCTAAGAAGAATAAAAAAAATTTATCGCCGGATGATTGCAGGAGTGATGCTTTTTACCGCAGAGACCGTGCTCACAGTTGGACTATTCCTGTTATCGCTAATTGCTTTTTTATCAATCGCCAAATATATATTTCTGGATAAGAAGCAGGAGTTCGACCAGTCAGCATTTCTTTTCCTTGGGTCTTTTATAAAAGAAAGTGTTACTAATGTGATGGAGATTTTAAGTGTAATTGGAAATTATCAGGTGATGATTGCCGCAAATCTCCTCTTAATTCTCTATTTTCTGTTCATCAGGAAACATAAATGGTATTCAATTAAAATTCCGGCCATTTCATTAAGCAGTGTGCTTTTAATGACGGTATTGAAAATGTTATTTAACAGGCAACGGCCCTTGATTCCTTTATTGGAACAGGCAAGGGGCCTGAGTTTCCCAAGCGGACATGCCATGATGAGTGTGACTTTTTTCGGCTTGCTTATTTATTTTACCTATCTGCATTTAAAAAATCCTGCACTAAAATCCATTGTTATTTCAGTTATGATTATCCTGATTCTATCAATAGGGATAAGTAGAGTTTATCTTCGAGTGCATTACGCCAGCGATGTGATTGCGGGCTTTTGTATGGGAGTAATATGGCTCACTATAGCTATTAAAACTCTTAACAGGATAGAAGTATATAGCAGAAAAGAGATTAACACCGCAATTGAAGAGACACCGGAACCTGTTGAGTCCTAAGTTCCAGGGATTAGGGTGGGAGGATGCTGCTGTTTTTTTTTGAATATGATTAACCAGCGCTTACAGAAGTTTCGTTATTATTACCTTTGAATTATGGGATACAAAAGCTTAGCAGAATGTGTACGAGACCTTGAAAACCACGGGCATCTTATTCGTATTAAAGAAGAGGTTGACCCACATTTGGAAATGGCTGCTATACATCTGAGAGTTTATGAAAAAGAAGGTCCGGCTCTGTTTTTCGAAAATATCAAAGGATGTAAGTTTCCTGCCGTTTCCAATCTTTTCGGAACACTTGATCGCTCAAAATTTCTTTTCAGAGATACACTTGATAAAATAAAAATTCTTGTGGATCTAAAATCAGATCCTATAAAAGCGGCTAAAAACCCATTCAAATACTTAAATGTAGCCTTGACTGCTTTTTCGGCACTCCCTTTGAAAAGTCAATGGAATGCACCCATTCTGGCAGGTAAAACTTCCATTTCAGAATTGCCGCAAATTGTAAACTGGCCAATGGACGGCGGCGCTTTTATAACTATGCCGCAGGTTTATACTGAGGATATAGACAGGCCAGGCGCAATGAATGCGAATTTGGGGATGTATCGTATTCAATTAAATGGTAATGATTACATTCAGAATCAGGAAATAGGGTTGCATTACCAGTTGCACAGGGGTATTGGCGTGCATCAGTCAAAAGCAAATGCCAAAGGACAGCCGCTTAAAGTAAGTATTTTTGTGGGAGGGCCTCCTTCACATCCTTTGGCTGCGGTAATGCCCTTGCCGGAGGGTTTGTCAGAGATGACTTTCGCCGGAGCTTTAGGGAATCGCAGATTTAGATATTTCTATGATAAAGAAGGGTTTTGCATTTCTGCAGATGCCGATTTCGTAATAACAGGAACTGTTTATCCCAATGAAAATAAACCCGAGGGGCCATTTGGAGATCATTTAGGCTATTATAGCCTTACGCATCCTTTTCCCTTAATGAAGGTTCATAACGTCTACCATCGTAAAGATCCGATATGGTCGTTTACAGTGGTCGGTCGACCTCCACAGGAAGATACTAGTTTCGGTGCCCTGATTCATGATATCACCGGTTCTGCCATCCCAAAAGAAATTAATGGGCTGCATGAAGTTAATGCGGTGGATGCAGCTGGTGTACATCCCCTTTTGTTCGCAATAGGAAGTGAACGTTATACACCTTATTTATCCGGCCGAAGGCCGCAAGAAATTTTAACCATTGCAAATCATATATTGGGCAAAAACCAACTAAGTCTTGCAAAATACCTGTTTATAGCCGCAAAGGAAGATAATCCGGCTTTGCATACCCGTAATATTGAAGAATTTTTAGTGCACGTTTTTGAACGGATAGATTTTACCAGGGATCTGCATTTTTATACCAAAACAACCATTGATACACTCGATTACAGTGGCGGTGATTTGAATTCAGGATCGAAAGTTGTTTTTGCCGTGGCTGGTGAGGTTAAGAGAGAATTGCTTAAAGAATTGCCTGCCACTTTTGGATTACCAAGGCCATTTCATAATTGTAAGCTCGCAATGCCCGGGGTGTTGGCGGTAGAGTCGCCGGCGTACGTTTCTACCGAGGAAACTGAAAATCAAATTGAAATATTAAACAGGCATTTAAAATCGCACCAGACTAATATAGCCTTGATGGTGCTGTGCGACGATGCCGGATTTACAGCGGAAAACATTAATAACCTTGTCTGGGTGACCTTTACCCGGAGTAATCCATCGCACGATATCTATGGCATTAACAGTTTTATTGATAATAAACACTGGGGGTGTCACGGGTCCTTAATTATCGACGCCAGGAAAAAGCCACATCATGCACCTGAACTGATAAGAGATCCGGAAGTTGAACAAAAGATTGATAGGTTAGGAGTGAAGGGAGCTTCGTTACACGGAATTATCTAAAACAAAAAAGGTGTCAGCGCAAACTGACACCTTTTTTGTTTTAGATGTTGTAATTATTCTTCTGTAGTTTCATACACTGAAACACTTCCATTTATATTCATAATTTCAGATACCCGAAAAGCTGCGTCGGCATCATGAATAGTGATGCAAACAACAGATCCACCACCATTCACATTTTCATCTATACCACTGGCGCGGTCGGCCTGCTTGCTGGATGAAACCTCAATCTCATCTTGACTGTAACCTTCTTTTATTAAATCGCTTATGGTGTTCTCTGCCTCCAGGCTATCATCAAACACTCCACAAATAGTTTTACTGTATTCTGGCTTTTTCTTTTTTCTTCCAAACAGTTTGTCTAAATCAAAATGCAGATGATTGTAAAAATCTTCTTCTTCATTTAAAATATCGTTGCCTGTAAGTCCTGCACCCTCTGCAAGTAAATCTTCACCAGCATAGGCCAGACGTACCATGTTTTCTACCCCTGGATTTACATGTCCTTTTTCATAATCGGGTAAAGCATTTATGAGATCAGAGTTTAAAGCCGGAATAAACAAGTAATCATCTTCTTCATGTAACTCAGCTGTACCTATCGGCGCGAGGATTTGTCTTAAATTTTCATCAGTATTCTTACTGTGTAATTCGATAACCAGATATCTGATTTTCTTTGATTGTATGTCATACAACAATTCGATAACACGTCCGATTTCATGATTATGCCCGTCGCGAACTTTGAAGTTCCTTAAATCATACTCTGCATCAATTTCAGAAATATCATGTAAACCAAGCTCTTCGAGTCGGGTATGCTTATAGGTTGTATCTGAGGTCATAATTTATATCGATGATTATATAAACTAACACTCACGTACCATTATTGTTCCTGTAAAGTGAAATACTGAAAAAATGAATCAAACAAAAAAGGTCTTCAAACGGGGAGAATGAAGACCTTTTAACTAACCAATTATAAACCTGACGCAAATATACGTTATATATGAAATCCGCAAAGCAAAGTGTTAAAATTTAACAGTTTTTTAACATTTGGAATATGTAAATAAAATAAACAAAAAAAAACCTTGTCGGAATGACAAGGTTTAAGGCTGTATTTGGTTAGTTTGGAAACTAAAGATAGGAATATTTATGATAATCGCAAAATTATATTGCAATTATTTGCAATTATTATGGTTTTTATAAAAGGCACTGTTGAGAAATTGGGTAAGTATGTTATAAACTTATGCGAACAGGTGCCGGCAAAATTCCTATCTTTCACCCTCATGTCCTTAAGTATAGCATCACTAAATTCAGGAAGTAACGGTAACTGTTATTATGTTGCTAATCAGTATGATGCAGTTTTGGTTGATGCCGGAATATCCTGTCGGGAAACTGAAAAACGGATGTTACGACTTGGGTTGTCCATGCAGAAAGTGAAAGCGATTTTTGTTTCTCATGAACATCATGATCATATCCGGGGGATACCTGTGCTTGCAAAAAAGTACCAGATTCCGGTATACATCACCCCCGGAACATTACAGCACGGAAGTCTTACGTTGGAGCCTCATTTGATAAGGCATTTTAAAGAACACCAGGATACTATGATCGGTGAACTATGTGTATCCGCTTTTTCTAAATTTCATGATGCGGTAGAGCCTCACAGTTTCATTATCAAATGTAATAACATAAGTGTTGGGGTTTTCACTGATATTGGTTCTGTATGCGATCGGCTGGTTGATCATTTTAAACAATGTCATGCAGCTTTTCTAGAGGCGAACTATGATGATGTGCTTTTAGAACGCGGTAATTATCCGTATCACCTTAAAAAACGGATTCGAGGCGGTAAAGGTCATTTATCGAATAAACAGGCTTTTGAAATGTTTACCGCACATAAACCTTCGTTTATGAGTCACTTATTATTATCTCACCTTTCAAAAGATAATAATTGCCCAAAGCTGGTTGAGCAATTATTTACAAGTCAGGCAGGAGATACTGAAGTAATTGTTGCTTCAAGATATGAAGAATCGAAGCTGTATAAAATTGGCTCTGATTCTGGCATTAGTATCAGTTCCGGAAGGCCGATGAGAAATATTGAATCGCAATACTCTCTGTTTTAACTCAATAATATTTAAGAATTACAATTAACCACAATCAGAATATGAAAGTTGTTATTGCTGAAAAACCTTCTGTAGCGCGAGAATTGGCCAAAGTGTTTGGAGCTACAATAAAAAAAGATGGATACATCGAAGGCAAAAACTATTCGTTCACATGGGCATTCGGGCATCTCTTGCAACTTGCACCGCCTCAGGATTATGGTTTTTATGGATGGCGCGTTCAGCATTTGCCTATGCTTCCGCAGAAATTTAAACTTGCCGTCCGCAAAATTAAAACCAAGGATGGTATCGTTGAGGATCCGGCGGTGCGTAAGCAACTGGATACGATTAAAAACTTATTCGATTCTGCAACAGAAATTATCGTAGCAACCGATGCGGGGCGTGAAGGCGAGTTGATTTTCCGCTACATATATTATTATCTCAAATGTAAAAAGCCTTTCAGGCGTTTATGGATCTCATCCCAAACCGATCAGGCGATAAAAGATGGCTTTAGAAATTTAAAGCCCGGAACCGATTATGATACCTTATTCTATTCGGCACATTGCCGTTCTGAGTCTGACTGGCTTGTAGGCATGAATGCCACCCAGGCTTTAAGTATTTCAGCCGGGAACCGTTCTGTTCTTTCTTTGGGACGCGTTCAAACTCCAACTCTGGCGATGATCTGCGCTCGTTATCTTGAAATCAAGAACTTTGTTCCGCAAATATTTTATCAGATAAGCATACAACTATCAAAAAACGGACAGCTCTTCAAAGCAATTTCAGTCGAAAATTATAAGGATAAAGAAAAAGCGCAGGAAGTATTTGATAAAGTGCAGGACGTTGCGTCTGGTTTTGCAACCGGTGGAAATATTATCAGTGTAGAAGCTAAGACAAAGAAAGAACCACCTCCTTTGTTGCACGATCTAAGCAGTTTGCAACAAGAGGCTAATAAACGTAAAGGATACACAGCCGATCAAACTTTAAATATTCTTCAAAACCTTTATGAGGGTAAACTAATCTCGTATCCCCGCACAGGAAGCAGATATATTGGAGATGATGTTTTTGCAGGAGTTCCGCAGTTGATAGAAAAGCTTCGCAGCCACCCCGACTTTGGTAAGCAGGCAGAATTTCTCAGCACTAATCCCTTGAACAAACGCAGCGTGAACGCTAAAAAGGTGACCGATCACCATGCAATACTGCCGACAGGCGAAACTCCGAATTATTTGTCTGAGGATAAGCAAGCGGTATATAACATGGTGGTAGGCCGGATGTTGGAGGCCTTCCATAAAGAATGTATTAAAGACCTTACCAAAATAAGTATCGAATCGGGGACTAAGTTTGTGGCGAATGGAACTGTAATACGTTCAGCGGGCTGGCGATCAGTTTATAATGAGACTGACGATGAGAAAACAGAGGAAGAGAATGCAACCTTGCCAAAAGTAGATGCCGGAGAACAGCTTCCTGTTGAAAGTAAGGCTCTTCTGGAAAAGCAAACCAAACCTAAACCCTTATTTAATGAAGCCAGTTTGTTAAAAGCACTTGAAACTGCAGGGAAAGAAATTGAGGATGAAGAGCTGCGATATGCGATGAAAGATGGTGGATTAGGAACTCCGGCCACCCGGGCGTCTATTATCGAAACACTTATAAAACGTGAATATATTATTCGTGAGAAGAAGAATCTGGTTCCTTCGGGCAAGGGTTTAGCTGTTTTTGAAGTGGTGAAAGATAAAAAAATTGCACAGGCCGAGTTAACAGGTAGCTGGGAAAAACGATTAGAGGAAATTCGCTCAGGCGCTTCGGTACAAGAATTTAAGGAAGAAATAAAAGCATACACTAAAACTATCACCGCAGAATTGCTGGTGGCGGGTAAGGGTTTGGCTGGAACTGAAGCTGCCGTACCTGTTAAAGTCTGATCAAAATTCTTATCGCCTGCATTCTCTTAAAACTATCTTCCTTTTTTGGATGTTAAAAAGTTACCTATAAACTAAAACATCTATTATGGCAGCAAGAGGATCAAAGACTGAGCGGAGGGAAGTGAACTCTTCTCAGGAATATGAGGTAAAATATTTGGCCGAAAAGCTTGGAGTAAGCAGCCAGGCAATTGGTGGTGCTAAACGGGCCACAGGATCCAATGACCGTAAGGTAATTGAAAAGTATATTAAAGATAAAAACAAATAGTAGGCGCTCGGCCCCAATATATCCTGCCCGTTTTTAAGGAAACGTGTTTTAACCTGTCTCATTGTCTGGATTAATTCCCGGGGCTTGGAATCGTGTTTATATGGCTCTCGAAAAATACAGACAGAAACGCAGTTTCGAAATCACACCAGAACCAACCGGTGGAAAAAATCTATCCGACGAACTTCGTTTCGTGGTGCAGTTGCACCATGCATCACACATTCACTATGATTTTCGACTGGAGATGGACGGTGTGCTTAAAAGCTGGGCAGTGCCGAAAGGACCCTCAACTGATGCCCATGTTAAACGACTGGCCATGATGGTAGAAGACCATCCGTTCGATTATCGTTTATTCGAAGGTATTATCCCTGAAGGCCAATATGGTGGCGGAACCGTACTCGTTTGGGATGAAGGAACATTTGAACCGGCAGATTTTGAAGGCAAGAGTAAAATGGATCAGGAAAAACACCTCCTTCATGGCTTACTTAGTGGCAAGTTTAAATTTATCCTGCACGGCAAAAAGCTAAAGGGAGAATTTGCTCTCGTAAAGGCCTCTGGAAGTGGTGAAAATAGCTGGTTGCTGATGAAAATTGATGATAAATATGCGAGAGCCGACGATGTCTTAAAAAAGAATAAGTCTGTTGTGTCAGGACTTACGATCGAGAAAGTCGCAAAAACCAGTAAGAATATCTGGAACAGTAATAAGGAAGACAAAAAGTCCCAAAAATCGTCAAAAAAATCTTTAAGAACCGATGCTGAGATATCCACAGTTGATATCTCAGCTTTATTAAAGCGAGCGAATAAGTCAAAATTTCCAGCAGGAATTAAGCCAATGCTGGCAACTTTGGTTGATGAACCATTTGACGATCCCGATTGGGTCTACGAAGTTAAATGGGATGGTTATCGCGCATTAGCCTTCTTAAATAATGGGGATGTTGAGCTCAGTTCCCGCAACAGTAAGTCATTTAATGATAAATTTTACTCTATTTATCAGGAACTTGAGAAATGGAAAATTAATGCAGTTTTTGATGGCGAAATTGTAGTGTTAAACGATAAGGGAATGGCCGATTTTAGCGCCCTTCAAAACTGGCGAAGTGAAGCGGACGGAGAATTAGTGTTTTACATATTCGATGTATTGTGGCTGGAGGGAAAAGACTTAACAAACATACCATTAGTCGGACGGCGCCAGATTCTGAATAGTGTTGTGCCGGAGCAAAACGATAAGATTCAGTTAAGTAAATTATTTGACGCCAGCGGAACCGATTTCTTTGCTGCTGCTGATAAAATGGGCCTGGAAGGAATTATTGCAAAAAAAGCGAACAGCCTATACACTCCTGATATACGATCAAAAGAATGGCTTAAAATAAAAACCGAAACCAGGCAGGAGGCAATAATTTGCGGTTATACCAATAATGAAAACGGCCGCAAAAAGTTTAGCGCATTGCTTATGGGAGTGTATGAGAATAATGAACTTAGATATATTGGGCCTGTGGGTACAGGTTTTAGCGATAAGCTCCAGACAGAAATATTAGAAAAGCTAAAGCCCCTAAAAACCAATGAATGTCCCTTTAAAATAATTCCGGATTTTAATAAACCCTCTCGTTTCAGACCTAATCCGCCAAAGGCAAAAGCCACGTGGGTAAAGCCAAAGTTAGTTGGGGAGGTCAGTTTTAGGGAAATGACTAAAGACGGAGTTATGCGTCATCCGTCCTTTAAAGGCTTGCGTGAAGATAAAAAAGCGGATGAGGTTACCAGGGAAATTCCCGCTCATACGCCGGCGGTAATTCAAGAAGATCACGATTTTGTAAAGCGGAAAGTTCTTAATCCACCGAAAACTAAAACAAGAAAAACTCTCTTAAATCCAAGTGAAGAAACCCAGGTAAGAAAAATCGATGGGCACGAAATAAAATTTACCAATCTAAGTAAACTTTACTGGCCTGAAGAAAAGGTAACTAAACGTGATATGCTGAACTATTATTATCAGGTTGCACCTTTTATTGTGCCATATTTGAGAGATCGTCCGCAATCATTAAACAGGTTCCCAAACGGTATAAATGGGACGAGTTTTTACCAAAAGAACGTTCGCGGCAAAGTGCCGGATTGGATAGCTACTTATCCGTATGAAAGCAATAGGGAAGGGCACGATAAAGAATTTATGTTGTGCACGGATGAGGCTAGTTTGTTATATATGGCATCTTTAGGGTGTATAGAAATGAATCCGTGGTTAAGCACTGTACATGCGCCTGATCATCCAGATTGGTGTATCATTGATCTGGATCCCGACAAAAATACTTTTAACCAGGTTATCGAAGCTGCACGGGTACTTAAAACAGTACTTGATCAGATTGAAGTTCCTTCCTTTTGTAAAACATCCGGTTCGACCGGGCTGCATATTTATATACCAATGGGGGCCAAATATACCTATGACCAATCTCAGATGTTTGCCAGGATGCTGGCGACAATAGTCCATAAACAGATCCCCGGGTTTACCAGTATCGAACGGCTGACATCAAAGCGAGGTGGGAAAATGTACCTTGATTTTTTACAAAACCGTCCGCAGGCAACTATTGCCGGCCCTTACTCATTAAGGCCTAAGCCTGGTGCCACCGTTTCGATGCCGCTGCATTGGGAAGAAGTAAAAGCTGGCCTAAAAATGAGTGACTTCAATATTTTTAATGCCGTAGAACGGCTGCGCGCAGAAGGTGATCTGTTTACCGGAGTAATGGGCGAGGGAATCGATTTAGAACAAGCAGTGATAAAAGCTAAAAATGTGTTTGGGTAAAATCAATACACTAGTAACAATCTATCGCGTACCGTTCTGCGATAGCTGCGTCTGCACGTCGCTGTGGCCGAATTTATTCGGTAATAGGGTCAAACTTTCCGATAGTTTCCAGGAGTTCAGATAGATCGAATGGTTTTTCTAAAATTGCATCGCAACCGTAAGACCCTAATGAGTATAAAACACGTGGGTATCCGGAAATTATGATTACAGGCAAACCGGCGGTTTCAGGGTTAGTTTTTATAAGATGACAAAGTTCACCCCCGTTTATATTGGGTAAAATATAATCCATTAAAACAAGGTCAGGCTTGTGTTCAGCTATTAATGCCAAAATATCGCGTGTATCCTCGGTGGCTATTACTTTATAATTGACTAATGCTTCGTAAATGACGTTTCGTATTGCTTCGTCGTCTTCTATGAGTAGAATAGTATTCATTTATCTCTAGAATAAAGGGCCGGCATTGGGTTATACATTTTGCTGAAGATATTTAATACCTTAACAACATAGTAAAACATGATTGGTTTTGACCCTGCGACGCTATTTCAATTTAAAATAGAGAGCAAACGGTCGAAGATTGCTTTTGAGATGGATACGACTTGTGTAATCCTAAATGCTGATAAAAGTTCTTGGTTATAGCTTGATTTAACAAGAGAGAATGCGTCTTTCTTTCTCTCTTGTTAATTGCTATGGGATGAATCTTAAAATCTCAATCCAACTGTCGCAAAAATATTACTTCTTCTACTTTGAATTTCTGCGGATTCGCCGCTGCCTGTTGAACTGTAGTATCTGTAATCTTGCGAAAGAAGATACGGGCTTGTTGTATAGTTCGAGGATAAGTTTGAATAGGTTAAATCAAACGAGAGATTATTTACTCTATATCCTATTCCTGTAGAAATAGTGTTTGTGGTATAACTGCCATTTTGATACGGATTTCCATTCGTAGAATAACCAGCTCTAAGCATCAAAGGATTAAGTTTTATTTCAGCACCAACTTTAAGATTTACTGCACCTTTGTATAAGTCCCTGATATCCCGGTTAGTATTGTTAGATGCTTCTCGCTCGTCCGAGGAAAAATGAATGGAAGCATAATCAACATATTCAATATCGCCGGTAAGCAAACCGAAGTTAGTTACGATAACTGCGAGTCCTCCATTAAATCGATAAGGAGTTCTTAAGGAGTAATCTGAATCGTAAATTTCTTCGTCACTATTAAACGTTTCTGTTTGTCCATTAGATTTATTAAAACGGGTATTAAGTGTTTCTGAAAAACTTTCGGTTATCGTGTACCAGGTTGGTGAAATAAAGCTCATCCCAAACCTAACGTTAGGGCTTGGTCGATAAATAAATCCAAGCTTGGCATTAACACCAGTTCCCTGTGTTTCCTGATTGGATTGATAAGATAGTCTAAAGGCGGCATCTAAATATGGCTTAGTTTCATTGTAAACAGTCAGGCCTTGTTGGTCTATAGCAGCCTGATCTAATGTTAGTCCGGATTCAATGTACTCCCTATCTGCGTTGAAATTAATAGATGCAATACCTAAGGAAGCTCCCAGATAAAAATTGTTGCTGTAATTTCCTCCTAAAGAAAAGTTCACTTCCGACTGACCGCCAGATCGGAAAACAGTGTTCACCTGATTGTTATTTACATCTGTGATAGGAAAGTATGTGCCTGAAGGTTGATCCAGCTCAATTAAATGACTATCATAACCTGCTGTCGCTAATAAATCATCAGGGTTTGATGCCAGATCACTCATATAGTCGCCAAATGAACTTCTGGGATTTACACCGCCGTACTCTGTAGTGGAATTAAAGTTGTTGGTTTTATTGTACGCTATTCCAAAGTTAAAGCTAAGCCATCCTGAAGAAACATCCGAACTATTATATTTTCTTGTAGGATTGTAGAAAACTACACCAACCTGGTTTATTCCAGCACGGTCTTTTTGGATGCTCGAGCTCGAATTTAAATAATTACTCTTAATAGTACTGTTTGAAATATCAGGGGTGAAACTTAGTTCAGATCTGGTGAATAATCCCAAGCCAGCCGGATTGGAGGCTAATGAACTGGCATCGCCGCCTAAAGCAGTTTGAGCACCTCCTAAAGCCTTAAATCTGGCAGTGGCTCCCTGCTCGGTTTGCGAAAACCGTAAAGCATCTTCTGCATATTGGGCATAGCTTGAAGTTACAGGCAATAGCATGCCCGTAAGAAATATTAAATTCTTAAATTTCATAATGTTTCAGTGTGTGTCTAATCAGGTTATCTGCCGCCTCTTGAAGGTCTGCTTCCGGATGAACTTCCGCCGGACGAGCTTCCATTTGAACTTCCCCCACCAGAACTACTACCCGATGACGAAGGCGCAGGACTGGAGCTCCGTTCTGGACGGGAATATTCTCTTGGTTCTGGACGAGGTGCAGGTGCTGTTTGTTGTCTTGGCGCAGCGGCTTCCTGAGTTCTTGAAGGCCTGTTCGGTCTGCTTGAAGTCGAAGAAGGTTGTGAGGATGCACCAGAACTACCCTGATCGGAAGAGCTTATTCGTCCATCAGGTGTTCTGTTTGGATTTACAGAACTCCTGTTTGGTCTGCCTGTTGAAGGAATATATATGCCTGTTTGTGGATCATTATTGCCGCTTCTACCCATTCCGCTTTCACGATCGGGACGGGCTCTGTGATTAGGGTTGTTGTATACGCCGCCGTTATAATACCCGCCTCCACTGTAGTACCTGCCTCCGTAATTATAACCCGGATAGGTATTGTAAAAGGAATATGGCCCCCAATAGCCATTGTTATACCTGGAACCATAATAACCATAATTATATGGCGACCAGTATCTTCCGGTGCCTATCCAAACTGAAACGCCAGGTCTGTAAAGCCATGGATCGTAGAAAAATGGATCATAGGAATAGGTATACCATGGATTATAACCATAAGAATAGCGGTAATCGTAATAAGGTCGGTAAGGAGAATTATAATAGAAACGGTTTATGCGTGAAGAATAGGTATAATCATCATCGTACCTGTTATTACGGTAGCTATTATCCGAATATTCATCCCCGTAAAGCTGCTCATCTGTACGATATGATTTATTCGGTGTAGAAGATTGAACTCTTTCAGCTGGGGGCTGAATTACTTTTGCCTTAGCTTCAGTATAATAGACATCATCATTACTATCAGCTTGCCCGGCAAGTTGAGTAGTTGAGCAGGAATTCAGCAACAAAGCTGAAACTGCAAAAACCGGTAGTAGTAATTTTTTCATTGCGTGTGTGTTTATAAGGTGCGTGTTTATAAATCTACGTGTGTTTATAATTAATGACGAAATCAATGTGAAATTGGTTGCATCATTAAATAAAATACCTCGACTACTTTTATAACTTTGCCGATTAAGTATTCGTGTTACTAAATTACAAAGAAAATTTTAAAAAACACTATGAGTAAGGGAATTACAAGCAGAAAAGAGGATTATTCTCAATGGTATAATGAACTTGTTACAAAGGCAGATCTGGCTGAACATTCGGCAGTAAGAGGTTGCATGGTAATAAAACCCTATGGATATTCCATTTGGGAAAAAATGCAGGCAGCTTTGGATAAGATGTTCAAGGATACCGGTCACTCGAATGCATATTTTCCCTTGTTTATTCCTAAGTCATTTTTTTCCAAAGAAGCATCACATGTTGAAGGATTTGCCACAGAATGCGCTGTAGTGACCCATTATCGCTTAAAAAATGATGGCAACGGAAATATAATTGTAGACGAAGACGCAAAATTAGAAGAAGAATTAATCGTTCGTCCGACTTCCGAAACAATAATTTGGAACACTTATAAAGGTTGGATTCAGTCTTATCGTGATCTGCCTATTTTAGTAAATCAATGGGCCAATGTTGTACGTTGGGAAATGCGTACAAGGTTATTTCTTCGCACTGCGGAGTTTTTATGGCAGGAAGGGCATACCGCTCATGCTACCCAGCAGGAAGCAGTGGAAGAAGCCGAAAGAATGCTTGACGTTTATGCGGATTTTGCAGAAAATTGGATGGCGGTGCCGGTAATTAAAGGCATTAAAACACCGAATGAACGTTTCGCCGGTGCGTTGGAGACGTATTGTATTGAAGCCCTTATGCAGGATGGCAAAGCCTTGCAGGCGGGTACATCACATTTTCTGGGCCAGAACTTTGCGAAAGCTTTTGATGTGAAGTTTACCAGTAAAGAGGGAAAGCTTGATTATGTATGGGCAACTTCATGGGGTGTTTCAACTCGCTTGATGGGAGCTTTAATCATGGCTCATTCGGATGACTCAGGTTTAGTATTACCTCCAATGCTTGCTCCGATTCAGGTGGTAATTGTGCCGATTTACAAGGGTGATGATGAGTTTAATGCTATTTCCGAAGTCGCTGATACCCTGGCTAAGGAGCTGAAATCCAGAAATATTTCCGTTAAATACGATAACAGGGATACCCAACGCCCTGGTTTTAAATTTGCCGAATACGAGCTTAAAGGTGTGCCTGTGCGTGTTGCTTTGGGCGGGAGAGACCTAGAGAATGGAACGGCGGAAATTGCACGACGAGATACGAAAGAAAAGGAAACCGTTAGTCGGGAAGGCCTGGCAGAGAGAATTGAAAAACTATTGGAAGACATTCAAAAGAATATCTATCAGAAAGCGCTTGGCTTCCGCGAAGAAAATACAACAGAGGTAAACTCATATGAAGAATTTAAAACAGTTTTAGATACTAAAGCAGGTTTTGTAGCAGCACACTGGGATGGAACACCTGAAACAGAGCAGAAAATTAAAGAGGAAACCAAAGCCACCATTCGCTGTATCCCGTTGAATAATAAGCAGGAAGAGGGAGTGTGCATTTATAGTGGAAAGCCATCTGCGCAAAGAGTTTTATTTGCAAGGGCTTATTAAGAAGTTTATAGCTTCGAGGCACCTACTGCTGAATAAGCGGTGCAAAGATTCGTGATTTTATAGGTGCATTACACAATGAGTTCATGTGTAATGCGTTTCTCATAACTAAGATTTCAACAACTCCATACAAAATCCCCGAAGCCGACAGGGGTAGATCAGAAAGTATTAACAGAATTTAAAATGGGAAACAGTAAGTCCAAAGTTATCAGAGATTTAAGAGTGATAGGTATAGCAGAAGGTGTTAGTTTTTTAGTGCTGCTGCTGATAGCAATGCCCATTAAATACATTTTAGGAAACCCGTTGCCTGTAAAATATACTGGCTGGGTGCACGGAGTGTTGTTTGTAGCGTATGTTTTTGCTGTTTTGCGTGCCGCATGGAGCTTAAAATGGAATTTTAAACGTATCGTGTTGTTTCAGGCGGCATCATTTGTGCCGCTTGCTACCTTTATTCTCGATAAAAATTTGAAAAAAGAACAAGCGGAATTAGACCTTGAACCAGTTGCCGAACGGTTGCCAGAATAATGACATATTTAACTGCGATTATTATTGGCGGCTAGGTTTCAATTAGATACTCATTCACGAATAAATCACCAATGAGCCCCGAATTTATTCGGCGCTCTTAAATTCAGATGTAGTGTGAAATTCTACATCCGGGAAATCACGTTTCGCCAGGTTGATGGCCCAGTCATTATCTGCAAGAAATACCGGATTTGAATCTTTGTCGTATGCAATATTCGAGGCTCGCCTGTAAATAATGTCCTGCAGCATTTTTTTATCGTTGCAAGTGATCCAGCTCGATTTTTTAAACGTTAGAGGACGGAAAGCACATTTTGCTCCATATTCGTTTTCTAAACGGAAACTTATCACCTCGAATTGAAGCTCACCAACTGTACCAATTATTTTTCTGTTACCTGGTTGCTGTACAAAAAGCTGCGCAACGCCCTCTTCGGTTAACTGCTGAATTCCTTTTTCCAATTGCTTGGTTTTCATTGGGTCACGGTTCTCGACCTCTTTAAAAATTTCAGGTGAAAATCTTGGAATTCCTTTAAACTGTAATTTTTCGCCTTCGGTAAGTGTATCACCAATTTTGAAGTTTCCGCTGTCGTATAATCCCACTACATCGCCAGGCCATGCTTCTTCAACCAGGCTTTTTTCGTTGGCCATAAAATCCATCGGATTTGAAAATTTCAATTTCTTATCCAGTCTTGTATGATAAAAGAATTTATTCCGCTCAAATTTTCCAGAACAAATTCTTAGAAATGCGATCCTGTCGCGATGATTCGGATCCAGGTTGGCGTGTATTTTAAATACAAAACCACTAAAATTTTTCTCAGTTGCCACCACAACCCGCTCCTCTGCTTCGCGGATAGAAGGACTTGGTGCAATGTTGATAAACGTATCCAACAGCTCGCGAATACCAAAGTTATTGATAGCACTTCCGAAGAAAACAGGTGCCAGCAAGCCTTCAAGATACATCTCTGTATCAAGTGGACCATATATACCCTCAATCAATTCCAGATCACCCTTAAGTCTTCCCAGTTCCTTTTCCTTAAGAAATTTTTGTAAGGTGCTATCTTCAAGGTTTTTAACCTGTATAACAGGCTCTGTTACTTTAGCTTTATCTGGTTCGAAAAGGTTTAATTGATTTCCGTAGATGTTATAAACCCCTTTAAATGTGTAACCTTGTCCGATAGGCCAGGATTGCGGACAAACGCTGATTTTTAATGAAGTTTCAAGCTCATCTAGTAAGTCGAAAGCATCTTTACCCTCCCGGTCCATTTTGTTAATGAAAATAATAACCGGGGTGTTACGCATCCGGCAAACTTCCATCAGCTTTTGAGTCTGTTCCTCGACCCCTTTCACACTATCCACCACCAGAATTACACTATCAACAGCCGATAATGTTCTGTATGTATCTTCCGCAAAATCTTTGTGACCGGGTGTATCCAGAATATTAATTCGTTTGCCTTTATATTCAAATCCCATCACAGACGTCGCTACAGAAATCCCTCTTTGTTTTTCAATTTCCATGAAATCTGAAGTGGTATTCTGATTCGCTTTATTCCGCTTTACAGCCCCCGCGGTATTAATGGCACCGCCGAAAAGCAGAAACTTCTCGGTTAATGTGGTTTTTCCGGCATCTGGGTGACTAATAATTGCGAAGGTTTTTCTTTTTTCTATTTCGGGATTACTCATAAATATCGTTGACGGAAGAATGAAGCTTAAAGAAAATGGCCAGCTGAATACAGATCACTCTTCATTGAGCCGCAAAGGTACTATTTTTTAAGAATCCCCGAAACGGAAACGCATGGATAATTATGTGATAGTTTGTTTTAAATGTGTGGTTTTTAAGTACAGAAGTAATGGAATGCTTTTAAAAACAGATCGAAAAATTAATCGTTCTAACATAAAGTATATACAGCTATGCAAGATGCCAGAGTTATTTCCGGAACCTCGCTTGATGAGGTTTGGAAGCAGATAGATGAGGATTTTAGCCAGTATCAAGAGGTATATGAATACAACGCTATCATTGAACAGCAGGGACGCTCGGTCACACTTGATATAGACATAGATTTAGGTGGTGGTTTTGAAGGAGGGTATGCACTTACCCGCTTTATGTCTCCGTTAAAAAGCTTTGATGATTTTCGCTTTTCTTTGCATCGTCAGGATTTGTTAGACGGCATAGGTAAGCTTTTCGGGATGGAAGATATTAAGATTGGGTCTCCTGAATTTGATAAGAATATAGTGATCAAATCAAATCATCCGGACAGGATTAAAGATATTTTATCATCGATTCAGATAAGGGAGGTAATTCAATCACTTCCGAATTTTGAGTTCCACATCGGACACCATCATTCTTCACATACCGAAGTTGAGTCGGCATTTTTAGAACTCAGAATTGATGAAGGAATCACCGACACAGCACGTCTTCGTTTAATCTACAGTGCCTTCATCCTGGTTCTCGAGAAGGTCGATTTTAATAGCGGCTCCTTTTTAAATTATATTTAATTTGTCTTATCACAGATATATACCGCCTGATTTCATGTGATTCTTTACAAAAGACTCGTCAGCCATATTTCTCACCGTGTAAAAATAAAGATATATTTGTCTTTTATTTAGATCGAATTTTTATATTTGCTTCTTGATGAATTTCTTCACGAGATGTGAATTTGATGCAGATATTTTTTTAGGAATTCCAAACCAGTTTTACTATATGGTTGCAATATTTAAGCAGCAGGACACCAGTGTTTAAAACACTGCAATTGACGAGGTTATTGAGATTTAAATCCCAACTACCGGATTAAAAAGAACAGTTTCAAATAAAAAAATAAGAAGGTATTAATGGGTGATATTTAGAATTATGAAGGCAGATATTTTAGGTCTTGATGATATAGTTCTTTTTGTGAATGAATTTTATAAGAAGGTACAGCAGGATGATTTGATTGGCCCGGTGTTCGGGAGCGTAATACAAGAATGGCAACCGCATCTTGAAAAAATGTATCAGTTCTGGAATGCTGCTTTATTTGGCGTATCCGGTTTCAAAGGCAATCCGTTTGCAAAGCACGCGCCTTTAATTATTGGACCACTACACTTTGAGCGGTGGTTGATTTTATTCCGGGAAACAATTGATTCAAATTTTGAAGGCAACATGGCCACCGAGGCAAAAAACCGCGCAGAGCTTATGGCTGCAATGTTTTTAAAAAGGTTAGAGAGTATGGATAGGGGCGCAGATAAGGTAATTGTGTAAATGGAGGACAAACAGTTTAGGAAAAGTGACATTATTACAATTGTCGATGTGGCAATGTTAGTTAACCAGTTTTATGATAAAATAAGGCAGGATGAGTTTCTGGCGCCAGTGTTTAATTCGGTCATCAAGGAAAATTGGGACGCGCATTTAAATCAGATGATTGATTTCTGGTCAACAATGCTCCTATATACAAAAGCATACAAGGGCGACCCAATGCCTAAACATTTACCCCTCCCGATTGCAAAGCAGCATTTTGATCAGTGGCTTTTGCTTTTTAATGAAACACTTAATGAATTGTTTGAGGGACCGATAGCAGATAACGCCCGAAAGAGGGCCGAGAATATCGCCAGAATAATGATGGCTGTGAAAGAACCAACTAATAATCAAGGTGTTTGAATAAAGAAATAACCATTACGGTTTTTTGTGGAGGAGAGTCATTCATCATCAACACATATCCAAATGAATACCGTAATTTGATGATGCTCATCTTGGATAAGATTTATATTGACGAATTTGGTGATTGTTTGGGAATGGGAAAATGCGGGACATGTTTAATTGAAATCGTAGAAATGCCATTGGCTTTGTCGTTTTATGAAAGAAATGAAGAAACTACGATCCGTAAAGCTGGAATTGCGAATGCTAATTTCCGCTTATCGTGCCAAATATTGGTAGATGAGGCTATTAATGGGTTGAAACTGAAGATTATCAAGTAATAAGATTCTGCAGAGTTTTGAATATGACACACAGCTGCTGACTTCTTGTGCGAAAATATGTTTAAGAAAACACGGACTTACTCCGACTGTTTACTATCAACTTAGCGATATAGGTTAAAAGAAAAAGTATTAAGACTTTGATATGGATATTAGTTAATGGCCTTTTACTTTAAGTCATCTCGATTTAGAACAATAAATAAGCAAAAATTATAAATATAAAAATCATGAAAAAACACTTTTTAACATTGTTTACGGTAGCTGCTGTTTTAGCCTCATGTGGAGGAAATCAACAGAAGGAGGAATCCGGGAGTACTGAAACAGAATCAACGACTGAAACGCCAATTGGCCCGACTGAAGCAGTAAATTCCAACACAGTTGAAGTTACGGGCAATGATCAAATGAGGTTTAGTGTAAGCGAAATTAGGGTTAAAGCCGGAGAATCCATAACCCTTACTTTGAAAAATGCAGGCACGATAGCAAAAGAGGCGATGGGGCATAACCTCGTGGTTTTGCAAAAGGGTACGAATGTTGAGGAGTTTGGACAGGCGGCAATGAATAGTAAAGCGACAGATTATATTCCTGAGTCTTTGAAATCTTCGATAATTGCACATACTAAATTACTAGGACCTAACGAATCAGATACGATTACGTTTAATTTAGAAAAAGGCGAGTATGACTTTATATGCAGCTTTCCAGGACATTATAGTTCGATGAGAGGAAAACTGATCGTCGAGTAATTGACTAGATAATTGTGTTGAAATTTTTAAGAATGATGGGGTTTTGTCCATCATTCTTAAAAAATAAATTGCCTTTTCGCTTGTAAAGACTATAGCATTGCAGATTAATAATTCCGATAAAACTGACTGATCTTAGCTGTTAGCTGCTGATAGATAGGCTGCGTAAATTGCATAAAAAGATCCTGAGGAGGGGGTGGAGGTACATCTTTGTTTTTAACGATTTGATGATGGGTCCTTTCTAACGCTCGTTGATCACCATTATAATATCCCCATTGCGATTGCCAAACAAAAACTCCGGGTAGTTTTTCCTGACTCAAAACCCTGCGTGTATATCCGTCCAGAATTCTTAAATCTAGTAAACCTTTAGATTCTACTGTTCTGGTAAATATGTGCATGGTGGCTTTTGCCTGTCCGTATACTTTTCTAATCTCTTTTTTGCTGGAGGTTCCTGTTGATGGCTTATTAGTTGAGGAAGCATCACATGAGCCGATTTTGTCGTTGTGATCAAGATGTGTTTTTAGTGCGCTTTCGGCAACTACTATTGTTTGCGACTGGCTTGAGCCCGGCGCTGTATGGCAAATAGTTATTTTGTTTTCGTTGGTGTTGCCGCCGGAATTATTTCCTGAAGATTGACCAGAACCAATGATCTGCGGCACATCAACCTCATATGTTGCTAAAACTATACTGTCTTTTACGAGGGCCATTTCTTTCTCGTGCATATAGGTTTGCCCTACGACAAAGTCATCAAAAGCTAATTGAATAATCTGATCTGGTTTGTCAATGCCTAATCGTTTAGCCTCTTTGGTTGTATAGAATTTAACGAAACGATTTACCGGTGCCTGTAGTAAAAACTCGTTGATCTTGTTATCGAAAAACTCATTGCTGATTTTCAGGGCTTGGCTATGCATCGGGATAGGTTCCACAACAACCCTGACGGTAGCGTAATATTCGGCATCTTTAATCTTTTGTTCTACGTCTTTGTAGTTTCTTATCCAGTTATTTGCTTGTGTGAAATGGGTGAATGCATCTCTTGCTTCATTCCGGTCGCCATTTTTACCTTTCTCAAAGGCGGCTAATCCTGCGTCAAACCTATCAGAAGCAGCATTAAGTCTGGCACGCTCGTTTTCAATACTGTAACTTTCAGGATTTGGTATTGCTGATAAACAACCCGGGCAGCGGGATATCTCGTCATATAAATTTATCAGCGATGCGTACTCCCGAGCTATAGGCTCCCACTTAAAACGATCATAAGAAGCTTCCATATTTCTTATCCTGCTTAAATGCCATTGCTGAGCCAGAGGATAAGTCTGTCTTAAAATGTCGAGTGACTTTTTATGGTCTGTATTGCTCCGCAATCGGTTAACAGCTTTAAGTATTGCTTCGTCATAGTTTCCGCGTTGCATAGCTTTTTTTCCTGAGGTACAAGAGCTGACAAGCATTGCAACAAATAATAAAAAGGTTAAGGATTTTATCATATGTGTGTTTAATATTTAAATGTTCCCCGAAAATGGGAAATCAGATCATTTAAATTTTTAATACGGAATCTGGTCAGAATTGGTTGCAATCAGGGTGTTTTTGTAGTGGAAGCGCGGAGAACGTTCCTAACTGTTATTTTTGATAAAGTCTTTAACTAGTTTTGCGACAGGATTATCGGCCTGAAGAAATTCGTCAAGATACTCCTGGTATTCCGATTTTAAAAAACTATCCAGGTGTTTATATTCAGGCATTCCGATAGTTTTAAATGCTAGTGGAAAATCTTCGAAGTAGCGGTGGTTAATAGGTCCGTCATAGATTTTGATCAAGGAATGATGTGCAGGATGCTTTTTTTCGGCATCATATTCCGCTTTTACTTCTTCTTTTATTCCTTCCTGAATAACTAAGACATTATTCATCGCAAGTATTGCAATTCCAGTAATTTTGTGCTGTTGTCTGACTTTCCGGTTAACGGTTAAATAGTAGTCAACATCCGAAGCCGAAAGACCTTTCATTGCACTGCTTACATACAATATCGCCCAAAGATTATTGTTTTTATTTTCCATCGAATATCAAAAAATCCAAAACCCAATGTAAAATAAATTAGCCGAATCTTCATGTAAGTTTAGAAAGTTTCAGCAATGAGATTTTTACTTTCCTCTGGTTCGAAATAATTTTCCAGAGCGAAAATTTATTCTTCCACAGCCAACCTTTTGTAATTGTAAGGCGTACCTGTAAAAAAACATCCAATTGACCACGTATATGCTTAACATTTTCTCAACTAAAAACCTGATCTGTCTTCTCTCTTTTTTCGTTATTGTTTCTTGCAGCAAGAAAGACAATGGCCAGCCTGATGCTGCCGCCAGTCTCATTTCCAATTTAGTTTATAGTCCCAATTCCCTCAGTCTTCAATCGGGTATGGCCGGTTCTTCGGTTAAACCTTCTCTGTCAGGTACTTTACCGGTAAGTTTTAGCATACGCAGTTCGCCAACTAATAGTGGGATTACTATTGATTCGGATGGTAAAGTTAAGGTGGCCTCTACTGTAGCAGCAGGCACCTATAATATTTCTGTTACGGCAACAAATGCCGCCGGGACAGTAAAATTTGACAATGCTTATTCAATAACTGTAAGTGCGTCAGCTATTCCACAAAATTTGAGTTATTCGCCTAATTCTATTACCATAAGTCAAGGTACGGCAGTAGCGTCCGTGGCTCCATCAGTAACAAGTAGTACCAGCGTGAGCTATTCTATCAGCGTTGCACCAGCTTCGCCTGCAATCAGCATCAATAATCAGGGAGTAATATCAGCCACGAGCGCTTTAGCTACGGGAACATATTCAGTTACCGTTACCGCCACAAATTCAAGTGGAAGTAAAGCTTTTGCTAATGCTTACACTATTACAGTTAATAGCAACAGCACCGCCTCTGTAACATATATGAATACCGTACAAGCGATAATCCAAAATAATTGTGGAACATGTCATATCAATGGACCTCAAGTTAAGTTTGATTCTTATGCCAGTACGAAAAATAATATTGATGCTATATTGAGCAGAATCAAACTGGCTCAGGGTGCAGCCGGGATGATGCCGAACGGTGGAACACGCTTACCACAGGAAACAATTAACTCGGTTCAAAAATGGAAAGATGACGGATTGTTAGAATAGGTGCGGGATTAAGTGCGTTAAAAAACAGTCTTGATTTTCATTATCCTTAAAGGCGGGAATTATTATGCTTTCTGTAAACTGATGACAAACTAATGTGAATTTTCTCGTAAGTATTTGAGACTTCTTTTGCCTTATCGCAGTTTTATGTGACGAATTTTTAGTGCAAGTTCGCCAATGTTTACATAATGAAAATAAGCCAAACCAGTCCATAATACTGAGGTTGCTTTAAGTAAATACCTTGTAATAGGGTAATTATTAACAGTTTAAACTCATTTACCATGAAAAAGTTGCGTGTCTTATACACAGTGCTGGTAGCAAGTATGTGTGTTGTTCAATCGTGTAAGAAAGATGACCCTGAAGTTTTCCAAATGGGTAACCAGGAGTTTATTACGTATGCCTCAAGTAGTAATAACTTAGAAATCGAAGCGGGCGAGCTATCTAAAACAAGGGGCCAATCAGATACAATTAAATCATTTGGAGTACAAACGGTTGCAGATCATACGGCAGCAGAAACCAGACTTGCTAATCTTGCTGCCAGAAAAGGTTTTGGTGTGCCGCAAAACTTCCTTAGCCATCATGCTGGTAATCTAAACATCCTGAGCCAGGTTACCCTATCATCTTTTGATAGAAGGTTCGCCGAGCTGATGGTTTTGACAGATCAGGAACTTGTTAATCTCTTCCGTCTTGCATCTCAGCCTGATGGTGTTCCCGATGCTGAAATACGAAGTTGGGCGGCCAGTGAGCTTCCGGCTTTAGAAGAAGACCTTTCGGAATCTCAGGCTATGTATGTATTAACAAGTCAATAGTTGTTATCCCGCGGATAGGTTGTTGTTTTTTAACTATATCCAGTGTAAGTTTATTTAAATCTGACCGAACGTAAAAAAACAGGTATGAAAACTCTCAGCCTGTTTTTTATTTCCTAAAGTTCAGTAAATCTCAGCATTTACATCCTTTAGCTCCTTCATTGTTATTTAAATGCCCGATCTGGATAACGATTATCATTCAGTACACTGACTATTGTCATCGCAAATCCGATTAAATCGCACTAGGTTTATTTAAATATATGAGTATGTCTGACTTAACTGTTCATGGAAAAACAGCACTTATCACGGGGGCGGGCTCTGGAATAGGCAAGGCCACGGCAGAGCTTTTTGCCAGGGAAGGCGCAAAGGTAATCGTATCAGATATAAATGAGGTACACGGCAATAGCGTTGTCGATTCTATTACTAATTGTGGAGGTGAGGCTTTTTTCTTCAAAGCCGATGCTTCGATTCCTGAAGATAATAATGAACTGGTTAAAGAGACAATCAAGCGTTTCGGCTCACTCGATATTGCTGTGAACAATGCCGGTATAGGCGGACCTTTAGCCCTTACTGCCGAATATCCGTTCGATGGCTGGCAAAAAGTAATTGATGTGAACCTGTCGGGAGTGTTTTATGGGATGCGTTATCAGATACCTGCAATGCTAGAGAAGGGAGGAAGTATAATTAATGTCGCTTCTATATTAGGGATGGTAGCTACGAGACTTTCTCCGGCGTACATAGCTGCCAAGCATGGAGTGATCGGTCTTACAAAAGCCGCTGCGATTGAATACGCAGATAAAAAAATCCGGATAAATTCCATCGGTCCTGGATACATTAACACGCCGCTGGTTATAAATACGCTGGATGAAGTTACCCGAGGTACATTGGCAAGAATGCACCCAATGGGTCGATTAGGAGAGCCCGAAGAAGTCGCAGAGCTTCTCCTGTGGCTTGGTTCATCGCGCTCATCTTTCGTAACAGGTTCTTATTATTCTGTTGATGGCGGCTATTTAGCTCAGTAAATTGAAATGAATAACCTCTCGACTTTAAAATATCCTTTACTATATGAATCGCTTTTAGAATTAGCACTTGATTTACATTGGTCATGGAGCCATGCAACCGATAAGATATGGAAGCAGCTAGATCCTGTGCTATGGGAGTTAACACATAACCCTTACATCGTATTGCAAACAAGCTCGCATGAGCGGATCAATTTAATTCTTGATGATCCAATTGTTAGAGATCTTATAGAAGACCTCTTACAGGACAAAAAACAACGAGCTTTAGCTCCGGCATGGTTTCAGCAGGCACATCCCAATTCGACTCTTAATCGAATTGCTTACTTCAGCATGGAGTTCATGCTCAGCGAGTCTTTGCCAATCTATTCAGGCGGACTCGGCAATGTAGCAGGCGATCATTTAAAATCGGCAAGTGATCTCGGGGTGCCTTTAATCGGGATTGGTCTGCTGTATCAGCAGGGATATTCCAGGCAGGTAATCAACGAAGATGGTAGCCAGGATTATCTTTTTCCTTACAATGATCCGGGACAGCTTCCTATCTCTCCCTTACGAAGCAAAAATGGTGAATGGTTGCGAATTGAACTAAAGCTTCCGGGTTATTCTCTTTGGCTGCGAACCTGGAAAGTTCAGGTAGGTCGTCATCTTTTACTATTGCTCGACAGTAACGATGCCGCAAACATTCCCCGGCATCGTGGGATTACCAGTGAACTATATGGGGCCGGTAACGAATTGAGACTTGCTCAGGAATTAATACTGGGAATTGGCGGTTTCCGACTTTTAAAGGCTCTGGAATATCATCCGGAAGTAATCCATCTAAATGAAGGGCATTCGGCCTTTGCAATTCTGGAAAGGGCCGCACATTATATGGAGGAAAACAGTCAAACCTTTGAGACGGCACTGGCAAT
>CBIHLM010000016.1:0-77030 GCA_966210515.1 uncultured Pedobacter sp.
ATTATATTATAAATTAAGATTTTGCAGAACTAATTTATTTGTTATATTTTTACCTCACTGATGGAAAAGAGTGGATTAGTTTTTGATGATGATGTGGATATCTTAAGTATTTTAACTTATCTGCTAGAAGAGAAGGGTTGGAAAATTAATACCCGAACAACATGTGCCAATATTCTGCAGGATATTGAAGAGACCAATCCAGATATAATTTTAATGGATAACTGGATTCCGGATGCCGGAGGAAAAGTGGCAACTCAGCTAATTAAGAGTCATCCGGAATATAAAAACATCCCGGTGATATATTTTTCGGCGAATAATGACGTAGCAACCCTGGCACAAGAGGCTGGCGCCGACACGTATCTGGCTAAACCCTTCGACTTAGATCAATTAGAAGATTTACTAAGCAATGTATTGCAACAATAATTACAAGGCGCCTTTAGAATCGCCTTGTAATTACCTTTAAATTATTTACTTCCGGATTGAAAGTAAATAATTTGATGTGTCTATAGGTAGCTGAACAAAACAGAGAGCAGTTAATCCTCTCGACTTTGTAAAAGCCTAATTCTTGAGTTCAAAAACAGCCCTCATCTGGTAGTTTAACTTTATCTTTTTAAAATCAATTTCAGGCATAGGCGCCATTTCTGCTGTGGCCATCCCTTTGTCCATGCTCATTGTTGTATTCGCGCGGTACATAGGCTGAGGATAATACTCATTATTAATCTCCTGTATTTCAAGAGCCTCACCAACTTTATCATCGAGGGCAGCGGCTAAGTAAGACGCTTTATCTTTCGCAGCCCGAAGAGCTTTGACTTTAAGCTCTTGCTTTAGCGCTTCAATTTTAGAGTAGTCGTAGCTTTCAATATTGGTATATTCAACGCCTCGCGGCTCAACCGCACTTAAAATCTGGTTAAACTTAGTTAAGTCGGTCACTTTAATCCGATATTGTTTTCTTGCTAAAAACTCAGGATTTTTCTTTTTTTCGAATGCATAATTAAAACTCGAAATGTTGTTGATCGTAAAGTTTTCTTTTGCGATTCCAGCATCAAGAACTGCCTTTTGCAACTGACGTTCGAGCTCTTCAATTTCAACTTTTCGCTTATTGGCATTATCACGAAAGTATTCTTTAAGTGATATTCCTACGTAAATAATATCAGGGGTAACTTCCGCTTCCGCTGATCCTGAAACTTCAATTTTCCTTCTGATGTCAACATTCTGAGCAAATCCGGAGACCGTACCCAAAAGTAAAAAGGCTGCTACTATCAAATTTTTCATGTTATTGTGTTTTGTGTGTGTCAATAAAGGATGCATAAAACAAGTACTTTCCATAAGGTAGTATTAATGCTCCCGTTTATATAGGCTTACGTAAAATTCACTCCTGGCGTAACACAATGGTTAATATAATGTTTCTTGCGGCTTAGGTGGCCAAAATAGATTAACACTTTAAAAACCTTTTTAAACAAAAAAGAGAGCCTGTACTAAGCTCTCTTTTTTTATAAAGTAACGCTTTTAAGAAGCTTTACTTACAACAAAAACCTTTTGCTGTTTTGCTCTGAATTTTCTTAGATCATCTGAAAGGATAGCTTTTAAAAGCTTGTCTGTGCTGCTTAATTGAGTTTTCTTTTCCATGAAAAACATATTACCAATTCTGTGCCAGTGGCAATTTTACGCTCCGAAAATAGTTTCAGATTATAAACTGTACTATTTTACCTACACAGCCTGACTGCTCTTTTAAACTCAGGGCTAACTATTTCACGTTTAGCCACCATGCAGTGCATTGTTTAATACTCTGCAAATAGATCGCTTCTCCTATCATAGGGTGCAAAACCGGAACACTCCTTTTCTCACACTCTTCCGTCACCCTTGTTATAGGTTCGTCCCAGGCATGTTTAGCGAGAGCAAATTTCGCCCAGTGCACAGGTAACAGCATCTTAGCTTTTAAATCAATTGCAGCCTGAACAATCTGTTCGGGATGCATGTGGATATATTTCCAATGACTATCGTACTGCCCGCATTCCAGAATTGCCAGATCAATAGGTCCGAACGATTCGCCAATGGTTTTAAAATGAGTATCGTAACCAGAGTCTCCGCCAAAATACATTTTCATGCAAGGAGTACTTAAAACAAATGATACCCACAACACCTGGTTCCGTTTTAAGCCGCGGCCTGAAAAGTGTCGGGCAGGCGCTATGTTTACCTTGAAGCCGGCATCCAACTCTACTTCTTCATTCCAGTCACATTCAATTATTATATCTTTTGAGTACCCCCAATGTTCGAGGTGTGCGCCTACTCCCAAACCTGTAATTACTTTCCTGATCTTAGGCTTCAACTTCGTTATAGTTTCGTAGTCCAAATGATCCCAGTGATCGTGTGATATAAATAAATAGTCGATATCTGGTATATCATCTGCAGAATATATATCACTACCCTTATAGCTTCTGGTGGTGAATTTAACAGGGGAAGAACGTCCGCTGAAGATTGGATCAACAAGAATCTTCTTTCCATCCACCTGAATAAAATATGAGGAATGGCCAAACCAAACCAGTACATCCTCTGTGGGGCTCAGATTCAATATATCTGTTTTCGTTGATGGCAAAACCGAAGGCGGTCTCACGCTTTTACTTTTATTAAAAACAACCTCCTTCAGCACCTGGAAATAACTTACACCTTCGGTCAAATCGGGTGTGATACTCAGGTTCTGGAATTTTCCGTCCTTATAATTAGGAGAAGCTTTAATTCTGTCCAGTCGTTGACCTGTAGAAATTTTCCCGAACTGAGCTTGATGCAAAAAAATATAGACAGAAACGATCAACAAAGCTATTATCAGGATGGCTATTAACATATGAAATGACTTTTCTTTTTATCTACAAATTAAAGCAAACAGAGTTTATGTTAAGAAAACTCATCAAAATATTACCCATTAAAGACACCGGAGAATTAAACATTAGGATCTGGGCTCGAATGAGCACAGAAAAACAGTTTTAGAAGTGTGAAACTGTAAGTATAAGAAGTCCTTATCTTTTGAGAACGGTAGAATCTTCATCAAAGCAATTTGGCCCGTTTGAACTGCCGCACAAAAGAACTTTTCCGAAATAAATGGTCGAAAATAATTAAGACACCGGCTGTTTTTTTGCTTGTCCACTAAACTTCGTGGCATTGAAAAACTCTAATTTTATCTGCCGTAAGGTTTTAACAAAATCAAAGAGTTTTCCCTCAAGGTCTGAATGCATCGCATTAAGTTCCGCCTCATTTTCCACCTCACTTACTTCAAGAAGCCCGCTTAAGCGGGTTTGATGCTCAACAATTTTGCTTCGAAGCTGCTCTTTTCGTAATTCAAGCGATTCGAAATTACTTGAAAGACTTTCAATCAGCATCATATTACCCTCGCCCATGTTGGGTAGAAAATAACGCGCAATAAGCGACTGAAAATAGTTGATCTCCTGCTCAAAGAAAACGATGTCGGACATCCAATGAGTTGTTAACACATAAAGTTCTTCAACACTAAACTGATGCAAAAAACCTGTTGAGGATAATATTTTTGATTCCATTAAACTACCTTTTCAAAACTATTCGGGCGAAAAAAAACCTTTTCATGTCTCCTTAATACGGACTGACACACTAAATAGTTATAGAAAGTCTTATAAATAAAAATACCGATAATCAGACGGATGGCTTATCTGGCTTCTGTAAATAGAAAAAACCCAGAATCAACAAACATAACAGGCCAAACAAAAAGCCCCCTAACACATCGGTGAACCAGTGCGCACCTAAATAAACTCTTGAGAAAGGGATTGTAAGAATAAAAAACAATGAAATTGCTGCTACTATGAGTCGGAAGGTTTTAGGAAGAGATTTAAGGTAATACATCAGCATGAGCATGAAGCCAAAAAACAATACATAAAAAAGCACATGGCCGCTTGGAAAACTCTGCCGCTTAGTCTCGCCGATTATTCTTACTAAATCTTCTGTTGGTCGCGGCCTGTTTATAATGATTTTCAAGGCTGAGCTTACCACACCCGATAACAGCGTGGCGGATATGTAAATAGCTTCTTTTCTAAATCTCAGCACGAAAAAAAGTAATGCTGTGATTAATACCATAACTACCGAATAAGGAAAAACACCGACGGCACTAACACTCTTCATAAAAGCGTCCAGATATGGATGTTGATACTCCTGGATTTCTTCTGAAACCTCCATATCGATTGACATCGAATGCGGAAACACATATACTAAAGCGGTAAGAAAAAGGAAAACCAGAAACAAAAAAGTCAGAACATAAAAGAGAACGCGTTTTCTGAAAGGTGTCATTCAATGAAATTATAAGGGAATAACACTATTTCCAACCGGCGGTTTGCATTGCGCCACACCCGCGAAAAAATGTCCATACAAAAGCTGGAATAAACCAGCGGGATAACAGTTAAAACACTGCCCGCATTCTGATGTTAGTGGTATTAGTTATATGCCTTTGAATAATAGAAAATGATCAAAACACTTATCACATTTCTGGCTGTTTCAGCTTTCATCACTATATGTCATGCGCAAAAAAATATAGTGATAAAAGATAGCACGGAGGTACGGATTCATCCATCATACAACTCAGTTTCTAACTCTCACAGGAAATTTTTTGGCGAAAACTATCGAAAAGAATGGTCTACCTTAACGAAACTGCCTGTACTTAAAATTTCAGACATACTGGGAGGATTAAGACCAGTTAAAACGGATAGCAGTCATCAAACCCAGGCATTACAGCTGGAAGATAACACAGGAGAAATATGGATTCTGCGTAAGCTGGAAAATCATTCCGGCGATCTGACACCTGAAACACTTCAAGGATCTATGTATGAAAAATGGATAGACGATCACTTTTCTGCTCAGCACCCTTATTCAGCGTTAATAGTTCCTGTTCTCGCTGATGCTGTAAACGTGCCCCATACCTCTCCTGTTATCGGCATAGTGGCTCATGACAAACTCTTTGGTACATTCGAAAAAGATTTTGCAGGATCAGTATGTCTGCTCGAAAAGCGTGAGCCTTACGGAGATTCTGACAATACGCTTACTATGCTTCAGAACCTTGCAGAAGACAATAGGAATAAAGTAGATGGTGCCGTATTTTTTCGGGCACGCCTGTTAGACCTGCTGATTGCCGATTGGGGCCGGCACGAAAATCAATGGCAATGGGTAAATAAACCACAAGGCAATGGCGAACAATATCTTGCAGTACATCATGATCGGGATCAAGCTTTATATATTAACCAGGGTCTAATTCCAAAGGCTGCATCAAAAATAACTGACATTTCATTTCTGGATGGTTTCGATGAAGATTATGATGATGTAAACAAGTTTTTTATAAACACAACAAAGCTCAATCAGCAGCTTCTCAACTCATATACTCACCAGCAATGGATGCAAATGACACGCGATTTCGTAGCCGCCTTGCCTGACAATATTTTATTGAGAGCTGTAGATAAATTGCCGGCTTCTCTAAACTTCAGAAAAGATTGGATCTTTCAAAACTTAAAAAGCCGCCGGGACCATATGGCAGAAGCGATGGACACCTATTACCGTTTTCTATACAGAACAACCGACATCCGAACTTCCGACAAAGCTGAATCTATACAAATTCTACAACAAGAAAATAACAAGGTAAGGGTTAGTATTGGAAAACTCTCTGAAAAAGGGAATGAAACGCTTTTGTTTGACAACACCTTCGACCCGGACATAACGAAAGAAATCAGACTTTTTATTGGAAAAGGAAACGATAGCGTTAAAATTGACATCCCTGATAGCGAAATAAAATTTCGGATTGTAGGTGGCGAAGGACAAAAAACCTATGATGTAAAAGCCTCAAAAAACCAGGTACAGGTTTACGAAAACCTGGATAACGACAGGTTTCTTGATTCGGGGAACCATTTAAAAAAATATCTCTCAAACGATACTCTAAATACTCAAAAAGCCTTTAGCGACCTGTATATCAGCTCAACTGGATTTTCACCCACTGTAGACCTGCGCTCTGTAGACGGGCCTTTTTTGGGCCTTGCTTATACTATTAAAAGGCCCGGTTTCCGAAAGTATCCGTATGCCAGTAAACAAAAAATATCTGCACTTAAAAGCCTTAGTTCACCTGCTGTAATGCTGCAATATAATGCTGAGTGGATTTCGGTTTTCAAAAAAACAGATTTAACGGTGGATGGACTCGCGGATATGAAAGGCAATATTCTTAACTTTTTTGGCAGGGGTAACGATACTTTTTTTGATCAGAGCGGCGACTTCAGAGTTTTTTATCGCGTTAACTTTTCATTTTATCAGTTTGATCCGGCACTTCGCTTTCGTCCCAAAAACAATCTTACAATAAACGTTGGCCCTTCTTTCCAATATTATAGTTTCAATGAGGACGGAAATCCCGAAAGATTTATCAATACTGAAACTGCGATTAACCAAACCGACTTGCGGACAAACAAGGCGCATGCCGGATTATTTTTGAATTTTAACTGGGATACCCGAGATGACAGGCGTTTACCAACCAGGGGATTAAATTTTAATGTCAGAATGCATGGATATGAAGGATTGAACAATACTTCTTCCTCTTATGCGCAGATATTTCCTCAAATATCCTTCTATAAATCGCTTGACAGTAGAGGAAAAATTATTCTTGCTAACCGTACCGGCGGAGGCTTTACAACCGGTAAAACTGCGTTTTACCAGAATGCTTTTCTGGGCAGCCAGGACAATTTATTAGGATTCAGGAAATTTCGCTTTGCAGGAGACCACCTTCTGTATAATAACCTTGAAGCCCGCATTGCTATTCCAAATTTTATGAGATACGTGCTTCCCGGAAAATTCGGGCTAATTGGCTTCTATGATGTTGGGAGAGTATGGGTGAAAAATGAAGACTCTAATTCCATTCATCATGGTTACGGAGGCGGCATCTACTTAACACCCTTTAACCGTTTTTTTATCCGGGCTGTTGCAGGATTTTCCAATGAACGCATGCAACCCACCGTTGCTGTAAGACAGAGATTCTAACAATCCGGAAATAAATACATTTTTTTCTGGGTAAAATTACTCGCTCAAACCCATGAAATAACCATCCATGTGAACTTGGAATACATTTCCCCCGAGGGGATTTCGGTGGCATAGGTATTGTAAAATCTTCTGTACCTAAATTAAAAACTTAAATTCTATGCTATGAGATTCATTAGCCGAAAAATCCATGCTGTGTTAGATTACATATCTGGAGTATTATTAATCGCATCACCCTGGCTGTTTAATTTTGCTGACATTGCCGCAGCTAAATGGGTCGCAATTATTGCCGGTATAGTCATCCTGGGGATGTCTCTGCTTACTGACTATGAAGGGGGTATTAAAAAAATCATTCCGATGAGCGGCCACCTTACTATGGACGTAATTGTGGGCATTTTGCTTGCGGTATCCCCTTGGTTATTCAATTTCAGCGAGTATGTTTATTTGCCGCATTTAATCATTGGAATTCTGGAAATTGGTGCAGGTTTATTCACCGAAAGTTCTTCAGAGCATTCGCGCCCGATGGACAGAAATATTAGCCCGGCACATTAATTTAAAAATTGCCCGCAAGCTTTTATGCGGGCAAACACTCTATTTCAGGAGTACTGTAAACTATAACGCTCCAATATCTCCATAGTCACCGGCTTGGCGATAAAATCTATTACCATAGCATACTTGCTGGCCCTTTTGATGTCCTGTGGATCTACTGATGACGACAAAACCACCACCTTGGTTTGGTTAAAAGAGTTGAATTTTGGTTTTGAAAATTCTTCCAGAAAATCCCAGCCATCCATAATTGGCATATTTAAGTCGAGAAGAATTAAATTTGGATGTGCCGGCGAACCTTCCTGACTTTCCAGCCATTTTTCGTAACAGCCTATTGCATCACTGCCGTTCAGGGCCGAGACTGTTTCTGTGCCCGGCAGCACTTTTTCTATTAGTTTTTTATTGATCATTATGGCAACGCTGTCATCATCAACTAAAAAAATTTTGTTCAGCATATAATTTATTAAATGTTAAGGTAAACGTCGTTCCTGTATCAACAACGCTTTCTATCTCGATATTTCCGCCTAAGGCTTCTATCTGTGATTTCACCAAATATAAGCCTAATCCTTTACTATCCGGGTAATTATGAAACCGCTGATAAAGGCCAAATACTTTTGACCGGCATTTCTCCAGATCTATTCCAATTCCGTTATCCTGAAAAGTTACCACCGTTTTGCTTTCATATTCCTGCATCGTAACTTTTAAAGAAAGTTTTCGATTATCAGAGCGGTACTTAATAGCATTGGTTAATAAGTTAAGAAAAATACTTTCCAAATAGGCTCTGTTAAAATTGATAAAAGCATCTGCAGTAAAATTGTGTTCTATTGCCGGATCAACTTCATCTATCAGGTTAGAAACCTGGGATGATACTTTTTGAAATAATTCCAATAACCGTATCTCTTCCTGCTCTATGCCAGTATTCTCTTTAATGCATAAAATTTTTAATAAATCATTTATCGTATCATTTAACGAATTGGTTGATGTGTCAAAGCCTTCCAGTATCTCCTTAAGTGTGGCATCTTCAATCCTATCAAGGTCAATCAGACCAAGTAAGCCCAATAAATTTGACAAAGGGGCTCTTAAATTATGAGAAGTGATATACGAAAATTGGCGAAGGTCTGCATTATGTTTAGTTAACTCCTGTATAAGCACCTCCTTCACCTGTTCATGTTGTTTCCTTTCGGTAATATCACGATAGTTAAATATGGTGGCCTTGACGCTTTCATCGTGAAGCAAATTAGTTGCCGTCCCTTCAATCCAGCGATATTCTCCATTTTTATGACGTACCCTATATTGCTGAAAAACTGGCTTCCCCGGATTTCGCAATAACTCATCATAAAGCTCTTCACAGTGGTGAGCGTCATCAGGATGAACATTGTCGAACAGTAATTTTCCTGCTCTTTCCTCTAATAAATAACCGGTCATCCGCTCTACCGCCGGGCTTTCGTACATTATAACGGTAGAAGCATTTGAAATGGTGATACAATCTGTACTGTTTTCAATTAGAGCCCTGAAACGCTTCTCGCTTTTCGACAGTTCTTCCGTCCGTTCTTTAACTTTCTGCTCCAGCTCGGCATAAAACAGCTTGATCTCATCCTGCCGCAGCTTTGCTTCGGTAATATCTTCCGAAATACCAACCAGGTACAAAGGCTGTCCTTCGGTGTCCTTTACAGGAATTTTTTGCGTTCTAAGCCAGCGTTGCCCCGACGGTGTAGATACAGGTTCTTCTTCAACTGTTACGATATTTCCCGTTTTAAAACCTTCCCAGTCTTTTTGCTTAAAAAACTCAGCCTGGTCTTCCGGAAAAAGATCGTCATCCTTTTTACCAATATATTCCTTCCTGTTAACGCCTAATAATTGTTCCCCAGCCTTGTTTATTGCCACAAAACTCAAATCCTTACCGCTTTTTACAAAAATCATGTTCGGAATATTTTCCAGAACGGTTTCCAGAAATAAGTTATTATTTCTGATTTCGACTTCAGCCTTATGCCGCTCATCTACCTCTGCCTGGAGATTCAGATCGATCCTGTTAGCAACTTTTATAGAATTCAGAATTACAAAAAGAGAGATTGCAAGTATCGTACTGAAAAACAATACCAACCCGAAAGATTCAGGATATAAGCCTATATTCTCACCATAAAGGCGTAAAACATCCAAAATTAAGGGCGCAAAAAGAATAAGGGGGATCAATCTTCTTGCTATCCTCCCTCCGCTATAAGGGCTCATGATTTCGGCCATATAACCTTTATCCTTACCCACCACTAATGTTAAAACAGAAAGCAGAAGCACACAAATAGTTCCGGCTATACTTATCAAAGAATTGTGTAAGGGCAAAACAAACTCAGGTATATTGTGCAAACGGCCAACGAGAGCGAGAACGGCAATCAATGTGGCTAAAAAAGAAAGAGATTGCGAGAAAAACGCTTTTTTATACGGGAATGAAAGCAATGAAACGCCGATGATTAAGAAAGAGAATGCAGCATTGGGCCGAAACAAGCCCTCACCTTTTTCGACCGGTGCTCCCTCCATATACGCTTTTAGTTTCTGTGAATACATGAGGTTATCCACACTAAAATCATGTAAATGATAAGATTCTGAAAGTTTTAATAAAGCGATAAATATTACAAACAAAGATAAGCCCTGACCCAAGAGGATATATTGATGAGAACTGTTCTCATTTCTTATCAATAATAAGGCTACTCCGCATAAAATTGACACCAGCGCCATTGTGGGGTTAATGACTTCAGATAGCGGACGTATTAAAAAACCAATGCTGAATTGCCATCCGGCTAAAACCAAAAACCCGGCTGCTACTATACCAATTGTACCAATCAGCGTAAACATTCCAAGTTTTTTATGCAACAGCGGATCCATCCCACTCACCGGACTATTAGTTTTCAATTGCGTTTAATTAGGTTTATAGTTTAAATAAATCCCAGTCTAAGATCTGGCAAACATTGGCACAGGCTTAAATCTTAACAGATATATTCGCTTTCGGTATACGATAGAAATATATTTTAGTTCTAAAGTTTCAAAAGTATAACCAATGAAACTAAAGCATATCACATAACAGAAATGATACGTGATATACTGGCTCCCCTGTCATATTGTTTGTAATTTCGATTGCCAATTAAATCAAAATCCTTTATAAATATATAATATAAATGCGATCCATTTTATTTTCCACCGTGACTTTGTGTGCCGCCCTGCTCCTTTCTTCATCCTCCTATTCGCAACTAGGGAAAAGATTCTCCTCAGAGCGTAAAGTCGTAAAGGACCCTGTTACCGGTACCATGCTTACCTTCTTAACCAGCACGCCGGCAGGCGACAGTAAAATATATCCAACACATCCGCAATGGACAGCTGACGGTAAATGGCTGATTTTCAGATCGGGGAGAGTGCAAGGTGAAGCTATGGCTGTAAATGAACGTACAGGCGCCCTCGTTCAAGTGACCGAAGGCGGATATAGCGGAGCACTTTGCATCGCTCAAAAATCCATGAAACTGTACTTTTTACGCAATCACGACGAAGCAAGCCAACCTGATACTCCTCGCCAGGAAGGTCAGCGGCGCAATCGTAATCGCTCCATGGATGTTATCGAAATAGATCTTGCAAAGCTTTTTGCAGATAGTGAGGCTGGCAAGTTGCAGAAAAAATCGGCATACGAACGGGTTTGCGGAACAACACCGACAGCGATGGGAGCCAGCGGAGATTTGGCTCTGGATGGCGGCGAAGAGCTGGTTTATTTTAGAGTTGGAAAAGAGGAGTCGGCTAAATACCTTGCCCCCGGAACAAAAATATCCGAGACTTTTGGCCCGCGTAATATGGGAGCCGGTCCCGCTGGTATTGGAAGCATGAATCTCCGTACCGGCGCACTTAAACACGTAATTTCCGTACCATTCCAGGTGGGGCACATCCAATCTAACCCCTGGTATCCGGGAGAAATTGTTTTCTGCTGGGAAACCGGAGGCAAATCACCACAACGCACATGGACGGTGATGGCCGATGGCTCCGGCCTGCGCCCGCTGTATCCCGAAGCAGATTACGAATGGGTAACTCACGAAGCAGTGATCTCAAGGGATGAAGTTGCCATAGCAATTATGGGTCACAGAAAAATCCCCGGAGTGAACAACACCGGAGTGGCCGCGCCCGCGACAGCTGTTGGCGGCGCTAATCCAGGGCAGGAAGCGGCCTGGGGACCATCCGGAACCCGGGAAAAACCAACAGGATTAGGCATCGTAAATCTGAGAACAAGAGAAATGACTATCGCCGGCCAAACATCCAGCGGAAGCGGATTATGGCACGTTCATGGTTCGCCTGACGGCAGATTTGCTACGGGTGACGACTTTTCGCGCACATTATATCTCATAGATAGGAAAACAAGAGAAATGATTCCGCTCACAACGGGACATAAAGAAACTGCCTCTGATCATATTCACCCCACTTTTAGTCCGGATGGAACACGAATACAAATTCAATCCGCGATGCTTTCGGAGGATAATAAATCCATGAATATTTGTATTGTTCCGGTGCCGGAGGAATGGCTGAAGAGGAAGTGACTTCATAGCCCTACTAATTATGCCATAGTGAAACGTTAGGTTGTCCTCCGCTGGCGGAGGTGCCGAAGGCGGAGGTGGTTAAAGCAAGCAAATATACGTGGTTGTCACCATACCGCCTCCGCCTTGGTTCGTGTCCTCACGAACCATAATATCCGATAATATCACCTTCTGTTTCGTGGGGACACGAAACATTCATAAAAATAAGCAACTTCTCAAAGGCTGATGGCAGGATTTCAGGACAGTTTAGCGGAACCTTAAATAGCGCTTTAAAAAAGACGGTAGTAACAGAGGGGAAAATTGATGCATTCTGGTCTACCGAAAAAGCTCCGGTTTTCATTCCAGGTAGCCGACCGGCAGTTCCTTTTTACTCTCTGGTTTAAGTCTTCCGACATTAAAAAATTCTGTTTTATCATTCCATTTTCCTTTTGATGAAACAAAGCTAACGCTGATTTGGAGAATTAGGAGCCGCTTTGGAGGCGATTGCTTGATTTTGCGGGTATTTGCGAAAGTTTGCCGAAGATTGCGAGAAAGTAGGTGCTTTCTTCGAGGTTTGTTCGGAAAAAGGGGGGGGACTTGTTCGGAAATCCCCGAAGCTGTCCCGAAGCAGTCTCGAACAAGTCCCGAACAAGGTGTCAATGAAATTTCATAATGTTCGGCATCCTGTTTGGCAAGTCTGCAGCGCTGACCGTGGGGTCTCCCTCCCCACAAAAAAACAAAGCCGCAAAAAATCCCCGGCTTCATTCCGATAAGGAGACACCCTTATCCAATACAAAACAGCAAAATTCTAAATCTCCCTTACCGCCTCTTTCGCGTCCTCTAAATCAAAATAATCAGCATCCCATTCTTCATCCGGGTATAAACCAAGCCACTCCTTCATCGACTCGTGCTCTGGATTTTTACGATCTGCCAATATTTGCTTTAAATGTTGATACCCATGTGGGCCGCCGCAATCTTCCGGTGGGCAGGCTCCTTTTCCTCCGATACAGTCGACTTTTGCAAGCTTGATGTCAATCACCTTTTCAACGGTAATGTTATGCAGCCAGTAATCACCAAAGTCATACAGGTAGCTAAATTTCTGCCCCTCGGCTCTAAAAATTTCCGATAGCGTAATTTCATTACTGTCTATCATATCACCTTCCTCTTCACTCCCATCATATAATTCAGGATCTGATATGACGGGATAAGTAGTAAAGCCTCCCGGCGAAAAGCTAAAGAGATGGTAGTTATCCCATCCGAAAGCTTCCTGTATGATATAATGAAAGTGTTTAAAAGTAAAATTTCCGGGTACAATTAATCTGCGCCATACCGGCGGATTCGATATGTTGTTAAGTTTTATCTTAAATTGAAAAGTCATCTTAGCACGAATATAACAATTCTCTTGTTTGGTGTAACGGCAACGGCTGACATTAAGTATTCCCTCTGTATGGGTACTAAAACTAAATTCTTGAGACAGCCCAGGAATCCCGGGGACTAAGTTGCCGGCGTCTTAACATATCTGCAAAACTTATTAAACAGTAACCTATCCCAATCACCCGTTCTCTAAAACCCACCCCTCCTAAAACATCCGCCCCCCTTTTGTGGTTCTATAATATCATATCACAATTACACATTAGCAAACAGAACAAATGACAACAGAACCCTCTTTCTGGCAACGTCTTGGCATCCATGAATGGTTTTTAAATGATAGCGGCTCTGCTCCTACCGAGCCCGAAGCACTTACACCAAACGTAGTTTACAAATACATTATAGATAAATTCAAAGAATCTATCGGGCAATTAACCTTTGCAGACAGGATAGTTTTTTATCATGAATACATTATAAGTTTCAACCCCGACGATTACCACGAATTCATGGACAATAAAAAAGGCATCTTCGGCCTCATTGTTCAGGAAGCTGTAAAGAAGTTTTACGAAATATTAAACCAGTACCGCGCCGAAGGAAAAACGGTCGAGCCTTCCAGCAGCAAATGGGTTTTCCGATTTGTATCTCACCCGGATTATGCCCGTGGCGATAAAGGATTTATAGGCAAGCTTTTGCCCGGAGGAACGCATAAAGAAGAGAATTTAAGAGTAACCTTTATTCCCCGCCAAACCGGTATCGCCGAAACCTTCGATGTAAACGAGGATATTTTGAAAGGCTTTAATTTTTACAGCGAAGGTTATTATGAAGTGCCATATGTTGAAGACCTAAAGTACGATGCAAGCAAGCTTCAAAATACTGAGCAGCCTGCCTTTGCTCGGTTCGAAACTATACTGCCCGACAAAGCCTATCGCGGACACAAAGTAGAGTACTATATGAAAGAGGCTGAAATAATTGTCTCTGGCGATGAAGAAACACGTGAAGACACGAATATCTTCAAAATCCCTTCAGAATGGGTTAACACCCCTCATTTATCAATTAAATTTAATAAACCGGATGGTAAATTCTACCTTGCTTCGTTTGGAGAAAAAACCATTGTTAACGAAAAAGAGGTTCAGAGAAGTGATCCGCATTCGCCCTCATGGGTCGAACTTCCTATTAATTCGAGAATGATTCTGAACGGAATCATCGGTGTCAATATCTTTAAATCATAATATGTCGCATTTACTATCAGTAGCGCTGCTTTTTATTTGTGTCTTTTTATTGGCAGCTCATTTCAAGGACATAAAAAATACACATAAACGTAATGGCTGAGAACTTTTTTGGAATAACCGATACGGGTAAAATACGCGATAACAACGAGGATGCCTTTATTGCTAAGAAAGTGATGAACAATAAGTTCATTATCGCTTGTGCAATTGATGGAGTGGGAGGTTATTCTGGCGGAGAAATTGCCGCTGAAATTGCCCGTGAATCTATATTTGAAAATTTCGCCAAACCCTCGGGCAACTTAATTGAAGCAATGAAAGCTTCCTTTGTTCTTGCCAACCAAAAAATCTTTGCGGAAAAACTTCAAAATAAAGAACACGGTAAAATGGCTTGCGTGCTAACGCTGGCCGTGGTCGACGTTTCAAATAACGAGTTTCATTATGCCCATGTTGGCGACACCAGGCTGTATTTATTACGCGATCATTCCCTCGTTAAAGTAACTAAAGACCACTCCTTCGTGGGCTTTTTAGAAGACTCGGGCCGTCTGGATGAAGATGCAGCCATGAAGCATCTCAAGCGCAACGAAATCAATAAGGCGCTGGGCTTCGGAAGAGAAATCGAAACCCAGGATGACTATATTGAAACAGGCACCTCCCCTTTCTTACCCGGCGACATGCTCTTACTTTGCAGTGATGGTCTCACCGACATGGTAAACAAAGAAGCAATAACCGCCGTCATCACCAGTTCAGATTCGCTGGAAGAGAAAGCCAAAAAGCTCGTCGACCTGGCAAACAAAAATGGTGGACGAGATAATATCACCGTCGTATTGGTACAAAACGACGCAGCTTCCTCATGGCAGGCAACACCTTCTGTGGGAACACTTGAAACCCAAAAAAAAAACCTAACACCGACTTTTGAAGCCACGCCAGACAAGCCGGAGAGTGCAAATAAAGAGGATAATCCTGGTCATGCGGTAAACCAGAAGTCTGCAAAAAGCCCAGGAATAAATAAGATTCTGCTCTTTCTCTGCGTCTTCTTTCTGGCAACTTCCTTGTTTTTATTATGGCGAAACATAAAGCAGAAAGCCTTCGCTGACTCTCCCGATACTGTAGCCGCTGATACGACCCGGTCTGCTGATGAAATCAGATTACAAGAGGCTATCAATACTCTTAGTGGCGATACTCTTCTGCTTTCGGATTCAACTTTCAAACAGCCCATCCTCCTTTCTGATACATTAGCCATCCATCAGGATACGCTATTCATTTTAACACAGGGAAAAATAACTCTGCAAGGCGACTCGCTTTTTAGAGGACCAGCCATAGCCCTTTCGCCCGACTCGCGGTTTATACTTCTGGATGGAATCCAATTTGAAAATTTCGACATTGCTGTATCTGCTCAAAACGACGCTTTATACCTCCGTAATGTGCAGTTTATTAATTGCAAATGGCCCGTTCAAAACTATTTTATTTTCCCTGATAACCAATATGTGACTGGCCGCCTGGCCGGGTCTTACTTTTTTAGAACAGATTCTTTAAATACACTGAAAAGATAAAATGACAGAGGATGCTCCTTTAAAAAAAAGCCGGAAAATTGAACGACTGTTCTTACTTATGATCTCAGCAGTATTTGCACTGCTATTCTTTTTCCTTTATGCCTTCTTACAACGCGATTTTAAAGATGTAGACAGCCGTTTAGCAGAAGGAACCATGTTCAACCTGAACAGCAAAGACCCCGAAGGCATACGAACGCTTATTCGAAAGGGCTATTATTTTGAAGATAAAAAAGACATCGACCTGATTTATTCTGCCGTAGCCAAAGGATTAAGTTTAGATCAAAAACCGATCGATAATATTGGTGAATTAAACAAACGGAGGTTTTTTGTGGATGCCGACGAAGCGTTTATAAACGGAGGTGAATCGTTCAGAAAGCGAATAATGGTCTCGCGCTCGATGCTTGGCTTTACCGGCGATGATTCAGTTGCTTTTTCGCAGGAAAAAACCAAGCCGCAAACTTTAAGTTCAAGCACCGATGTAGGATTAGGGAAACATGCCATTTCGGGCGAGATCCTGGACAAAGAAAAAAAACCAGCTTCGGGAGTTTTGGTACGCCTGGAAATGATTTTACCACAAGACAGCGCCTACAGTGAAACTGTGACTGAAGTGGAAACCGAAATTGCAGAAAAAGGGCCGGGATTTAAAAAAGTTTACCTTCTTGATTCGCTTAAAAACAAGCAACTAGAATCTTTAACTGCGTATGCCCGCACTGATGCCCAGGGCAGATACACCTTCGCAAACCTCCCGGAAGACAAAGCATTTAAAATTCTGCCATTACAGCCGGGGTTTCAGTTCGGAACATCTAAAGGGGTGGAAGCTTTGGATAAGGATAAAAAACTGAACTTCGTACGTGCGCCGCATACCATCCGCTTGCTATCAACCCGCGATTTTAATATCCTGAAAAAGGAAGGCTCTTTAATTGTACGTACCCCCGACGAATTCAATAAGTGGTTCTGGATTATTATGGGATGTTTTTTCGGTGGTTTTCTGATTGTTCATTTCCTGCTCACATTAAGGTTCCAGCATGCAGATCAAATAATTTTGCCCTTTGTGATGCTGCTTACAGGCCTTTCTATTTTAACACTATTCAGCCTTCAAGATCCGCTTCGCGACCGTTTTTTAGCCAAAGACACCCTGCTTTACCTTGGCTTAGGTTTATCCGGCATCTGCGTGATGATGTTTGTAAAAATCCGGAAGTTCAACGTAGACAACAGCCTTTATCGGATGCTCGTTTTCAAGAAAAACCGTAAAGCCGGCAACGGATGGCCCTGGGCGGTCTTAGCCGTAATTCTTCTCGGTTTAACTATAGTGTTCGGAACTGGTCCGGAAGGAAGTGGTGTAAAAGTGAACCTTTTCGGATTTCAGCCAAGCGAGATAGTAAAATACCTGATCATACTTTTTCTGGCAGGCTTCTTCGCCACCAACGAACGCTTTATCAGCGAGTACAGAAGCTACCGCAAGCGCTGGTCGTTTTTCTACTTTGCCCTGGGCTCAATCCTGGTTTCGATTCTTCTGTTCCTTGTGCTGGGAGATCTGGGTCCGGCAATGGTAGTGTGTTTTACATTCATCGTCTTATTTTCGTTCTCCCGCGGAGATTTCATGTTTATGATCGGGTCGGTGGTGCTGTATGTCCTGGCCGCCTGGATTTTAAACAGCATCTGGCTGGCTACAGCAATTACAGTTGCGCTGGTAGTGCTGGCCATGGTTTTCAAGCGCAAGCAAATCAGCGAGTCGGCAATTATGGCCCTGGTAATTATCGCTGGCTTCCTGCTCATTGATCAAATTCCATACCTCGACAAGGTTTTCCCCGGACCAGTGAAACGATTAACGGAACGTAAGGCAATCTGGCAGGACGCATGGAACAATGAAGTATATGGAGGCGATCATGTGGCAAACGGAATCTGGGCTATGTCCAGCGGTGGTGTTACCGGCCAAGGTGTGGGAGAAGGTTTTTCCAAAACTATCCCCGAGGCACATACGGATATGATTTTGCCTGCAATCGGTGAAGAATTCGGATTGGCCGGCATCATATGCATTTTCATCCTCTTCCTGATCTATTTGCACCGTTCAATTATTATAGGGCGACAAACCGGAATGCCATTTTTGTTCTACCTGTCTGCAGGAATTGGAGTAAGTACGTTTGTACAATTTCTTTTGATTGCCGGAGGTTCGACTGGTGCACTTCCCTTATCGGGAGTATCGCTTCCTTTTGTAAGTTACGGCGGATCTTCCATGGTTGCAAATTTTATTGCTGCAGGATTTTTACTTTCAACCTCCCTGATAAAGGGCACAGAAGTGCAAATGAGTTTTGTCACCAAACAGCATGATAAGAACCTGGTTCCGGCATTAGCCGCAGCTTTAATTGGGGTGGTACTGCTTACGGTTAATGTATCCAGATACCTTTTTAACAATAAGAAATGGGTGGTTCAGCCGGCTTTAGTTGCCGATCGAAGCGGCTTGCGGATGTTTAGTTATAACCCCCGCATTGCTATTTTAATGAACCGATTGCAGGCTGGTTCTTTATATGACAGAGAAGGAAGAATTTTGGCAACCAGCAAGCCAGAACTGATTAAGCAACAACAAGGCCTATTGCGAGCTTCCGGCGGACTGAACTTCGACCTCGATTCGGTTATACATAAACGCCTTGACCGGTACTATCCTTTTGCTGAAGATACCTTCTTCTGGATCGGCGATGCCAATACAGGTATTTTCAGCGGCAGCATAAATGGATATTTCGCCGAGTATCAGCACGGAGCCGAACTTAGAGGATTTGAAACCCCAACCGAAAAAGTTACGGCCATAGCCAGCGCTTACCGCGAAGATCGCTTTTTAGCCAGGGGCGTTAAAGAAATGACTGTAGTGAAGAAAGATTACAGCGAACTGGCCCCTTTACTGCTCGCCGGAATTAACAGCAGCAAAGTAGAACAGTTTAAAAAGCGTAACCGCGATGTTCAGTTAACAATTGATGCCCGCCTGCAAACAAGCATACAGCGCTCAATTGCCATGGATGATTCCTTAAAAGACAATCGTGTATCTGTGGTAATTATGGAGGACAATACCGGCGATGTTCTTGTTTCGGCAAACTATCCCTTACCTCCGGTAAATAACTGGGAGCAAATGACGATGACGATGGCCGAACAGAACCAGCTATCGCAGTGGGTGACGACACAGGATCTGGGATTTACATACGCTACACAACCGGGCTCTACAGCCAAGGTGGCTACTACTATTGCCGCTTTTAATAAACTGGGCATGGCAGCTACACAGAAAAGCTACATGGTAAGTCCGCATGAAAGGATACGTACAAAAGGGATAGAACCAGACGAGACTGGCCGTATAGGCCTCGAACGTGCGCTGGTAAAGTCCAATAACGTCTATTTTATTAAACTTGCAAACGAAGAAAAACTGCAGGAAGAAATGGCGGATGTTTATTTGAAAACAGGAATGTTTTTACGAGGCGTTGGCGGTTTCTATTATGAGAAAGACGGCCAGGATTTGCAGCAGGAAAACAGATGGCGCGAATTGTGGCGTGAAACAGAATTTAAGACAAAACCGAGATACAACCCCAACAATATCCGACGGACACGAGCAAAAGGTATCTCGGGTATGGCCTGGGGACAAGGAGAACTGATTGCTACTCCGGCAGCAGTTGCACGAATGGCGGCTGGCGTGGCAAACCACGGGAACGTAGTAAACAACCGATACGTTTTAAAAGTCCACAATACGTTACAGGGTATTAAAGGCAGCACAAAAATCACTAACGAGCCACAATTTGCTGATTTGATTAAACAGTATATGATCAAGCAGAGCGAGCTGAAAGTGCATACGCTTGGCATCGCCGTGGCAGGTAAGACTGGAACACCCGAAAGGATCTGGAAAAAAGAGCGCATAAATGATGGCTGGTACGTGTTTTTTGCTCCAAAGGCCAAAGGACAAGGACACCTAGTCGTTTGTATCAGAATTGAATCTACAAAAGGATCGAGCGACGCTGTAGCCTTAGCCGGCAAACACGTAATACCAATGCTCTTGCAGAAAGGCTTAATAAAAAGCTTTTCAACAGCGCAATTGATACCCGGCCAAGCTCTCCCCGGCATGCCGGCAGGTAATGTCGTTTCACCAGCTCCCGCAGCAGATACAATGGCGCCAACTGAAAGGCCTCAACCTGATGCTGCACCAGCAAGACGAGATAGTGTTAATGATATTGAATAGCACCGATAAAAATCAGAAAAGGGTTGCGGCATATGCCTCAACCCTTTCTCTTTACCTCTTCTTCTCCTTTAAAACCTCACACTTAAGGAAATCAGAAAATTGCGGTATGCCTGTGGGTAATAAAAGTTTTCTGTAGTTATGGCATTGTTATACATAAAACTATAGGTATAACCATTGGCCGAATACTTCTCGGAAAAAACATTGTTAACGAGCAATGCAAGCCCAATATTTTTCATTTGTTTAAACGACGTATTGTAGCGTAACCTAATATCATGCACGTCAAAAGCCGATAATTTTCTGCCTTCGTTGGAAGTGTTGTCGAGATATTGCTTGCTGATATATTTACTTAACAAAGCCGCTTCAAACTTCTTAAACGGCTGATAAGCAAGCTCACTTGAACCTATAAACGACGGGGACAGGGCAATATCTGTATTGCTGTAATTATTACTGAACTGTCCGCCATTATCGTAATCATCACCAAACTCGGTAAAGTCTTTCACCTTATTACGGCTCAACGCAGCCGTTGCGGCCCAGGAAAAAGCCTGGGTAAATTGATATCGTGCATCGAGCTCCACACCAATACGGTAACTGTCGGCCACGTTCTGACGGATGTACTCTCCCACATCATTGATCTTACCGGTTAGTACCAGCTGATCTTTATAGAACATCCCAAACGCATTTAAACCAGCTGCAAAAGCATTCCTGCGGATTCTGTATCCCGCTTCTACATTCTTCAAATTCTCAGGTTTGGGACTTGAATAAATATAGTCATCCCGATTCGGTTCTTTATTTGCTACCGCGAAAGAGGCATACGCCGCACTTCCGCCATCAATCTGATAAGTAAGTCCTACTTTAGGATTGAAAAAGTTCAGGGCGATATCCTGATTTTGCGGAGTACGAAGCTTATCCGTTCCGCTGATTTTGTAGTCGATATACCTTAACTGAAGATCGGCAAAAACATTAAGTTTCCCCAATTGGTAATTACTGCGTCCGTAAATGTTAAAATCTGTTTTAAATCCATTTCCATCATAATACCGCTCCCGGATTCTGCTGTCGCCCGTAAACTGAGCCCATATCACCTCACCGAAATGATCTCCATTGTATTCGTTATAAGCACCGCCTAGTGTGAAATCCAGTTTTTGATTTGGTTTATAGTTAAAAGCATAGGTGAGTCCGTAAAAATCATTGTCCAGCCATCTCCTTCTTATCAGATCGGTAGTACTTAAGGTCTCTGTTCCGATCACTACATTGGGCAATCCATAATCAGCAAATTCCGCCTGGTTTTTAAACTCCTCAAAATATCCCCTTCCGTAGGTATAATGCAAAGCAGTATTCACATTTAGCTTTTCAGAAAAAGTATGGGTGTAGAGCAATTGATAATGATCCTGAGTATAGTTATCAGTTTGATCGTCGTACAAAAACTGGCTGTACTTTCTCCTGTCGGCATCAAAAAGATTCACTGAATCTGCAGTTGTATGATATAAATAGCCAAGGTTATTGTAATAGTGATTTAATAAGCCGGCATTGTCGCCTGTTAATTTAGCTTCCGGCACACCGTTCCAAACCTGAAATGTTTTTTCAGTTCCCGAGAAAACATTGGCGCGTATCAGATCTTTTTTACCATAAAAAGCACCACTTAAAAAGTACGACTTGAGTCTGGCGGAACCTCTGTCAATATAACCGTCGGACTGAATCCTTGATAAACGACCATCAAATGTAAAGCCGTTTCTCAAACCGGTACCCACCATAACCGTGTTCTTTATCGTCCCGAATGAGCCCGCAGTATTATTGATTTCGGCATAGGCAGAATCCCTTAAGGTGAGAGTTTGCACATTCAAACTTCCGCCGAACGCACCGGCTCCATTTGTTGAAGTGCCTACCCCGCGTTGAATTTGAATATTATCTACTGAAGAGGCAAAATCCGGCATATTTACCCAGAACAGGCCCTGGCTCTCAGAATCGTTGTACGGAATTCCGTTTACAGTAACATTAATTCTTGTTGCATCGCTTCCGCGGATACGGATCCCGGTATAACCAATGCCATTACCAGCATCCGAGCTGACCACTACTGAAGGAGTTTGGTTCAACAGATAAGGAAGATCCTGACCTAAATTGTTTTTTTCCAACTCCTGTTTGCTTACATTTCGATACGTTGTAGCCGAATTTTTATTAGCGCGGGTTGATGCAACCAAAACTTCATCGGTAACAATTTCACTTGGTTTCAGAGAAACCATTATTCTCTCATCCGCATTAAGCTTAATGGTTTGACGGTAGGTTTGATAACCCAGAAAGGAAATATTTACAATGTAAGTCCCGGATCTAAGATTTGGAATTACGAACTCGCCTGCAGAGTTCGATTGTACACGATAATTTCCGGCAGTTATACTGGCACCTGCCAGCGTTTGCTGCGTTAAATCATCCGAAACTTTTCCACTAATAGAAAACTGTGCCGACACGAAACCCGGCAACAACATCGCCACGATGGCTAACAATAAGATCTTTTTCAATTTGAATTTTTATAAGTTAAAACTCCGTGCAAGAGGGGTTCCTGCATTCTTAACTCTACCTCCCTACGCCGGCATTATCCGGATCAAGTGCTCATTGAAACTGTGGTGTGGGCTTTTTAAGACGTTAATCTTTTTCCAGCTTCTCCTCTTTCGCTTCTTTGATGGGTGTAATCTCAGCCTGTTTGTGTTTGTAATCGCTTATAGCGATTGATACACACAAAAAGCACCCCTTGTGATAGCGCAAAGGTAGAAATACTTTGCTTAGGGAAAGTACTTTATATTTCATCTTTTCAATAGGGTACTTTTACTGTTGCTTTCCAGCGGAATTCTATCTATGTTTAACATTTTTTATCTGCTTGCTTAGACAAATTTTTATCTATTTATAAATGTTACGTGTTGATAGCTCTAAGCCCTGTAAAATTGTTTATTCGTTGTGTAAACACGAATTTCTTGGATTTTTAATCGAACCGCATATTGTTCAGTTAAATCAGGATGGGGACTTTTCACTTACCTATCAGCGGTTATTTTCAACAACAGCAAAAGAATTTTCGTCTATACTTGACGAAACAGACATCAAGCTGATTAAGCTTTTGGAAGAAACCGAACAGGGACATATTATAAGGAGATATCACAAAAAGCCCGTTCGTCCATTTGAATTTTTCAGCAAAACTTTCGACCAGAGATTGCATGATGTCATAAGACCGAAAATTGAAAAGCGGATTGTTGAAGCATTTAAACTCCTAAAAGATAAATCTCTTTATTTAATGAGTAAAGAAGGTTGGCCGGTTGAACGTAAAATTCAACTGGCTGATGAGCCTGCCTCTGTACTTTTCCATTTCAGAAGAAATGAAGAAGGGACCAGATACTTTCCAACTATTAAATACCAGGGCATCCGCATCGAATTTATGTTTAAAGATGCACAGGTAATTTGTAATGAACCTGCCTGGCTGCTTTTAGAGGATGTTTTATATTATTTTGATGGCGAAATTGAAGGTAAAAAACTACAGCCCTTTTTAAATAAGCGCTTCATCTCTATTCCAAAATCATCAGAGAAAGCATATTTTGAAAAATTTGTCAGTCCGCTGATTGAGAAACACCACGTTTACGCTGAAGGTTTTACCATAAATACCGAGAAGTTTGATGCTACTCCAGTTTTAAAAGTAATCTTTATCCCGGGAGGGATTTCTCAGCTTCAGCTTTATTTCAGATACGACAACTATGTTTTTCCGGCCGGCAGCACCACCAAAGTGTCGGTACGCATGGAAAAAATTGGCGACGATTATATCTTTCATCGCATAAAAAGATCATTAAGCTGGGAACAATCTAAGCTTGATGATTTACTAAGCTTAGGATTAGAAACTGCAAGTACTTTGTTTTTGAATCTGGAGGTAAAGCAAATTTTTTCGGATGAGGACACATCGTTTAGCGTAATAAACTGGCTGAACGAACACCATGAACATCTTCTGGAAAATGGCTTTGAGATCGAGCAGCCTGATGGCAATAAACGCTTTCTTTTTGGCAGCAGCAAAGTCGACTTAGAGTTTAAAGAGGGCAACGACTGGTTCGATTTGAAAGCAGTGGTATTTTTCGGCCCTTATCAAATCCCATTTATGGATTTGCGCCACCATATCTTAAATAAAATCAGAGAATTTACATTGCCTTCCGGCGAAGTGGCCATAATTCCTGAAAAATGGTTTTCTCAATATGGGAATCTATTGCATTTTACCGAAAAGTCGGATGATAATTTAAGGCTTAAAAAGCATCACATCGGTTTGATAAACGACTTCGCCAATAGCGAGCTTGCATCTATTACGATGGACAGGAAACTGCACAAACTTACAGAATTCCAGGAAATTGAGGATCTCGATGTGCCTGTAGATTTTAAAGGTAAGCTGCGCTCATACCAAAAAGCAGGATACAATTGGTTTCAGTTTTTACGAAATTACAATTTTGGAGGTTGCCTTGCGGATGATATGGGTTTAGGTAAAACCGTTCAAACCCTGGCACTTTTACAAAAAATAAAGGAAGAGAAAACCGAAACATCGGCCTCATTGATAATAATGCCAACATCCTTAATCTATAATTGGGTTAAAGAGGCAGAAAAATTCGCTCCGTCTTTACGTATTTTAGAGCATACCGGAACTTTCAGGAGCAAGGATGTTAGCCGGTTTATGCAGTACGATGTGGTGTTTACAACATACGGCATAACACGGGTAGATATAGATCTGATCAAAAATCTGTACTTCAATTATGTAATCCTCGACGAAAGTCAGAACATCAAAAACCCCGCATCCAAAGCATACAAGGCTGTAAAGCAACTTAATTCGAAGCATAAGTTGATTTTGAGTGGTACACCTGTAGAAAATACGGTGAATGATTTATGGACTCAAATGTCGTTTATAAACCCGGGCCTGTTAGGAAGTCAGCATTTCTTTCAAAACGATTTTGTAATTCCCATTGAAAAGAAGAGAGATGAAGAAGTTGCCCGAAAGCTGCAGGCATTGATAAAACCGTTTGTTTTAAGGCGTACAAAGGATCAGGTAGCAAAAGAGCTTCCGGAAAAAACCATACAGCTTTTCTACTGCCAAATGGGCGAAGAGCAGGCGAAATATTACGAAGATATAAAGTCGGAGTACCGAAACGACATGCTGCGGGCCTTAGAAGACGGAACATTTGCAAAATCTCAAATTCAGGTGCTGCAGGGTTTAACAAAACTTCGCCAGATAGCCAATCATCCATCCATGATTGACAAGGACTACGAGGGCGACTCAGGGAAGTTTGAAAACGTGATTCATACCCTGGAAAATGTTTTATCCAGAGGGCATAAAGTGCTGGTATTCTCGCAGTTTGTAAAACAGCTGGAAATCTATAGAAACTATTTCGACTCGGAAGAAATCCGATATGCGTATCTAGACGGTTCGACACAAAACCGGGGTGAAGTAGTAGAAGAATTTCAAAAAAATAACGACATTAAATTATTCCTGATTTCTTTAAAAGCGGGTGGTGTTGGCTTAAATCTCACTGAGGCAGATTATGTGTTCATGCTTGACCCCTGGTGGAATCCTGCTGTCGAACAGCAAGCAATTGACAGAACTCATAGAATCGGGCAAAAGAAAAAAGTATTTATTTACAAGTTCATCACAAAAGATACTGTTGAGGAGAAAATTCTTGCGCTTCAAAACAGAAAGCGATCCGTCGCCGAATCGTTGATAACAACCGAAGAAAGTTTTGTAAAATCTTTAAGCGCAGAAGATATTCGGGAGATTTTGAACTAGACTGTGGCAGAAAACTGCTAACAAGATTCTGCTAATACTCTCATATATTCCTCTCTCGATATATATTCTGCTCCCATACTTTCAAGATGTTCTGTGTGAAACTGGCAGTCTATCAAGGAGTAATGTTTATGCTTACAAAGCCAGATCAATGCGGTTTTCGAAGCATTCGCCGCTGTGCTGAACATACTTTCCCCACAGAACACATTTCCGGTTTTAACCCCATACAACCCACCTACTAATTCTTTATCCCGCCAAACTTCAATTGAATGCGCCACCCCTTCTCTATGCAAATTCAGATAGGCTTCCTGCATTTCAGAAACAATCCATGTACCGTCCTGATCCTTTCGTTCAACCGAAGCACAGGATTTTATCACCTGTTCAAATGCCTGATTTTCTGTAACAGTATACACTTCTGATTTAAGAAATTTCCGCATGCTTTTTGAAACTTTTACCTTTTCCGGGAAAAGCACAAATCGCTCGTGTGGCGAATACCATAGGATGGGGGTTTCTTCTGAGTACCAGGGAAATATTCCTAAGCTGTATGCAAGATTTAAACGGGCTGTCGATAAGTCGCCTCCTACAGCCAAAAGGCCGTCCTCGTCTGCAAGTTCAGGACGTGGAAACAGCAATACGTTCTTTTCAAGTTTAAAAATCACCAAAAAACATTTTACATTAAACCTTCGACTGGCAGAACAGTCCTACTATAAGTTTTTAAAGGGTTAGGGTTCTAGATTAAATTAGTATTGATTAAAGCGGTCAGGTTATCGACCGCTTTTTTATTTGACATTTAGCCGCATCTCTCAGAAAGCAATTCTGCGGACTTGCTGCTTCCCAAATCCCGGATCAAATTTAAATCTTCACAAGCACCTTCGGTATCGCCCTGCTTAAGTTTTTGTTTAGCCTGTTTTAATAGCCGATCAAAAAAGCGTTCATCATAGCCCAGTTGCCTTTTCAGCTCCAAAACCTTAGCTTCATCAGCCGGAGAATAACTTCCTGATGATTTTTTATCGTAGAAATTTACCACAGCGCGGGTAAGATCCTGCCTCGCTTTATAGGCGGCGATGGCTTCTTGAATTTCTTCAGGGGCACGTTCATCGCACTTATATTCTTTCAATGAAAAATTGATAGGAATAACGATGGACTGTGTAGTATCAAAAGACGCGGGAACAATCCACCGGCCTGAGGTTAGCCGAACTATTCGCAATGCTTCAGCATCTAGATCAATCCCATATCCTTTTTCAACCTTAGAACCAAAGATTCTGCCCTTCTTTGTAAGCTGAAAACTGATTTGAATAGTTCCCTGGAGACAATTCTGCTTAGCATATTCAGGATAAATAAGATTGCTGGAGATAAAGCTATTAAGGCTTTTTGCTCCGCCCTTAAACGTAGGTACCGGATCGGCTTTCGCGATGCCGAAAACCGCCAACCACATAAGCAAGGTTATCTGTAAAGCCATAATTCAATATACCAAAGCTCACGGATATTTTTAAATATAATTAGATAATTACCGCTTGCAGATGTGTTCTTTTAAAATCAGTCTTCGGTATCCGGCTGCCTGGGCTCCTGACTGATCTTATCAAATATTTTATCCATACGTTCAACGTAGGTATTGGTATCATCAAGAAAAAATTCAAGCTGAGGGACGATCCTTGCCTGATTCTTTATTTTCGCACCTAACTTATAGCGTATCTCACCCGCATGCGCTTTCACTGTATTTAAGGCAAGAGCGGTATTAGCACTATTGAAAAAGCTTAAAAAAACACGGGCAATAGCCAGGTCGGGCGTAATGCGTACCTTGGTTATAGTAACTAAAGTATTCGGCAAAAAATTCATGCCCTCCCGTTGAAATATCTCTGCCAAGTCTTTTTGAATTACCCCCGCGAATTTCTGCTGACGTTTAGATTCCATATGAAATTAAGTATATAATTAGTTTTCCCCTTCTATATCAGGATACAACAAAGCGTCGTAAGGGTATCTTTCCTGGTGGATATTTTTAACTTTTGAATATAAAAGAATTCTTAGTTCATCCACATTCTCTCTGTTTTTTGCAGAAATAAAAACGGCAGGACTGTTATGCTTTCCCATCCAGCTATTTTTGAATTCATCAAGGCTTAAGCTAACACCGGTTTCAGTATCGTGCTCCGGCTTATACGCATCAATCTTGTTAAAAACCGTTATTATTTCTTTATCAACTACGCCTAAATCCTTTAAGGTTTCATTAACTGTTTTTATCTGATCTTCAAAAGTCGGATGCGAAATATCAACAACATGAATCAAAATATCGGCTTCCCTGACTTCGTCCAGGGTCGACTTAAAACATTCGACTAAGTGGTGGGGCAATTTTCGGATAAAACCTACCGTGTCGGAAAGTAGAAAAGGCAGATTTTCAATTACAACCTTCCGAACCGTGGTATCCAAAGTTGCAAATAACTTATTCTCCGCAAACACATCCGACTTTGACAGCATATTCATGATGGTAGATTTACCAACGTTAGTATAACCTACTAATGCCACCCTAACTAACTGACCACGGTTTTTCCGTTGCGTTTCATTCTGCCTGTCGATTATTTTTAACCGATCTTTTAATAACGCGATCTTATCCTGAATAATCCGTCTGTCTGTTTCGATCTGACTTTCACCCGGGCCACGCATCCCGATTCCACCTTTTTGTCTCTCTAAGTGAGTCCACAAACGTGTTAACCGTGGCAATAAATATTGTAGCTGCGCTAATTCTACCTGCGTTCTTGCCTGAGATGTTTGTGCCCTCGAAGCAAAAATATCAAGGATTAAATTGCTGCGATCAAGTATTTTAACCTGCAATTCACGTTCGATATTTCGAAGCTGAGAAGGGCTGAGTTCGTCATCAAAAACCACAATGTCAATCTCTTCAGACTTTACATATGCCGCAATTTCTTCGAGTTTTCCGGTCCCTACAAAAGTTGCTCTGTCGGCACGCTGCATTTTTTGGGTGAAGGTCTTTTCGGTAATTCCGCCCGCTGTTTCTACCAGAAATTCCAGCTCCTCCAAATACTCCCGCTCTTTTTCTTCCGTTTCATTCGGAGTTATAATACCCACTAAAACTGCACGCTCCGGCTTAATAGCTGTATCGAAGAATTTCTGCTTACCCATTCTTTAATTTTTTTGTTTATCCCCTAGCGGGATCTTATAACTAACAACAAAATAATAATAGTGATTTACTTTATTGTTGAAGATTTTTTAGCTGTGCAACAAAATCCTTCATTGCCTTACCAGGATCCTCCTCCTTCATAAAGTTCTCACCGATTAAAAAGCCATTAAATCCAGCTTTTTTTAATTCGTGAATTGTGTTTGGATTGCTGATCCCGCTTTCAGAAATCTTAAGAAACTGATCAGGAATCTGATTCACCAAATCATAGGAATGCTGTAGGGAAACAGAAAAATCCGCCAGATTTCTATTGTTTACACCAACGGCGTCCAAATCATCGCAAAGACTTCGTTCCAGCTCTTGCTGATTATGGACTTCCAGCAAAACACTCATTCCCAAATTCTTTGCCAAACGAGCAAACGTTTCAATAGTTTTTGGATCTAAAATAGCCGCGATTAACAATATAATATCCGCGCCAATTGCTTTAGCCTCAATGATCTGATACTCATCCAAGATAAACTCTTTGCGCAATACCGGCACAGTGTTGGCAGCTCTAGCCTGCAGCAAGTCACTGATTCTGCCGCCAAAGAACTGCGAATCGGTTAAAACCGACAACGCTGATGCTCCCGCGTCTGCATAAGCCTTTGTTACTGTTGCGGCACTAACTTTATTATTGATAATTCCCTTTGAAGGAGAAGCCCTTTTAAATTCGGCAATGATACCTGTTCTTTTTGGCGACAGCATGAATTCCTTCATAGAATAACATTCGCGGTGAAACAACTCATCCTCCTCTAAGCGACTAATCGAAACCCGTGACCGGGCGTCGGCAATCTCCTTTAATTTATGCTTAACAATTTTATCAAGGATCGTACTCCCTGTGTTTGCTGTCATGTTCATTTATTTAGCAGGGGTGTTTAACCAATTACTTATCATTTGCTTTCCATTCTCTGTTAAAACAGATTCTGGATGGAACTGCACTCCGCGCACATCATACTTTCTATGGCGCAACCCCATGATAACTCCTTCTGTATCTTTAGCTGTTATAATCAGATCCTCCGGCAGCCCTTCACGACTTACCGCCCAGGAGTGATATCTGCCCACATTAAATGTTCTTGGCAACTCATCAAATAAAATTTCATCCTCATCTAAAACCTGCATAGCTGTCGCCCTGCCGTGCACGGGATATGAAAGGTTGTATAAACTTCCGCCAAACACTTCGGCAATAGCCTGCACGCCCAAACACACACCTAAAATACTCTTGGTGGGTGAATACGTTTTTATTACGTCTAATAACAAACCCGCCTCAGATGGTATTCCCGGACCGGGTGACAATAAAATCTTATCGAACGATTCTATATCCCCCAATTCAAATTTATCATTTCTCCAAACCGTAGGTTCATATCCGCACTCATTTAATAAATGAACCAGATTAAAGGTAAAGGAATCGTAATTATCTATTACTAATATCTTCATTTTAAGCCTTTTCAAAAGTTGGTACTATTGTTTCTGCCAGTTTTATAGCCATACGCAAAGCCATAATTTTATTATTTACCTCGGCCAATTCGCTTTGCGGATTCGAATCGGCAACAATTCCCGCGCCTGCCTGATAATGTAAAACATTATTCCGGCTCATAAATGATCGAATCATTATGGCGTGATTAAAGTCGCCGTTAAAGCCCATAAAGCCAATGGCGCCACTGTAAAAACCACGCGGACCGTTTTCAAAGCGGTCAATTAAAGTCATTGCCATATATTTTGGTGCACCGCTCAATGTTCCTGCCGGAAATGTATCGCCAACCACGTAAAAAGGATCAGTGCCTTCTTTTAATTTTCCGGTGACCTTAGATACAAGGTGGATGATATGTGAATAGTATTGAACTTCTTTAAATGCCTTCACCTCCACATTTTTGCAGTGCCTGCTCAGATCATTCCTGGCTAAGTCTACCAGCATTACATGTTCAGCGCTTTCTTTAGGGTCGTTTTCCAATTTTTCAGCTAATTCGGCATCAAGCAAATCATTTCCGGTACGTCTAAATGTCCCGGCAATAGGATAGATTGTGGCCTCGTTATTTTTGATAGTCAGCTGAGCTTCGGGAGAGGAGCCAAATAGCTTAAAATCACCATAATCAAAGTAAAACAGATAAGGGGATGGGTTGATAGATCGCAAGGCCCTATAAACGTTGAACTCGTCGCCCTGGAACGATTGTGAGAAAGCTCTTGAAGGCACTATCTGGAAAACGTCGCCGCGATAGATGTGCTTTTTTAAATCTTCAATAACCTTTATAAAAGCTTCATCAGTAAAATTAGAACTCTCATCGCCCGAGGCCTCAAACCGATACTCAGGAAAATCCTTATTCTGAATCAAATATTGAATTCGTTCTATCCCCGATTCTTCCTTAGCATCTGCCCGGTGCTCAAAAAGGTACAACTCATTTTTAAAATGATCTATAGCAATAACATAACGATAAACGTGGTACTGCAATAAAGGAATGTTTCGCGGACCGGAGCGATCTGTCTGCAATTTTATATCTTCATAATGCTCAATGCTTTCAAAGGTGAAATACCCAAACAATCCGTTTGAAATGAACTTAAATGTGGTTTCTTCGGTAGATGTAAAACTGCTTCTGAATTTAGTTACTTCCTCCAGCAAATCTACATTTTCGGCTAGTATAGTCTCCCTTTTTCCATTTGGGAAATAAGTAGATAAAACATTTTCATTAAGACTGATACCTGCTATCGGATCGCAGCAGACATAGCTCATGCTATTTTCACGGCTATGATAATCCGAGCTTTCCAGAAGGATGCTATTCGGAAAAACATCCCGCATTCGCAGATAAATACTCACTGGAGTAGTTGTATCTGCAAGTAACTTTTTAAACGAAGTATGTAAAGTATGCATATAATAAAATATAGCCTGTGATAAGGGCAGATTAGACCAAAAAAAACCCGACGGTTTAGCGTCGGGTTGATATATAATGTCGTTTATTTATTTTCAAATACGAAACATACCTTCACCAGACGCGAGTTGACTCCAGCCACCACCAAATCTTTGTATGTTTCAAAATCATCATTTGAACAAAAATAGAAAGAAATTCATAACTGTCAATAGTTTTATCAATTATCTTATCTACCGATCAACGGTCTTCCGCTTAAAACAATAGCAACGACGATAATTATAAATGCCAGACTATAAAAAATCGCTACGGTTTTGTGCTTTGCAACGTCGCTCAAAAGCTTTTTAGATTTAGAATAACCTACAGTAATTAACACGACTGCAATAAGCATCATCAAAATATGTTCAACCGTCCAGTAACGTAAAGTAGCATCTTTCATCGCAGTGCCCATGTCGCCTGTTTTTACATACGGACTAACAAAATATAAGATAAGACCTATTACAAACTGAATATGGGTGCTTATCAAAGTAAAAAGGTTTACCCGTTTATTACCTGCGGTAAACGTTTTATTGCCAAACCATCCTGTTAAACTAAGAATGACAGCTACGATAAGCAGTAACATTACCACATACCTTAAACCCGAGTGTGCTTCTAATAAAAATGAATACATTGTTTGATTTTTTTCCAAAGTAACAAAAAATGCATCATTAACAGAAAAGTGGCTAAGATAGACTTTAACAAAACCTTTATACTAAAGTAATTCCCTGTTAAAAGCCGTCAGCTAAATTTGGAGAAAGATTTATTTATCATGCAGCAGATACAACAATATAATAACCTCGATGATGTACTTGGCTATTTTCTAACAATACTTCCTGAAGCTAAGTCCGACCGAATAGCTTCGATTAGTAAATATGCTCGTATAAATAACAAAAAAATAAAACTTCGGGCGATTAAACGCAAGAATGCCTTAGGATTTACCTGGAATTTGGAAATTGCCGTTGATATCTTTATTTGATCTCAACATTTTTACATTTTCCGAAACAAGTCTATCTCCATTTTGTAATTATTATCAATTAACGCTTTACAAAATGGATAGAAGGGTAATCATAGTAGAAGACGAGGATAACGTCCGGGAAACATTAGAACTACTTTTAACAAATGCAGGCTTTAAAGTTCAAAGCTCGGCAACAGGTGCAAATATATTTAATACTATTCACGATTTTAATCCTGATATAATTCTTCTGGATGTTATTTTGGATAATTTAGATGGCAGAGATATTTGCAGATCAATCAAGGATGACCCCACAACTCGCCATATTCCTGTAATCATGCTTTCGGGTGTTCCTGATGTTTACAATGCCATTCTCGACGTGGGTGCAAATGATGTTGTAGCGAAACCATTTGATGAGATGACTCTTTTAAACAGAATTGAAAGACAGCTTTCAAATTCAAATGTTCAATTTTAATTCCATAAACATAAACTTTCTCAGACACTACACTCCCCTTGATACTAAGCAGAAAAATAACCAGTTTATAAAGATCGGATTTCAAATCAATCTCGTACATTAATAATACTAATTGTACCCATCATGAAATTGAGATCAATATTCTATATCCTTTTTAGTGCATCTTTTCTTTTCTCCTGTAATCTTGCAGGTCAGCACAAAACTGATGCAGTAAAAACAGCCGCCCCCCCCGGAAAGGCAATTGCAGTTTTCGCCGAAGGGTGTTTTTGGTGTTCCGAACATATTTTTGAAGAAATTGCCGGTGTCGATTCAGCTGTGTCTGGCTATACCGGCGGACATTTAAAAAACCCAACATACGAACAGGTATGTGCAGAAACAACCGGGCACGCGGAAGCGATTATGGTATACTACAATCCGAAAGTTATTTCATATTCGGATTTATTGGACGCGTTTTTCACCTCACACGATCCTACTACCTTAAATCGCCAGGGACCAGATATTGGAACATCTTATCGTTCTGCCATATTTTATAACACACCTGCCGAGGAAGAACTGGTTAGAAAAGCCATTATGAAATGGACTCCCGCATTCAAAAAACCTATAGTAACCGAGGTGGCCCGGCTAAAAACATTTTACCGGGCAGAAGAATATCATCAGAACTATGCAGCTTCCAATCCAGGAAATTCATACATAAGAGGGGTATCAATGCCGAGATTCGAGGCGTTTAAGCGGGAATGCAAATTAAAGCTGAAAGAATAATGAAAGATACATGAGCTTTCCGCTTTCAAACGAAATGAACTTATATTCAGATAAATCTTCATCATCTTTTAAAAAGACAAAAGCTATGAAAATAGTCAGGCTCTCAAATCTGAACTCTCACATCTCAAATATAATCTGATGAAAATAAACACTCATGGTTTTACCCATTGGGCTATAATATATATCTTGTACCCTTAATGGATTATCAGGTTTTTACCCTGCCTAACGGCATACGCCTTTTACATAAACCCACAACTTCTCTACTATCGCACTCCTGCATCATTATAAATGCCGGCTCGCGGGATGAGAAGCATGGAAAAGACGGCCTTGCTCATTTTATCGAGCACTTATTATTTAAAAGAACCGCAAAGCGAAGCACAACGCAGATTCTGAACCGTCTTGAACTTGTAGGAGGCGATTTAAACGCCTACACCACCAAGGAGTACACTTGCCTGCATGCTTCGTTTTTAAATCCGTACCTCGAAAGAGCTTTGGAACTTTTCCAAGATCTGGTTTTTCACTCTGTGTTTCCTGAGGAGGAACTCGAAAAAGAGAGAAGCGTAATTCTTGATGAAATCGCGTCTTACCAGGATCAGCCCGAAGAAGCTATCCAAGACGACTTTGAAGATATTCTGTTCGCGGGCCATTCTTTAGGGAGAAATATCCTGGGCACAAATGATACCGTTAAAGCGTTGGAACGTCCCGATATTCTGGATTTTTTAAATAATAACTACAACACCCACGAAATCGTGATTGGCGTTCTGGGAAACTATGATTTCAAAAAGCTCTGCAAAGTTTTTACAAAGACTTATTCAGACATTCCCGAAAGGAAAATAAATTTAAGCCGAGATCCTTTCAAAGGCAATAAACCTTCAGAAAGCAGAATTGAAAAATCAATCGGCCAGACACATTGCGTAATTGGCAATAAAGCTTATTCCATTCATCACGAATACAAAACTGGTTTGATGTTACTCAACAATCTTTTGGGCGGAACAGGCATGAGTTCAAGGCTGAATATGCAGATCCGGGAGAAATATGGGATAGCGTATACGATCGAGTCGAACTATACCGGCTTCAGCGATACCGGCATTTTTTCCATTTATTTTGGAACAGATGCGGAAAAATCAAAGAGAGCATTATCACTTGTTCACAAGGAACTGAAAAAACTTCGGGAAAACAAATTATCACCAATCGCCCTGCGTCAGGCCAAGCAAAAATTCACAGGTTTGATTGCCCTGGGAGAAGAAAACAGGATTGGTTTAATAATTTCGATGACCAAAAGCTTAACCGATTATGGAAAGGCGGATACACTTGAGGAGATGTATGCCAAAGTAAATGCAGTCACCGCAGAACAGGTGCTTGAAATTGCGAATGAGATTTTCGAACCTGCACAGCTTACATCGTTGGTGTTCGAACCGTCAGAATAGCGTTTAAATCGATTGGAGATATTCCTAATCCCCCCTTATTTATTTATTTTTGCACAATGAAGTTACCGATTATAGCATACGGAGATCCGGTTTTAAGAAAAAAGGCAGTAGATATTACGCAAGACTATCCTAACCTGTCCGGCCTGATTGAAAACATGTTCGACACGATGTATAATGCAAGCGGCGTAGGAATTGCTGCGCCCCAAATCGGTCTTTCTATTCGTCTTTTTGTAATCGACTTAAGCGACAAAGATGAGCCTGAACTTAAAGATTTCAAAAAGGTATTTATCAACGCGCAAATTCTAAATGAAGAGGGAGAGAAATGGAACTTTAATGAAGGATGTTTAAGTATTCCTGATATCAGGGAAGACATTAGCCGGAATCAAAAAGTAACTATTTCTTATTTCGACGAAAACTGGAATCAGCATACAGAAACTTTTTCAGGCTTTAAAGCACGTGTTATCCAACACGAATACGACCACATTGAAGGAAAACTATTTACTGATAAATTGAGCCCGCTTAGACGAGCGATGTTAAAAAGCAAACTTGATTCAATATCGAGGGGTGCTGTTAAAGTAGATTATAGAATGAAGTTTCCCGCCGCCTCTAAAAAGCGCTAATTGTCGTTGGCTCTGCTTTTATCGCCCTGCATTATCTGCTGAATTAACGCTCCCCATGCAAACGGATTTAAGAGAGGATTAGCCCCACGTTGGTTCATGTTTTTATTGCTTAAGGCGATATGGTTGTTCTGAAAATTCAGATTGTTCATCTCGGTTCCATCACGAGGGAGAGACCGGGCCATTGCCATTAAAGAAGTCCGGGTTACGTTCTTTCTTGCGATTTCCAGATCATCATCTGCAAATTTCATTGCCATGAAATCGCGGTTAAAATCGTCTATACTTGCCCAGGGAAGCACACGAACGGTAGGTAAATTAACTACTTCTGCCTTTAGCTTTATGATAACTGTATATTTCTTATCAGGTACGTTAGCAGGAATAACCAAGGCCTCTCTTCGGTATCCAATTGCGCTGAAAACTATCGTGTCTCCCTCATGAGCCACAAATGAAAAATAACCCTGATGGTTGGCAGAAAACACTTTACCTCTGTCAGATCTGTTGGTTATGGAAACATATGGAACAACAACATTAGAATCAACATGGTAAATTAGTCCCGAAAATTGAACAATAGACTTTTCCTGGGCTTGAGAAAACCCAAATGCAAAGCATAAAATTAATATGGCGAGCAAGTGCTTCATCAGTGTAAACCTAACAAAAATTGTGCAAGACTAATGTTAAAATCTGTTAAGAAACGCACCGTCTCAATCTTCATAAAGGAAATATTACAAAAAAAGCGATCCGTTTATACAACGCAATCGCTTTTAAAATATCGAATATTCTGTTAATTTAATGTCTGCGGCATTACTGCATTGGGATCATCCATATCTGTAAGATTAACAGCCTCAACCGATTGTATCTCTGGTACAGCTTTTTTTATTGCCTGTTCAATACCTGCTTTAAGCGTCATGATACTCATTGGACAGGATCCGCAAGCACCAAGCAACTTTAGCTTAACTATATTATCTGATGTTATTTCTTCTACAGACACATTGCCTCCATCTGCCTCTAAATAAGGACGGATAGTATCCAGAGCACTTTCCACTTTTTGCAACAAATCCATTATAAATCTTTTTTTATAAAAATACTAAAATTTATTCTTTTAACCTACTGCGCCGGCATTTTGGCATTCGCTATCGATACTTGCTGCGCAACTCTTTCGGCGATGTCTAAAAATGCAACCGACATAGGGTTGTTTTCGTTCAGAATTACAGGACTTCCCGCGTCTCCGGCATCGCTAATGCTTTGCACTAATGGAATCTCACCTAAAAACGCTGTATTATACATTCCAGCCAGTTTTCTTCCGCCGCCTTCACCAAAAATATAATATTTATTGTCAGGAAGTTCTGCAGGCGTGAAATACGACATATTCTCTATGATACCCAAAATCGGAACATTAATCGAGTCCATCAAAAACATGCCAATACCTTTTTTAGCATCAGCCAGCGCTACATTTTGCGGCGTTGTAACAATAACGGCCCCAGCTACAGGATAATTTTGCGTCAAGGTAATATGAATGTCGCCGGTGCCGGGAGGAAGATCGACAACCAGATAATCCAGTTCGCCCCAATCTGCATCGTTAAATAGCTGCTTAACGGCATTGGATGCCATGGGACCTCTCCATGGAATGGGTTGATTCGGATCTGTGAAAAATCCGATGGACAGAAGTTTAATCCCAAACTTTTCTATCGGATCTATACGGGTTTTCCCATCTGCAGTTTGAGTGGCATTTGGCTTTTCTGTTTCCAATCCAAACATAATTGGAATAGATGGGCCATAAATGTCCGCATCGATCAAGCCTACTTTTGCGCCACGTTTAGCTAATCCAATAGCCAAATTTGCAGAGACCGTAGATTTTCCTACTCCACCCTTACCAGATGCCACAACAATTATATTTCTGATATTGCTGAGAGGCTGGTTCTTTTGTGTTGTTACCCGCGAAGTCATCTTCACATCAACCACTACATCCTTGCTTATGAAATGAGCAATTGCATTACGGCATGCATTTTCGATTAATGCCTTTAATGGACATGCCGGGGTGGTTAAAACCACCGAAAAGGTGAGATTATTTCCTTCTATAATTATATCTTCAATCATGTTCAGCGTAACAAGATCTTTTTTAAGATCCGGCTCTTCCACATGACTTAGCGCTTTTAATACTTGCTCTTTAGTTATCATCTATCAACTATAAGCCGCAAATTTATGAAACCTATTACTATTATGCTTGTTTGCCTAATGAATTTACAGATATTTACACTCTGGAAATAAAACTCGCCATAAATCGTTTTTTTATACTATTCAATGAATTTCAAAGTCTTGTGCATACATGCGTAAACGTATTCCTTCCAAGTATATAAAAATTGCTGTTATTTCTCTCTCGGTACTCCTGGCAGTATTTTTAGTAGGGGTAGCTATCGCCTACTCGAAACGGGAAGCCATTTTGCAAGCTGTAATTACAAAAGCAGTTAATAAAGCTAAAAGAGATTATAATCTTAATTTAAAAATAAGCGATCCACATTTTCAGGGTCTGACATCTGTAGCATTTTCAAGCGTTTCTGTCGTGCCCGAGAATAGGGACAGCCTCATTTATATCAATGATATACTAATTGGTGTCAAACTATTACCGCTTATTTCAGGCGATTTCAAAATAAGCCGCCTAAAAATTAAAAGCGGAAAAGTAAACCTAGTAAAACGCGACAGCATAAGCAATTACGACTTCCTGTTTAAGAGAAAAAATCGCGACACCACTAAAACAACAAAGGCGGATTTGGCAGAAATAGCAAACAACCTGCTTAACCAGGTTTTGTATAAGATCCCGGACGAGATGCAGGTTACGGACTTTGATGTTGCGATAACTCACAATGCGAACAAACTAAGGTTTTATACATCCTCTGCAACGATAAATGACGGGCAATTAAAATCGAATATTTTATTAAATGATAATGAAGCTGTCTGGCATGTGGACGGAACGGTAGAGCCAGGAAAAAAACAACTCTCATTCAAATTATATGCTGAAAACCGAAAGGTAGAACTTGCACTATTGGAAAAAGAATATGGTCTGAAACTTAACTTCGATACCGTTTATACTGAGTTAAAAAAGGCGGCGAAGCAGGGCGACAAATTTCGCATTTACGGCTCATGGGCAATTAAAAACCTTTTAATTAATCATCCTAAAATTGCAGCGAACAATATAATTGTGCCAAGCGGGGCGATTGATGCAGACGTTGTAATCGGTGAGAATTTCGTAGCGCTGGACAGTACATCCGTTATCTATTTAAAAAATGTAAAGGCGAATCCTTATTTAAAGTATACCAACTCTCCAAAGAAAACCTATTCTTTAAAATTGAAAACCGAGCAATTAAATGCTCAACAACTTTTTGATTCGTTTCCGGTCGGCTTATTCGAATCTCTGGACGGAATTAAAGTTGCTGGAAAACTTCAATACAATCTTGACTTTTTCCTTGATTCTAAAAACCCTGATAGTGTTCGTATACACTCTTCTTTGCAAAAAAGCGGCGACTTTAAAATCCTGAAATGGGGAAAAACCAATTTGCAAAAGATAAACAGCAGCTTTGTTTATACTCCTTATGAATACGGAAAACCCATGAGGGATATTATTATTGGCCCACAAAATCCCGACTATGTCCCTATAAATCAAATAACACCGAGTCTTCGAAATGCGATCTTAACCGCAGAGGATCCTTCGTTTTACTCACATAATGGTTTTGTAGCAACCGCATTTCAACGTTCTATTGCTACCAATTTCAAAGAAAAAGCGTTCAAACGAGGTGGAAGTACAATTTCAATGCAACTGGTAAAAAATGTTTTCCTGAGCCGTCAGAAAACCATGGCCCGGAAAGTTGAGGAAATACTGCTGGTTTGGATGATTGAAAACAATCGGCTTTCATCCAAACAACGAATGTTCGAAGTCTATTTAAACCTTATAGAATGGGGTAATAACGTATACGGTATTGGCGAAGCTGCAAGATATTATTTCGGCAAACATCCTTCTGACCTCAGCTTAGGCGAGAGTATTTTTCTTGCTAATATCGTTCCCCGTCCCAAAAAAGGTTTATACTTCTTTGAAGCTGATGGAAGTCTGAGTTATTCATTAAGAGGATATTTCAAATTGATTGGTGGTTTAATGGCAAGACGCGGGTATACCAGCAGAGACACAAACGCCTACGGTTTCTATGGTGTTATGTTAAAAGAGAGTTTGCGTCGTAAAGTTGACCCTGTTGATTCTGTTATAGTCGACTCTCTGTACGAGGAAGATAGTGAACAAACCGGTGGTGGCTTTTTCAAAAACATTTTTAGAAGAAATCCGGATTCAACCCGCATAGAGCAAAAGGGAAATAAACTGATCTCCAGAGATACAATTATCACTCCTGCAGAACTCCGCCAGCAAAGACGCGAACAAAGACGGAAAGAACGCGAACAAAAAAAGAACGGCGCATAATTTTTTCTATCTTCGGAATCATTAATAGTGATTGCCCAAATTTTTTCAGATGAAAATTGAGATAGAAGATAAAGAATTCGACCTGCTTTTGGAGTATGACCAAATAGAGAAAAGAACAAGATTTTTGGGCATTCAACTTAATGTAGATTATGAAACCCGCGTACCGGTATTTTTAGGAGTGTTAAACGGCAGCTTTATCTTCATGGCCGATTTAATGAAACAAATAAATATCTCTTCGGAAGTCAGCTTTGTTAAGGTATCCTCTTATAATGGAGCAGATACAAGTTCGGGTATAGTTAAAGAGGTTATTGGCCTGGATTTAAATTTAAAAAACCGTGACGTTATTATCGTTGAAGACATCGTCGACACCGGAATTACCTTAAGTTATCTTTTAGACAAAGTAAAAGAGCAGGAACCGGCCTCCGTTTCTGTTTGTACCCTTCTATTAAAGCCTAACTCTCTACAAAAGGAAATCGAAGAAATTGAGTATGTAGGATTTGAGATTCAAAATGAATTTGTAGTTGGCTATGGGTTAGACTATAAGGGCCTGGGACGCAATTTAACCGACATCTATCGTGCAATATCTGCGCCCTCAGAAACCTAGTTTATATTATTTTTAGCATCTTTGAAAAATTTTAAAAAATGACAATCCACAAAGAAGGATATACATCTCTTGCTCTAACTGTTCTGCTTATCTTTATAGCCAATGCCCTTGTTCACTACTACAACCCTGACTCTCAACTGATTCGCTGGCTAGTTTATATTCTATCTTTCGCATTTTTCATAATTATTTTACAATTTTTCAGAAGTCCGAGCAGGAATTGGGCTCAAAATGATAAACATATTATTTGTCCGGCTGACGGCAAAGTTGTTGTAATTGAAGAAACCGAAGAAACTGAATATTTTAAGGATAAACGTATACAGGTTTCTATTTTTATGTCGCCTATTAATGTACATGTAAATAGAAATCCCATTTCTGGGATTGTGAAATTCGTTAAATATCACAAAGGTAAATACCTGGTAGCTTGGGACCCCAAATCATCAACAGATAATGAACGCACTACAATTGTAATCGAAAGTAAATCTGGAGTACCTGTACTATTCAGGCAGATAGCCGGTGCACTTGCCCGCAGAATAGTATGGTACGTTAAGGAAGGTGATGAAGTTAAACAGGGGGACCAGTTCGGATTCATAAAATTTGGCTCACGGGTAGATGTATTTTTGCCGCTGGGAACTAAAATAAATGTGAAGATAGGCGACACTGTTCAAGGCGGGATTACTGTGCTTGGAGAGTTTTAAATCCAAAATACATAAATGATGAGAAAGATTTTATTTTTAATGGCAGTTTTTACAATTACTGTCGCCTCTGCTCAGACCAAACCCGCACAAAAGAAAGCTGATGGTAAAGAATGCTGCCAGGGTAAAAAAGCATGCACGAAAGAGGAAGAATCTAAAGCCAGCCATTGCTCTCCGGACAGTAAAGGCAAGGTGTCTGCGACAGCAAAAAAAACGCAGTAAAAGCGTAAGCTACACAGAAGTAGTTAAACGGTTAGCCGCGGCTTAAATCAGCCAAACAATTTTTTTATAAACATCCATAAAAAAAGCGCTTGAAAATATTCAGGCGCTTTTTTTAATTCGAAGACGAATGTAAAGTTTTTATTAAACTCTTTTAGATTTAATACGGGCAGCCTTACCAGTTAATGCACGTAAGTAGAACAATTTCGCTCTGCGAACTTTACCGCGATTATTAACTTCAACTTTCTCAATGTTTGGAGAGTTGATTGGAAAAATACGCTCTACTCCTACACCGTTCGACATTTTACGTACAGTAAAAGTTTCATTGGCGTTAACACCGTTACGTTGTATAACTACTCCCTGATAAATCTGAATACGCTCTTTATTTCCTTCGCGGATTTTATAGTGTACACTTACAGTATCGCCAGATTTGAATGCAGGAACTTCTTTTTTTGCAATGGCCTGCTCTTCAACAAATTTTACTAAATCCATGATTTTAAGCTCTTAATACGATTTTTATTCCCTAAAAATCGGACTGCAATATTAGGGATTTTATTTTAATAATGAAAGAGCAGTTTTAAAATTTTTCCAATTAATGTTTTTTATTCGCCGGCATACTGAAATAAAGTTTTAATCCTTCTAGCTCAGAGCTTTCTGACCATAAATTACCGCCATTGATACTAAGAATCTCATAACATGAATTCAAGGTAGTATTTGCCTTTGTATCGGCGGTTTCAACACTATAGTTTAAACAAATCTGACCCAATTTCTTAAAAAGTGTCGCCCCACTAGCTGTTATAGAAATCACAATCCGATTATCCTTTTTAGCAGCGCTTATCTCAATCTCATCATCTCCATCACAACACTCTACGATTAACAATAAAAGCTTGCAAAGAATAAATCCGAATAATACCAGATCAATATTAATTCCCTTAAAATCTATTATACTATTTCTAATATTAAGCCCTACTTTTTTAGCACATTTTATAATCTGAATAATTAGATTCATCTGAAATCTCAAATTTGATGAGTAACAGGTTTGACCCGAAAATTGATATCCTGCCCAATCGATATCGTCAGAAATTTTTGAGTTCAAATACTTCCTTAACTCAATCATCAGACTCAGATAATGTTCCGCTGCAGCCCCTTGCAGCATTCCCAAAGATTCAACCAGGCAGCTGAAGGGACCTTTTAAATCACTCGTCATTAAATTAAGTAGTTTCGAATTCGTCGACATATCTTCGCTTTTTATTCCTCCCATTCTTCCAATAATTGCTTTAGGGGTTTATATTTAAGCGTGAAGTTTTCCAGCTTGCCGGCTTCTAAACCGAACATCTTTTCTATCAATACCACCTTTTGATGAGGGATATCCTGCTCATCGTTAATTCGTATGTTTCTATAATTTGAAAACGTATTAACCGAAACATTCAGGGCTTTAGGTAGTATCTTTATCGCTTTCCGATAATCTTTCATTGGCAATTGAATTAAAAGATCGTTAATACAGTATTTAAACATAATGTCAAAAATTTGTATCTTGTACCAATATTTTGCGATAAAAACATAAAATATTGAGACGTATCAAAGTTTTATAGGTAAATAATACTTATAAAATTATACATTAAATTTGATAAACAAAATTTTTGTTCATTTATATGAAACTTAAAGACATAGTAGACAAATCTCTTAAAGATCAGAACCGTTCCTTAAGTTGGCTTGCAGCGGAAATGAATAAAACCTTTGATGGCCTAAAGCTGAGTTTAGTTAAAGGCTCGATAAAGTACACGGATATTAGAAAAATGGCGGAAGTACTAAAGGTTCCCGCCTCAACTTTCTTTTTAGAGGAGGGTGATTTTGAAAATATGGTTTCAGAAGAAAGGGTAGAATATTCAAGTTTACGATCTGAACTTAACAGTTGCCGAGAATTGGCTACCACGTTAAAAAATCAAATACAGGATAAAGAAAGAATAATTGAACTTTTAAGCAGGAAAAGCTAATCCTTTAAAAGGTCTGGCCTACGCTGTTTGGTTCTTTCCAGAGCCTGCTCATCACGCCAGGCATCAATCTTAGCAGGATTTCCACTTAATAGGATATCAGGCACTTTGTGACCTTTCCAATCAGCCGGACGAGTATAAATGGGTGCATCTAACAGCTCCCCCTGAAAAGAGTCTGATAACGCAGATGTCTCATCAGATAACACACCGGGGATTAGCCTTACAACAGCATCCACCAAAACTGCAGCAGGCAATTCGCCGCCCGACAGAACATAATCTCCAATAGAAATTTCACGCGTAACGAAAATGTCGCGGATCCGCTGATCAATTCCTTTATAATGCCCGGCAAGGATTATTATATTCTTTTTTGAGGAAAGGTGATTGGCAATACTCTGGCTTAAAACATCCCCATCCGGACTCATAAATATTACTTCATCGTAATCTCTCTCAGACTTCAATTTTTCGATACAAGCTGCAAACGGTTCTATAGACATCACCATCCCACTTCCACCACCGTAGGGATAATCATCAACATTCTTATGCTTATTGGTAGAATAATCGCGAAGATTATGTACCACTATTTCCACAAGTCCTTTGTTTTGTGCACGTTGTAAAATTGAATGAGCAAAAGGACTTTCAAGTAAAGCGGGGAGGACGGTGATTATATCAAAACGCATTTTACAAAGATAAAGATAGCAGCCGGAACAAGCCTATTGATTAGTATAAACTTCAATCAAGCCGTCAGGAAGAATAACTTTCAGTACTCCCTCCTCCTCATCAATTTCCTGAATTATTTCATCATTTAAAGGGAACATTATCTCAGTAAATTTATAAGGCACCACCGCAATAAATTGCTGAGGATATTCATGCACTTCAACTATTTCTCCTAACTCCCCGTACTTCTCATCATGTACGATATAGCCTTTAAGATCGGTATAAAAAAATTCGTCCTCTCCGCGCTCCGGCATTTTTGTATTTGGGAGATATAGTTGTTTCCGAACCAGCTTTTCAGCCTTTTCAATGGTGTCTACATCTTCAAAATAAAAATACCCGGTTTTATTAGCTTGCAATTTATAGGTAGAAGTAAAAAAAGGAACCAATTTGTTATTAATCTCCAGAAATACAGAGTCGAGTTCCAGTTCTTCATATTGGTCGAATTCAAAATACACCTGAACCTCACCTTTAAGACCCTTGGTTTTTGTAATGTATCCTATATAAAAACTGTCTTCAATATTCATTTTTAAAGATGTGAGATGTGAGACATTAGACTTGAGAAAGCGTGCTAGTCCAACGCTATAAACATAAAAGCGCCATTACGAATATTTCATAATGGCGCCTTAAATAAGATTAGAAAACTACTCAGCGTCTTTAGCCGGAGTTTCTTCAGTTTCGGCTGGAGCTTCAGCTGCAACTTCTGTTTCAGTAGCAGCTTCTGGAGCAACTTCTGTTTCAGCAACTTCTTCCTCTACAACCTCTTCAGCAACAGGAGCATTCTTTGCAGCTAATGCAGCAGCTCTGTCTTGTTTTTTCTTAGATTCAGCAGCTAAAGCAGCTTTTCTTGCTTCTTCTTTAGAAGAGCTTAAGCTTTCTTTTTTGCCTTCAATCTTAGCACCTTTTCCTTGTACCCACTCGTTAAATTTGGCTTCTGCCTGCTCTGCAGTTAAAGCACCTTTTTTAACACCGCCTTCAAGATGTTTTTTGTAAAGAACACCTTTGTAAGAAAGTATAGCACGACAAGTATCCGTAGGTTGTGCACCGCTGTTTACCCACTCTAATGCTTTTTCGAAATTAATATCGATTGTAGCAGGGTTGGTGTTTGGGTTGTAAGAACCTAAACGCTCAATGAACTTTCCGTCTCTGGGAGAACGAGAATCTGCCACTACTACATGGTAAAAAGGCTTTCCTTTTTTACCGAATCTTTGCAATCTGATTTTAGTTGCCATTTCTTTTTGTTTATGTATTCAACATAGTTCCCGGAGTGTATTCTGCGGGGCTGCAAAGATAGTAATTATATCAATTAAAAAAAGATAAATGCCTGTTTTTATACTGTTTACTAAAAAGCTCAATCCAACTACTACATCTTATGATTTGATCGACAAAAACCGTACGCCTAAAACTATTAAAGCCCGCGCTCGATATAATCTATCAGGCAATGGATCACTTTAATGTGTATTTCCTGGGCTCTATCAGAAAACTCAGACTTAGGGGCCCTGATTTCCACATCGCATAAAGATGCCATTTTCCCTCCTTCTTTCCCGGTAAGGCCAATTACTTTCATTCCTTTTTCCCTTGCGCTCTTAATGGCGTTAAGAATATTTTCCGAATTTCCACTGGTGCTTATCGCGAACAGCACATCATTTTGCTGCCCGATTGCTTCTACCATCCGGGAAAAAACAAATGCATATCCATAATCATTTGAAACACAAGACAAATGTGAAGGATCAGAGATAGACAATGCTGGTAAGGCCCTTCTGTCGCCTCTGTAACGGCCGGAAAGCTCTTCTGCAAAATGCATGGCATCACACATCGAACCGCCGTTTCCGCAGGATATCACTTTATTGCCAGATTTTATAGCGTCAGATAAAATATCACCTGCCGCTTTAATCTTGATAAAATTTTCCTCATCAGCTAAAAAAGCATTTAAAACTGCCTGAGCTTCCAGGAAATGTTGCTTAATGTTATGCATTAAAGACTTGTCGACAAGAGTGTTAAAGTGATAGTATATCTAGAATTTTCAAAAGAGAAGGATTCACTTCAGAAATATGCTTAATTGCATTATGAAAAGGTGTGTAATGTATATTACCATTAACAATCCCTATCATTTCGCCTTTACGTCCGCTCATCAGAGCTTCTACGGCCGCAACTCCTGTTCTGCTCGCCAATACCCGATCCATACACGAAGGACGACCACCACGTTGGATGTGCCCTAAAATCGACAATCGGGTATCATAGTTAGGGAACTTCTCTTTAATTTGCGACGCGATCTCAAATCCGCCTGCATTATCGCCTTCAGCAACTATGATAATTTTTGAAGATTTGTCTTTCCGGCCCTCTTCTAACCGCTTAAATAAATGTTCTGTATCTGTCTTTGACTCGGGGATCAGAATAGCCTCCGCTCCGGCGCCAATTCCGCTCCGTAAAGCAATAAGCCCCGAATCGCGTCCCATTACCTCCACGATAAATAATCTGTCATGAGACTCGGCCGTATCCCTGATCTTATCGACCGCATCAATCACCGTATTTATAGCGGTATCGTATCCAATGGTAAAATCGGTTCCAATTAAGTCGTTATCTATGGTTCCGGGAATACCGACAATTGGAAAGTTAAACTCCTGAATAAAAGCCTGAGCACCGGTGAAGCTACCTTCTCCTCCAATTACTACAACGGCATCGATATTATTTTTCTGCAATTGTTCATAGGCACGGAGCCGGCCTTCTTTAGTCCTAAAAGCTTCGCTTCGGAATGTCTTCAGGACTGTTCCTCCTCGTTGAATGATATTGGCTACTGATTTACGATCCATGGTAATAAACTCACCATTCAGCATACCTTCAAAACCACGCATAATTCCGGTTACCTGAAGATTATAGTATAAACCTGCCCTAACGACCGCCCTTATGGCAGCATTCATTCCGGGTGCATCACCACCCGAGGTTAAAACACCTATGTTTTTTATTTCGCTCATATTATTGTGTAGAAAATGCGACTATTCCGCTATCTAAGAAATCTATATAATTCTTTACGTCCAAATTAAAGGCCTGAGGCGGAACAAGTGTTTTACCTTCAGAATTTACGATTACGTAATAGGGCTGAGAATTTGTTTTAAAATTCCTTGTTTGTAAATCGCTCCATTTGTTGCCCAAAGTTTTGATTTTTTTACCGGTTTCCGAAACATATTTTTCGTTTTCGGCTAATTCTGTCTTGTCATCCACATACAGGGAGATAATAACATATTCGTTTTTTAAACGGTTCAGAACTTGTGCTTCTGACCAAACAGATGCTTCCATTTTACGGCAGTTAGTACAGCTCCAGCCTGTGAAATCAAGCAGAACGGGTTTGTTAACAGCTTTTGAATAAGCTAAGCCTTCTTCATAATCATAAAAAGCATCCAGTCCATGTGGTGCATGAAAAAGTTCAGCGTATTTTTTTTGAGTTAAATGCCCCGACGAGGTTTGGAATGATTTTGAATACAGATCGAACTCCTGAGTTGTTTGAGGAGGCAACCAGGCGCTTATTCCTTTCAAAGGAGCTCCCCATAATCCTGGTATCATATAAATCGTAAAACCTAAAACCATCATGGCAAAAAACAACCTGGTTAGTGAAATAAATCCAACTTCAACATCATGTGAGAGTTTAAATTTACCTAAAAGATATAATCCCCAAACGCCAAAAATCACGATCCAGATCACCAAAAATATATCACGATCCAAAATATTCCAATGATATGCTAAATCAACGTTCGACAAAAATTTAAATGCCAGTGCTAGTTCTAAAAAACCTAATGAAACCTTCACAGCATTCATCCATCCGCCAGATTTGGGCATTTCCTTTAACCAGGATGGGAAAATTGCAAAAAGAGTAAAAGGTATCGCCAAGGCCGCTGAAAATCCCAGCATACCTATTGCCGGACCAAGATATGCACCTTTAGAAACTGTCTCGACTAACAGCGTTCCGATAATAGGTCCGGTGCACGAAAAAGACACAAGAGCTAAGGTAAAGGCCATGAAAAACAAACCAACAAATCCGCCTTTATTCGATTTCTCGTCCATTTTATTCACCAGAGACGATGGCAAGGTTATTTCGAATGCTCCTAAAAAAGATATTGCAAAAATTATCAATATCGCGAAGAACAAAAGATTGAATACTGCACTACTCGCCGCTTCATTTAACGCCGATGCACCAAAAATCGCGGTTATCAACAAACCGAGCGCAACATATATGATGATGATGGAAATGCCATATATCAGAGCACTTTGCACTCCTTTCGCTTTTGAACCAGCTCTTTTCGTGAAAAACGAAACAGTAAGTGGAATCATCGGGTAAATACATGGCATGAAAAAAGCCAGCAAACCTCCGATAAATCCGGCAATAAAAATTCCTATTAATGAGCTATCCTTTTCCTTAGGCTCTGCGCTCAGTTTTTTTACAGATGAGGCTTTTGAAACGACAGTGTCGGGAGCAACTACTTTAGCTTTTTCTAATGTATCCTGAAAGGGAGTACTAGTTGTCTGGGTACCTTCATTCGCAATTAACTCCGGAGGAGTAAGTACAGCCGGTGCAGCTTTGTAAGCTACCGGAAGACTAAACTCCAATTCCTCTGGGGGAAGACATTTTTGGTCGTTACAAACCATAAATTCCACGGTTCCCTTTATCGAACCAGCATAATTTACTTTAATAAGCTGTTTAAAAACAACCTGTTTTTCATGCCAGGCAATTTTCATCTTAAAATTAGTGTCGAAGCTGCTTATTGCTTTCGGTGATTCCGAAACCTTTCCAATTAAGGTGTAATCTTTAGAGGGAGTGAAGGTGAAAGATGTTGGAATAGGACCTCCTTCTTCTATAAATTGAGAATAAACATGCCAACCTGGCTGAATATCAGCTACCATTCTGATTTCTACTTTATTTTCGCCAAGGTTTACTGATGAAAAGGACCATTTTACAGGTTCTTCAATTTGAGCGGTTGCTGCCAGACTGGAAATTAAAATCCCCAATAAGCATACTATTAAGTTCTTCATTAATATTTATTTATATACGAATGCTATTTCCTTGAAATTATACTTACGCAATTCTCCTGCAAATAATACTTCAAGAAAACCATTTTTATCGACACCGGAAATGATTCCCTCAACTTCCTGCTCGCCAATTTTAAAGGTGTGCACTTTATTTAGTTTATAGAGACTCTTTAAATACTGCTGTTCAATCAAACTGTGTTTACCGGCTCGCAATTGCAAATAGCGCCGTTCAATTGATTGGCAAAGTTCAGCTAGTACAGCATTTATATCATAATCCTGATGTAAGATTTTCTTCAAAGAGGTAACATTTTTAATATTTGGAGGAAAATCCAACTGATTGATGTTCAAACCAATACCAATTACAGCGTATTTAAGAGTATTTCCCCGCAGGATATTCTCAATTAAAACTCCCCCCAATTTATAATCTCCAAAAAAAATATCATTTGGCCATTTAATTTTAACTCCCGCTCCAATAATTTTGAACAATACATCGTTAATAGCTATACTTATGGATTGGTTCAGCAAAAACTGCTTTTCCGGACTAAGAAAAGTGGGGAGCAACAACAGACTAAAGGTTAAATTTTTGCCAGGTTCAGAACACCAGGTGTTGTTCACCTGTCCACGACCGGCAAATTGTTCTTCTGCCAATATAACAGTGCCCTCGGGCAATGGCGTGGATTTTGTCAACTCTTTTTTGAGATAATCATTTGTAGAATCAACACGCTTTAATGTTACTACATTTTGGCCAACAAATAGTCTTGAAAAAGTGTTATTTTGCAAACTAATCGGAGTAATTGTTAAATTTATCCAAAACTAATTTTTTTTAATGTTAAAAAACAAAGCAATTAATGAATCCACTTTCACTTCAGAGCTAGCCATACATGGCATACAAGAAAAGAAGGGAAATGAAATTGTAAGATTAGATTTAAGAAATATAAACAGTTCAGTAGCAGATTATTTCGTTGTCTGCCATGCTGAATCTTCAACTCAGGTGAAAGCTATAGCCTCGAGCGTCGAAGAAGAAGTGTTTAAAGCATCCAAGCAGCACCCTTACAGAATTGAAGGACTTGAACATGGAGAATGGGTTTTATTGGATTACATAGATGTGGTGGTACATATCTTTAAAACTGATAAAAGAGAATTCTATGGAATAGAAGACCTATGGGGAGATGCAGAAATGAAATATTATCAAAGTGCCTGATGGCCACCATCTATAATTGAAATGAAAGAAAATAAAACCGATAATAAAAAACCCCAGCGTAAACGCACGGGCAAGAAAATAGTACCTGCACCTCCGAAATTTAATATAATGTGGTTGTACGCTGCTATCATTATAGCATTATTTGCAGTACAATACTTTTGGAACAATACCAGCACTAAGCAAATCAACTATCAGGAATTCGAAACTCAGATGCTTAAGCCTCGTGATGTCGAAAAACTGATAGCTTACAAAAGCAATGATTTAGTGGTGGTCGAAGTTTACATAAAGAAAGACAGACTAAGCCTGCCTAAATACAAAGATGTACGGCCGCAGGAAGGTTTTTCGGGAACTCCGCCAAATACTCCTCAATACAAATTCACTGATGGTTCATTTGATGCCTTAACCGCAAAACTGCGGGAATCTGAAAAAGATCTTCCCTCGGATCAAAGAACACCTTTAATTCCGGAATCCAGAGATAATTTCTGGGCCAGCTGGTTCATGTCTATTATATTGCCTGTATTGCTTTTAATCGGCTTCTGGGTGTTTATTATGCGACGTATGGGTGGTGGCGCAGGCGGCGGAGCTGGTGGCCAGATATTTAATATCGGAAAATCTAAAGCTACTTTATTTGACAAGGAATCGCAGGTAAATGTAACCTTCAACGATGTCGCCGGTCTTGAAGAAGCAAAATTAGAGGTTATGGAAATCGTGGATTTCCTGAAAAACCCTCAAAAATACACCAACCTGGGTGGTAAAATCCCGAAAGGAGCACTATTAGTCGGAGCCCCCGGAACAGGAAAAACCTTACTTGCCAAAGCAGTGGCCGGCGAAGCTCAGGTACCTTTCTTCTCTCTATCAGGATCCGATTTCGTCGAAATGTTTGTAGGTGTAGGTGCATCACGTGTTCGTGACTTGTTCCGCCAGGCCAAAGACAAAGCACCCTGCATTATCTTTATTGATGAGATTGACGCAATTGGAAGAGCGCGTGGCAAGAACAACATAGTTGGTGGAAATGACGAGCGCGAGAATACTCTGAATCAATTACTGGTGGAGATGGATGGCTTCGGGACTGATTCAGGTATAATTATTATGGCTGCAACAAACAGACCCGATGTCTTAGATTCAGCTCTTTTGCGTCCGGGACGTTTCGACAGACAGATCTCAATTGACAAACCTGATTTAGTGGGTCGCGAACAAATTTTCAAGGTTCACTTAGGACCTATTAAATTAGCGGAGGAAGTAGATCCCAAAAAGCTTTCTGCTCAAACGCCAGGATTTGCTGGTGCTGAAATCGCAAATGTTTGTAACGAAGCTGCTTTAATTGCCGCGCGTAAAGACAAACCAGCAGTTGATATGCACGACTTTCAGGATGCAATAGATCGTGTAATTGGTGGATTAGAGAAGAAAAACAAAATCATATCACCGGATGAGAAGCGCATAGTTGCTTATCATGAGGCCGGGCACGCAATCGCAGGCTGGTTCCTCGAACACGCAGACCCATTGGTTAAAGTGTCGATTGTTCCGCGTGGTGTGGCAGCTTTAGGCTATGCACAATACCTACCGAAAGAACAGTTCTTATATACAACAGAACAACTTATTGATGGAATGTGTATGACGATGGGTGGCCGTGTAGCTGAAGATATTGTATTTAGTAAAATATCCACAGGAGCTCAAAATGACCTTGAAAGAATTACAAAACTATCATATGCCATGATCACCCTTTACGGGATGAACGATAAAGTAGGTAACATATCTTTCAACGATCAGCAGGATCAGTTTAATAAACCATATTCTGAGAAAACTTCGGAGCTAATCGACGAGGAAGTAAGAGTGTTAATCCGTTCGGTATACGATCGTACCAAGTCATTGTTGAACGAAAAGCGTGAAGGACTCGAAAAACTTGCTCAGAAACTTCTGGAAAAAGAAATTCTGTTTCAAAGTGACCTGGAGGAAATTTTAGGTAAACGTCCTTTTGATAACCGGACAACATACGATGAGTTTGTAAACGGAGATGACAGCGGCAACCAATCTCTTGTTGCGGAAAATCTGCATCCCGAGCCGGTTGGCGATACGACAGAACCTCTAAAAAGCTCCGAGACGGACTTATAAAAAGAATAATAATTGTAAAAAGCCCCGAAATCCGGGGCTTTTTCTTTGAATTGATATTGCTATAACTCATTTTTGTAAATCGAAATGAAAGAAACAACTTCCAAAGAAAAGATGCTAAAGAAAATACGGAAAGCGCTATTAGAAAAGCGCGACAATCCGTACCCCAACTTAGAAGAAGCACCTTTATATGAAGACCATCAGGATCTGTTAGAAGTACTTTTTGCGGAACAGCTTACACTAGTTGCCGGCAAATTTATTTTTTGCGAAGATGAGTTTCAATTTATTGAAAACCTGCTTCTTTTAGCAGACGAGAAAAATTGGAGAAAAATTTACTGTTGGGAGCCCGAGCTCCAGAAAATGTTAGGTCTGTACGAATTCCCATTCTACAGCACTGATACCGACTTCTTACAGGCTGAAGTCGGCATCACCTTATGTGAATCGCTGATAGCCCGCAATGGAAGTGTTTTGATTTCAAATGGAAACGAGGCAGGACGGAGATTGAGTATATATCCGCATCATCATGTGGTTATTGCTTTTACATCTCAGCTCGTATTAGATCTTAAAGACGCTTTTAAGCTCCTAAAGATCAAATATGGAGAAAGTCTGCCCACTTTAGTTTCTAACATCACAGGACCAAGCCGTACAGCTGATATCGAGAAGACGCTTGTGCTCGGTGCACACGGGCCCAAGGAACTGATTGTTTTTTTACTGGACGACTCGAATTAGTACTGTTGGCAGAGATAAGGACTTCCAACAAAAGATCGGGTTAACACTGCGTGAGATCACGGCTTTAGGACGAATAGGATTCAAACTGATAACAAAATGGCTCGGGAATATTCCCCGAGCCATTTTTATTTTGATTATCTTGTTTCAGTTACAACTTACGTTTAACCTCAACTTGTTCGTAAGCCTCAACAATATCTCCTTCTTTAATGTCATTGAAGTTCTGGATATTCAGACCACATTCGTAGCCTTTGGAAACTTCCTTCACATCGTCTTTAAATCGTTTCAAGGAAGCAAGCTGCCCTGTATAGACAACTACACCGTCGCGAATAATACGAATGTTACTATTTCGGTTAATCTTACCGTCAAGAACCATACATCCTGCGATTGTGCCCACCTTAGAGATTTTGAAAGTTTCGCGAATTTCAACATTTGCAGTAATCTGCTCTTCAAATTCCGGAGCAAGCATACCTTCCATCGCAGCCTTCACTTCGTTGATAGCATCGTAAATAATAGAATATAGACGAATATCTATTTCTTCCTGCTCGGCAAGCTTACGAGCGCCGCTCGAAGGTCGTACCTGGAATCCTATAATAATCGCATCGGAAGCAGAAGCTAACAATACATCCGATTCGGATATTTGACCAACTGATTTGTGGATAATATTAACTTGTATCTGCTCGGTAGATAACTTCAATAATGAATCGGACAATGCTTCGATTGATCCGTCCACATCACCTTTAACAATGATATTAAGCTCTTTAAAGTTACCGATTGCTAAACGACGACCAATTTCATCAAGTGTAATATGTTTCTGCGTACGTAAGCCCTGCTCGCGTTGTAACTGCAAACGCTTATTTGCAATATCACGGGCTTCAACTTCACTTGCTAAAGCATTAAACTTATCACCTGCCGTTGGAGCACCCTGCATACCAAGAACCTGCACAGGAGTTGAAGGACCAGCCTTATCAACTTTCTGGCCACGTTCGTTAGTTAATGCCTTTACCCTTCCGCTAAAGCTTCCCGCTAATATTGGATCACCAACTTTAAGCGTACCTGCCTGAATTAAAACAGTAGTAACAATACCACGTCCTTTATCCAAAGCGGCCTCAATTACGGTACCGGTGGCGCGTTTGTTAGGATTAGCCTTAAGTTCTAATAACTCAGCCTCCAACAATACTTTTTCAAGCAATAGGTCAACGCCCATACCCGTTTTACCGGAAATCTCTTGAGACTGGTATTTTCCACCCCAGTCCTCTACCAGAATATTCATGGCAGATAACTGTTCACGAATCCGATCCGAGTTGGCACCTGGTTTATCAACTTTACTGAACGCAAATACGATTGGCACGCCTGCAGCCTGAGCATGATTAATTGCTTCACGTGTTTGAGGCATCACGCTATCATCCGCCGCAATTACAATAATTGCAATATCTGTTACCTTAGCACCACGAGCACGCATCGCCGTAAAGGCTTCGTGACCCGGTGTATCTAAGAAAGTTATTTTTCTACCGTCTTCAAGTGTTACAGCGTAGGCTCCTATATGCTGAGTAATACCACCTGCCTCACCACCAAGAACGTTTGTTTTACGAACAAAATCCAGTAGGGATGTTTTACCATGATCGACGTGACCCATCACAGTAACAATGGGTGCTCTTGGAATTAAATCTTCCTCTGCATCCTCCTGTTCAAGACTCGCTTCTTCGTCTTCTGGTTTTACAAATTCTATTACATATCCAAACTCATCCGCAACGATAGTAAGAGTTTCTGCATCCAATCTTTGGTTAATAGATACGAACATACCTAAACTCATACATGTTGAAATGATTTGAGTAACAGGCACATCAATCATACTTGCCAATTCATTTGCCGTAACAAATTCTGTGGTCTTAAGTACTTTTGATTGAAGTTCACTTTCCAATGCAGCATCTTCCGCTGATTGAGCGACATCATCTCGCTTTTGACGACGAAACTTAGCACGTTGTGCAAATTTACCAGATTTCCCCGCTCCGCTTAAACGTGCAAGGGTTGCTTTAATCTGATCTTGTATTTCTTTTTCTGTTGGTTCTTCTTTAGACCCTCCTCCCGATGATCGTTCGCCCATCTGTGCTTTGCGACCTCTGAAATCTGGACGTCCCGGATGCTGAGATTTAGTTTCTCCGGTTCCTCCTGCCGCAGGTGGGCGAGTTCCTTGTTGACCGGAAGCTGCCGGACGGGTCCCTGGCTGTCCTTGTGCTGAAGGAGCCTGACCGGGCTGACCCTGAGGGCCACCTTCTTTACGTTTGCGCTTGCGCTTATGATCGTTTCCGGCAACATTTGAAGAAGACGCAATCGGCTGGTCTTTACGACGACTGGATTGTTGATTTGACAAATCAATTTTACCAATCACATTCGGACCTGTAAGGCGTTGTGCTTTCGCACGAATGACATCGTCGCCCTCTTCAACTGGCTCTATCGGTTCAGCTTTCTTTGAAACCGGTTCTTCAGGAGTAATATTTACAGGTTCAGGAGTTGAAACAACTCTCTCCTCTTCTGCAGGCTTTGGCTCCTCCGCCTTAACCACCTCTGGTTCAGGCGCTTCAACTATCGGCTCTGGCTTAATTTCAGGTTTTACCTCCTCCACAACCGGTAAGGGTTCCTGCTTCATTTCCGGCTCATGCTCAGGCACAATGTCCGGTTGCTGAGTAACTATCGTCGCTGGAGCAGGCTCCTCTGCCTTACTTTCTTTCTTTTCGCTGGCTTCACCACGTCCCTTATTTTTCAGGGCATCGAGGTCTATTCTGCCTACAACTTTAACTCCGGGCAATGTGCCTTCCTCCTGGCTCTCTTTTGGAGCTGGAGCAGTTTCCGGCTCAGGTTTCTCGGCTGGGGGTGGAATAAAAGACCCTGTATTTTTTATTAGGATTTCTTCCTGTTCAAAGTCGTTTCCACGACGAGGTTCTGGTCTTTCTGGTGTAGAAAGAGGCGCATCATCACGACGTATTTTGCCTATAACAATCTGTCTTGCTTCTTCACGTACGATTTTATCGCCCTGATACTCTTTCAGCAGGACCTCGTACATTTCCTCGGTGAGCTTTGTATTAGGCTTAGGTTCAACCTTATAGCCCTTTTTAGTTAATGACTCTACCGCGGTTGCTAAGCCGATATTCAGCTCTTTAGCAGCTTTAAGTAAGTTTATGCTTTTACTTTCTGACATCAAAAAAAATTACCTCTTAAAAAATTTGTACAAAAGTACATTTTTATATTGTTATTGAGCAGTTAAACCTGATCAACTTATTATTCAAATTCAGACCTCAATATTCCTACCACTTCTTTCACTGTACTCTCTTCCAAATCGGTACGCCTAACCAATTCATCAACTGACAACTCAATCACTGATTTAGCAGTATCTAAACCGATTCTTTTAAACTCATCAATAATCCAACCATCTATTTCATCAGAGAATTCTTCTAAATCCACGTCTTCATCATCAACATCAGACTCTCTGTAAACATCAATTTCATAGCCGGTTAACTTACCTGCAAGTTTGATATTATGTCCACCACGTCCAATAGCTAGTGAAACCTGATCAGGCTTCAAATACACCGCTGCTCTTTTCTCTTCATCATCAAGTTTGATGGAAGTAATCTTAGCAGGACTTAGCGCGCGTTGAATGTATAATGAATTATTGTTTGTGTAATTGATAACATCAATATTTTCATTTTTTAGCTCGCGAACTATTCCATGAATCCTAGATCCTTTCATACCAACGCAAGCACCTACCGGGTCAATTCTATCATCGTATGATTCAACAGCCACTTTGGCACGTTCTCCTGGTTCACGAACAATTTTCTTTATGATAATTAAACCATCAAAAATCTCGGGAACTTCCATTTCAAACAAACGCTGCAAGAATTCTGGCGCGGTACGCGAGATAATGATCTTTGGATTGCTATTAATCATCTCAACCTTAGAGATAACTGCACGCAGGGAATCCCCTTTTTTGAAATAATCAGCAGGTATTTGCTCCGTCTTAGGCATAATTAACTCATTACCTTCATCATCAAGTACCAGTGTTTCCTTTTTCCATACCTGGTAAACTTCACCAGTAATAATCTCGCCTACCCTATCCTTATATTTTTTGAATATTTCATCTTTTTCAAGCTCAAGAATTTTTGATACAAGAGTTTGACGGGCAGCTAAAATTGCACGACGACCGAAGCTTTCAAGTGTTATTTGCTCTATGAAATCATCTCCCACTTCTAAATCGGGATCAATTTTATGTACATCAGCCAATTCAATCTCAAGATCATCATCCTCAGAGAACCCATCTTCCATTACGGTTCTCGTCCGCCATATCTCTAAATCTCCGTTATCAGGGTTCACGATTACATCGCAATTTTCGTCTGTTCCATATTTCTTACGGATCATACTGCGGAAAACTTCTTCCAGTACACTAATAACCGTAGGCCTGTCAATGTTTTTAAAATCTTTGAATTCCTGAAAGGAATCAATCAAATTAATATTGCTCATTTTTTTACTTAAATGAAATTAAAACCTTTGTTTCTGTTATCTCACTAAAAGGAATAAAGCTCTCTATAACTTCTGCTTTTTTTCCTTTTTCTTTTACTTTCTCTTCTATTGTAACACCTTCCTCGGTAACATTCAGAAGTTTACCTTCTCTTGATTTAGCTTCAGGCTGTTTAATTCCCAAATTCCGGCCGATATTCTTTTCATACTGGCGTTTCATAGTCAGCGGCGTATCAAGCCCGGGAGATGAAACCTCTAAATTATATGCCTGCTCTATAACGTTTTCTTCTTCCAAATGATACCCAACATGCCGGCTTATAGCAGCGCAATCTCCAACCCCGATACCCTTATCTCCGTCCACCATAATAATAAGCTTACCGTTTGAGTGCATTTTCACATCAACCAAAAACAAATCTGGCCGATCTGAAATCTTTTCCTCAACTAAATCAATTACCCTTTGCTCAATATTCATTTTAACTCTACAAAAAGTATCCAAAATAAAAGAGGGGACACACGTCCCCTCTCTCAGATGATGCAAATATAATTTTTTTTATTTGTACAAAGAGAATTTTGGATGCAAAAAGATTATTTTTCAATACAATAGCTCCAAAAAATATATTTTTTGGGGTTTTAAAATATGCGATAAACTTAAATACAACTCCACTGTTTAACTAGAAATTAAACACAGTTAAGACATGAAATTAATCATCGAAATTTTACTTATGGGTGCTGCCGTGGCTTTAGCGGCCTTCCTGATACCCGGTGTCGAGGTAAGCGGATTTCTCAGTGCTATCATTGCAGGTATCCTGATCGCATTGGCAAATGCCACCATCGGAACGATACTTCGACTACTTACGTTCCCTATTAATATTTTAACACTGGGAATTATGTCGTTCATCATTACTGTGCTAATGGTATTATTAGTCGATAGCCTGATGGATGGGTTTAATACCAGTGGTTTCTTTGCAGCTCTACTTTTTGCTATTGTCCTTGCTATAATTAAAATGGTTTTCGGGATGTTCAATCGGGATTAACCTATTCGAACTTATTAGGGGGAGATTTCTCCCCTATCTTAATAATTCTCTGGAGATCACCAGCTTTTGAATTTCTGAAGTTCCTTCATATATCTGCGTAATTTTAGCGTCGCGCATCAGGCGTTCTACATGGTATTCTTTAACATAGCCATAGCCTCCGTGAATTTGAACTGCTTCTATGGTCGTTTTCATCGCGATCTGAGAGGCAAACAATTTAGCTTTAGACGATGCCTCCGCAAATGGCTGATTATTGTCTTTCAACCAGGCAGCCTTTAAACATAACAAACGGGCAGCTTCAATATCTGTCGCCATTTCTGCTAACTTGAATTGGATAGCCTGATGTTCAGCGATTGGTTTTCCAAACGTTTTTCTCTCTTTAGAATAAGCCAAAGCCAATTCGTAAGCTCCAGAAGCAATGCCTAAAGCCTGGGCAGCTATCCCAATGCGTCCGGCCTGCAGCACCTTCATCGCAAATTCAAAACCAAAGCCTTCCTTTCCGATCAAATTTTCTTTTGGAACCTTTACATCAGAAAACATAACAGAATGGGTGTCGGATCCGCGAATACCCATTTTATTTTCCTTCCTTCCAATAGAAAATCCGTCTGTTCCCTTTTCGAGGATTAATGCAATCATGCCGTGCGATCCAAGTTTGGCATCGCTTTGTGCGATTACCAGATAAACAGAAGCGGTGCTGCCATTAGTAATCCAGTTTTTTGTTCCATTTAGCAAGTAGTAATCGCCTGAATCTTGAGCAAATGTGTGCTGTGCGTTGGCGTCCGAACCAGCTTCAGGTTCTGACAAACAAAATGCCCCTAATATTTCTCCCGCTGCCAGGGGTTTTAAATATTTCTCTTTTTGCGCATCGGTTCCATACTTTTCCAATCCATAACAGATAAGAGAGTTGTTAACAGACATTATTACAGATGCTGATGCGTCAATCTTGGAAATTTCTTCTATCGCTAAAACATATGAAATAGTGTCTAAACCCGCCCCGTTATATTCAGGAGAAACCATCATCCCTAAAAAGCCTAAGGATCCTAGTTTTTTTATCTCTTCGGCTGGAAACTTCTGCAATTCGTCCCTTTCTATCACTCCCGGCTTTAGCTCGGTACGGGCAAAGTCGCGGGCAGCCTGCCTGATCATCAATTGTTCGTCACTAAATTGAAATACCATAAAATTCGAGGTTTAGGTATTAACTGGTACGAATTTTCTGTTCTATAGCAGATGTTGAATAGCCTGCAATGTATTCGATAGTTTTCACTTCACCGCCATTCGCAAGAACGATATCGGAGCCAACAATTTTATCAATAGTGTAATCTGCACCCTTAACCAACACATCAGGTTTTATCGCTTTGATCAGTTCATATGGGGTTGATTCATCAAACAACACAACAGCATCCACAAACAACAGAGAGGCTAGTAAATGAGAACGCGAAATTTGATCAGTAATGGGCCGTGCAGGTCCTTTTAAAGAAGATGTGGAATTATCGCTGTTCAGACCGACAACGAGCTTCTGGCCCAAGTCAGCTGCCTTAGCCAGGTAATCTATATGACCCAGATGTAACAAATCAAAACAGCCATTTGTAAATACAATTTTCTGGTCTTTAAATCGCCAGATATTTAGAAACGGAAAAAGCTTTTCAAGTGGAAGGATTTTATTTCTTACCAGGGTTAAGTTGTCCATTAAACATACATTTTAAACAAAAATAGTTTAATTGAACAGAATGTTTTATTTAATCAAATGATTATCATCATCGGGGAATACCAAAATTGGATTATACTTTTTGGCTTCCTCAATCGGCAGGCTTCCGTAAGACATTATAATTAAAATATCTCCCACCTGGGCTAATCGGGCACAAGAACCATTCAGGCATACAGTACCCGAGCCGCGTTCTCCCTTTATTACATAAGTTTCGAAACGCGCAGCATTGTTATTATTAACTACCTGCACCTTTTCATTGGCAATAATATTCGCCGCGTCCATTAAGTCCTCGTCAATTGTGATACTCCCCACATAGTTCAATTCCGCCTGCGTCACTCTTACCCTATGTATCTTTGACTTCAAAATCTCAATAACCATATACAAAAGTAAAAAAGTTTAATTTATGATTAGCTTCAATCAGGCTTCCGGATGAAGCATTTACTTTAAGATTATATTATCAATCAATCTGGTATTGCCCACTTTTGCTGCAACCAACGCAATAATGCTTTCTGCGCTTTTAGATTCGACAGGCAAAAGAGTAGCTGCATCGCATATTTCAAAATACTCTGGTGTTATACCTTGCGCATTCACCAACTTGCTCCAGGCTTCACTTTTAAGTTGCGTTATTGATAATTGCTGAAAGTGCTCTTTCGCCTGAAACAAAGCTTGAAAAAGCGCCAAAGCATTCTGTCGATCAACTGTTGTAAGATGAATATTTCTGGAACTCAGTGCCAATCCGTCATCCTCACGCACAATAGGACACATTACCAGCTCCGAAGGTATATTCAGCGACTTCACCATATGATCGAGCACCATTACCTGCTGATAATCCTTTTGACCGAGAAACATATAATCGGGATTAACAGCGTCAAGAAGTTTTTTTACAATCTGCGTAACGCCCCGGTAATGTCCGGCCCGAAATTTCCCCTCCAAAATATTTTCGAGATAACCGACTTCAAATTTCCATTCCTCATTTTCACCATACATCTCCGTTACAGCCGGCAGAAATAACACATCACATCCGGAGGCCTCCAAAAGTTTTACATCCTCTTCTATAGGCCGCGGGTAATTTTCAAGGTCATTTTGATTAGTAAATTGAGTGGGATTGACGAATATACTGCATACTACAAAATCCGTTAACTCTTTAGCGATTTTTATAAGTGACAAATGACCGGCATGAAGGGCGCCCATGGTTGGCACAAAGCCGACTGATTTATTATTTTTCCGGACGTTGCTAAGAAATTCCGTGAGGTCAAACTTAGAAGTGATAATTTCCAATTTATATTCTGATCAATTTGCGCAAAGGTGAGCATTAGTAAAAAATTATCAAAGACACTTGCGTAATTCATTGATATATCATATAATATGCTTATATTTGCAGTCCGAAATACAATTCTATTTATTCTAACATTTGGAGATGGCAAAAACGAAGCTACTGTTTATTACCCACGAAATGTCGCCTTTCCTGGAGTTAACTAAAATTTCTGAAATTACAAGGCAGTTACCACAAGCGATGCAAGACAAGGGTCTGGAAATCAGAATCCTAATGCCACGCTTTGGAAATATCAATGAGCGCAGAAATCGCCTTCATGAAGTTATCCGCCTTTCAGGAATGAACATCATTATTGATGAAAATGATAACCCTCTGATTATTAAGGTTGCCTCTATACCTTCTGCAAGGATGCAGGTATATTTTTTAGACAATGAAGAATATTTCCAGCGTAAACAGGTATTCAGAGATAACAGCAACAAATTTTACGGAGACAATGACGAGCGTGCTATTTTCTTTTGCAAAGGCGCATTAGAAACTGTTAAAAAGCTAGGCTGGTCGCCGGATGTGGTTCATTGCCACGGATGGATGAGCTCATTAGTGCCGGTTTATCTTAAAACAACGTATAAAGACGATCCGACCTTTAAAAATTCGAAGGTTATTTATTCTGCTTATACTAACTGCTTTACAGAAAAGCTTGACTCAAACTTTCCGAAAAAGGCTATTATGAATGGAATGACTGCCGAGCACACAGAAGTGTTTAAGGCATGTGATAATGATGCATTGCATATCGGAGCCATATCATATTCTGATGCCGTTGTTTTTGGAGATGCCGAGGTAAGTGATGAAGTGTTAAAGTTTGTTAAAAGCACTCAAAAAGTTACTTTATCATACGACGCTACTTCAGATTACGAAAATTATTATAACCTTTACGAAGAAATTGCAAACGAGGAACTCGTTTCTTTAGCTTAATAAGGAAATTAACATGAAATATATTAAACTGGACTTATTAACCTTGTTGATAAGTCTTTTTATTTTTAGCAGTTGTGAGAAAACCGGAACAATCGGATTGGATATTGCTCCGGAAGATTCCCTAAAAAGTGTTTTTACCGATACAATCACAGTAAACGCACTTACAACTAAAGAGGATAGTGTAATTACATCAAATATCTCTCAAAACCCGTTCGGATTTTTGACCGATCCTGTTTTTGGCACCACTGAAGCGAATCTGGCATTAGCCCTAAACCTTCCTTCAGATAATTATTCATTTGGCACAAGTCCTTCACTTGATTCTGCAGTTTTAGTGCTGAAGTATGGCGATGAGTTTTATGGTGATTCCTTAGCTTCTAATTATGCAATTAGCATTCACCAGCTGAAATCCGTATTTAATACTTCGAAAAGCTATTACAATACCAATACCTGGGGCGATTATAGTACAGAACCTGTTATAGGTTCTGTAAATAATGTAAAACGATTTGCCTGGAATGATAGCACCAGTATTACCGCAATTATCAAGGGCGGACCTGATAAGCCTGCTACGAAAGTAGCTCCACAAATAAGAATACGACTAAGCTCTGATTTTATCAATAATTATTTCCTAAGTGCGAATGCAAAGAGCAAGTTAACTAACAACGCTACTTTCTCTGCCTTCTTAAAAGGCCTATTTGTGACAATAAATAAAAATGGGTCAACAGGTGCAGGTGGTATAATCTTTTTTAATCTCCAATCGACTGTAAGTGCCTTAGAGGTTTATTATAAAACGCCGAATGGTTCAGCTATCGATACCAACGTCGCAACTTTTAAGGCAGTTGGAGCTTCCCAAATTAAGCACAGTCGGGGAACAATAATTCAAGCTCAATTAAACAACCCAAATCCAGATCCGCCAGTTGTTTACGTACAACCTTTAGCTGGACTACGGACCAAATTGCACTTTCCTTTTATAAAAGGATTAAAAAAGGATGGTAACATTTCTGTAAATAAGGCAGAGCTTGTTGTAACAGTGACGGATGCTGACGACAATATCTTTAAGCCGGCACCACGTTTAACACTCTATCAACTTGATATCGCCGGACAAAGAAAACCGGTGCCAGATAATGCCATCGGCATAGATAATCGTTTTCTGGATGAGAGAATTTTTGGCGGCTTTTACAATGCGACCACCAAGACCTACACATTTAATATCACGTCCTACATTCAAGATTTAATAAATAAACCGATCGATCAATACGATACGTTTATAGCTCCGATTGACCTCCCTTTAACGGGCAGAGCAAATATATCACCTGCAGCAACCACTGCTGCACGAGCCATTTTAGGTGGGAAAAATCACCCGCAATCACCGATAAAATTAAAAATTACATATACCAGGCCGAATTAACATTCGGCTTTTTTTATCCCTTCCAATTTTTGTAGATTAGCAGGCTAAATTAAAACTACCATGTGTGGAATCGTTGGTTATATTGGGCACAGAAATGCCTGGGACGTTATCATAAAAGGTCTTCATCGTTTAGAATACCGTGGGTATGACAGCGCTGGTGTCGCTTTAATGAATCACGACCTGAAAATTTATAAAAAACAGGGAAAAGTTAGCGAACTTGAAAATTTCGCTAAAGATAAAGACGTTAGCGGAACTATGGGTATGGGTCATACCCGCTGGGCTACTCATGGCGTCCCATCAGATTATAACTCTCATCCTCATACCTCAGGAAGCGGCCGTTTGTCTATAATACACAACGGAATCATTGAGAACTATGCTGTTTTAAAGGAAGCGCTAAAATCTAAAGGACATACTTTTACAAGCGATACAGATACTGAAGTTCTTGTTCACTTCATTGAAGAAATTCAGCAAGCCAATAATCTCGATTTATTTGAAGCCGTTCGAGTGGCACTTCACGAAGTTGTTGGTGCCTATGCTATTGTGGTAATGAGCGATGATGAACCTGATGTTTTAATTGCAGCCAGGAAAGGAAGCCCAATGGTTATCGGAGTTGGAAAGGACGAATACTTTATCGCATCAGACGCTTCACCGATCGTTGAGTATACTAAAAATGTTATTTACCTGAAAGATAGCCAGATCGCTTACGTAAAAAGAGACGAACTGATTATAAAAGGTATAGACAATCACATAGTCACACCTTATATTCAGGAGCTGGCTCTTGAACTCGAAATGCTGGAAAAGGGTGGATACGACCACTTTATGCTGAAAGAGATTTATGAGCAACCTCGTTCGATCAGAGATTGCATGAGAGGCCGGATTTATCCGAACGAGGGAAAAGTTCAATTAGGAGGGATTAAGGACTATGCAGATAAATTAAAAAATATCGACAGGATTGTAATTGTAGCTTGCGGTACTTCATGGCATGCCGGATTGGTAGGTGAATATCTGATTGAAGAATATGCCCGTATTCCTGTTGAAGTGGAGTACGCCTCTGAATTTAGGTATAGAAACCCTATTATTTCCGAAAAAGATATCGTTATTGCAATTTCACAATCAGGTGAAACGGCCGATACGATGGCTGCAATCGAGATAGCAAAGGAAAGAGGTGCCACCATTTTTGGTATATGTAACGTAGCAGGGTCTTCCATTCCAAGGATTTCTGATGCCGGAGTTTACACCCATGCAGGTCCGGAAATAGGCGTTGCCTCAACAAAAGCATTTACTGCCCAGGTAACGGTACTTACGTTGATGGCTTTTTTTATGGCTCAGCAAAGAGGAACTTTAAAAGAAAGCACATTGGTGGGTTTACTTACAGAGTTAGATACAATTCCGGACCTGGTAGATAAATGCTTAAAAGCAGATAACCATATCATTGAAATCGCTTCAGTTTTAAAAGACTCGAGAAATTGCTTGTTCCTCGGTAGGGGAAGTGGCTTCCCTGTTGCTCTGGAAGGAGCCTTAAAACTTAAAGAGATCTCATATATTCATGCGGAAGGCTATCCTGCTGCGGAGATGAAACACGGGCCGATCGCACTGATTGACGCAGACATGCCTGTAATTGTTATTGCTACAAAAAATTCTTCCTACGAAAAAGTAATCAGCAACATTCAGGAAGTTAAAGCAAGAAAAGGCGTAGTGATTGCTATCGTTACCGAAGGCGATAAAGAAGTTCGGAAAATGGCGGATTACGTAATTGAGATACCCGATGCAAATGAAGCATTCCTACCCCTGCTAGCGACAATTCCACTTCAACTTTTATCGTATCATATTGCGGTTATGCGTGGTTGTAATGTTGACCAACCCAGGAATTTAGCAAAGTCCGTGACAGTGGAATAATTAATAAAAGAGGCGAACATCGCCTCTTTTTCGTTTAACGGTGTCGCATGTCAATTCAATGCACGCTCCCAAGAATTTAGCGATTTTCTTCCCGAGCGCTAAATCTGCCAGGCATCAATTACAGGATTGCCAATTGACTATCTCATCCATTTCCGAAAGCATCTGCTTACCTCAAAAAACTCTCCCCTCTTTTAGCCGCATTAAACTTAAGGTCTTAAGCTGCCTAACCTGTCTTTTTATTATCTGTTCATTTTTCTGTTTGTGGGATACCAGACGAACATAAATAAAATCAATATTACTTACCTTTACATAGAACTAAACTATATGACACTTGTACAATTAGAATACATTGTCGCAGTCGACACCTACCGCAATTTTGTAACGGCAGCAGAAAAATGCTTTGTAACCCAGCCAACTCTAAGTATGCAAATACAAAAACTTGAAGAGAATTTAGGTGTGAAGCTGTTCGATCGCAGCCGACACCCGGTGGTTCCAACAGAAATCGGACAGCAAGTTATAACTCAAGCCCGTTTAATCTTGCATGAAAGCAAACAACTGAAGGAGCAGATTAAAGTCTTCAATAATGAACTTTCGGGGGAACTAAAGGTGGGCGTCATCCCAACCGTTGCTCCTTACCTGCTACCTCAAATTATTCCGAACTTCACCAAGAATTATCCAAAAGTCCAGTTAATGATTTGGGAATATACCACCGAGCAAATCATTCAAAATCTTAGAGTAGGATTGCTGGATTGCGGAATATTAGCAACGCCTCTTGAAGAGAACAGTTTACACGAAATCCCGCTGTTTTACGAGAGCTTTGTAGTTTATCTATCCTCGGCCAGTTCATTAATTAAGAAAACAGAAATCGACTATAAAGACATAAACTTTGATGAGTTGTGGCTGCTTAACGAAGGGCATTGTATGCGAAACCAGGTGCTGAATATCTGTCACAGAAAGAAAGCGGGTGGAAGTTTCAAACAGTTCGAATATAATACCGGGAGTGTAGAAACACTTAAGCGGATGGTGGATTTAAACAGCGGAATCACAATTCTGCCCGAACTAAGCTTAAAAGAACTAAGCAATGAACAATTAAATCGTGTCAGAAATTTTGTTTCACCCGTTCCGGTAAGGGAAATAAGTATCGTTACTCATAGAAACTTTCTAAAACGGAGTGTAATCAAAGCATTGGAAGAGGAAATTTTAGCCGCCGTTCCAGATGAAATGCTTCAGAAAAAGAAAAAAGAAGTTTTAGCGGCTTATTAGGTTCTGCCTCTGAAGGATCTTACAATCCAAATAATGACAGCGACAATTGCGATTATTACAAATATTGCGGTGTAAAATCCGGCTTGAAAAATATCTCCTATCAATTCACAGCTCGACAATAGCGTTACTGCAAAGAAAGCTAGTGTTAAAAAAATATTATTTCTCATAGGTGTAAAAATTAAAAAAGTAGTGTACTTATTAAATACACTACTTTTTAGCAAAAGTTTTTATTACAGTTTACTTTTTAGCTGCGGTGTAGCGTTCTGCTACTGCATTCCAATTAATTACATTGAAAAAAGCAGAGATGTAATCAGGACGACGGTTTTGGTAATGCAGGTAATATGCGTGCTCCCAAACGTCCATTCCTAATATCGGAGTTCCCTTAACTTCAGCAACGTCCATTAATGGATTGTCCTGATTTGGAGTTGACGAAACTTGCAGCTTACCATCAGCAGCTACACTTAGCCAAGCCCAACCCGAACCGAAACGGGTTGCTCCGGCTTCGCTGAATTTCTTTTTAAAATCTTCAAAAGACCCAAATGCCTGGTTAATTGCATCAGCTAGATCGCCTGTTGGCTGACCACCAGCATTTGGCGCCATGATCGTCCAAAATAAACTATGATTATAATGACCACCGCCATTATTACGTACTGCCATAGGATATTGAGAAATCGTAGCCTGAAGTTCTTCTAAAGACTTTGACTCTGCATCCGTTCCAGCAATTGCATTGTTAAGGTTTGTAACATATGCATTATGGTGTTTTCCATGATGGATTTCCATAGTTGCTTTGTCGATATGCGGTTCTAGTGCGTCGCTTGCGTAGGGTAACGCTGGTAATTCAAAAGCCATAATATTTTGCGTTTTAAAGGTTAAAATTTTAAAGACACAAATATAACTTATGATTAAAATAATTGTTCAGCAGGATGTCAACTTTTATTTCTTTTAGACAAAAAGAAGTCTTTTACTAAAGAACCACATTCAATTTCCTTAATCCCGCCTAAGATTTCTGTCTTGGGGTGAAGTATTGGCTGACCGATTCGACGGAAACCACGCTGGACGTCCGGAGCTCCATAAACTATGCGGCTAATTTGAGTCCAGTAAGAAGCTCCCGCACACATCACACAAGGCTCTATAGTAACATACAACGTGCAGTCCTTCAGATACTTTCCGCCAAGGAAATTTGCCGCTGCAGTAAAAGCCTGCATTTCTGCATGGGCAGTAACATCATTCAGACGCTCAGTAAGATTATGGCCCCTTCCAATGATCTTTCCATTTGATACGATAACCGCACCAATAGGAACCTCATCTAAGCTTAAAGCAAGTTTAGCTTCTTTTAAAGCTTCGTTCATAAAAAATTCGTCCGGAGCAACTGTTGGCTCGTCGTTAAAACTTACGTACCGCATTTAATTCCAATTTAGCGCTGATTTTCAACATCAAACATCCTCTAATAAGTCGATTAAAGCCTTTTTCTGCACAGCAAAAATAGCATGTTTATTCACCTTAATGAAAATTGCCAAAAATTTGGAAATTGCTTTTTAACATCAGGCAAAATTATAGATTTGCAGCATGGCTGAAGCAAGGTTAAAAAAGGGAAAAGAAAAAGCAGTTAAGCAATTACACCCCTGGGTATTTTCAGGAGCACTTGAAACGGTTAAGGGAAATCCGATCAACGGAGAGATTATCTCTGTAATGGATGCACACGGCGATTTTCTTGCTAAAGGCTTTTTTAACAATCAGTCACGTGTTGCCGTTCGATTACTGGAATGGAATAAAGAGGTAGAACTAGATGAAGAATGGTGGCGCAACCGAATTGCAAAGGCTGTTAAAGCTCGCGAAGAGCTGTTACACTCTGAGCATACGAATGTTTGTCGCCTGATTTTTAGTGAGGCCGACTACCTTCCGGGACTGATAGTTGATAAATATGCTGACTTTTTATCGGTTCAAATCCATACTGCAGGAATCGAAAACATTAAGTCGATTTTGCTTGACGAATTACAGAAGCAGCTAAGCCCTAAGGGGATTTTTGATCGAAGTGACGCTTCTGCCAGGGCACATGAAGGATTAGAACCTTCGCACGGAATACTCACTGGCAGTGCCCCGCCCGAGTACGTAGAAGTAATTGAAAACGGAATAAAATATTTGATTAACATTTCAGAAGGACAAAAATCAGGATTCTTTTGTGATCAGCGAAGCAACAGACACATCGTTGCTGAGCACTCTAAAGGGAAACGTGTTCTGGATTGTTTTTCCTATTCAGGAGGATTTAGTCTGAATAGTTTAAGACTCGGGGCTTCGGAAGTAATCAGCGTTGATAGCTCTGCTCTGGCCATTGAAACCTTAAACAAAAATATTGAGTTAAATAAGTTCGACAGATCGAGACATCGGGCTATACAAAGTGACGTGAACAAACAACTACGCAGCTTCCGCGAAAGCGATGAAAAGTTCGACATAGTAATTCTTGATCCCCCGAAATATGCGCCCACGCGCTCAGCTCTGGATAAAGCCTCAAGAGCGTACAAAGACTTGAACAGAATAGGCATGTCACTTTTAAACAGCGGCGGGCTGTTAGCAACGTTTTCCTGCTCGGGTGCGGTAGACATAAATCATTTCAAGCAGATCTTAGCCTGGGCCGCACTTGATGCGGGTAAAGAATTACAATTTATTTACCAGTTCTGCCAGCCCGAAGACCATCCGGTAAGAGCGTCTTTTCCGGAAGGTGAATATTTGAAGGGATTACTTTGCAGAGTGGTTTAACTACCCTGTAAAATCGGCGTTCCCGGGGTTGTTATGTAATTTTACAGGTTTGGCCTTTGCCCGCATTTTCAGGTTCAGCATTTCTACTAAAACCGAAAACGCCATGGCAAAATATATATAGCCTTTAGGTATATGCTGCTCAAATCCCTCTGCAAGTAAGGAAACACCGATTAACAACAGGAACGACAGTGCTAACATTTTAACAGTTGGATGTTTATTTACAAATCCACTGATCCCTCCGGCAGACAGCATCATAACAATTACGGCAATTACAACGGCGGCAATCATCACAAGTATTTCGTCGGCCATTCCAACTGCAGTAATTACAGAATCCAGGGAAAAAACGACATCCAATATTAATATTTGAAAGATAACACCAGAGAAGGAATGCACTTTAGCAGTAGCTTGCTGATGATCCTCTCCTTCAAGCTTCTCATGTATTTCACTGGTACTTTTATAAATCAGGAAAAGCCCCCCTGATATTAGGATCAGATCCCGGCCGGATATGGCCATTTTTTCAAATAACGCTTCATTGGTAACACCAATCCACTCGGCGGGATTAAATAAAGGCGATGTCAAACTCATCACCCAGCTTAAGGACAACAACAATAAAACTCGGGTAATCATTGCTAGGGCCAAGCCTAATTGACGGGCCTTTTTTTGCTGATTTTCAGGCAACTTGCTTGCTAGAATTGAGATGAATATAATATTATCTATTCCTAATACAATTTCAAGAACAGTTAAAGTAATTAATGAGATCCAGATTTCCGGATTAGAAAGAAATTCCATAATTTAAAATATGTGCTAATAAACAAAAAAACCCTCCAAATAGTGGAAGGTTTTTTTAATCATTAATTTAAAAAGAACGTATGTATACTTAGTAGGCTAAGTCGATTGAAATTAAAACCACCTGAACCACACTTACCGATCAACAAACTGAGGCGTTTTTTGCATTTAGACTTTAAGTCAATCTATTTATTACAGAAAGAATATTATTTAAAAAATATTCTTTCCTTAGACAAACATACATTAAATATCCATATTTAGCATGTTAATTTTTGTTAAAAGAGGCCAGAATCAGGCTCCAAAACACCCCAGTTTATGAAAAAAACAATCTGTTTATCAGCATTTTAGCTGTTACCCGACACGAAATCATCAATAACGTGTATTGCATTTTGGAATCGTACAACATCTGTTCCGGAGATGACTTTATAAGTAGCCCTTAACGCCTTTAGTTCGTTGTGCCAAACCTCCATAAAGTACTCTCTCATGTGCGGAAAATCCCGAAGTGGATCTTCCTGCCATGGCAAGTCGATATCCATCAACAAATATAAATTATATGGATGACGCGGAATTTCATCAAGAACTTCTTGTGGAGATTTGCCGAACATATAATCGCTCCACACTTTTACAGTAATGAACGTCGTATCGCAAATCAAAAGCTTGTTTGCTTTTTGAATCAAACTATTTTCCAGCTCAAGCTGACCTTTAAACATATTGATCTCATCATCCCAGGTACAGGGCTGTGATAGCTTTTCGCAATACTCTCTAGCATATTCGGGAACCCAAACAGTGTTGTAATACCGGGCAAGTTGATGAGAGAGAGTTGACTTGCCGGTTGATTCGGGTCCGACGATGGCTATTTTAGTTATTGAGTTGCTTGTTTCCATGTTCGTCGCCAATCAAGATAACCCATTGTTGCCAAAACAAGATACAATGTGTATAAAACGGCAGTTAAAGCCAAATTCTTATATAAATAAAGAGGCACATAACAGATGTCTACAATAATCCACAAAATCCAGCTTTGCAGAACTTTTCTGGTCATTAATAACTGGGCCACAAAACTTATTGCGGTGCATGCTCCATCTATATAAGGAACGTCGGTGTCGGTAAATTTATCAAGAAAAACCCCTAGAGCGAAGGATAGTGACACAGTCAATACCGTAAGTACAACATATTCCTGTCGACGTAGTGTAACTATCGGTTTATGATTACTTCCCTTAAGTTTTGACCAGTAATACCATCCATAGATACTAGTACAAAAAAAGTAGAATTGTAAGGCAGCGTCTCCGTAAAGTTTATACTGATAAAACAAAACCATGTAGGCCAGAATGCTTAATATTGCAACCGGCCAATTCAAAATATTCTGCTTTGCAGCTAAATAGACACAGAAAAAACCTGTAACGGTGCCAAACCATTCGAGTGCTGAAGTTTGTAAAAGCTGCTCCCAAACGAGTTGAAGAAAAAAGGATTGGCAGAATATCACGCAGCAAATTTAACCTTCTGAGGCTTATAAAAAAACCCCGTCAAAAATGACGAGGTTCCAATATTTTACAAACATTTACTGTGCCGTAGCTGGACTTGAAGTAAATCCTAAACTTGCTCTTACACTAACGTCGGCATTTAACGAGTTTCGTAGAACATATTCCATTCTTACCCTGGCCGAAGAACTCTTAACGATATCATCCAAAAACCTTGAATTATCAACATCAAGAACTACACTGGAACCAGCATTCGCGGAGATGTCGTTTCGACTGGCAACCAAAACTTCACCAGATCCATCACCTCTGGAGAAATACAATCTGATTGTGCTGAAAACCCCCATATTTTGATTTGAAGGACTGCTTGCTTCTATTCTGGCGCTTGCAATTCTAACCTCCTTGATCTGCGCATTAGAGCTACCTCCAAAAATCTGATCAGCGCTGCTTGCCGGACTTACTGCAGAACGCATGCTCCCTGTGCTTGTTCCTGCCGGAATTATTAACGTAGCTGTATAGGGTAAATTGGACCTAACAATAGATTGAACGGTAGCGCAGGCAGTAATTATTGAAACGGCGATAAAGCCTAAAATTAACTTCTTCATAATTGTGTGTTTTTAAACTGTAACAGTTATGTTTCTAAAAGGTTTTTTGGTTAATTTGCCCGAACAAAGCCATGAAAAACAAACCTTTCTTTCTCACTTATTTCCTTCTTTTACTGACAACGGTAAGTTTAGCGCAAAAAAAGCAAAACGTATATTTTCTTAAAAATAGCGGCGCGTTGGTTTCACTAAAAGACAGTGCTGACTATATTAGAGTTATTCAGGAACCGGATTCAGGCAGTACCTATTTTAACTTATTTGAGTACTATCCGGATGGCAAAAAAAAGAGAATCGGCAAATTGTCCTCCTATGATCCAAATCTTATTCTTGAAGAATCCGTTGTATCTTATTATCCCAACGGCAAAAAAAAGGATTTAGCGGCATATGCAAGAGGTAAACTCACAGGTCCTCACTATTATTATTACCCCACCGGACAACTAAAAAAAAGCATTATTCATGTAACGCCTGAAAAAAAGACTGATAAAAACGTAAAACCAATTATAAAAATGGTTAGTTTTTATGACTCTACAGGAGTAGAAATGGTAAAAGATGGCACGGGCGATTATCACGAAACAGCGGAGGAAAATAAGCTTTATGAAGAAGGAAGATATCTGAATGGCTTTAAAGATGGCGTATGGAAAGGGAAATACCTAAGGTCAAATCACTCTTTTGAGGAGAAGTATGAAATGGGGGAATTTATTAGTGGCACCGCACTATTAAACGATGGCCGCTTAAAAGCCTATAGAGAATTGGAAGTAATGCCTGGTTTTAAAGGAGGGATTGAAAAATTTCTGGAATATGTAGGCAGAAATTATCACTTCCCAAGAGAGGCTATCGAAAGAGGTGTTTCCGGAAGAATTTTGGTAACGTTCGTAGTCGAAACAAACGGTATGATTTCTAATATAAAAGTGATAAAGGATATAGGATATGGTACAGGACTTGCTGCAGTAAAAATTATTGAGGATTCGCCAAAATGGATTCCAGGCATGCAACATGGGATCCCGGTACGTGTCAGCTATACATTACCTCTGATGCTAAAGTCAAATCGGTAATATTTTTTATTTCTTCATCAAAAACCCCTTCTTTTTCATACCTTTGCATCCCGACAATAAAGTCGGGATTTTCGTGTCAAAGCGCTCCCCGGCAATTTAAAAATCGCATTTTTAAATTTGACTTACATTTTTTTTACCCTGTAAAATGCCAAAAGACTCTTCCATTAAATCAGTATTGATTATCGGTTCAGGACCAATTATTATCGGCCAGGCTGTAGAATTTGATTACTCTGGCTCACAAGCATCTTTATCGCTTAAAGAAGAAGGTATTGAAGTTTCAATTATAAACTCCAATCCGGCTACTATCATGACTGATAATGTCATAGGTGACCATGTGTATTTATGGCCTCTCACCTGTGAAAGCATTGAGAAGATTTTACAGGAGCGCAAAATTGATGCAGTACTTCCTACTATGGGAGGGCAAACTGCGTTGAACCTTGCTAAAGAAGCTGAGGAACGTGGTATCTGGGAAAAATATGGTGTTCGCATTATCGGTGTTGATATTGCGGCTATCGAAAAAACCGAGAACCGAGAAGAGTTCCGCCAGTTAATGGTAGATATTGGTGTTGGTGTGGCCCCTTCAAAAATCGCCAACTCCTTTTTAGAAGGAAAAGAAGCGGCCCAAGAAATCGGCTTTCCATTGGTAATTCGCCCGTCATACACTATGGGTGGTTCAGGAGGTGGTTTCGTACATAGAAAAGAAGATTTTGACGTCGCATTGAGTCGTGGATTACAAGCCTCTCCCACGCATGAAGTGCTGGTAGAAAAAGCGGTAATTGGTTGGAAAGAATACGAGTTAGAATTACTTCGTGATAACAAAGACAACGTAATCATCATTTGCTCCATCGAGAATTTCGATCCTATGGGAATCCATACCGGAGATTCAATAACGGTTGCTCCGGCAATGACGCTTAGCGATCGGTGCTACCAGGATATGCGAAATCAGGCGATTACCATGATGCGTGCAATCGGTAATTTTGCAGGTGGCTGTAACGTTCAGTTTTCGGTAAACCCTGAGGATGAATCCATTATCGCGATCGAGATTAATCCAAGAGTTTCACGCTCATCAGCTTTAGCCTCAAAAGCAACCGGATATCCGATTGCCAAAATTGCTGCTAAACTAGCCATTGGCTATAACCTGGATGAGATTCAGAATCAGATCACGAAAACAACTTCGGCTTATTTTGAGCCGACGCTGGATTACGTAATTGTGAAAATACCTCGTTTCAACTTCGATAAGTTCAAAGGAGCTAACATGGAGCTTGGTCTTCAAATGAAAGCTGTTGGCGAAGTAATGGCCATTGGTCGTACATTCATCGAAGCGCTTCAAAAAGCTTGTCAGAGTTTAGAGATTGGCCGCTCAGGTTTAGGTGCAGATGGTCGTCAAAGCAGAAACCTTGACGAAATAATGTATGGATTAGAGCATCCAAGCTGGAACCGCCTATTCCTGGTAAAAGATGCCTTCAGTCTTGGCGTTCCTTTAGAATCAATTCGCAAAGTAACCAAAATTGACAAGTGGTTCTTGCTGCAAATTCAGGAACTTGTTCAGCTGGAACAAGAACTTAAGCGTTATTCCTTAAACAATATTCCGAAAGAATTCTTCTATACACTTAAACAGAAAGGCTTCTCCGACATCCAGATAGCCTGGTTGTTAGGTAACGTAACCGAAGATGAAGTATTTGACCGCAGGAAAGAATTAGGCATTAAACGTGTTTACAAAATGGTAGATACTTGTGCCGCTGAATTCCCTGCAAAAACACCCTATTACTATTCGACCTTTGAAGATGAGAATGAATCGACGCCGAGCGATAAGAAGAAAATTATTGTATTAGGATCTGGTCCGAACCGTATCGGACAAGGTATCGAGTTCGATTACTCTTGTGTTCACGGATTAATTGCTGCAAAAGAAAGTGGTTTTGAATCAATCATGATAAACTGTAATCCTGAAACGGTGTCAACGGATTTTAACATGGCCGACAAATTATATTTTGAGCCTGTTTTCTGGGAACACGTTCGCGAGATTATAGAGCTTGAAAAGCCAGAAGGAGTAATTGTTCAGCTGGGTGG
>CBIHLM010000017.1:0-69614 GCA_966210515.1 uncultured Pedobacter sp.
GTATATATAGTGACTTCCTTACCGGGCAATTTTCGTCTGATTGTAAGATAATTTTCTGATTTTTTTCCATTGATATTCAGCATTTCTAACTATTTAGTAAGTACCAAACTTTCAGGTAGGTACTTGTACAAAGGTAAGGTTCACAATACTTTTGTGAAAATAACTTTAAAATAAAATAGTATGTCACAGGTAGAAACCAATAAGCAAATCGCTATTACAGCTTATCAAAGAATTTTTGGTGATTTAGACATCACTGGGGTAGATGAATATATGAGTAAGGATTTCTTACAACATAATCCAACAACAGCCGACGGTCCGGAAGGAGTAAAGGCACTTGTTCAAATGCTTATCTCACAAGGTGTACCAAAACAAAAAATAGTATTCAAACACGTTGTTGCAGATGGTGATATTGTTTTCCTTCATTCTCGTTATGAAATGGCAGGAAAGGAATGGAGGTTTATCGATATTTATCGTATAGAAAATGGAAAATTAGCCGAGCATTGGGACGCTATGATGCAGATGCCTGATAATCGTGGTAATAATAATCCGATGTTCTAATAGTAATATTTATCCATTAAATAATTGAAAACATGACAGCAAAAGAAGTAGTAGAGTCTTATTCAATAGCTCTTTCAAAAGGAGATATTCCCGCAGCATTTTCGTATTTCAGCCCTGAAGCAAAATGGCATCAACCCGGAAACAATAAGTTTTCTGGAACAAAGACAGGACTCGATGCTATTGGCAAAATGCTTGGCGATATGATGGGTGCAACACAAGGTTCATTAGTTATCAAACCTGCGGGTGCAATGATGGTTAATGGAAATTTTGTTTCTTGCCCTGTTCGTTTTAGTGCGAAGACCGGTGACAAATCGATAGACATGAATGGTAACGATTTGTATGAAGTGGTAGGTGGAAAAATAGTTCAAGTATGGCTTTTTTCTGAAGATCAGCCTGCTGAAGATGAGTTTTGGAAATAACATTTAGTCACAATCACAAGAGGGCGGGTCAGGGAGCATATTGCTCCCTTGATTGATCAAAGGCTGCTGTTGAAACTAATGATTTAAAAAAAGTATTTCCCATTGTCACCCGGTTTTTAACTATAGTTGTTTGTATATGTATAAACCCGGATGGACAGGACTAACCAAAATTTTCAGATTGCTGATTTAATCAGTAAATTATTGAGAGGAGATATTACCGAAGCAGAGGATTTGTATCTTCAAAAGTGGGTGAATGAGCACCATGAGAATCGGACGTTTTTTAAGAAGTTTGTTGATAGTACTTACCTGGAAAACCAACAAAATATTTTTAGGGCGATTGATTCAAACCAGGCATGGAACAAGCTTTATCGAAGAATTTATAATACTCCCCAATCTCGGCCTCTTTATTCCGGTATATTAAAATATGCAGCCATTCTTATCCCTGTTCTTATAACTTTTGGTCTTTTGTTTTATTTGTCAGATGGAAAAAAAGGAGAAACGGAAAAGAAATCGGCTCAATCAGCCCCTAACGACATTAAGCCGGGAAGTAAACGTGCGATACTGACCTTAAGCAACGGTGAGCGTGTTGTACTTGATTCAGGTGTTCGCAGGAACATTGATGAAGACAATGGCACTTTTATAAATAACAATAATGATATCCTGTCTTATAATACAAGTAAACAATCACAAACCGGGAAAAAAGAATTTTTTAATACTGTCCTGATTCCGGCCGGTGGGGAATATAGGTTAATACTTGCTGATGGTACAAAAGTATGGATGAATTCGAAGTCTGAATTGCGCTATCCAATAGAGTTTAACGGCACAGAACGTAAGGTATATTTAAAGGGTGAGGCTTATTTTGAAGTAGCTAAGAATGCATCTATGCCATTTATAGTAAAGACTGATAAAGCCGATGTGAAGGTTTTAGGCACACACTTTAATGTCTCTGCTTACGCTGATGATGAAACAAAGACTACATTAATTGAAGGTGCTGTTAAAGTAAAAGGTGTAAAAGGTGCTGCAGTTTTAAAACCAGGTGAGCAAGCAGTAATAAGTAACTCGCAATTTAAAGTGCGGAATGACATAGATGCAGAAGGCGAAATAGCCTGGAAAAATGGATTTTTTAATTTCAGAGATGCTGGAATTGAGGATATTATGCGCGGTGTAGCACGATGGTATGATATAGAAGTTAAATATGAAGGGGGCATTCCCACAACAGAACTTAGCGGCAGAATGTCCAGAAATGTTAATCTGTCTGGATTGATAAAAATACTGGAGTTTGAGGGGATAAAATTCCGGATTGAAGGAAGAAAAGTAACCGTTATCAATTAATTCCGGGTGATCTCGGATAAGCATCCTCGGATAAGCAACCAGTTGAGCTGCATTAATAAATAGTATAATTAATCATTTAAACCAAAATCATGAAGAAAGAGATACGAAAGCTCATTTAAACGGTGTGCCCGATAATATAATGTAGAAACAGTTGTCATTATTATCTACATAACTATTATTAAAAAAAACCGGGAAGTGCTCTAACACTTTCCCGGCAAATATCTGGGTGCCAATCATCAGAAGTAAGAATTTATAAACTAACGTTTTAACCCAAATTAAGCAAAATTATGAAATTAAAGTGGAACTGCGCACTAGCGGTCTGGCCCGGCGTATCCAAAATTTTAATGGTTATGAAACTCATCGTCGTTTTTATGGTTTTGGCTCTTGCTCAGGTAAGTGCTAAAACATATGGTCAAAACGTAACTCTTCATCAAAAAAATACGACTCTTAAAAAGGTTTTAATATTAATAGAAAAGCAAACCGGCTATCAATTTATATATGATAGTAAGCTTGAAGGCCTTAAAACAAGAACATTAAATATCGATGTAGACAATCAATCGATTGATAAAGTACTTGACCAATGCTTTTCAAATCTTCCTATTAACTATATAATAGTTCAAAAAACAGTTGCTCTTAAAAGAAAAGACATTGAGAAAAACTCTGAAAGATCGATAAAATCTAGTGAGGTTCATAAAGTTAAAGGAATCGTAACGGATGATAAAGGCAATGTTCTTCCAGGAGTGAGTATTAAGGTTGAAACCACTAATGTTGGTACTGTTACTAACTTTAAGGGCGAGTATGAAATTAATGTGGAGGAAGGTGCTACTTTATTGTTTTCTTATATCGGCTTTGCTTCACAAAAAATTGCTGTAAGCGGAAAAACCAGAATTGATGTGGTTATGCAGATTGATGAAATAGCCAGCAAGTTGCAAGAAGTGGTTGTAGTTGGCTATGGAACACAAAAGAAAGTCAATTTAACGGGTTCTGTATCCAGCATATCTGCGAATGAACTGGAAAGCAGGCCCATAACACAAGCATCTCAGGCATTGGCAGGTCTGGCTACAGGTGTTACTGTTTCGCAAGGATCTGGTCGTCCGGGCAATGACGGGTCTTCAATTACAGTTCGTGGGCTGGGTACATTCTCGAATGCGGGAACTGATGCCTTGGTATTGGTTGATGGTTTAGCGTCATCAATCAATGATGTTGACCCCAATAATATAAAGAGTATCTCGGTATTAAAAGATGCCGCCTCAGCATCTATTTATGGAACCCGGGCTGCAAACGGGGTAATACTAATTGAAACCAAACGCGGGCAAGCCGGGAAACTCCAGATTAACTACAATAACTATGCAGGATGGCAAAAAGTTACTGAGTTGCCGCAATTCCTTGATTCATGGGAATATGCTGAATTAAGAGGAGGTTATACCGCCGAGCAAATAGCCCTGTATAAATCAGGTTCAGACCCTGATAACTATCCCAATGTACCTCATCTTAAAAAATTGCTGAACTCCGGTTCGGGATTTCAAACCAACCATAGCCTTAATTTTATGGGCGGTAATGAAAATAATTCATATCTCTTTTCTCTGGGGTATCTGAAACAGGACGGCATTGTAGCCGAAAATACGTACGATAAGTATAATTTTCTATTAAATTATGATAGCAAACTTAAAAAGAACCTGAGCCTTAAATTTAATTTAAGCGGATTTAGTGCCGGTACCAACGAGCCACGTCATTCCAGTGGAGATATGACAAATATGATAGCTTTCGCTGTTCGGGAACCTGCAATATTCGCAGGTGCAAAATCTGACGGAACCTATGGATATCAGGATAATTTTAGTCCGGAGGCATGGTTGGCAAGCGAATCGTTTATAAATAGAAAGAATAAGAATTTTTTAGGAGGGGTAGAACTCTCGTGGGAAATAGTCAAGGGCTTGAGTTTAAGTGGAAAAGGAGGGTATAGATATTTTAATTATACAGATAATGACTTTATTTCGGAGGTCGTTTTTGATAAAAATAAAACAGTTGGCCCTAATCGTTTATCGATAGGAACAGGGGATAATTCCTTACTCACTTTGCAGTCTTTGCTTCAATATTCTAAAGCAATAAAGCAACATAGTTTTAATGTTTTGGCAGGATATTCCCAGGAAGAATATCAGCAAGACTGGATGTCTGCCTCACGGGATAGATTTGCTAATAATTCATTATACGAATTGAATGCAGGTGCAGCAAGCAATATGCAATCGTCTGGTTCTGGAACGGAATGGGCCTTGAGATCTTATTTTGGCCGGGTAAATTATTCCTTTGCCGGAAAATATCTTTTGGAAGCAAATGCCCGGTATGACGGAACTTCCCGTTTTCCAAAAAAAGGCAGATGGGGATTTTTTCCTTCAGTTTCTGCAGGATGGAGAATATCAGAAGAATCCTTTATTAAAGATAACTTAAGCTGGATCGACAACCTTAAGCTTCGTGCTTCATGGGGCCAATTAGGAAACCAGAACATTTCTGATTACCCATATCAAAACGTATTAGCTTTAGGTCAGAACTATACCTTTGGAGGAACACTTGCACCGGGGGCAAAGGTAAACAGATTGGCTAACGCAGATGTTACTTGGGAAACGACACAAATTACGGACATCGGTTTAGATTTAGGGATTTTAAATGGAAAACTAGATGTAACGTTGGATTTTTTCGACAAAACTACATCTGATATTCTTTATCCTATATCTGTTTCAAGTGTGTTGGGTTTGGCTACATCTGATGTAAATGCCGGAGAGGTAAAGAACACAGGATTTGAACTTATGTTCAATTATAAAACCTCTATAGGTAAACTAAATATTGGGCTGGCACCTAATTTTTCATACATTAAAAACAGGGTAACCAAACTTGCGGATGGTAAAATGCGAGATATTGGTAAGGGACTTTTTGTCGGTGAGTCGTTGCGTCCTATTTATGGTTATGTGGCAGATGGACTGTTTGTAGATGCTGCGGATGTAGCAAGTTATCCTACTCAGCCTATTGCTGGCCAGCCAGGAGTTATTCGTTTTAAAGATATCAGCGGACCTGATGGAGTTCCGGATGGTAAGGTGGATGCTACTTACGATAGAAAAGTGCTAGCCTCAACATTTCCCAAATATTCTTATGGTGCTACTGTTAATGCTGACTATAAAGGATTTGATTTTTCATTGTTGCTGCAAGGGCTAGCTGGATTGGAAAAGCAAATGGGTAATTATCAGGCCTTCGCATTTTATAACGGCGGAAATATACAGAGATGGCAGGCTGATAATGCCTGGACAGAAGCGAATCCTAACCCCAATGCATTATATCCTAAGCTAACAAGCCTGGGTTTGGGAAGTCAAAATGTTCAAACGTCAACATTCTGGAACAGAAACGCGAGTTTCCTAAGGGTTAAGAATGTACAGGTGGGTTATACCCTCCCTAAAAGTGCTATCCAAAAACTCAGTATAAGCCAATTGAGGCTTTTCTTCGGCGGACAAAATCTTTTTTCGGCGAATCATTTTTATACCGGCTGGGATCCTGAAATGAGCCAAGGTGGAGGCGACCAACGGGGTGGCGATAATACTCCATTCTATCCAATCACAAGCGTCTATACGTTTGGGATGAATGTTAAATTTTAAAGCTTAACGAACATTTTGAAAATAATTAAAATGAAACTTCGAGGAACCCCCGCTCAAAACGGAGACGTAAAGATCAGGGGAAGACTCATTATCATTTATTAAAATAAAATTCTAATGAAACCATCATGAGCATCCCGTCATAAACCGAGATGAATATGCTCATGATAGCTTCATAGCCATTAAAAAAAATATTCAAATGAAAAAGAGATATATCAATTCACGATTACCCAAAATATGGATTATTTTAGTTTTGCTGGCGACGTTTAGTTTTGGCTGTAAAAAGGATTTTTTTGATAAACAACCTTTAGCTGAAGCTTCTGACGCAACTTTCTGGAAAACAGAAGGAGATGCTCAACTGGCACTTGTAGGATGTTATCACACAGGGGCTGGTTGGAAGGGTGAGGATTTTTGGACACCCAGATCCCTCTTATATCTTGACCTTATGGCAGGAAACGGCTCGGAAAAAGAACTCATTCCTGATCATGTAACTGATGGAACGCTAAACTCTGCATATTGGGTTACCGGCGCATACTGGCAGAATTCCTATCAGAAAATAACTACCTGCAATAACTTCCTGGATCATGTAGGTAATATAAATATGGATGCCTCAAAAAAGGCTGTTATGATTGCGGAAGTTCGTACGCTGAGGGCTTATGAGTATTTTAACCTGGCCCTATATTTTGGTGATGTCCCTTTAATACAGCATGTTCTTACAATTGCGGAAGCAAACAGCGTAAGCCGTACTCCGAAGGCGGATGTTTGGGCGTTTGTAGAAAAGGAGTTAAAAGAAAGCTATCCTGTTCTCCCGTCATCCCGACCTAATAGTGAAAATGGCAGGATCACATCAGCCGCTACTTTAGCAATATTGGGACGCTTGCAAATGGCCCAGAAAAAATGGACTGAAGCTGCTACAAGTTATAAAACAATCATAGATTATAATCACTATGCTATTGATCCTAAGTTTAGAGAATTATTCTTTGAGGCTAATGAATTAAGTAAAGAGTTTATCCTGACTTCACAATATCAAAAAGATGTTTATGGACATGTTCTTCTTACTTATATGCTACCGGAAACATGGGGAGGCTGGCATCAGTTTTCTCCTTATAACGAATTAGTTAAAGATTTTGAATGTACAGACGGCAAAACAATTGATGTTTCGCCCTTATACAATCCGGCAGATCCGTACAATAATCGCGATCCAAGATTGGATGCTACTATCATGATTTCTGATCGGACTTCTTATAGAGGAAAAACGTATATATCCCGACCAGGAACCTCTTCTCCAGATAGGAAAGATAGGTATCCGGTATGGAGCGGATACTGTATCATGAAATTTCTGGAAGATGATCCTACACAAAATCAGTGGAGTTACGGCGGTAATTTTTCAATAATCCGTTATGCGGAAGTTCTTTTAAGTTATCTGGAATCGAAATTAGAGTCGGGTGCAGCGATCGATCAGACATTGCTTAATGAAACAATCAATAAGGTGCGTGGTCGCGCAGCTGTAAATATGCCAATGGTAACTACTACAGATCCTGTTGAATTAAGAAAAATTGTGAGAAGAGAACGTAGAGTTGAGTTCGCTTTTGAAGGCTTGAGATACTATGACATTCTTCGTTGGGGAATTGCTGCAACCGAGCTTAATCGTCAATTTACGGGAATGAAACTGACAAATACCCCAGCAACTTTCACAGACTTTCCTGTGGATAGCGAAGGCTATTTTATTATGGGTAGAAGAAACTTCAAGGCAGGAACAAACGAGTTATGGCCTATCCCACAATCAGAACGGGATATTAATAAGAATTTAACACAGAATTTTGGTTATTAGCCTTATAATAAGCTAGCTTATACATAAGCATATCAAAAAGATAATGGGATGACTGGTGTAGAGATATGCGGTCTCCCATTATTTCTTATATAAGAACAAGCGCCGTTAATTTCTTTATTTACTTATTACAATTACACAATTAATACTACAAGAAAGTTTTTTAGGAACCAACGCTTGAATGGTGGCGAGACTCTTCGTGAATTATCTGATGCTGCAAAGAAGCCAATTGCCCTTTTGAATTTATTTCCCCATTCAGAGACTGGCTTAACCCAGATTCCTTACAAAAGCGAATGAGGTTTTTGTGAAACGAATGCAGGGTATCTTACAGAACTCCTCAATCTTTGTCAAGAACCAGTTCATGAGCCGAAGAATTTTAAAACACTCTTTTTCATTATTACACGTTGACCGTGTTAAACTAGACAACAAATGGAACTATACCAACGTAATTAGTCCTTATTATCGCTTATACCTGATAGATGAAGGCGAAGGATTTATATCACACCTGGAAAACACGGTAAAGCTCGAAGCGGGTTATATATATCTTATCCCCAGCTTTACTTTATGTAATTTACACTGTTCTAGTTTTTTAAGCCAATACTTTGTACAGTTTTTTGAAGACTCGTCAGACGGTATCTCCTTATTCTATAATAACCGAACACTGATGAAATTAAAGGCAAGTTCACTGGATGTTGAAAACTTCAAGAGATTACTTACTATCAATCCAGGCAGAGGTATTAACCGGTCTTACAATCCAAGAGTTTATGAGAAAAACGCATATTATAAAGAATACCAAGAGTTAAATAACATGCAAAGCATGTCTTCTTTTATGGAAAGCCAGGGTATTATTTTGCAATTAACATCAAGATTCCTCACCTCAGAAACTTTTAAGCAAAATAAACTCTGCTCAATTTCTTCAAAAATTTTAGATGCAATTAGTTACATTCAGCTTAACCTTCAACAGAATCTTACTGTTGCTTTCTTAGCAGAAAGGGCGAACCACCATCCTGACTATTTCTCGAGATTATTTTGTCAATACACAGGCGATCGGCCTTTATCTTATATCAATGACAAGCGTATTGAAAGGGCACAGTACCTAATCACAACAACCAACATGCCTTACAGTGATATCGCAAAAGAAATAGGCTTTGAGCACCTGCCTTATTTTTCGAAGATTTTTAAAAAGCTTATAGGTATGACACCAAGTGAGTATAAAAGGAAAAACCAGAATATTAATACCGTTTAAAGGATTTGCCCTTAAAACTCGCTAAGACCGTTTGCAAATTGATATAAGTTCATAGAAGGAGCATACCTGAAAGGAAACATGTCAGGTTTATTTTAGCTGTCCTACTATCTTAAAAAAGACTCAATCCTTCTTCTCTCTGAATAATCCTTTATTATTGGGCATCATTCCTGTTACTGCTGAAATGTATACGAATTGTCGTCAAAAATCTTCTGCTTTAATTGAAAAGGAGACTACCTCTTTAAAGTAGCCTCCTTACAAAGTATTCTCATTTTCATGAATGTGTAGTGCTTACGGGTGCTAATCCTTAAAAAGCCTTACCTTACTTATCCTAAGACTGGTATTTCTATTCGTGGACATTGTAGCAACAAATCCCAGCGCGACCTCTTTTCTTTCTGTTAACACAAAAGAGACAGTTATATCTTTGCCGTTGAGAGAATTATTTGTCAGCCTATAAGAGCCTAAAGAGCCGGAAATAGCATTAACATCGGGAAGCGAGTTTCCCAAAGCCACGCTTGCATATGTGGCCTCGCATGTTCCATGTAGATTCGAAACGGAACTTACAAAACGGTAAGAACCCGGATCTAAAATTAAAGTCTGAAAAATCTTACCGTTGTTTATTGCAGCATTACTTCCCCAATATTCAAAAGAAAGGAAGCCAGCGCCGGCTGTATTGTTATTGTCGAAGCCACCCAGCCCAGACTGGTTTTTTACAGGATCTGTAGTTATCCAATCTTGTAAAATCCCCCATCTTACCGGAACATTTACGCTCTTAAAGGGTGAACCAGCATTCTTCAAAGCTATCTCATTAATAGCTTGCAATTTGATGGCAGAATAGAATGTATCTATAGCATTGCTATCAGGTAAAAAAATAGTTCGATAGCTCAAAGGTTGACTGTAGTCATAATCGGGCAACAGGGTAGTATTACCCTCTGCAGGTATCGTAAATTTCCTGGCAAGTCCCGATTTATTCAAATAGCTTAACTCTACTCCGACAGAGCTACTTTCCGAACTAAGCCAACCTATTGAACTTGAACCATCTTGTTCCAGACGTAACATTTTTAACACGCGGCTAAGCAATGCATTTTCATAAACATTGCCATAAACGGAGCCTGACACCAGAGATGCAATTGAAGAATTGCCATCCATATCAAAATTAAACAACTCAAAATTATAGTTGCCTTCTTCCAGGTTAGGAACTATTACCGAAAACACCCTTGCGCCAGAAACGTTAGTATTTACAGGAACATCTAAATATTTAGTCCGGTTATTCCAATATATCTTTGTTTTAACGATTTTAGGGTCTGCAATTAATCTCCAGCTTAACTTCACCCTATTCCTGCCAGGGTAAAGCTTGACAGAATCTGCTTTTGGCATATAAAGGATTTCTTTACCATTAGTAAATTTCTTGTATTCGTCCATCTTAGAACAGCTTGAAAAAAAAGCTGCCAGTAAGATGACTATATATACATATTTCAAAGTTTTCATCCGAATTAATTTGTCTTTAAGTGGCAATCAAGTACATACTTGATAGTTTTCCATTGAGTTATTTGTTTAAATAGAAAGAAAGGATTGAATTTCATTTTACAACTACTGATCGTTGCCATGAAAATTCATCTCCGAAATATGAGCGGCCAATCCTCCGGCTCCAACCCAGGCTTCCAAAATTCTCACTCGTATATACCGCACTTTTGGTGCATCCAGCGGAACCGTAAATTCTTCTCCTCTAGCAGCTGCCTGTACATCTTCATTCATATTAGACCCTGAAGGCGACCCTGAAGGCTTAACAGAGATGCAGGATTTAAGCATTACCCAATTATCCCAACTTCCATTTGAAGGAGGATTAGTTGAACCCCAAATTTCGTATCTCTTCGGATTGCCATGATTGTAGATCCAAACCCCTTGCCTTTGCCAAAGTGTAAAACGGCTTAATTTTGCGGTAACACCTAAATCAAAGGTGATATGCATTGGCATTCCTACATCCGCCGAATGCCACATGTTACCTTCGGCGGTAATCTTGCCATCCCACATTCCCGGCATGGACAGTCCCCATCCGGTTGGCGCATCAGTGGGCAATGACACGGTTCTGAATTTGGTTCTGTCCAATAATTTTTCATAGATAGGGGTTAATGCTTTCTTCAGGGTGTCAGTCCGGTTACTCCACCGGTCCCTGATATATACCCCAAAAACCGTTTCTTTCGATTCAAATCCACGTGATGCAAAGTTGACATTCTTTTGTTTGGTGTAATATGTCTCTTTAAGGTTCATATTACCGGTTGAATCCTTGAAGCAAATAACGACAGCGACTTCAGCCTCCGTTGGATTATCAAACTGTATATTAATGCCGCCAAAATCTTCTGCAAGACGCATGTTTTTGTAAATTCCCAGAATTGGGGGTTCCAGAGGCTTCACCTGGACAACTACAGGCGCCGATCTGTTTTCACTACGATCTACAGCATACAGGTTGACATTATACACGGAAGTATCAGCAAAACCATTAACAATTAACGTACTCGTATAAGATGAAGCTTTGCTCTGGATTAACTTCCCATACTTGTTTGTATACTCGGCAACGACGTATAAAAGGTCCTTATCCGTTGGTAAGGAATAAGCTATTTTAACCGCCCCGGCCTGGCTTTCAACTACCGGGTTTGCAATAGTACCGGGAGCAGACTTGTCGCTTTCAATAGCCTTCAGTTCATCTTCTTTGCAATTGCTGAATGCAATGGCAATAAGTATGAATAAAACAAAAAATACATTTCTTTTCATTTCTTTAAGTTTTAAATTACCATCCTTGGTTTTGAAGTATGTTCGGGTTAACGATAATATCGTGCTCCCTTATTGGCCAGAAATAATCTCTGGGGGCGATGAACTTCTGACTATAAAGCAATTTCGGTCTGTAATAGGCAGCTTCCTCAGCCTGCTCGATATCCCAGCCTGCTACCGAGGCGTTCAAGGCAGCCGAAGCTTCTTTCCATCTGCGCAAATCCCAAAAACGTTGACCTTCAAATGCCAGTTCGATCGCTCTCTCCCGATGAATAATTTCTCTCAGGCCCTCTTTGGTAGTGAATTTTGTAGGATTTGTAGAGAAGTTTGTCCATGAATTTTCCACTGTTGGAAGACCGGATCTGCTTCTAACTTTATTTAGATATTCCAACGCCTCAGCGTAAGGCTTGCCTGATTCATTCAATGCCTCCGCATATAACAGGTATAAATCAGCGAGGCGAATCATAGGCCAGGGATAGAGTTCTGTAGTGTATGCCTGTCCATCCTGAATCACAAACTTCCAGTTAACAAGTTTTTTTGTAAAGTAGCCTGTAATTGAGTATCCAAAAGCTGACTTTCTGGATTGCGCCTGTCCTAGTTTTGCTTTTACATCCCAGGTCCGGTTCTGCATATACCATATAGAGCCATCAAATGCCATGTCTGCATAAAACCGTGCTTCCCTGTTAAAATGCAGGTATGCGGTAGTATAGCCGTTTAGAATATAGTTTTTATCATTCCCTTCAGCTTTTTTAAGACTGTACCTTTCTGCATAATCCCATTCTTTATCCTCTGTGATGGGCACTCCGTTTTCGGTATAAAACAGTTCAGCCATTTTCAAGGTGGGGGCCAGTTGTCCCAGCGCAGATTCGTTGGTGGTTCTGCCTGGATCAAGCCTTGGCATTGCCTGTGTCTGAATTCTACCCAGCTGCGAGTTGCTATATCCCCAAATCAGTTCAGCGTTCCATGGCTCGGTCACGCTATTGCGGATAGTCATTTGTCTTTTGAGTGTATCCGGAATGTTTACCAGGCTGCTGTTGAATTCATAAAGCTTTAATCCGGCCGTTTCGCATTCTGTAATCGCTTCCTTGCAGGCCTTTGCGGCCTGTACCCATTTTTCAGCATCGTACTGTGTGTTGAAAAGCTGCGAGCCGTCTGCATTCTTCAACTGTCCATAATCTGAATTGCCATTAAATAAAGGGCTGGCAGCCATAACCAGAGTCTTAGCTTTGAGAGACAGCGCGGCGGGCTTAGTTGCATGCCCAAGCTCTGAAGAACGGTTGGCTATTTTTGATGGAAGATTAGTAGCTGCAGAATCTAATAATGCAACTATATAATTAACCACCTTGTCAACAGGGTCCCGTCTAACCCGTACTTCTTCGGTTGAAGCCGAAATGGGAATATTTTTATCAATAACATGTATCGGTCCATACATCCTTAGAAGATAAAAATGGTAGTACGCCTTTAAAAACTGTACTTCTCCAATCCATCTCGTTTTCATTACCGGATCGAGGTCAACCACTTTATCGACATTGTCGAGAAAAATATTACAGTCACGCAGTGCCCTGAACAACGGCTGACCTCCGCGGTTTCCATCCCAATAATTTAAGAAAGGATCAACGATGTTCTGGTTTCCTCGTGCAATTTGTTGCGGATCTACCGGAAGACGGCTTAGCGAAGTAATAGGCCAGTATGTCCAAAATTCGTCTCCAGCCAAAATAGCCGGATTAACATAGATGTCACTCTCATTTGGAAGATATGAGTAACAGGTGAACAGAAATTTTTCTGCCTCTATACGGTTCGTGAAAGCATTGTCGATTGTTGCCACATTATCAGGCACCACATCTAAAAAATCGTTCTTACAAGATGACATGATAGCCATGCACAGAACCAGAATTTGTATTTTGATATTTCGAATTGCCATGTAATTATTTTTTGATTTGGATTCTGTAAAACATTCCTTTACAGGGTTAATTTCTCTGATTTTAGAAGCCAATCTGTACTCCCATGTTAAAAACCCTTTGAACAGGATACCCAAGACCATCGCCACCCATTTCTATGTCCCAAAGTTTAAATCCGCTTAGTGTAGCCAGATTAATTCCGCTCACATACAGCCTTGCATTATTTCCATGCCATCTGCTAACAAGCTTTTTAGGCAGCGAATAGCCCAGCTCAACAGTTTTAAGCCTTAGGAACGCTCCGTTGCGCATAAACCAGGAATTGCTTTGGGTATTGTTGGTATTAATGGTGTTGCTTAACCTGGGCCATAAAGCATAAAGATTACGGTTTTCTTCAGACCAGTAGTTGTCGGCATAGGCTTGCAGCATTGCGGTACTGTTAACAAAGGGGGCCGTTGAAGTGGCATTTATCCAAAAGGAAGAACGGGCAGAACCCTGGCAAAAAGCTGAAATATCAAAGTTCTTGATTCCATAAGAAAAACCAAATCCATAGATAATTTCAGGAACGGTAGGAAGCCCTAACGGTACCTGATCCAGGTTTGTTATCTGGCCATCTCCGTTTACGTCCCTGTATTTAATATCTCCACCTCTATATTCTCCGAAATTTTGTTTGGGAGAATTGGCTACTTCTTCATCATCAACGAAAAGCCTTTCAGCAATCAATCCATAAACCTGATTCAGGGAGTTTCCTGGGTGCAGCTTATATTTCTCATTATATTCGGGCTCTTCATATTTTAGAAATTCACTTTGTGCGTACGTAAAATTGCCATGAACTTTTAACCAGGAAGAATTTGCAAAGTTCTTAGTGTAATCTGATGAGATATCAATACCCTGTGCTTTGGCTTCTCCAACATTGGCCCTAACGTTTGCAGACAAGCCCATTGTTGTGGGAATGGCAGCCCTGTCCATTAAGATGTTTTTCCGGTGTTCGGTAAAATAGTCAACCTGAAGCTCTAATGAGTTAAAAAGGTTAAGCTCTATCCCTGTGTTAAATTTCCTTGCTTTTTCCCAGGTAATATTAACGTTATCGTATCGGTTAACGGTGATTCCGCTTTTCGCATAGTTGAAATTCTCGCCAAAAGCGAATCCCTTGCTCCAGTCGTTCATGTTCACTTCCGAAAGGTAAAAGAAGCGGTCATCTGCACTTCCAATGGCATCGTTTCCAACCAGCCCATAGGTAGCTTTCAACTTTAATTTACCGATTGTGTTCCTTAAGCCATCCCAGAACTTTTCGTTAGAAACATACCAGCCCAAGCCAGCAGCTGGGAACAAGCCATATCGCTGGGATTTGTAAAAGCGCTCAGAGCCGTTGTATCCGAAATTTAATTCAGCCAGGTATCGGTTATCAAAACCATAAGTAAACCTACCGGAGACTCCCTGGTTGCGGTAAGGAAGTGACTTTTGGAGGGTGCCCTGGTTAGCAAGCAACTGTGCTCGCCTCTGGTATACTAACAAACCTGAAACATCGTGTCTTTTAGCAAAGGTTTTGTTGTAATTAACAGCCGCCTCCATGTAAGTGGTAGTGGTGATATCCTTTGAGCCTTCGTTGAAATTTAAATACTCTGTTGCGGACCCTTCATTTAGTAAATTTAAAACATAGTTGTCTGCCTGATTATTAGCTCCGGCTGCTGCATAAAAAAAAGGATTATAATTTCTGGTAACATCGAAATAAGCATAGCGCGAGGTGTTGAACATACCGCGTGCCGAAAGCCCCGGAGTAATAAATGAAAAGTTCTGTTTAAGCTCGAACTGCGCATTCATTGTGGAGCGGGAATAATCCTTATATCCCTTCACCATATCGGCATATGGATTGGTATAGTTGGGAGAAAAGTTACTACCCGAACCTGAGTTACCAAACAAAATATGGTTAACATTTGGCATAGCTGAAGCCGGATAAAAAGCCGGAAATAATACCGGATTTGAGCGTACAATCTTGTTATAAACTCCCTTTCCACCATCGATCGGACCATTGTAATCGTCAAATGAACCGGACAATCTGACAATGCCTTCTGTGGTATTCGATAAATTAACATTAACGTTCGACCTGAGCTGATAAGACTTAAGGTTGATATTCGTATTAAAATTATTCCGCTTGTCTATTTTTAGATTCCCGTTATCATCGTTTATAGTTCCGGCGATATAGTACCTTGCAATTTTACCACCACCGTTGGCACTGAAATTAAAGCGCTGATTTGTAGTATAATCCCTTATTAACATATCCATCCAGTTAACCGCTGGATAGACCATTGAATTGCTGCCAGCAATCGTCTGGTCTATTTTATTCTGCGAATAAGGCAGCAATCCCAAGGGATTGCGAGTTAAAACCGACTCGTTTTCCAATAACATATACTGAACCGGGTCAACAAAATCAATATTCCTGATATTGGAAGAAACTGAGTTTTCATATCTGATAGATATTTTTGCCGGACCCTCAACCCCTGCTTTAGTGGTTATCAATATTACACCGTTTGCTCCCCTCGCCCCGTAGAGGGAAGTTGCAGTTGCATCTTTCATAATTGAAAAACTGCTGATATCATCAGGCTGCATCCTGGCCAGGTCGGTCGAAGTAACTTCAATACCATCAATTAAAATAAGGGGGTCTTTTTTGTACCCGAAGGTGGTTACTCCCCTGATGAAAAAAGAGGCATTGTCTTGCCCGGGCTCGCCACTTCTTTGGTAAGCAATTACACCTGCCAATTTACCAGCCAATGCAGTTGTAAGGTTACTAGAAGCTACTTTTAACTCTTTAGGGTTGATAGTTTCAATAGAGCTCACCATACTGGATTTTTTCTGGGTACCAAAAGCAACAATTGCCACTTCATTTAACTGGTTTGATACGGGTTCCATTACCGCATTTATAGTGCTCTCGCCTGCTATCCTAACCTCCATTGGCTTGTAGCCTACCATGGTAAAAATGAGAGTACCATTAGCCGGGGCCTTCATAGTATAAAAACCTTTATCATTGGTTGTGGTGCCAACTTTAGGGTTATTTTTTAAAACCACAGATACTCCGGGCAGGATGCCATCTTTGTCTCTAACAACTCCTTTAATGGTAATATCTTCAATGAAATAGTGATTAATTGCCTTACTACCCTCTGCGTTTGACAAGCTAGAACAGCCGATCACTAACAGAAAGGGTAATACAGAGGATTTCAGAATTTTTACTAAATTCCTTAACAGAGTTAACTGCAAATAATATCTGCCGTTACTCTTTAATAACGAAAATGTCATAGATTTACATTGGTTTTTTGAATGAGTATTGCTTATTTGAAGCCGAGGCCAGAATATTCATTTTTGACGGGTGAGTTTCTGGCCTTTTAAAGCCCAGGCTGCAAGGGCTGCGTAATTACGTTGGATAAAGTTGTAGCATGGTCTAATTGTTAGTTATAGTTAGGTTTCTCTGAGCAAGTAAAATCCTTGAAAGTTGCTGCACTGTTTCATCTTAGTGTGGCTAATCATTAAAAGGCGGCTCATTATTTTCTAAAATTAGACACTCATTTCTCCAAACAATTGCCTTAACTAGACTTTTTTTTACACAAACCCGACCACATTAAATGCCATCTATTCTAACAAACACTACCGGGAAACCTTCTTTATTGTATAATCCGATTTGAGAACGATCACTCAAAACGTAGTAGTGCTTCGGACTTCTATAGAGGAAATGGCAAGGATAATGAGTTTATCAATTATCATTGTCAATTAGAATTCCCTCACTACATCTTTGATAAATTGACAGCGATACTGTAGAGATTGTTGAACTCAAGGAGCAGGCTGATATATCGATGAAAGTTGTTAGACCAGAATACGAATCCTTTTTTATTTGCTAAACTTTCTTGATGTGGCATTCTCCAATCATTTGAGCGGAGTGAGAAAAGCCGTAGGCGTTTGGCTTCTTTTCCCCGATTCACATTAAAGGAATTATTAAAGCCTGCTCCGGGGAGAAGCAGGGCTTTAAACCAACTAACCAATATAAAAGATTAACCAATTTTATTTATGATATTGTGTAAAATGAACACGACTATATAGAATCTTCGACAATAGTAACTGCTTTCTGCGGCTCTGATCATTCTTACAAATTTCTACATATTCAAATCTCCACAATTACTCAAAACAGGCTTTTTTTTATACAAATCCTGCGCTCTGTAGGTTCTGTTGTGGAATTGGGTTTTAACTGAATAAAAAAGCACGTCGGCTATTCTTCAGAATAAATTCTAAAGATTTATAGTTAGATATAAAAAAATAGGGGAACTTTTTTATTAGGTCTCTCAAAGAGAACAGGCAAAACCGATTATGGATTAATCAAAGATCTGTTTAAAAGTCGCCCGATCTTCCGCTTTTAATAAGATTAAGGACAAGATTCCCGCCAGCCGCACAATTAATTAGTGTTCGAGGTGAAAATCGGAGGTCGTTATGCTTGAATATGTCGGTTATATATAAAATAAAGTCTGGTTGGTGTAACCCAGTTAGGGTGCAGCTATTTAAATTTGTTTAAGCAAGTAGCCTTAAGGAAGTAGTTTGCTTGCCACCAACGTTATTTGTAAAGCCCGATTATAAACCCACCAATATGAGTAAAGTTAAAAACGGTATAACCTGAATAAACATTAGAGCCTTCTATGGTTAAAGTTTGGTGGGTTTTTAACAAGGAAGAAGTATTTATTGACTTGCAGAATTGCTCTCAAAACAGCGCCTTATAAAAGCATTACCAGGCATATTGCCTCAAATGATAACAAATGAAATATTGTTTTGCACTAGACTTAAATGAAGATCATGTTTTAATTGAAGAATACGAGAAATGGCATCAGAATGTGTGGACTGAAATAAAGGAGGGACTTGTGGTCGCAGGTATCACTGAAATGGAAATTTACCGAACAGGGAATCGATTATTTATGATCATGGAAACTGATTCCTCTTTTTCGTTTGACCGCAAAAAAGCTTTGGATGCGGCTAATATTAAAATCCAGGAGTGGGAAAATTTAATGTGGAAGTTTCAGAAACCCCTCCCTTGGGCAAGGGAGGGTGAAAAATGGGTGCTAATGACTAAAATATTTCAACTGTAGCAACGCACTTTTACAACGTATAAAAATTTAAATGAAAAGTTCTTTTTTAGTTCTGAGCCTTATTTTCAGCTCCGTGGGTTATGCCCAACAAGTTTTATCTCCCAATAAAAAAATTAAGGTAGTTGTGGAGATTCAACCAGCCGGTCAGGGAGGCTTAGGTCAGCCTCATTTTAAAGTGCTTTACAAAAGTGGAGGGACATACGTTGAAGTGTTACCAGCTTCGCCACTTGGTATTATAAGGGAGAATCAGCAGTTCATATCAAATCTCAAATTCATGGGAGAGAGCAAGGCTGTTGCAGTTCATGACAAATATGAAATGCGGACGGGAAAGCGGAAGCTTTGTGAAAATACTGGCGTCGAAAAAACTTTTAATTATCAGAATTCATCCAAACAGCCCCTGAATATTATTTTCAAAGTTTATAACGATGGTGTTGCGTTCAGGTACACATTCCCCAATCGTTCAGACTCCGGTTTATCAATTAAAGATGAAGCAACTGGCTACTTAATTCCTAAAGGTACGGCGAGATGGATGCAGCCCTATAATCATGCTTATGAGGACTTTTATCCGCTTAATACTGGGGGGACTGGTGAAAAAAAGAGCAGAGACTGGGCCTATCCTGCATTGTATAAAGTTGATAAGCAACCGTTATGGGTGCTAATTTCGGAGGCAGGCATAAGCAGTCAAAATTGTGCGGCGAAACTTAGCAATAAACAAAACACAAACCTGTACAAAGTGACATATCCTGAAGCAAAAAAGGACTGGCATGGCGGAGTCGTTTCCAACTCTCCCTGGAAATCGCAGTGGCATGTAATGATAATAGGAGACCTGGCCGATCTGGTGGAAAGTACGTTGATTACTGATGTGAGCGAACCTACTGCCTTTAAGGACACGAAATGGATCGAGCCTGGAAGCGCAGCCTGGGTATATTGGGCATACAATCATGGCTCAAAGGATTATAAGAGAGTAATGGAATACATCGACCTGGCGGTAAAAATGAATTGGCCGTATGTACTTATTGACTGGGAATGGGATGTTATGGCAAACGGAGGAACCATCAACGATGCCTTAAGTTATGCCAAAAGTAAAGGCATTAAATCGCTTTTATGGTATAACTCGGGTACCGATTGGCTTGATGCAACCCCGGCGGACAGGCTGTTAACACATGAGAAAAGAGAAAAGGAATTTTCATGGCTAAAAGAGGCTGGAGTATCAGGTATCAAAGTCGATTTTTTTGCAGGAGACCAGCAGGGCATGATGCAATATTATATGGATATTCTTGAAGATGCTGCAAAAAACCATTTGCTGGTCAACTTTCACGGAGCTACCGTACCCCGTGGCTGGGCTCGTACTTATCCCAATCTGATGACAACCGAAGCGGTTTACGGTGCAGAATGGTATAATAACAACAAGGCTTTAACGGATAAGGCTGCTATCCATAACACAACTCTTCCATTCACTCGGAATATTGTAGGCTCTATGGACTATACCCCGGTAACGTTTTCAAATTCGCAACACCCACATATAACTTCTTTTGCTCACGAGTTGGCATTGGCAGTAGTATTTGAGTCGGGATTACAGCATTTTGCAGACAGGCCTTCAGCTTATTATGATTTATCGGACGAACCCCGCGAATTTTTGAAAGACTTTCCTACAGCCTGGGATGAAACCAAGCTGATAAACGGCTACCCGGGCGAAATGATTGTTATTGCACGAAGAAAAGGCAAACTCTGGTATGTAGCCGGGCTTAATGGAAAAGACTCTCCGCAAACACTCAATCTTAACCTTGACTTTTTAGGTAGCTCAGACTATTCTTTCCAACTATTCAAAGACGGGGCAGATACGAAATCCATTATAAGCGAAACCAGAAATATCAAAAAATCAAATATGCTTCAAATTCTTTGCCTGCCAAGGGGTGGTTTTACAGGAGTAATCAGCGACAGGTAATTAAACACAAAAATTAACAAATCAGTGCTGACAGAATATATCATGTTGAAAAATATGGACATCCGTCAAGGTTTGGGTTCAAAGATGTAATTAATGAATGGAAGGCTGAACTTTGGGATGCGGAAAGTCTGGTTTTTTAAAATCAGAAATATGCGGTCTCCCACATTTCCTATATGAGAAAATTGATTTATGGATATTAACAAGCGATGATTGACATCATATATAAGCATTCACGATAAAACTAAAACATGATAATGAAAAAAGGGTTGCTGATTTTTTATTTAGTTATTGCCATTACCCAATTAAAAGCACAAGAAAGATTAATCAATAGTCAGAAGCTGGAATGGTGGCGAGATGCCCGGTTTGGATTATTCATTCATTGGGGGCCGGTTACGCTTACCGGTGCCGAAATAAGCTGGAGTATGCGCAGCGATCTGTCATGGAGTAAACCCCATTTGCAGCCGGAAATATACGGGCAACTTTATAAACAGTTTAATCCTGTAAAATTCGATGCCCGCCAATGGGTTAAGAACGCTCAGAATGCCGGAATGAAATACATCGTTTTTGTGGCCAAACATCATGATGGTTTTGCACTCTGGGATTCAAAGCTAACCGAATACAAAATAACAAACACTCCTTTTGGCCGTGATGTTCTTCGCGAATTATCTGATGCCGCAAAAAAAGCCAATATGCCCTTTGGAATTTATTTTTCACCGGGTGACTGGCGAGATCCTGACTGTCGGACAAAAACGAATGATGTTTTTGTGAAACGAATGCATGGTTATCTTACAGAACTGCTTACCAATTATGATATTAAGCTTCTATGGTTTGATTATGATGGCTTCCCTAACCCAAGTTTACCCGAAGAAACAGCTACTTTGGTGCGGAAATTAAAGCCGGGAATAATCATCAATAATCGCCTAGAGCCTCTTCATCCCGATGAATCACACGGAATGATTGGAAAATGGGGCGATTATGCAACTCCGGAAAACCGGGTAGGTAGTTATTGCGATACTGCGCCATGGGAAACCTGTGCCACTTTGGGGAGGGGCTGGTCATGGAGATCAAACGACAAACCTAATGACCTTCGATTTGCACTACGAACATTAATTGGTTGTGCAGGAGGAGATGGGAATCTTCTCCTTAACGTTGGACCCAACGCACTTGGTGAATTTCAAGCTGATTTTGTCGAAAGGCTGAACGAAATAGGATCCTGGATGAAAATAAATGGAGAATCCATTTATGGAACTCGCGGAGGCCCATACGTTCCAACAAACGATTATGCAAGTACCCGTAAAGGAGACATAATATATATACATGCCTTTAATTTTAAAGGTAACAAGCTTGTTTTACCACACCTGCCTGCGAAAGTTAAGAAAGCAACCCTGATGGATGGTACACCTGTAGTGTTCCAAAGTATGAAGGACGCACTTAATATTTCGGTAGAATCGCAAAAGCAAGCCCCGATTGTTACCTTGGTAAAGCTTACTATTGACCAATCTTCCAATAAACTAAAGGCCATTTACCCAGCATCTTCAAGCAGTTCAGCGGCCTATTTGAAACCAGCCAAAGTATCCAGCAGTATAGCTCCCTTGTTTATGCATACAGCAGAGGCTGCAGTTGATGATAACTTTAACACTTTCTGGAGTCCTGGTCGAAACGATTCAGTTGCTGCAACCATTATTGGCAAGAAGTTTGAATCGCAGCATGACCCAAAATCGGAGGTGTGGAAGAAATCAGGATGGCTGGAAGTAGATTTAGGTGTCCAAAAAACGATTACAAGGGCAATTATTCGGGAACTTTCAGGGGATGACTGTTCGCCCGTAACTTCATTTAGTATTGATTACAAGGAAAAAGGGGTATGGAAAACAGCCGTTAATGGTACAACTATAGGGGAAACCTTCAAAGTTTTAATCCTGCCGAAGCCAATAACTGCCAAGAAATTTCGTCTGTCTATAGCGGCAGAAGGTCGGCCTGCAATCACTGAATTTCAATTATTTGAGACATCGGGTAAAGATTTAGCTGCTAAATAATTGGAGAAATAAAAGTGAAGTTCCAGATAATTCTGTTTCGATTTGTTTTTTATAACCTGCTCACAATTAAGGTCGATGTATGCTATACGGCGCCTTTGCCTGCATTAGCAATAGAGGGAAAAGATGGTTATCTTTATAGTATAAACAGGTGAGTGATGTAATGCCAAGAGAAATTTCTATAGAGCTTTTAAAAGCAGGGAATCAAACGGCTTTTGAACAGATCTTTGATTTATTCCATAAGCGCCTATGCTTATTTGCTTTGGGAATTACTAATGATGATTCGGCAGAGGATATTGTACAAGAGGCTTTTGTTAAGTTATGGGAGCGAAAGGAGAATTTTAACAATGTCGATTCTATCAAGGCATTTTTATATTTAACAGTAAAAAATACCTGCCTTAACCTTTATAAACACAAGCAGGTAATTCAAAAACACTCCCAGTCTTTAACTGAGATGGTGGAGGAAATAAGTGTAGACCACAAAATGGTTGAGGCCGAAGTTGCATTCCAAATCAGGCAGGCTCTTGAGCAATTACCCGATGGATATAGAAAAGTTATATATCTTGGCTATTTCGAGGGCATGAGTAACCAGCAGGCGGCAGACCATTTAAATGTATCTATTAATACCGTAAAAACCCAAAAAGTTCGGGGGCTACGAATTTTAAGAGATCTCATAAAAAAGCTTCACTATGCTTTTTTATTCGTTTAACTATAAATTTCCGAGTTGATTCTAATAGCCTTATGTATATCATAGATGAATTTTGAGAATAGTACCAATAACCCCCCTGTACTTAGGAGATACGTTTTAAGGTGTTGTGCTGAGGTAATATGAAGAGTAATAGAAGTTAATTTTACCGACGTGGCGCCTAAATTAACTACTTGTCCTAACGATAGGACTACAGTTTTCATAATGCTCATCGTTAAAAGTGAGGATTTGAAATCAGCTTGTAAAAGATTTAACATGCTTTAACATTCAATCCATGTTAAAGATGTTCGGCAATGTTGAACTGTTGCATTTTTCGCAACAGTTCAAAAGAATAATCACGCCAACTTCTTCCTCAACGCCGCCATATCCTCACTTATCTTCTTTTCCAACACCTTAGCATATATTTGAGTAGTTGCAATCTTAGTATGCCCTAGCATCTTACTCACGGTCTCAATAGGAACACCGTTAGACAGCGTAACCGTTGTTGCAAACGTGTGTCTCGCTAAGTGGAAAGTGATATTCTTCTTAATGCCACAGACCTCAGCAATCTCTTTCAGATAAGCATTAACCTTCTGATTAGAAACTACAGGAAAAACGGTATTGGTCACTGAGGCTCTTTGATTGTCTTTATATTTCTTTAAGATTTCTACCGCTTTTGGTAGCAGGGGAGTGTTAACCGGAATATTCGTCTTCTGCCTGCAAGTTCTCACCCACATTTCTCCGTCAGTAGCTTCCACAATATTATCATGCTTCAGATTGATAACATCTACATATGTAAGCCCGGTGTAGCAGCAGAAAACAAAGAGATCCCGAATCATATCAATGCGGTCGATATCAAAGACCTTGTTCTCCATGGTTTTCAATTCCTTTTCAGAAAGATGCTCTCTGTTTACCTTAAGTATTTTGAGTCTGTAATTAGCGAATGGGTCCTTGGAAATCCATTCGAGTCGTATAGCCAGGTGAACCATCTTTTTAACGCGAATGATATGCTTCATTACCCCATTATTGTTCAATGGCTTCTGATGGTCTACAGGTTTATGATTACGAAGGAAGGTTTCAAAGTCGTAAATGAATTTATAATCCAGTTCATGCAGATATAAGTCTGCTGACTTGAACTGCTTTTGAATAAACTTTACGAGATAGCGCTGAGTAACATAATAGTGTTTAAGTGTACTCCATTTGAGCACACTCGCGGCCGTTTCATTATGGTATTCAAACAGACTACTTAAGGTGTGTACTTCTTCAGCTGTTCCCAGGAAGAAATCCTTAACCATTTCCGAAGTAATAATTTTTCCCTTCAACTGAAGATTCTGGTAACAGTTGCCGATAGCCAGCCTGACCTGTTCAAGATAGTTGTTTATAGACAATGAATCCTGGCGGCCTCCCTTTCCTGCCCCTCTTCTTTCGTCCCAGTACCTTAAATCAATTGATTGCTGCAAGGCGATGAAGCATTTTTGTTTGTTTACAGTGATGCAGGCATAAACCTGTGCTTTGCCATCTTTAACCCTGTCTTTGCGGATTGTAAAGTGGATTCCGAACGATTGTGATGTTTTCATAAAATTTACTTGTCAAGTTTCTTTCATTTTACATCCAGTTTTTGGTAAAAAATGGTAAAAAAATCGAGCTAAAAAGCGGCTGATAAAGCACATTTTCTAACCCACTTTTCGATGGCTAATTAATTGTATTACAATTAATTAAGCCGCTTTTATTTACCACAAAGGTAAAAACTAAAAACTGGTAGTCGGATTGGTAACGAGCAGATTGATTTTCTTTGAATTTACTTGAATTGAAATTTTACAAAAAACCCCGTAAATGGGTGTATTTACAGGGTTTTTCGATTTTGTTACACTTGTTTGCACCTGTTTGGAAGGTACTTCGTGCGCCCACCTGGGCTCGAACGACTTATAGTAACTATTTGACTCTCAAATCTTTACCAAGAACAATTTATCTTGGGTACTCTAGGAGGTACTGCACCTGAGTGACGATACAAATATACCAGTTTCAGGTTAAATCATACACAAAACGGACCAAAAAAGATGCTAGTTATCAACAAGTTAATCTAATTTAAGAAAGCTCTTATCTGGTCGATTTGAAGACCTGTATATTCAGAAAATTCAAAGATGGAAACAAACTGGTTTTTGGTCTTTTTATACTTCTTTTTAATAGTTTGCAGCAACCTGCAACCTGAACGTTCGCTCCTTCCTGTTATGAGCATCACGTCTTTAGGGTAAATACATATTCTTTCAGTTTTCATAGCTTTAAGATTATAGATGCAAGATGAAAAAAAGTAAAATTTTTCAATGGCCATTTTTAAAAATCCCCATTAGGAAATTTCGAGAGTTCGCACCTTTGTCTATAAATCTTACGAATATGCCTACTGAAATATTGACTACCGATGATCTTCAAGAATTTAGAGTTCAACTGTTGGAAGATTTTGAGAGACTTTTAAAAGCTTATAATGAAACGCCACGAAAAAAATGGTTAAAATCCTTCGAGGTAATGACAATATTGAACATTACCAAGAACACATTAACCACATATAGGACAAACGGGGTTTTATATGCCAAGAAGGTAGGAGGAGTTTATTATTATGCTTATCAGCAAATTCAAGAACTATTGCAAAGTCCAGTAAGTAAGACCATATAGTCGTTGAATGTTTTATGCCCCGGATCAGGTGCTTTTCCGATTTATTTGCGAAAGAGTTTAAAGTATATATCGCCGATAGGATTTTATATATTAGGTCAATTTATTAACATGAGATTCGGATGCGATAAAAATAAGAATCGAGTTCTTCCATTCCCAGGTGGTAGGACATCTTGCCCTATCTGTGAAAATCCACTAATCGCGAAGTGTGGAGATATCTACAACTGGCATTGGTCTCATAAAAACAATAGTGACTGCGACCACTGGAAAGAGCCCGAAACGGAGTGGCATAGGCGTTGAAAAATGAAATTTCCCGACGATTGGCAGGAAATTGTAATTGAAAATTACGAGGAGAAGCATCGGGCGGACGTGAAAACAATGGCGGGCGTTGTAATTGAATTCCAAAACTCATCCATTTCCACTTCTACCATTAGGGTAAGAGAAGACTTTTATGGCGAGATGGTGTGGGTAGTTAATGCTAGAGACTTCAGTGATCATCTGAATCTCCGTAGTGTTGTGAATAGCCACTTGCGTGAACTTGAAAGGGAATACAGAGAAAAGGCAAGGTATTCTAACTATTCAGATGAACTCTTTTTGAAGGAGCTCAATAAAGATCTAGCTGAAAATTCATCGGGCCAAAAGGACCGAGTTAAAGAGTTAAACCGTCTCACCGAACGATCAGAAAATCTCAAAGACTTACATAAATTAATAGAGTCCGTTTCTAAGGCAGTTTTTAATAGTTGGAAGAATGAAACGTATTATAGTAATTACTTGATAAATAATGCTTTGTCAGTAATCGAAGCAGGCCTACACAAGGAGTACAAGAAGATGATTCAAATTCAAAAATCACTTTTGAGAAAAAGTACTGAATTGAAAAACGAATTAAACTTGTGGAGCAATTTCAGGGACTTTGAATTTGAGGGGACAGTGTTCAAGAGGGTTTCTTTCTCACATGTAAAGGGAAAAGATTTTAAGAAAGTTATCGCAATTGAAAAGAAAACGCTCCATACCTTTCTACCCACAGCTGTACGTTTCCACTCAATTTTTCAGTTTGAATTATATCAATACAAAGAGCGTGAGTTTGAGTTCGGATTTAATCCCTCAGAGCTATTGCAGCAACTTAGCCACGAAATAGAGGAAGTAGACAAAGAATTATCAGACTTAAAAATTGATGATGTCAAGATTGTTGAAGAAATTCGGCGCGTGTTAGATAAGGATATCAGTGGCCAGCTTTCGGAAATTGATTCATCGATTAAAAACTATAGTGACTCATTAAATGACCTTATCAGGTCCGAGAATATATTTTTGGAAAGGCGAGACAAGTATCAAGAAAGAATGAGCGAAGAAAGAGATGACTACTTCCGCCAACTAGAAAAGGAAGAAAAAGAGGAGCGCTTTAAGATAATGCGAGAGAAAAAAGGGCTATATACTTTTACATGGAAGCATGAGCGAAAAACATGGTTAGCGGCTAATTGTCGAGTATTTTTTGATATCGGTAAGGAATATCTTTTAGAACGTAAAAGAGACACGCTATTTAAGAAGATATCTATTGAAGATTTTGTTCAATATCATACGGCGGGTATCGCAAATGCCTTTCCTGGCTAGTGATGAGATGAACCATCGAAAAGATGGGAAACCAAAAAACCTAAGATAATTAAGAATGTAAAGCCCAATAATATATACAAACCCCAAGGCTTTTTAACTTTTACCACATCATTGTTATAATTGCGCATGCCGAATGGTGTTTTGCCCCAAGGCTTATATACAGAAAGCGTTATAGCCACAAGTAGAACCAGCAACGCTGCCCCCGCGTCGAAAATGAGCCGGGTTCTCAACCCACGAAGTTCGGAATATGAAAGCACTTCTTTCGATGCAACTTCGGCCAAATTACTAATCGGCTGCATATGAGCTATCAGAATTATTGTGCTTATGACAGTCATCACTAATTTGACTGCTACCCAATAATGTTTAAATACCCCCCATGGAGTTCCTAGCGACTGGATGATTCCTGTAAGTAATGAGCCAAAGCAAAATGGGATTATAATATACCAGGCAATGAGGTCCATCGATAGATAGGATGAGCGTATGAGTTGATAATCAAGGCTTATCACGCCTGCTACAGCTAAAACCAAGAATGCGAGGACAGAACCAAACCAACCAACTGAAAAAGTGATATGGGCAGTGAGGCCAAGCTTACGAAAGAACGGATTCAATGTCATATGATATTTGGATTAACCTGTTTATAAATCCATTAATTCTCTCTAAGGACATTTCTTGTGAACTTTATGAAGAAACCGATTAATATCATAACTACAATAGCTTGAGCGATGCCTGTGGCCTCAAAAATCAAATCATTTGGCATTTCATATTTAGGTGGTGGAAACATTTGAAGAAGAGTCTCTGTGTCTAACCCTATATAAAACACGACGTCCTTCATCAGATGATTATATACTCCCTCAAATAAACCTATCAAACAGATAGAAGGCACCAAAATAACAAGCCAATAAATCCAGAATACAACTCCTTGTTTTCCGGCTTGATTTTTTAGAAGATAACGTTCTGCTAAAAGCGTAACGAATATCACAGGAATACTAATCATCAACACATGGAGGCGCCACGGAGTTTTATAGATTATGGCTCCATATATATGATGAATAGAGGTTAATAGCATTAGAATATTACTATAAAAGCTCACAGATTTAATTCCTGCTTTTCCCATTTCTTGAATTTTTCTTGTAATATTACACCCTAAGGAGCGCGATATCAAGTAGTTACCAAATGGAAACCATACATCGAAAAGCGTAACGGGTTGGAAACTAACAAGATTAAATTATGAACCTAGAATCTTATGACGCTGATATCTGTATCATGACCAGGATAATCAATGTTATTGGTGGCAAATGGAAGCCAATCATCCTTTATCTGATAGAAAAAGACATAAACAGATTTGGTATGTTAAAGAAAATGATGCCTAAAATCAGCAAAAAGGTTCTAACAGAGCAATTAAGAGAGCTGGAAGAAGATAAAATCATTTCACGCGAGGTAATTATAGCCACCGCACCTCAAATCATAGTTTATTCGTTAACAGAAAAGGGAATCTCACTTAGGATTTTAATCAATGAGATGATAAAATGGGGGCTGAAGAATTTGGAAATGGTTGATGAACAAGAGGTAAATGAGCATATCAGTATGTTTATGCATAAACATGGCTAACTATAAATCTCAGGACCGCCCAGCTAGAAATTTAATACCTTGAGGGACCACATTTGCAGCAAACTGCTCAGCTGAATCTATTTCATTCCAGGGAATGGACTTTCCTATAGTGCAATCTGGTATCAACGCTTCATACTGCTGTCCAATAGTTGAAGAATGCCTAACATCGCTCCCAGGAATAATAAGAGTCGGAGCCACAATTTTAGATAATTGTTCATGGCGTTCCAACCTTTTGCTGCGGACAATCGCCATTGCTGCGGCAAAACTCTCTGCGTTTGTTCTAGGAATTGCCTCTTGTACCATTGAATTTATTACAGGGGTAAGATGTGGTAAAAACGGTTTCCACGCTTCCACTAATCCATCCTTTCTGGCAACTTTACTACATCGCTCCAACATCTCTATTTCTTCCTGCGACGACCCTTCACCATCTTTGTCCAAGGTTTCTGGACTGATTAAAATAAGTGCTGATACTCTGTTGGGATATGAGATAGCAAATCTTTCGGAAATAGACGCTCCGAGCCCCATACCGCTTAGGATGATATTATCAGTTTTGAGGAAATTAATCAGGGATAACACATCATTGGCATATTGAGCCCAGGTATGTTTAGATTCATCGAAGCAATGAGATTCACCATACCCTCGAATATCGGGAAAGATCACCTGGTACTCGTTCTTTAACAAGTTGGCGAATGGAATAATACTTTGGCGGTCTGGACCTCCACCATGAAGCATGACTATAGCCTGACCTGAGCCTAGTGTGCTTGCATAAAGGGGATTGCCATCATCTCCGGCATACCTGATATGTGTTATATCCATTTCAATTCCTCTTAGAAATAATAAACTAAATAAAAAAGACCCTCACGCGAGGGTCTTTCCTTCAATATAATCTAAACTTAAACCTTTTCAGCTTCGTAGCCTGCTTCTTTAATCGCAGCTACAACTTCATTTTCTGACGCATCTGATACAACAGTAAGGGTCTTGTTAGGATCTTCCAAATCCACTTCCCAATTATCTTCACCAACTGTTTCGTTTAATGCTGGTGTTACTTTAGCTAAACAGCCGGTACACTTGATATTTGTTTTGAATTTTAATGCTTCCATTTTATATAATTTTAAGTCTTTCTTCTCTGTTTGTTATACAAATTTACGGCTAGTCAAGCCCTCCTTCTTTATATAATCTCTTTAAAGAGTTATATAATTCCTTGCATTTTCAGCCCACATGAACAGTAACCTGATCGTCCATAGGGTACGTCTGGCAAAGAAGTATGTAGTTGCTTTCTACCTCCTCTTTTGTCAAGGCGTGGTTCTTAATCATAGTTAGTTCTCCTTCTGAATACCTGCCCCAGCAAGAGCCGCACGTGCCGTTTTTGCAGGAATAGTTTACTGACAGTCCATTTTCTAAAGCTGCCTCCAAAATGCTTTGGCCTGCCTTCACATCAATCAGACTTGTTGATTCATATACATGCATCAATATCTCGTGTGATTCATGTGGAAGGAGCGCTTCATTTGTGCTTTTGTCTTCTAGTGAGAAGTTTTCCATGAAGATTTGTTCTTCAGGAACTGCTAAGGATATCAAGGCTTCTTTATATACCTCCATTAGTTTCTCAGGGCCACAAATGTAATAAAGCACATTTCCTGGTTCCTCAAACCTCTGCTTGATAAGCTTCTTTACGATCAGCTTATTCAACCGGCCCTTATAAAGCTCTTCGCCATAAGCATCAGAGGAGATATCCCCTGTGAGGGCATGGAAAACCTTAGCTTTCCCTTCCTCAACCAACTTTCCAATGGCATCCTTAAAAATCACGTCGTGCTCGTTTCGATTCGCGTATATCAAATGAAAAGGAGCGTAAGCTTTTTCCTTAAGGGTTTTCATAATAGAAAACAATGGGGTGATACCACTTCCTCCTCCCATGAAAAAGAAAGACTTATTTTGTTCTATGGGTTCGTTCAAGATAAAGTTCCCATAAGGCCCCTCAATTTCCCATTCCAGGATATCATGAGCATGATCAAGTAGATAGTTACTCATCACACCCTCGGGTACTCTTTTAACAGTAATGGAGGGATGTTGCTCGTTTGGAGATGAGCTTAAGGAATAAGACCTCGTGATAGCTTCTCCGTCTATGATAAGGGTAACGTTTACAAATTGCCCTGCTAAATATTGAAACGGCTTGGCTCCAGTGTTAAATCGAATGGTGATAGTGCCTCTTGTTTCCTGCACCACTTCATGTAAATACCAAACATGATTTTTATTTTCCATCTCTAAAGTCTGGCTACCCTTAATCTTAAACTGTTACTTACTACCGATACAGAACTTAATGCCATTGCTGCGCCTGCAATCATCGGGTCGAGAAGGAATCCATTAAAAGAGTAAAGAACACCTGCTGCTAGAGGAATACCAATAACATTATAGATAAATGCCCAAAATAGGTTTTGCTTAATAGTTTGAACAGTTCTTTTAGACAACTTTAAAGCTTTCGGGATGGATTGCAGATCTGAGGTTATCAGAGTGATTTTTGCGACGTCCATTGCTATGTCCGAACCTTTTCCCATGGCAATGCTTACATCTGCTTGCGCCAGAGCGTGAGAATCGTTGATGCCATCTCCCACCATTGCTACCACCTTTCCTTTAGCCTGTAGCTCTTTTACAAAATCTGCTTTGTCTGAAGGTAAAACTTCCGCTTTGTATTGCGATAAGCCAACTTCTTTGGCAACCGCAGCGGCCGTTTGCTTGTTGTCACCTGTAAGCATATAAACATCGATGTTCATATCCTGCAGGGTTTTTATTGCTGCTTTCGATGAAGCTTTTATTTTATCCGCTATAGCAATTACGGCTAGTACTTGTTGAGAATTTGAAAAATAAACTACCGTGTTCGCTTTTTGCTGAAGCAAGTCTGCTTCATTAGCTAGAGAGGCTGATATCTCGGCCGATTTCTCATCAATTAGCTTTCGGTTACCCACATAATAAGTTTCACTAGCAAAAGTCCCGGTTACTCCGCGCGCAGTCAAACTTTCAAAGGAGCTCAATGTTAAACCGGAAATATTTTTTTCCTTTAAACTATTAACTACGGCTTCTGCCAAAGGATGCTCTGACTGGTTTTCCAGCGTATATAAAACTCTGGTATAATCTTCATTCCTTTCTGCTTCCGGGCTCCATATCAGGGATGTTACGACAGGCTTTCCTTCAGTAATAGTCCCGGTTTTATCAAGGATAATTGCATTTACTTTATGTCCCAGTTCAAGGCTTTCTGCATCCTTTATCAGGATGTTATTTTCTGCTCCTTTACCAACTCCAACCATGATAGCTGTAGGAGTAGCAAGTCCTAAGGCACATGGGCAAGCAATAACCAATACAGTCACAGATGTCAATAGAGCATGAGTAAAAGCATTGCCTCCACCTATCAGCATCCATGTGATAAAGGTCAGGACGGCGATTACCATAACAACAGGCACAAAAATTCCAGCAATTTTATCAACCAGTTTCTGAACTGGCGCTTTGCTACCCTGTGCCTCCTGCACCATTTTTATGATATGCGCTAAAAGCGTATCGCTTCCTACTTTTTCTGCAATAAACTGAAAGCTTCCTTTCTGATTTACAGTTCCAGCGAATACTTTGTCACCTTTTTGCTTTTGAACAGGTACAGGTTCACCGGTAATCATACTTTCGTCGACATAAGAGGTGCCTGATACAACAGCTCCGTCAACTGGAATCTTTTCTCCGGGTCTTAAAACAATAACACTTCCTATTTCAACAGAGGCTATTGGGATTTCCTGTTCCTGGCCATTTAGTAAAACTCGTACTGTTTTAGGCTGCAAGCCCATCAACTTTTTAATTGCTGATGAGGTATTGGATTTAGCCTTTTCTTCCAATAACTTACCTAATGAAATAAAGGCGATGATTACAGAAGCTGCTTCATAATAAACGTGTGCATGTATACCTCTGCTGTGCCAAAATTCCGGATAGATGGTATTAAAGGCACTGAATATAAAGGCGATGCCTGTACTTAAGGCAACCAGCGTATCCATATTCGCTTTGCCATGTTTAGCTTGTTTCCAGGCGTTAATAAAGAAGTTACGTCCAAACCAGAAGAGTACCGGAGCAGTTAAAACCATTGAGATCCAGGCACCATAAGGCATGTCCATAAAAAACATTCCGATGATAAAGACCGGAAAAGACAGTATAGAGGCCCAAATGGTTCTATGCTTCACCTCATTGTAGTGCTTAAGCTGCAATTCTTCCTGAACTTCAGATGGATTATCGACATCGATGATCAAGTCGTAACCAACCGAACGAATGGTTTTTTGTAGATCTTGAGGATTAGTTTTGTTCTCGTCGTATTCAGCCCATGCAGTTTGATTGGCGAAGTTAACTCCGGCATCAATTACACCATCGGCTGACTTGAGCATTGATTCAACACTGACTGCACATCCGGCGCAAGTCATCCCGGTTACCGGAAATGTTTTCTTGGTAACATCTGAGGCTTTTCCTGGGTGCTGTAATATTGTTGTAGCTGACATAGTCTATCAATTTATACTACAAAGTTACAGATAGCTTATACCGCAAACTTTACAACATTCAGGGAAAGAATTATATAATTTAAAGGTTTTACGCCTTACAGCTGAATTTACAATCTAGTGTAAGGTTTTTTGCTTGCGTAAACGTTTGTATTGGGTTGGAGTATAACCTGTGATTTGTTTGAACTGGCTGGACAAGTGAGGTAAGCTAGCATATCCGAGTTTCTGCGCAATACTCCTTAGGGGGAGCTCATCTCGAAAAATCAGCTCTTTTACTCGTTCAACCTTTTGCTCTATGATGTAGCGCTCTAAGGTTATGCCAGCGTAAGAAGAAAAATGTCTGCTAAGGCGCTCTTTCGTGTACGGTTCTGAAAGTTGATCTGTTATTAAATGATACCAGTCGATTTTCTGAGGAAGGGTTTCTGTTTGGTTTATCGTTTGAATAATAATCGTTTTTATCTTTTCACCTATTATGCGACTTTGGGTATCAATAAGATCTAAATCAAACTTTCGCAGTTTGTCAACCAACTCAGCTTTCTGACTGTCATTTATGGTTTCTTTAACCTTTGCATACCCTAAATCCACCTGAGTAGGTGTCCAACCTAGATTCACAAGTTCAACTTTAACAACATGTATGCAGCACTTGCAAACCATGTTTTTGATATAAAGCTCAGTCATAAATCAAGCGCATTCCATTTAGCTACCGGACGTAATATCATCGATCGCATTTCTCTTCATCCTCGATTTTTTGAAAGCTGAAGGAGTCTGGCCGGTTACCTTTTTGAATTGGCTGGACAGGTGCGCGATACTACTGTATCCAAGTTTATTAGCTATCTCTCCGAGATTTAGCTCATCATAGAACAGGAATTCTTTAACACGCTCTATCTTTTGCCTGATGATATATTGCTCAATTGTGATGCCCTCAACAGAGGAGAATAACGTACTCAGGTAGTTATACTCATGGAAACACTTGTCAGATATCAGCTTAGACCAATTGACTTTCTCATCCAGGTCTCCGGAATGATAAATTTTATTAATCACAACACTTTTAATTTGTTCGATGAGCTTAGTCCGACTGCTATCGAGAAGCTCAAATCCAAGTTCATTCAGTATTTCGCTAAGATCAGACTGCTTTACAGGATCAATCCAATCTTCTTCTAACTTTACTATACCTAACTCTATCTTTAGAGGGTGCAAGCCGAGTTTAAAGAGTTCTTCCTGAACAACTTTTATACACCGGCCGCACACCATATTTTTTATATATAATTCCATATTTTTTTATTACTTCTAGGCTAAGTCAATTTCATCAGCCAGATAAACATCCTGAATTGTTTTTAAGAATTCAACTCCTTCTTCAAACGGTCGTTGGAACGCTCTTCTTCCTAAAATTAATCCCATGCCGCCAGCTCTTTTGTTAATAACAGCTGATTTTACCGATTCAACAAGGTCTGTATCTCCTTTGGATTCACCGCCCGAGTTGATTAATCCGGCTCTTCCCATGTAGCAGTTAATAACCTGATACCGGCATAAATCTATCGGATGGTCTGACGCTAGTTCACTGTACATTCTGGGGTCACTTTTGGAGAAGTTGATAGCGGTAAATCCTCCATTCATTTCAGGCATTTTCTGCTTTATGATGTCAGCTTGTATAGTAACGCCAATGTGATTGGCCTGACCAGTGATATCCGCGGAGACTTCATAATTAATTTCATCTTTTTTAAACCCATTATTCCGTGTATAACACCATAAGATACAGGCCATCCCTAACTGGTGAGCTCTTTCAAATGCTTCGGCAACTTCAATAATTTGTCTGCTGGAATTTTCTGAACCGAAATAAATGGTGGCTCCAACTGCGACTGCTCCCAGGTTCCAGGCTTCTTCAACACTGCCAAACATAATCTGATCGTGCTTAGTAGGGTAAGTAAGCAGTTCGTTATGGTTTATTTTCACCACAAACGGAATCTTATGAGCATACTTTCGTGACATCATTGCCAAGTTTCCAAAGGTTGTAGCAACAGCATTACAGCCCCCTTCAATTGCCAATTTCACAATGTTCTCTGGATCGAAGTAAAGAGGATTAGCTGCAAAAGCAGCACCTGCGGTGTGTTCAAGTCCCTGGTCGATAGGCAGGATTGAAAGATAGCCAGTGTTCGTTAATCTTCCGTGATTATACAACGAATTTAGACTACGCAATACTTGTGGACTTCGATTACTCAAAGCAAAAATCCTGTCTACGAAGTCGGGTGAAGGAGTATGAAGCAGGTCTTTTGATAGACTTTTGCTTTTATATGAAAGGAGGTTCTCTGCCTCTTGTCCTAGTAGTTGTTGAATTTTTTGATAACTCATGTGATAGACATTTTGACTTGAACTGATTATTACTATAAACTACGTCGTAAAAGCTGGGCGTTAATAGCCACAATTATCGTGCTGGCACTCATTAGAACCGCTCCCGCGGCGGGGCTTAGCATAAATGTTGGATAAAGAATTCCGGCAGCCAAAGGAATAGCTACAACATTGTATCCCACAGCCCACATCAGATTTTGTATCATCTTTCGATAGGTAGCTCGTCCGAATCTAATCATGCTTACCACATCCTGCGGGTCACTATTAACCAAAATGATGTCTGCTGTTTCAGCGGCAACGTCGGTGCCAGAGCCTACTGCTATGCCTACATCCGCCTGTGCTAAAGCGGGTGCATCATTCACACCATCACCAGTCATGGCTACTATTTCACCTTTTGCCTGGAATTCCTTTACTTTCTCCTGCTTTTGATCAGGCAAAACGTTGGCTAGATAGCCATCCATTCCCAAGGTATCAGCAACCGACTTTGCAACATGCTCATTGTCTCCGGTAAGTAAATAGGTTTTAATTCCCATAGATTTAAGCTCTGCAATGGCTGCATTCGATGTTGGGCGTACGGTATCTGCAAGGGTGATAATACCTACAGGCCGTTCATCAATAACCAGAAAGTTTACGGTTTCTGATGCTTGATTAATCTGAGCAGGGATAGAAGGAACTGATTGATTAACTTTTTTGAAATAGTTTGGCCCGCCGGCTACGACATTCTTACCGTTAACAATTCCCGTAACACCGGCGCCTGGTAAATATCCAAAATCATCAGATGCCCAAAGCCCTAAGCCCTTTTCTTTTAGCGTTTTTAATACCCCTTTGGCGATGTAATGTTCAGAGTTTTGCTGCAGAGCTGCAGCGTACTGGAGGATATCATCTTCACTATACTGCTCATCTAAAGAAATTATCTGTTTCACCTGGTGTGAACCTTCTGTTAAGGTTCCGGTCTTATCAAAAATTATAAGGCTGAGTTTTCTTGAGTTTTCAAAAGCTGTACGGTTCCTGATCAATAGTCCGTTAATTGCTGCCTGAGAGGTTGAGATAGCCACAACCAAAGGTATTGCTACTCCAAGTGCATGGGGACAGGATGTCACCATTACTGTGACCATTCTTTCTAAGGCAAAAGCTAAGTCGCCTTCCTTACTAAACCAAAAAAGGAATGTTGCGATACCGACGGTCAGGGAAATATAAGTAAGCCATTTCGCAACTGTATTAGCGAGATTTTGAGTCGAAGACTTAGTTGCCTGTGCCCCCTGAACCAAATTAATAACCTTATTAAGATAGCTTTCCGTTCCAGCACCAGTAACCAGCACTTTCAGAGAACCATCTCCATTGATAGAGCCGCCTATCACTTGTTCGTCTTTCTGCTTTTCTACGGGAAGGCTTTCGCCTGTTAGCATACTTTCGTTTACAGATGAACGCCCCTCTATTATTTTACCATCAGCGGCAATTTTTTCTCCCGGTTTAATTAAAATAGTATCACCTTTTTTGAGTTCATTGAGTGGGATATCTGTTACATCTCCATTTCGCTCAACATGAACATTTGAAGGAAGTAACGCTACAAGTGATTCTAATGCCCGTGAAGCAGCCATTTGAGAACGCATCTCAAAGTAGTGTCCAAGAAGCATGATGTCGATCAAGGTAGCCAACTCCCAAAAGAAATCCATGCCCTCCAATCCAAAAATAACTGCCGTACTGTATATGAAGGCCACCGTAATCGCGACAGCTATCAGGGTCATCATTCCCGGATTGATCTTCTTTACTTCGCGAACCATCCCGATCAGAAACGGCTTTCCGCCATAGACAAAAATGACGGTACTTAAGCCTAATAACACAAACTTGGAACCCGGAAAATCTAAATGATATCCAAACCAATGCTGAATCATTTCTGAGAGCAGCAAAACAGGAATTGTTAAAATCAGACAAACCCAAAATCGCTTCAAAAAGTCTTCAGTATGATGTCCCATATGTTCATCATGCCCGCTGTGATCGTCGGCAGATTTTACCTTTTCTTTCGTCGACATCGAGCTCTTTTCATCATGCTGGTGAGCATGCTCGTGTTGGTGATGATGATTGTGTTCCATAGCTATCTCTCTTAGTTATGTATTGACAGGCTGAGTATTCGATTGTTTACATTTTACTCATATCATGTCCTGACATTGGGTTTGCACCTTTTTTAAGGATGTATTCACTTGATAATAGATATGCGCCACTAACTACTACTTCCTTAACATTCTCTAGTCCTGAAGTAATAATTATTTGGTTAGCATCTTCTGAACCAGTGGTTACCATTCTAGGAGCGAATGTATCCTTACCTGTTTTGATCCAAACATGTGCACCTTGCGCATCTCTTATAACTGCATTAAGTGGTAATGCAACCGCATTGCTAACACTTGTCGAAGGAAGAATTACATTGGCCTGCATTCCTGATTGTAGCTGACCGGCATTTTGTATAGGGGCACGAACTTTAAGTATTTGGCTTGAAGGATCGATTTGGGGAGAAATAAAGTTAATTCTCGCGGTTTGCTCGGGGAAACCATCTACAGTCACTTTAACGATAGTGCCCATTTTAACAGAGTTAGCCTCACTGGGATATACGTCTGCTTCTACCCATAATTGATTGAAGTTTTCTAACCGGATGATTGGTGATCCCTCGGTAACATATTGACCTTCTGAAACATTTATTTCGTTGACAATTCCCGAAGCTGTAGCATAAACCGTTATTAGCGGAGATGTTTTGCCGGTTCTAACCAGGCTTTCTATCTGAGCATTAGAAAAGCCAAAAAGCTTCAATCTGTTTTTAGCCGCTTCCCGAAGACTTACATAAAGTTTCTCGTTAGGAAATGCAGCAACTTGCTTTGCCTGAAGCAAAAAGTCTTGCTGAAGAGTTTGCAGCTCTTCACTAAAAATCTGCAAAAGCGGTTGTCCCTTTGAAACTTGACGGCCGGTTTCCTTTACATACAATCTTTCAATGCGTCCGGCATAGCGGCTTGAAATAGAAGAAGAAAGCTCGGGATTAGTTACTAAACGACCACTTAATATCTTAGAGGTACCGAAGGTACCGGCTGCTATCGCCATGGTTTTAATGTTTGCCAATTGTATCTGACTTTCCATTAATACTAATTCGTTGTTCGCACCACCGGCACTTACCGGAACCAGGTCCATTCCGCAAACAGGGCAAGAACCCGGAGCGTCTTTAATAACCTGCGGATGCATCGGGCAGGTAAACTTTTGTGTGGAAGCTGCCTTCTTCTCATTTTTGCATGCGGCTATAAACAGAGCCGGAGAAATCGCCATAATGGCGAGGCTTCTTATAAATTTTTTCCTTTCCATGTTATTGTGCGGTTAGGGTTTGTACATTAATAAAACTTTCGCTGTCTACCAGGAACCATGCATTTGATGCAACTTCCTGTTCTTCGCGCAGGGAGGTACCTATGTCTACCCAATCTCCGGCGATAGTTTTAACTTTAACATATACAGGAACAAAAACGCCATCCTGCTTAATGAACGATACATATCGGGTGCCGAGTTGAAGTACAGCTGTTCGCGGCAACCAATTGCCTATTTTTCGTGTATTTTCGCTACTTACATTAATAAGTTCACCGATCTTCCAGAATTGCTTTGGGTTTGTAACTGTGGCACGAACTAGTGAATAGTTGGTCCCTTCGTTGTAATAAGGCTGGATTAAGGTCACCGGTACCCGAGTTCTTTTACTTTCGCTATCCACTGACTGAATGCTAATCATTGTACCTCTTTTATATTTATCCAAATCTTCAGGGTTGACATAGAACTCTGCCCACACAGAATTAGAGTTTACAAAATTGAATAGGCGCTGTCCCACAGCTACATATTGCCCTTCTCTCAACAGCAAAGGTGAATTCGTAGCTACTGTTGGAACAGAGCTCGGCGCTCCCGAAGAGCCGCCTGAAGCCGCGCCCGAACCTCCCATGCCGCCCATAGAAGAAGTACCGCCGGAAGATTGAGAGGTAATCATTGTGCTTCCAGCAGAACTACCTCCAGCAGAAGCAGCAGCGGAACCCTGGATTTCAGAAACAAAACCTGAATAGGGACTGAATATAGAGATGGTGTAGTCAATCTTACCAGTTTTCAGAACCTGATTTATCTGCTGTTCAGTTGCACCCAGTACCCTAAGTTTCCTTTTGGCTCCTTCAAGCAGACCAGATTCATTATTGTTTCTGAGAAACAATAATTCCTGTTGCGCATTCGCTAAATCGGGGCTGTAAATATCCATGAGCTTTTGACCTTTCGAAACTGCCTGGTAATTATATTTTATATACAGGCGCTCGATCCTTCCACTTACCCTTGCAGATACAGAGTTCTGATTATTGGTATTGTAGTTAATCACGCCTCGTACATTTATCGGCTCGAAACGGGACCCTGTTTCAGGTTTTGTTGTCTTAATATCTGAAAGTACAAGCTCGTTTGTTGGTTTAACCAGAGCAGAGAGCGTATCATTTACAGAGCCTCCTTTGCCAGTTGTATTCATGGGAACCAAATCCATCTTACAGATGGGGCAAGAACCCGGTGCATCTTTGACTATCTGCGGATGCATAGGGCAGGTATACTTTGCGCCTTCGGCGGTTGTTTCCTTCTTATCCTTTCCTTTGCAAGCGAAAAGGAAAAGAACAATAAACAAAATACCTATCGGAATGCTACCTTTCAATATTCTTCTCATATTCGATAATCATTTGATAAAACTTTTGCAATTGCTCCAGATAATTCATCTGAGCCATATTCACCGTTTCCCATGCGTCTATCACGGTATTTACGTCGCCCTTGTTTTCCTGATAGGAAAGCATGGAAACTTTTTGATTCTTGATTAATGCAGGCAATATTTTAGTTTCATAATTCGATAACTGCTTCTGCATGCTAAGAAGTTCATTCTCCATCGACTTGGTCATCCCCAGCATTTCGATCAGCATTCCTTCTTTTTGCTGAAGCATTGCTTCTCGCTCGAAGTTCATTGATTTCACTTCGGATTTATACATCTTTGAAGACCAGGGTGCAATTGGAATAGAGATCATGCCCATAAGGGTATATTGATTAGGCATCATTTCAGCTCGCGTAGACATGTGTTCATACCGGAGTCGAAAATCCGGCTTAGCTTCCTGGCGCATCTGATTAATGTTGAGCTCCATGGCCCGGATAGACCTGTCCATCTGCTGAATATCACTACGTCGGGTAGCCAGATAGGAAGTATCCAAATCAGCTACCGGTTGAAATCCAATTTTCAAGGTGGTATCAATCAACAAATCAGCTGTAGCGGGGCGATACATAAGGGCATTCAAAGCAATCTTTCTCGAACGGATTTCACCTTCTGTCATCAGAATCATATTGTCAGATTCCTGAAGTCTGCCTTCTGCTTTGAACACCTGGCTTAAAGAACCCTGGTTATAGGGGTAGCGGATCTCTGCAAGCTTTTTCATGTTTGCCATAATGGCTTTATTCTCTTTTTGAAAAGCAATCTTTTTATTTGCCACTATCAGTCCGTAATAAAGCTCTTTTGCCCTGGCACGTAGTTGGTTTGCTTGAACTGCCTGCTCAGCTTTGGTAATAGATGATTGTGCTGCCAGATATTTTGCTTTTGCTTTCGTTTTTGCCGGATTAGGAATATCCTGCTCAGCAGACAACATCCATGCTCCTCTGTCAGCTTCGTCCATAACCATTGAGCCTGGATAGGGCGTCATAAAAGTTCCGGCACCCACCATCGGCGCCATCCATGCGCCAGCTCCCTCAACTCTGGCATCCTGGCTTTTTATGCGGCTTTCATAAGCCTTTAACGAGGGATTGTTTCTGTTGATTTCCTGAAGTACTTGTTGCAGGGTGGTCACTTCCTGTCCGTAGGAATACCCCGAAATTAAAAGCAAAGCAAGCAGGAAAATATTGTTAGTGTTTAACATCCGAGACCTCCAATTTTCCAAATTTTCGTAATTCGTATTCTTTTGACATCAGGAAGATAAGCGGAGTTACCAGCAGAATGTGCGTAGAGGAAGTTAAAACTCCACCTATCATTGGGAGTACGATGGGTTGCATTACATCACTTCCTACACCATTAGACCATAGCACGGGTATCAAGCCGAAAAGGGCTACACAAACCGTCATGATCTTCGGCCTCAAGCGTTTCGCTGCACCATTGATGACATACTCTCTTAAATCGTCTTTTGTGATTGTTTCACTTGAATTTCCCTTCAATTCAACTAACTGACGCATAGCATCATTCAGGTAAATCACCATTACGACCCCGGTTTCTACCGCTATCCCGAAAAGAGCAATAAAGCCGACTGCTACAGCAACGGACAGATTTACACCCCAGAAATAAATCAGATACGCTCCGCCGATAAGCGCAAATGGAATAGTAACTAAACTTAAAAATGCCTCTCGTGCGGACTTAAATGCCAGGTATAATGAGAGGAATATAATGACCAATACTATCGGTAGAATGTAAAGCAAAGTCTTCTGACCACGAATCAAATTCTCATATTGCCCGCTCCATTCAATAAAATATCCGTTTGGTAACTTGAGGCCGCTATTTAGTTTATCAATAGCATCCTGAACAGTGCTACCTAAATCCCTGTCTCGAACATTAAACATCACGGCTCCTCTCAACAGAGCGTTTTCGGAAGTAATCATTGGAGGTCCATCTGAAAACCGGATATCTGTTACTGCTGACAAAGGAATAGTTCCCGCATCGGGGGAATTAATTGGAATACGTTTAATACGGTCAATGCTATTCCGGTATTCTTGTCCAAGCCTAACGTGAATATTAAACCTTCTTCTACCTTCAACGGTAGTTGCAAAAGGAGCACCGCCAATTGCAGTTTCAACTGTGTTGTTTATATCCTCAACTGTTAAACCATATCGCTCTAATTGTTCACGTTTTATGTCGATTTCAAGGTACTTGCCGCCCGTAACAGGTTCAACATATAAGTCATTTACCCCTTCTATATTTTGAAGCAGGCCTTTTACTTCTTCAGAAACAGAGGCTATCTTATTCAGATCCTGTCCGTAGACTTTTATACCAACATCCGTTCTAACCCCGGTAGACAACATATTTATCCTGTTAATGATAGGCTGAGTCCAGCCATTTACCACTCCGGGAATTTGAAGTTTAGCATCCAGTTCGTTGATAATATCCTTTTTCGTTATACCCGGCCGCCATTCGCTCTTAGGCTTCAAAGACACAATGGTTTCAATCATACTGATTGGCGAATTATCAGTTGCTGTATTCGCCCTTCCGGCTTTACCCAAAACTTTATCCACTTCTGGCACTGATTTAATCAGTTTGTCTTGGACCTGGAGAATGCGCTTTACCTCCGCATTGGAAACGTCAGGTAAGGTTACAGGCATAAATAAAATAGACTGCTCATCTAAGGGAGGCATAAACTCCCTGCCTAAGCTCATTACCAATGGAATACTTATCAATAGAGCAAGGATATTAACCCCTAAGGTCGTTTTCCTGTGCTTCATACAAGCCCTGATAATGGGCTCATACCTTTTTTCTAACCATCTGTTAATTGGGTTTTCATGTTCCGAACGAAATCTTCCTTTCATAAAAAAGGAGATTATTACCGGTGCAAGTGTTACCACCAGAATAGCATCAATTATCAGGATGAATGTCTTTGTATAAGCCAGTGGGTGAAAAAGTTTCCCTTCCTGCCCGCTTAGCAAAAAGACCGGAAGAAACGAGGTTATAATGATTACCGTTGAGTAAAATACTCCTCGCGAAACTTGCTTACAAGCTTTTTCAATTATGCTTATCCTTTCTTCGTTAGAAAGCCTTACGTAATCCTCGTCTTTTCTTTTCCTTCCAAGGTAGCGACCAAATTTTTTAAACATCGGATTTTCCTCCTTTCCTTAATTCTGTTAGTTCTGCCTGCCTTACGGCAAGGTGTTTATAGGAGTTCTCAGCCATGATTATTCCGTTATCAACAATAACCCCGATTGCAAGGGCGATACCTGTTAGAGACATAATATTTGAAGAAATATCGAACGCATTTAAAACAATGAAGCTTGCTGCGATCGTGATAGGGATTTGTATAATGATACTCACAGCACTCCTCCAATGGAAAAGAAATGCGATAACTATTAAAGAAACCACAATCATCTCCTCAATAAGTGTGTTTTTAATAGAAGAGATGGATTCTTCGATTAACTCACCGCGATCATAAACGATATTAAACTTCATTCCTTCCGGCAATCCTTTGCTTGTCTCCACCATCTTAGCCTTTACTCTCTGGATAACCTCATCAGCGTTTTCTCCATACCGAAGCACTACAATTCCCCCAACCACTTCACCCTCTCCATTGTAATCAAATATGCCAAGTCGGCTTTCACCGGCCATTTGCACGGTAGCTACATCTCTGATTTTTACAGGAATAGAATTTTGGGTACGGACGGATAAGTTCCCCATTTCTTCAATGGATTTGAGATATCCCGTGGTTTTGATGATATAACCCACGTCGTTCATCTCAAACTTGCGTCCACCCGCCTCATTGTTATTCGAACTGATGGCACGCATTACATCCGATACTGACAGCTTGTAATAGGTAAGTTTATTAGGGTCTATGCTAATTTGATATTGCTTCTGAAAGCCTCCAAATGAAGCAATTTCACTTACGCCGGGAACGTTTTGAAGTGCGAATTTGACATACCAGTCTTGTACCGCTCTTTGTTCACCTAGGTCCATTCCGGGAGCATCCAAAGTATACCAAAGCACGTGGCCAACGCCGGTTCCATCTGGTCCCATGGTGGGGGTAACACCCTGAGGCAGGGCGTTACCAAGAGAGTTCAATCTTTCAAGTACTCTTGAACGTGCCCAATAAACATCTACATCATCTTCAAAAATAATGAAGATGAAGCTCATTCCGAACATGGAGTTTGCACGTACATACTTTACTCTGGGCAAACCCTGGAGATTGGTTACCAGCGGATAGGTTACCTGATCTTCAATAATCTGAGGACTTCTACCCATCCACTCTGTGAACACGATTACCTGATTCTCTGACAAATCCGGTATCGCATCAATCTTACTTGTTTTCACAGAGTAAATACCCCAGGCAAAAATCCCTGCTGCGATTAGCAGAACCAGGAACCTGTTTCGTATTGAAAATTCAATAAATTTCTCTACCATGGTTAATGTTTAATGCTGATGACCTGAGTGGTCTTCTGTTTCTTCTTTTGCAACTAAGTCCATTTTGCACTTAGGACATTTGCCTGGTTTGTCACTTACCACTTCAGGATGCATAGGACAGGTATAGGTAACACCTGCTGTATGAACTGAAGTTGAATCGGCTGCTTCGGTCTTGTCACTTGTAGAGTTTGAGCCGCAAGCTGTTATAAATAAGGCACCTGCTGCAATAGCTGAAAGAATAAGAGTTTTCATGTTGTTTATTTTTAGTTAATTATTTACTATTAATATTCCATTGGGTTTGTTTCCTACAGGAATGTCTTTTGTTTTTGTATGGGTCTGAACATTCACTACCGAAACACTTTTAGCTTGCTGATTGGTCACATATGCGGTTTCACCGTCTTTGTTAAAAGCAATAGCATGAGCGCCCAGACCCGTTGGAAATGAATTGCTATGCACCCAGATATTCGATGTGCTACTGAGTGTCCAGTAGTGCACCTTACCATTATCAGGGTCAGTTACCCAGAGTTCGTTTTTAAAAGCATTATGCGCTACGCTTCCGGGCATAAAACCAAGAGGGATTGTTTGAACAACAGTATTTGAGGTCACGTCAATGACGCTTACGGACTGGCCATCTTCATTGTCAACGTACATTCGGTTATCCTGGCCAACCCATGCTGCAACCGGGTTAGCACCCACTGCGATCGTGGCTATTTTCTCCTTAGTTACAGGATTAATAACTGTCACATTGTTGTCTCCTCCATTGGCAACATAAGCCTTCGTTCCGTTTGCAGAAAAAGTAACCTCCGCAGGCTCATGGCCAACATTTATCACTTTTTTTAATGCATAGGTTTGAGCATCGTAGATCAAAACTTTTCCTTCCATTTCCATCTGAGATGTCCAGATTTCCTTACCATCTGGCGAAAAAACAGCATTGTGGTTCATGCCTGGTAGCTCTATATTCTTTACCATAGACCCTTTTTGAGCGTCAAGTAACATCACCATACCCTTCATGTCTGCCATGCCACCGGCATGTCCGGCACTTAGATCAGTGCCGGGAATAGCTACTGATAACGTATTCGAAACAGGAGATTTATAAATATGATGAGGCCACATTGCCATTTTACCATCATCACCCATCAAGGGTATGGTTTCTGTCACTACGTTTTTAGATAAATCAATAACCGAAACCGACGCGTCCTGTCCGTTTACAACATAGGCTGCGGAATAATTGATCTTAAGATTCATGCCCATATCTTCATCATCCATGTTGTGACTCATTTTTTTACAGCCTAATAGAACTACAGAGCCTATAAGCAGAATGGCGATTGTTATTGCTTTCATCGCATGCTATTTTATGGAGTCAATTTGGTTGCTTCGAGCTTTACCCGTTCGTACTGGCAGCAACCTGGAAGGCCACCATATGCTTTGTCCTCTGCTTTGAATTTTTCGGTGTCATAACCGACTCCGGCTATTTGCTTTTGAATCGTTTCAATCGAAACTTTAGCGGGGTCAAATTTCACCAGCGCTGCCTGTTTATTCGAGTCCCAATTAATGGAGGTGGCGCCAGCTGCTTTAGCGGCAGTTTCGATTTTCTTTTTGCACATACCGCAATTGCCGGACACTTTAATAGATGTGCTTTTCTCCTGAGCAAGTACCGCTGTACTGAAAAGGATTGATAAAGCCACACCAAAAATTTTGATGGTTTTCATAATTTTCTAATAAGAGTTAAGAAATAAAGGATAATGGCAAGAAATGCCTATGTCAAGCCATAGAAGTAGCCAGACATCAGAGAAAGGGTATTAAATACGAAAATTGCAATTACGGATGAAAACAGGAGTGTTATCCGTATTGGGAGGTGCATTTGAAAGTGGTTGTTCTTCCGTTATAGAAGATACATAGATTGCAGGAAGTGTAATGTATTTATTCCATGCTAAATCAGTGATAAAAGTTTGGAACTGATTGGAGTAGTCAGCAAGCTTTTGAGCATTGTTAATCTTAATTTGCTTACTTTCATGCTTGCAGCAATCTTTGGTACTGCCAGCCTTCATCCCGCATTTACTGCACTTTTGAAATTCTTTTGAAACCAGGCCAGATTCCACTAACTGTCCCATGCAATAGTGAAAATACACTGTTGCCCCGGATGAAACACCAAGGTAAAAGACAGCTAATATGGTGACTATAAACTTTTTCATTCTAACCTGATACAAAGATTATTAAAATAACTGACAAGTTTTTATATAATTCCTTGGAAAATTTACATCATTTCCAGTAGGCTATTCGAACGCAATCCTAATTTCTTATACCATTCGTCTTTTAGTGTTTTGTTTTCTGCTTTTCCATCAAAAGCAAGCAATGAGCTGCACATGCATGAAGCTTGTAGTTTTTGTGAACTGTTCCTAATGAGTGTCCTTTAGGATCTAAAATCTCACATGTTGCAGCCCCTTTATCTTTAACCACCAAAACATTTACTCCTTCAGCGTTGTAAAAGTTTCCATTCTTCTGAGCTTTTCCAACTTTTTTGCCCCTTGCATCAATAACGTTTCCGATCTTGTCAATAAAGTATATCTTTTGACCGTTTGCATTTCTTACAATATCGTCTTTGTCGATGTATCCGAGTTTTGTTCCTTCATGATTGTGAATTCCGCCTTTGGCATCGATAAAAATCTTATTTGCATTTTTCGCATTCTGTGCGTTGACATTGTTTACAGCTCCTGCAGTTAGAATGACTAGTAAAACGTGAAGTAATTTGAGATTTTTCATGATTTTGATATTTATTTACCCAAACCTGCGAAGAAAAACAAAGAGTTAACATGATTATTAACTCATTAAATAATGATTCTCATCACTCTTCTCATTCGCGATATTAAATCTTATAAAAGCAATCAATATAATCGAGTGCCATATGGATGATTAAGCCTATTCCTACCAGACGAACCTTTGGAAAAAACAGCATGATTACATATACAGCTATAGCCGGATACGAGTGTAAAGGGTGAAATCCAATACTGCATCTGTTAGGGTCATAAATTGGATCAGCTAACAAATGGTCGAGATCTACTGCCATGGTACTTATCATAATCAAAAATGCCTTTGTAAACTCCTTTTTATAAAAAAGAAATGCTACTAAGGCGGGAACTATGAAATGTAAGGCTATATGAAACATTTGTAAGCAATCTATCTCGTTAATTGTAAATTATCCTGAGCTCGTTCCAACCAGTTTAGCAAAATCGTTTTTTCGTGTGGCGTAAGCTTAGCACTCTGATGAATAAGGGTATAAGACGATAATGGCATTGTACCATCGTTAACAGCGCTTTCTATTGAGCGCAATTTATTAATTTGCCTTCTCTTTGTGTATTCACCAAACTCACTCAAGTTTAAATCTTCTTTACCTTCTCTAATGTGTTTATCAAGCATGTAGCGGACCGGTTGGATTCGTGCGTACCAAGGATGCCTGGTATTATTACTATGGCAATCGTAGCAGGAGTTCACCAATATCGCCTGCACACGTTCGGGGGTATTCAAAGTAAGTGAAATATCGCTTTTACCCATCTGCTCGCTTTGATTGCGAACAGATGGAATAAATTGTATAGCGATGAATGCAACTAGAAATACCAGAAGTATTTTTTTAGTGCGGCTCATTCTTATTGCAGCTCTTCTTTTATTGTACCGCACTTCAACATCGCAGTACCCATATAAGGGTTCTTTATCTCTTTTGAAGCAGTTAGCCAGTTTGCGCCTTTGTTCTTATTGTACATCGGGCAATTAGCTACGTAAAGAGTTTGTCCACCACCAACGGATTTTACAAGGTCATATACGTCCTTACTAAGCATGTCAAAATGTTCTCTTTGGTGTTTTATATTTCCAACGTTCTTAGAAATATGCTCTGCATGTTCTTTGGAGCCTTCCTCTATTTCACTATATAACTCAGTTTGTTCCGCAGAAAATGATGATTTGTCAAGGCCATTCATTGCTGCCACGATGTTTTTTCCAGCCTCAGCAGCATCTTTATCGTTATCCTGCGCCAGAGCATCCGATAATTGCAAATATCCATTTACTATACCACTGATCGCAGAAGTAGATGTACCGGCTTCAGTTGTCGTTGCAGATTGGTCTGTTTTATTAGCAGTTTCAGAATCTGATTTAGGAGAATTATTACAAGCACTTAAAACGATAGCCGATAAGGAGATATATAAAATTACTTTTTTCATTTTTTGATCTATGAGTTTGTTTAATAATAGCATTCTAACTTAAAAGAAGAAGCTGTTTTGATTAATGTGGTCTGCCTAAAAAAGCTGACCCGCGTTAATTGTATAACGTCTTCAAATTTTTGTGAGGTAAATATTCGGCTATGAAAGAAACAGCAACTGGTTCTCCCTTAAACTATCAAATATTCAAGCAAAGGCTTTCCACCTCAACACTGAGAAGATTAATCAAATTTGGAAACTCTGAATAAATATTCGAATGTTAGTATTGGGGGGACGTTGTCTGTTAGCGAAGTATTTGCTAAATCCCTTTGACTCCTGAAACGAATTTAATGATGGGTAGTTGGTGATCAGAAAGCTTGTAACAGATGTTTTAATTTCAATCTTCCCGAATTGATTGGTATTCTTATCTAACGAATCGAACTTTGTAACTTCATCCGTGCAGCATCCATTATCGTCCTTTGAATTAGAGGTGGTAGAGTTTAGAGATTTCTTTGCAGCTTCTTCAGTATGGTGCGACTGTTCACCTACATGCGAGTGGTCGGACGAATGAGATTGACTGGCGGACGTACTGTGAGAATGATCTTCTTCGGGGATCAGTTTAATTTCCTTTTCTAAAGCACAAGCAATACCTACTACATAGTTGAGCAGGAAAATTACCAAAAGGAATAGTGCTTTAGTTCTCATTTAATTCTTGCAAAAATAGAGTTTTATTCTTTTCATATCAATGCTGTGCCAGGGTCCACGGGTTATCAGGTATTATCTGCAACACTTTTTCACAAACAGCGCCTTGAACAGCCAAATAGCAAATTTTCTTATAGCTTCCATATGAATACAAATGTATTAATGACCTGCCAGAAAAGACAGGTCATTAATTGATCAATCTTAAACAGCTGTTGCCATCTGCTCACAGGCTTCAGCACATTGACGGCAAGCCTCAGCGCATTCACGGCAATGGTCCATTCCCATTTGAGCGTGTTTTTCACACTCTTCAGCACATGCGTTGCAAACATCGGCGCAAACGCGGCACAGGTGGTGCGAATATTCGCTGCCTAAACTCATAAGTTCGACTGTTGAGCGGCAAATAGCGGCGCACTCCAGATCAAGCTGAATGCACCTTGCCATCATTTTAACATCGTCTTCTTTAAGACATTCGGTAGCACAATGGCTACAAGCTACTGCACATGCTACACAAGCATCAATGCAATCTTTAAACTGTTGATGTGACATAATAATTGTTTTATAGATATATGAAATTGATTATTTTCCGTCTGTAAGAAGCCACTCCTGCATCTCCATAATTTCCTCTTGCTGATCTTTGATGATTTTTTTTGCCATAGTTTTCATGCTCTCATCATGGCCATATATTAATTCTAGACGAGAATTTTCAATAGCACTATGATGATGCCCGATCATCAGCATGGCAAAGTCGTGATCGATGTCTCCATTGATAATTTGCAAGTCTGCCTGCTTTCCATTTTTATCCATTTCCTTCATCATTTGTTCATTGAACTCCGTGGACATCATATGAGGGTTATGCACCGCTAAAAATGCATCCAATTGAACTATTTCAGCTTGTTGGGCTGCTATAATTTGTTGAGCCAACTCTCGCATTTGAGCGTCGTCTCCATCCTTTAGCTCAGCGTTGGCCATATCAATCGCACCTTGATGGTGAATTTTCATCATCATTGCGAAATCATCGTCCGGGTCTTTACTCATTGGCATGGCCATCATTTTAGCCATCGTTGCATGCATAATTCCCATCATAACATTGTTGTCATGCTCCTGAACTTTGATCATGTCTTCGTCATCTTTGCTGCAGGCTTGAGTAAACAGGATTAATCCTGCCATTGCGAGAGTTTTAATTGTAGTTTTCATAGATTTAATTTTAATTATAGATGTTTATTATTATTATTTACGACCTCTACTCACTTTCCATTTTGGCCAATAGTTGCTTCATTTCTGCAATTTCTTTTTCCTGCGACCTAATGATTCCTTCAGCGAGTTCTTTCAATTTCGGGTCCTTAAGGTTGGCTTCCTGGCTCACGAGTATCGCAGATGAGTGATGAGGAATCATGGCTTTCATATATTGCTGGTCTGTTATAAAGGTCTGCTTCCTCAGGAAGGTTAGTGACAAGACAAAAACCGCGACGCTGGCTACCACAATAACCGTGTTTATTTTTTTATTGTTATACATCATCGGCATCATTGCCAGCATTAATAAAGCCATTGGTGTAACCATCAGAAGAGACATATAAGCCCTGGTTATACTTAAATAGACATGATCAAACTTGTCGACATTAAAGAACATAACTGCATACATCACCAGGAATGATATAATTAACATCATCCCGAACTTTCCATAGTTATTATTTTTCGTTTCCATATTATTCATTGTTAAATTATAAACTAATAGTGTAGCGTTAGACCCATTCCCCATTTATAATCACTGTCATAATTAGAACTTAGAGAAAAGTATCTGCTGAACATATACCGGAAGTTGACGCTATATTCTTTATCTGTATTCGCCTGGAAGTCCATTAGAATATTATTGCTTAAAGCCAGGTCGGTTCTTTCTAATTGCAGGCGGAGCTTCCCTGTATGATCGATACGCCATTCAGAACGAATCAACATGGGCAGGAGGTAGTAAAATCCTGCATCGAATACTTTTCGCCTGTCTTTTGTATTAGGCTCTCGGGACAACGACCTGTTGTTACGATAATCGAAGCCTATAAAGGGAGCGAAGTACTGCTGATTGCCTATATATCTTAAGAAGTGATTCTCAGCTTCGAAGTCTCCTTTATAGGAGGCCCTGACTTCTGATTGAAACTCGTACTTCATCTCGGATAAGGTGAACTCGCCAAAGACTGCCTGAGTGTGGGCAACAACATCAAACCAGGGAAAAATCATTCTATCATGCTCCGTCTTTAACTTTTTGTAGCCAGTCTTTGCATAGATATTTTTTTCACTTCCCTCGTAACTGACCACTCTGGCCATCCCGCTCGACATATGATATAAATTGTGACAGTGGAAGAACCAATCTTTATCCTCATTGGCATAAAATTCAATAGTTACTGTTTCCATTGGTCTTATATCGAAGGTGTGTTTCATTGGAGAGTATTCTCCCTGAGCATTTACAAATCTGAAAAAGTGACCGTGCAGATGCAGTGGATGCCGCATCATGGTCGCATTTGTCATGATGAACCGTACGTTCTCGCCTTTGCGGATAAGGATATTATCTGATTCAGAAAGCGTCTTATTATTGAATGACCAGACATAACGCAGCATATTTCCGGTAAGATCCAGCCGAACTTCCCGAAACTTCTTTGTAGAATCCAATACAGAAGGGTTGATACTTTTCAGCATATCATAGCTTAACAGACTACCGTTTCCACCCATCTTACTAAACATTCCGGGCATTTGGCCATGTTCCATGGACTTATCCTGATCTGACATGTTACCCATATCATGACCAGCATGGCCTTCTGGGGCTTGCTTTTTGGTAGTGTCCATTCCCGGCATCCCCCCATGATTCATATCAGGCATTTTAGTTCCCTGACCCATTTTCATTCCTTTCATGTCATGCATATTCATTCCTCCACCGCTCATATCCATGCTGCTCATCATCTCATTCATTTCGCGCATCATTCCAAAATAATTTAATCTTGGAATTTCCGGGGCTCGGATCTCAGGGCCTGACCCAAAAAACATTGAGCCAAAATTTGTGACATCCCAGGAAGTGGCTCTTAACTCATATGCACCTTCTGCGGGAATCTTGATAAGAACATCATAGGTTTCCGCGGTAGCCAGTTCCACCTGATCGATCATAAAGGGCTGCACGTTTATCCCATCCGATGCAACGACTTGCATAGGTCCGCCGGCGAATTGCACGGTGAAATAAGAAGACGAAGACCCATTGATTATCCTAAGTTTGATTACATCCCCAGGCTTTGCATCTTTATAGAGATTTTTGGGTTTACCGTTAATCAGGAACTGGTCGTAGTAAACGTCAGCTACATCCATAGGTGTCATCCGTTGCCATTCCTGTTTAACTTTATCTTTAAAGTATCCAGCGGCAATTGCCTCACCATAGCTTTGCAATGCACCTTTCCGGATAGAATACCATTCAGCTCCTCGTTTTAGGTAGCGTAAAACTTGATGAGGATTTTCGTCGGTCCAGTCAGACAAAACGAGAACTTGCTCTTTCATCGGCGGCTCATCGGGCCGTTTGATGACTATGGAACCATATAAGCCTGATTGTTCCTGTACATTAGTATGAGAATGATACCAGTAGGTTCCACTCTGAACCAGTGGAAAAATGAATGTATGGGTTTTTCCAGGCAAGATTGGTGCAGTATTCAAGTACGGAACTCCATCTTCTGAATTTGGAAGAAGTAGCCCATGCCAGTGTATGGATGTCTCCATATCCATTTTATTATGCACCCTTATTATCGCTGTATCTCCCTGTAGAAAGGACAAAGTTGGTGCAGGTATACTACCGTTAACGGCGATTGCATGGCGGTGCTTCCCTGTAAAATTCACCATCGTGTCGGCTATATAGAGATCATAATACACCTTCTTACCTTTATAGTTAAAAAGTTCGCTAGCAGGTGCTTCTATAGGTCGCTTGTCGTGGCCTATAGGGTCTGGATTAGTTTGTTGAGCATATAAGGTGGCTCCTGCTAGTAAACAAACAAACATTACTGCCAGGGAACGAATATTGGTTTTGATTTGATATAACATAATTACAGTCCCTTTTAATTCTTTTGTTTAACTCGCTTCTCTTCCTGTGCAGGATTATTGTCATAAGGTTTAGAAGGGTCTATTAATGGACTCTGCGACATCCTACCATGATCCATACCTTGCATCCCTGTATTTCCTGAGTTCATATTCCCCTGATTCATGCCCTGCATGGTTTTATTGTTTCCTGTACCCATGTCCATTTTGGAGTGGTCCATACCTTTCATTGACTTATTTTGAGTGGAACTCTGAGGCATATTCATCCTCGAATGATCCATGCCCTCCATGCTCTTACGACCAGCGGGCATATTCATCTTTGAATGATCCATGCCTTTCATGTTATCATTACCACGAGGCATATTCATTTTAGAATGATCCATTTCATTCATGTTGCCATTGCCTATGGGCATATTCATATTCGAATGATCCATACCTTTCATGCTGCCATTGCGGTTAGGCATGTTCATCTTTGAGTGATCCATTCCTTCCATCTTATTACCAGACTGCGGCATATCCATTTTAGAGTGGTCCATTCCCGGCATAGTATTTCCCGAATCAGTTTTCATGGTTCGATGATGGTCCGCATTCATATCATGAGCGGTATCGCCCAAGTGCATATCCATACCTTCGTGGTCGTCTTCCATACCCTCGCCATGAGAATGTCCTTTCATGAGGTTTTTACCTTGCGGCCCGACACCCTCTACATAGACAAGTTTGGCGCCTTGATGCCCCGCAATCGAAACGAACACAGCAGCTACTAATGCCCCAACAAATACCAGGGCAGTAAATGAGCGCTGATGAAGTTTATAAAATAATCCTATGCCCTGCAACAGGAAGGTTAAGCCGGATAACCAAACGGTATAGAAGGCGTAGTCTTCATGGCGCTCGTAGATTTTTGCAGCATTTTCACTTAGCTTTCCTGTATGTGCATGAAAAACATAACTCGCCAATACTGCACCCACAAATGCGGCACCCATCACGAATAATGTGGCCCATTTGATTTGGTTGTAATCCCTAAATAACAGGATTGCCTGTAATACAACACTTAATAAAATAAGTACAATGGGGAAATGTACAACCAAGGGGTGCAGATTTGGGAAGTCGCTAAACATAACTCATTTAGTTTTAGATGAAAGTATAATTCAATTATTGATGGGCACTCATTGCTTGCTCCAACTCAGCTATTTCCTTTTTTTGCTCCTCAATCATCTTCTGCGCCATTGATTTAAACTCCGGCATTTTGGCGTGCTTCAAAATAATATTTCCCATATCCATTCCATCTTTATGGTGTTTTATCATCATTGTGGCAAATTCATGATCAACCGATCCTGATGATTCGTGATTCATCTCCATCATTTTATTCATATTATCATCCATGTCTTTACCCAAGCCGGCTTGTTTAGCAGCGGGATCGTAATCCTTTTTGGATTTATCGGCACTTTTTAACATATCTTGCAGCATATCAATATCTTTAGATTGCTTATCTGCTATTTTCTGAGCTATTTCTTTCAATTTCGGTTCGGTCCCCGATTCAATTTCAGCCTTGGCCATATCTACGGCTCCTTGATGGTGAGCTATAAGCATAGATATTAGATCGTGATCTGCATTCCCCGACATCTCAACCTGATGCATATCCTTCATCATTTTATCCATCGCCTCCATAATAGGAGAATTGGAGGCTGTAGATTCCATATTATGGCTGCTGTCAGAGCTCATATCCATAGTAGAATCGCCCGTTTCCGAGGTAGTTGTTTTGTTTTGACATGCTGAAAAGCTTAATGCAATGGCAAGCGTTCCGATTAATAACTTTGAAGTTTTCATATTATTTAGTTCTTAATGATGTTTAAAATAGATAATGGCAAGCAGTTAAATGCTTGGATTGCATACAATTCAAGAATGCATGGGGGATACTGCTACCTATTGAGAATAAAGGTAATGGCCAAGCAAAATGAATGGCAAACCTTCAGGTAGCACTAAGAATCAGATAAGGAGAGATCTTACTTTAATAAATATAGGTGGAGAACTACCAGGCGGTGGCGGTGGATGAACGTTGGGCCAAGCAAACAGTGCTGGCTCAACAGAAAAAGCAGTGAATAAAGTAAAATAACTGATGCATTCGGCCAGAGGGGGCACTATGACAAGTTCGAAGCTACTATCCGGTTTGATGTTTTCTTTTACTGTGTAGCTTCCATGCTTTTCGCAACATGGGCAGTCTTCGCCTCCATCGCAGTGTTTTTCACCTCCAGCTTTACAATGCGCTTCCACTTTGGTCTCGTTATGATTGGCATTAAAAGAAATTGAGGTGAGAAACTCTTTAATATGCCCCGACCCGCAGCTTACGATACATGCATACATACCTGTTATTAATAACAGATAAAATGCTGCCATACATACCGCTGCCTTTTTCATACAGGTTAAGACAGTTGGCGGAGAAGTTTTGTTTATTTAATATGAAATTGGTTTAAAAAAGCGGCTCTACCTACAAAAATCGCAATTATGCAACATCAGCAAAGGCTCCATATTCGATTGTTGGTAAGTAATTTAAATTTGCGTAACATTGAATGTCCCTCCCAAAGGGACGTTTTCATAGGTAGATGTAGGGTTGGACAATAGTTCAACCCTTTTTTATTCAATAGGTTTTCGATAAATACAAGAAGGTTAAATATTCATCTTTTGAATCCTAACAGCATTCAAAATAGCTAATAAAGCAACTCCAACATCTGCAATCACTGCCTCCCAAAGACTGGCGATACCGCCCGCGCCTAAGGATAAAACAATAATCTTAACAACCATTGCAAGAATTATATTCTGCCAAACAATATTTCTAGTGATCTTTCCAATTTTGATGGCTGAAACAATTTTAGAAGGCTGGTCGTTTTGAATGACCACATCTGCTGTCTCAATAGTAGCATCGCTACCTAAGCCACCCATCGCAATCCCTGCATCGGCCAGCGCCACAACCGGAGCATCGTTTACACCATCACCAATGAAAGCAATTCTGAATCCCTGGTCTTTGTAGCCTTGCACTTTCTCTACTTTTCCTTCCGGTAATAAATCCCCATAAGCATCATCAATCCCTATTTGTTTAGCGACATTATCTACCACAGATTGCTTATCTCCTGATAGCATTACTGTTTTAAGATTCAAGGCATGCATTTGTTTAATGGTTTCTGCTGCATCTTCTTTTATCTCATCTGCTATCGTGATGTAACCGGCATATTGAGAATTAACTGCGACAACGACAATCGTATCCACGACCTGTTCAACTTCCGCAGGAAATGCAATGTTGAATTTCTTCATCAGCTTCACGTTACCGGCAAGAATTTCCTTTCCGTCAACGGTTCCCTTCAAGCCATGACCTGAGATTTCCTCAACATTTGTAGCTGAGGTTGTTCCAACAGAGTCTCCCGCATACTCAACTACTGCTTTTCCCACAGGATGAGTTGAGCTCTTCTCGAGTACAGCGGTAAGTCTAACAAGTTCCCCTTCTTCAATACCCTGAACTACCACCTTTTGAACCTTAAAAACGCCTTTGGTAAGTGTTCCGGTTTTGTCCATAATGACTGAATTTATTTTCGTCATTACATCCAAAAAATTCCCTCCTTTAAACAGAATGCCATTTTTTGAGGCGAGACCGATGCCCCCGAAATATCCCAATGGTATTGAAACAACCAGGGCGCATGGACAACTGATAACCAGAAATACCAAACCCCGATAGAGCCAGTCATTGAAATCATAATTATCTACTACGAAGTAAGGAACTGCGACAACTGCCAGAGCCAGGAAGAAAACAATCGGCGTATAAACTTTAGCAAAGCGAGAAATAAACAATTGGGTTTGAGATTTCCTTGCCGTAGCGTCCTGCACCATTTCCAGAATTTTACTCAGCTTGCTATCCTTAAATAAAGCAGTAACTTTTACTTCTGAAACTGTATTGAGATTGATCATCCCCGCAAGGATTGGCTCACCTTTGCGCTTGGTATCAGGCTTGCTTTCTCCAGTAAGGGCAGCCGTGTTGAATGAAGCACTTTCAGAAATCAATTCCCCATCCAGTGCCACTTTTTCGCCGGATTTAATTTGAATCGTTTCTCCTAATTTTATTTGAGATGGACTGACAACAGAGGCTTGTCCATTCCTGATCACAGTAACAGAGTCTGGCCGAATATCAAGCAATGCCTTGATATTGGCTTTTGCTCTGCGAACAGCAGAATCCTGGAACCATTCACCAATGGAATAGAAAACCATCACAGCAACACCTTCGGAATATTCACCAATTAAGAAGGCTCCCAGAGTAGCCACACTCATCAGAACGAATTCATTAAAGAAGTCACCGCGACTTGCTTTGCGAAAGGCCAATGCCAAAACACTCCATCCTGCCAGTAAATAGGCAAGTCCATTAACAACTAATGACCATGGATACTGAAGCTTGACATCAAAGGCGTATTCTAAAACTAAGAGTGTTACTAGAATCAATAAAGCCGTCAACAAAGACCAACGTTCTATCCACCAAGGCTTATTAGCTGATTCTTCACCGTGATTATGTTCCTCTCCATTTTCCTCATGGTCATGACTTTCGTCTAAAGCATGAGTAATTGGTTCGCTTTTACTAATCTCTTTTTGACGTATAACCTTTGTCGGCTTTCCGTTATTATTTTCACAACATTCTTCGCTCATAACTATATTTTAAAAGTACACCCCTGCATTAAAACCCATTTCAGATATCAGTTTATACAGTAATGGAGACAACAGCAATACACATTTCCAACAATTGAGTCTTTTCATAATTCTTTATTTAATTACAATACAAAAGTATCTCCCCGGTCAATGCAATGGTATTGCAAAGACTACATGCACTTATTACAAGTTCCTTTAATTATCAGATTCGATTCGTCGGATCTAAATCCGTCCGGCAATTTTACTGTGGGCAAAATAGTATCAGGTAAACAAAACGTTTCCTGACAAGTATTGCAGTGAAAATGAACATGTAAGTCGTGATGGCCGACCGTATCACAATCATCGACACATAAGGCATATTTAGGAGCGCCTGTTCCATCGTCTATCAAATGAACCAGACCATGCTCTTCGAAATTTTTCAAAGATCTGTAGATAGTAATTCTATCAGCTGGAGCAAGCCCTTTTTCGATATCAGTTAGGCTTAAAGTACTTTTTTGTTTAACCAAATAGTCAAGAACCAACAGGCGCATTGCAGTTGGCTTTATATTCTTTTCAAACAATTTTTCCTCAATACTTTTATCCATACATTCTACTTAATGAGCGTGTCCTCCACCTCCCGACATCTTAGCTAATACAAAAAATGCCCCTTTTGTTATTACCACTGAATTAGGAGGTATACTTTTCATTACGGTAATCTCTGTATATCCAACGTCAGATACACCTTTAACCACTTGCACTCTTTCAAAATATAAGTTTTCTTCTTTACCGTGGTCATCCTTATGCCCTTCTTCCTTGCCGTGTTCCCCGGTTTCCTCGTGAGAACCTTCTTCATGGGTTTCTTTAGGAGCTGTAGTCTGAACAAAAATGTAATCCTTACCCTCGTCAGAAACGATTGCATCGGTAGGAACTGCCGCCGTCATTCTTTGCCCAATACTGATTAAAGCCGTGATACTCATTCCCTCAATTAACTCGGGATTCCTTCCAAGTACTACTGAGTGTACTGGAATAGTCTTTGATTCATTTGCGAAAGCTGTTCCGATTGAATAGATCTTCGCGTCATACTCCTTTCCAGGATTATTCGTCAGGGTAAAATGAATGGTTTGATTTTGGTGAAGGCTCGGAAGATCTTTTTCATAAACGAAGAGATCGAGGTGTAAGGAAGAGTTATTTACTATCTCGGCAACCGGTGTACTTTGATCAATTGGAGAGCCTATTTGCGCAGTCACATTACTGACTGTCCCGCTAATCGGAGCTGTGATACCGATTGTCGTGCTAATTCTCCCTCTGCTTACAGAACCCGGCGATATCCCTACAGCACTGAGTTGCTCTTGTAAGGCATTTCTCCTGCTTCGAAGTGAGGTAAGTTCTGCTTGCGCTCTTTGTACATTTTTCAATGGAGCTGCGTCACCGGCAACTAACACTCTCTGTCTGTTCAGCTCCTTTTCAGCTAATGTAATCTGGGCATTTACATCTTGTAGTTCTTGCTGAGTCTGTGCAGCTTCAGGATTCACAATAGTGGCTACAACCTGGCCCTTCCTCACATAACTTCCAGGCTGAATAGACAGCGAACGCAAGACTCCACTAGTTAAAGAAGTTATAAAGGCTTTGTTTTGAGCCGGAACAGTGAGGGTCCCATTTGCTCTTATTGAACTTCTAAGATTCTTGCTTTCAATGGCACCTAAAATTATTCCGCCGGTTTTAATTTGTTCTGCGGTAAGCGATACAACAGTTTCGCTCCCTTCCTCATGTCCGCCTTCTTCGTGTCCGGCTTCCGCACTTTCTGCCTCTTTAGCGGCCCCGTTTTCGCCACTTTTACAAGCAGAAAGAAATGCCAGTAACGCTAGAAATATAATGGGTCGTTTCATTTTAATATTCTTATTTGTTTAAAAAGTAATTTAGTTGGATAGCAGCCTGATTGTATTGGTTCAGGGTTTCAATGTAATTCCTCTGGATGTCTAAGGCTTGACTAATGTATTGACTGAGCTCTGAGAAGCTTATTTCACCGCCACGATAAGCCAGATTGGACGCACGAATAATCGCTTCTGATTGCTTCATTCCTCCAGTTTCATAATACTTCAACGAATCTTCGTTTTTCTTAAAATCCTGAAACAACTGACTATAGTTGGACTGTAAAGCCACAATCTGGGCATTCACCAGGGTCTGCTGATAACCTCTTTCGAGTTCCGCTGCCCTTACAGAACTCCGGTAAGTACCTCTGCCAAAAAGAGGTATGCCCACCGATACTGAAAAACCAGAGTATGGATTTGGAATTCCATAAAGCCGTTGAGAAAAGAACCGCCCATCCAACGTCGGCTTATTCGACTGTTTTTGAACACCCAATTCTGCTTCCGCAATAAGGCTTCGCTGCCTTTGCAAATTGATTTCCGGGTGAGATAGCAAAGAATCGACCTGAAATTCTACCTCGACTTTTTGCAGCTCCCTTAATTCAGGGAGGTAATTAATGTTTGAGTTCGTCCAGCGCTTTAACACTTCCTGTTGTGCCTGGATATCTCTGGCAATTGCGTTTAGTTGTATCGAAGCTTCTCTTGATCGGGCTGCTGCTGAAATACTATCTAAACCAGCACTTTCGCCCATCTTGACCCGCAGGGCGGCTGCTTTTGCTACCGAGCGATACATGCTATCTAAGCGGTGCCATATTACCTTTTTACTTTCCAGATACCATAAAGTATAATAGCCACTTAGTAGGTTCCGTCTCACTTCAAGCCTTTGAACCTGCATCGCTAATTGAGTAGATTGGGCTTGCTGCTGTAACAAATCGCGTCTTGCTTTATACAAGCCGGGCCACTCAACACCTTGTGATAGTCCAATCTTAAGCAGGCCATTCTTATCGGTTGGATTGATGTCTTCATTTTCAACAAAAAATCCTGTTTTAGGTAAATCCAGCCATGTCCCTCTTAAAACGGAACTTTGTTCGGCTTGGAGCTGAGATGCCTTTAGTGTTAAGTTGTTTTCTAATGCAGTATTGAACACCTCCGAGAAAGGCGCTCTTACCGATGGAGACTGCGTCTGAGCTGTCGCCAATTGAGACACGGCAAGCAAGGTAAGGATGCCCGCTACTTTTCTGAATGGAAAACCTGGTCGCATTTTAATATTAATGAATATGAGGTAGAATAAGGGAAGAACAATCAGGGTCAAAATGGTTGCTGTTATTAATCCACCAATAACTACGGTTGCCAGGGGTTTCTGAACTTCAGCTCCCGCACCACTTGATAGAGCCATTGGTAAAAACCCGAGGGAAGCAACGGTGGCGGTCATCAATACCGGTCGCAAACGTATTCTGGTTCCCTCGATGACTCGTCGGTAAATATTCTGAACACCGTCTTTTTGCAACTGGTTAAAAGTTCCGATTAGCACTATTCCATTAAGAACAGCGACACCAAACAATGCAATAAATCCAACACCTGCTGAGATGCTAAATGGCATTTCTCGTAACAGTAAAGCGAAAACTCCACCAATTGCTGACATGGGAATAGTGGTAAAAATCAGAAGCGCCTCCTTTATAGAGCCGAAGGTGAAATAAAGAAGTACAAATATCAGCAACAACGCTGCTGGTACTACGATCTGCAAACGGGCTGTCGCCTTTTCAAGATTTTCAAACGTTCCACCATAAGTAAAGTAATAACCTGTTGGCAACACGGAACTGGTAGAAAGCTTCTCTTGAATATCTCTCACAACAGATTGAACATCCCGGCCTTCTACATTGAAACCTATAACGACCCGTCGTTTAGCATCTTCACGGCTTATTTGAGCCGGACCTTCTTTAAACGATACTGAAGCTACCTGACTTAATGGAATTTGAAATCCACCTTTTGTTGGAATACTAAGTGTGGCCACATCTTCAATAGAATTACGGTTAGTAGAATCTAAACGAACCACTAGATCAAACTTCTTCTCATTTTCAAATACCACACCTGCCGTCCCTCCTGCAAAAGCAGTGCTTACCATGGTGTTTACATCTTCGATGTTCAAGCCATAACTGGCTATTCGTCCTCTGTCATATTGAATAGTAATTTGAGGGAGTCCCGCAGTTTGTTCAATTTGAGGAGTACTTACACCCTCAACTGATTGAATGATTTGTCCCACTTTTGGAGCCAATGCAGCGAGGGTATCTATATTTTCGCCAAAGATCTTTACCGCTACGTCCTGCCTGATGCCTGTCATCAGCTCATTGAAACGCATCTGGATGGGTTGGTTAGCTTCAAAGAACACTCCGGGTATAGCCTCCAGCTTTTCCTCCATCAACCTTGCCAGTTCATTGTAGTCATTAGTTGTCGTCCATTCGCTTTTATCCTTCAGGACAATAATTAAGTCACTTGCTTCAGGTGGCATCGGGTCCGTAGGAACTTCTGCACTTCCGGTTTTTCCGACAATCTCTTTCACTTCCGGAAAGGTTCTTAGAATCCTGGAAGCATGCATAGAAGTTTCAATGCTTTGAGACAATGAAGAGCCCTGGGGTAAAATGCAGTGGAAGGCGTAATCTCCTTCCTGTAATTGTGGCAGAAACTCAGCACCCATCTTCGAGAAGATGAAAGCGGTAATAGCTAAAAGTACTACTGACGCTGCCACGACAAGCTTTTTTAGTTTAATTGATTTACGTAGCAGTGGTGTATAACCTCTTTGAAAGAAATCCATCATTTTGTCTGATATATTTCTTTTATGGGAGATCTTTTTAGGTAGGAATAGCGCTGAAACCATTGGTATATAGGTAAGCGACAGTATCAAGGCACCAAGAATCGCAAAGCCCACAGTTTGAGCCATCGGACCAAACATCTTTCCTTCAACACCTACCAGCGTTAATATTGGGAGGTAAACTATCAGTATGATAATTTCGCCGAAAGCTGCACTTTGGCGGATTTTGGAAGCTGATATAAAAACCTCTTCATCCATTTCTTTCTGAGTCAGTTTGGTGTGGACAGTTCTGAGAGCCAGGTGATGCATGGTTGCCTCAACGATAATTACTGCGCCGTCGACGATCAATCCGAAATCAATTGCACCAAGGCTCATTAGATTTGCTGATACCCCAAAAACGTTCATCATACCGAGGGCAAACAACATGGATAAAGGGATAGCAGAGGCGACTATCAATCCGGCGCGAAGATTTCCCAGGAAAAGAACCAGAACAAAAATCACGATCAAAGCCCCTTCAATGAGGTTAGTTTCCACTGTGGAAATTGCACGATTGACCAAAGAAGTTCTATCCAGGTAAGGTTTGATCTCTATGTCAGCGGGAAGACTCTTTTTAACGGTCTCCATTTTTTCCTTTACCCTGTTTACTACGTCAGCGCTATTTGAGCCTTTTAACATCATCACAATTCCGCCAACCACTTCATCTTCGCCGTTATGGGTCATGGCACCATATCGAATAGCTCCTCCGAACTGAACTTTTGCAACATCTCCGATCAGAACAGGGACGCCACTAACTTCCTTGATTACTATTCGACCAATATCTTCCAGGGATGTTATTAAGCCGATGCCACGGATAAAGTACGCGTTTGGCTTTTTGTCGATGTATGCGCCTCCGGTATTCTGATTGTTTTTCTCAAGGGCTTCATAGATTTCTGCGATACTTACATTAAGCGATTTTAATTGACTGGGATTAACAGCTACCTCATACTGTTTTAAAACCCCGCCAAAAGAATTGATTTCGGCAACACCTTCGATTCCGTACAGTTGCCTTGCGACGATCCAGTCTTGCATGGTGCGCAGGTCCATTGCGGTGTATTTATGCTCGCTACCTCTTTTGGGGTGCAGCATGTACTGGTAGACCTCTCCAAGTCCGGAACTAACCGGAGCCAGTTCAGGTTCACCCATACCTTCAGGGATCTGCTCTTCGGCTTCCTTAAGTTTTTCGTTGATTAATTGTCTGGCGAAGTAGATGTCTACATCATCTTCAAAAACAACTGTAATTACAGAGAGACCAAACCTAGAAATCGAACGCATTTCGATCAGTCCCGGAATATTCGCAAGGCTTTGTTCTATGGGATAAGTGATGAATTGCTCCACCTCCTGAGTTGCCAAAGTTGGTGCTGTAGTGATTACCTGCACCTGATTATTGGTAATATCCGGTACAGCATCGATAGGTAATCTCAATGCAGAGTATATCCCCCAGATAATAAGGATCAATACACCTATACCAATAACTATCTTATTCTTTATAGAAAAGAAAATAATTTTATCTAACATGAAATTTGAAGAATAAAGTAAAACATGGATGTGATTTCACATCATGACATAGCTAGCGCTAGTAATACTTTAAGCCCGGGGAGGTTGGAAAAGAGGGTAGCTTTCGGAACTGTACGGTTTCTCCTTGTAAATTACTTCAGATAGAACGGTCTCAGGGAGAATGGTAGTTGTAACACTGGCCTTAGGTTTGTTAAAAGCTACGCAACAAGTGCAGGAGCAGAATGGAGAACACAAGTCAACAATGCAGTCAGACGCGTTGTCGTCATGTGCTTGGATGGTCACTGTTTGTATAGTATCTGAAGACTCCATTACATCATCACATGATACGCCCGTCAAAAGCATAACATAGAAAGATAATATGAGCGCAAGAATCTTCATTTGAGCAAATATACAATACCAAACTAAACTTAAAAGTTTTAAAAATATTCTTTAAAGCAACTAATTTAAAAATATGTCGAAAATCCGAACTGCAATCCCGCCGTTCTCGATGCCGGATTGCCCAGAATGTCCTTCTGCCAATTATACCTGTAATTCAATCGTAAAACCGTTTGGTTAACAGGCCTCCAGCTAAGCGCAGGCATGATTGAAAAAAAGTCGTCAGAAATATTTTCGCCTGTTGAGCTAAATTTCCCTTTATTCCAATCTACATATTCTACTCTGAACGCCGCGTTGACTACAGATGTTGTAAAACCAAATATCGGCTTTCTGAAAATAGGTTGAACAATATCCAAAAACCCGCCTTGCTGTTTTCTTCCGAACTGGTCGGTGTAAAACTTTGGCAAGTTAACGTTAACCCAAGCCCATTCTGTATTTAAGTAGGTGCCGAGTTTTTTAAATGTTGTGTTAAAATCTACTGCATAAACATTAACACTGCGCTTTTCATCCAGTTCTAATCCGTCATCTTCAAACTTATTATATACGCCGCCCATGTATGAAAGGCCAATTTCTCCTATACGTTTATTCCGAAGTGCTACTTTCCCCGTAAACAAAGGACTGCCATTAAAACTTTCCTCAAATCGCTCTTTGTTAGCCTTAGTTGCGGGTAAAAAAGTACGATTCTCTGAATTACTGATTATTTGATCGTCAAAGCCGTTGGTAAAATATGCTTCATAAGCATACACCCAGTCCTTCGCATACTTCTTTCCATACACACCAAATCCTACATTGCTCCAGGTTGCCGGAAGCATTTGTGTTGCCGATACAGGTCTGTCCACGAACTCCCACTTAGGGCCATCATGATTCTGATTAAAAGCACCTATCGGGTTCATTATAATTCCCCCTCTTAAATTAAGAAGTGGGGCAAGTTCAAAATCCATTGAGGCAAACTCAATATTGATCTCCTTTGTACCATCTTCGAACTCTAATTCTGAAAGAAATTTTAAACGTTTTGCGATCGAAGAAGATACGAAAAGCGTCAATCTTCGCATTTGGAACTGATGACCTTCCGTTATTCCGTCTTGCCCGAAGTATTGATAGTTTGCTTCTACATAGCCACCTAATGCTACGGGTAATTTGCTGGTTTGTAAAAATGGACGGTCATACACAGCATCCATATTCAATTTCAATCCACTAGTATCCTTTTGAGGATTTCTTAATAATTCAGGGTCGATTTGTGAGTAGGCATTTGCCCCTATCAATAAAAAAGCGAGTATAAATAGTTTTTTCATGACTGCTTTCTCATATCAATAAAAAGTACATTATCTGTTATGGTAACTGGAAAGGTCTTTAAATTCCTACTAGCCGGCCCATTAGTCACAACACCCTTGTTGTTGAACTCGCTTCCATGAGCAGGGCATGTTAACATGTCGCCCGAGGCTTGGAGCTCAGCACCTTGGTGGGCACATTGCATCCACAACGCAGAATAATTGTTTTCATCATGCCTGTAAACACATATTGGGAATTTCAGAGCGTCGTTACGGACAATTACAAAGGAGCGGTAATCAGTATTGCCTCTTTGCGTTAGCTTGAAATCTGCTATATCAAGAGTTATCCCATCCTTACCAAGTTTCCCGGATAAATATTGAGTGGTGGTTGAACAGGAAATAAAACCTGAGCTAACAGCTAATGCGGATAGACAGCCTATACAGCCCTTGACCAAAAAATCTTTTCTATTCATTGTTTAAAGTGATTCCAGAAATTTGATGAGTTTATTTTTATCAGTTGCAGTCAACTGTTGAAACTGGTTCTTGCTTGACTGCCCTTCGCCGCCATGTAAGGTTATAGCTTGTTCAATACTGTTGGCTCTTCCGTCGTGCATTAAGAAATATCTGCCACCTTGTGAGTTTTTGGAAAGTCCAAGCCCCCATAGAGCAGGCGTCCGCCATTCTGCGGTTAAGGCTGTTCCTTCTGTATACCCGTCATTTAAGCCGCTGCCCATATCATGAAGCAACATATCCGTATATGGAAAAAATGTCTTTTCTGAAAGTGCGGCAATTTTAGAAATACCAGTTTTCAATTCTGGAGTATGGCACTTGGCGCATCCAACGCTCATGAAAACACTTTTACCGGCCTGGACTTCTGCGTTATTGCTGTTGCGCTGAATTGGTGCTTTTAATGTTTGAAGGTAAAAAACCACATCAAGTACCGTTTGATTAGTTACTTCCGGATCAACCTCTAAGCCGTTATAGGTATCAAAGTATTCATAAGTAGAGCTAATTCCCATATCCTGATTATAGGCGTTTACCGTTTGTTGTAATAAATCATAAACAGCTGCTTTTTTTCCGAATCTTCCTATATATTTTCCATTTCTCACGATAGTACCCGTTCTAATCTGGCAGTAGTCAGGAACTTTAATCCAGTTAGGCCGTCCAGAAATTCCATCCCCGTTCAAGTCATTTTCGTCAGCCATTGCGAGTATTGTTGCGTCAGGAACGGCTTCGATAAATCCCAAGCCGGTATTTGCCGGAGGAGTAAATTTTGAAAAAGTAGCTCCTGCGGGAATTTTTTCAGGCATAAAGCCAGATGATGCACGGTTCTGTAATTGCGGAGCACCTTTATCTAAAAATTGATTCCCTAAAGTATCACTTTGACCGAACCTTGTAAGCGTAGTAAACGGATGTCCTTTACCGTCACCTGCGTGGCATGTTCCGCATGATGTCGCGACGAATAAGGGTCCTAACCCCGTCTTATCGTTAAATATTTCGTCATTAAACGCGATATCGCCCCTAAGAAACAATTTCTTCTGTTCACCTGAAAGGCCATCAACCGGCCCATCTAATATGTCTTCATCCGCCGGAGCCTGAGGCATAATCTTTTCGCAACTGCTTATGTAAACCAGTAATAGAATAGAAGTAATAAGGATTCCAAACGTCTTGAGCTTTTTCATTGGTCTAGTTTATTTGATTCGATAAACAAAACTACATTTTTAGATTAGCCTAACAAATTAATTTAGACGAATTTTATTATTTTTGTTTTATGTTGTCATATACCGAGGAGAATTATTTAAAGGCAGTGCTACTGCTTTCTATAAATAATGATGAGAAGAGTGAGGCCGGAACCAACAAAATAGCAGCTTCGTTAAACGTCAAGCCAGCGACAGCTTCGGATATGTTAAAAAAGCTGCGTGATAAAGATTTGCTGGCATATGAGAAGTATAGCAAGATAACACTCACTGCGAAAGGCCGGATTTCAGCAGTAGAAATCCTACGAAAGCACCGATTGTGGGAGACATTTTTACATAACAAATTAGGCTTCGCATGGGATGAGGTACATGAAGTTGCTGAACAGTTGGAACATATTCAGTCTCAAAAACTAATTAATAAACTCGATGAATTTTTAGGTTATCCTACTGTTGATCCGCACGGTGATGTTATTCCGAGTGCAAATGGAGAAATTGAGCAGAGACAATATACTGCTTTATCACTGGTAAAGGTGGGAACGAGCTGCACAATAATGGGGGTGAAAGATAATTCTCAATCGTTTTTAAAATATGTTACTGAATTAGGTTTGAAAATCGGTGATCAATTGACTGTACTGTCAAGACAAGAGTTTGACGGGTCGATGGAGATTAACTTTAATAAGAAGACTTTAGCAGTTTCGCAGAAATTTGCGGATAATATTTCAGTCAACATAGTGGCACTTAAGTAGTAATTAATATTGAAGGGCTATAAAAGCCCTTCATCTGCAAATGAGAAATAACTATCTGCAGTTATAATAATATGGTCTAAAATCGCTATATCAAGCATCTCACCTCCATTTTTAATTTTCTTAGTAAGGTGCAAATCGGCTTGGCTAGGTTTCAAATTTCCGGAAGGATGATTATGACTTAGGATAATTGAACTAGCACATGCTTTTAATGCTGTGGAAAAAATCACTTTAGGATCTGCTACTGTACCTGCAAAACCTCCGGTTGATATTTCAGATATTCCAAGAACTTTGTTGGCTCTATTAAGCAATATGATCTTAAATTGCTCTTGCATCTCTAACTTATTTTGATCCCAGTTATTAAATAAAATGT
>CBIHLM010000018.1:0-64456 GCA_966210515.1 uncultured Pedobacter sp.
ATCGATATTTATTGAGAAATATTCATTCTTTTAGGATATTTATTTCTTACAAATAAAGTTCGTGTAAACAATACACTAACGTGGTGACTCTCATCAAAAACGGCGATGATAGTAATCACATAAAAAAAAGAATTGGAATAAAATTGAAAATGCGGGCTGCTTTAAGTTTACAGAAACGCAAACAAGCTGTGAGAGGTTAGATCTATATTCTGAGATTTAAATCTATTTTAAGACAACGTTTTCAAAATACTTATCGAAAATCCCTTTTGCTAAGTCTTTTATTTCCTGGGACGGAACCGGAGTATTTTGCAAGGGATAAGTAATATTCATAAACTCCCATTTATGCATGCCGAGCTGATGAAAAGGGATTATCTCTACACGTTCAACAGTTTTATACTCGCTGAAATACATTCCCCACTGTTCAAGATATTCTTCCTGATCTGACCATCCGGGAACCAATACATACCGTAGCCACATTTTTTTTCCGGTTGATTCGCGATAGGCAGCGAGTTCAAGAGTGGTTTTATTCGATTGTCCTGTTAATTTACGATGCCATTCGTCATTAATGTGTTTTACATCAAGCAACAAAATATCTGTATATTCCAGAAGTTCATGTACTTCCGCAGTATTCAAACGACCGTTAGAGTCGAGACAAGTATTAATTCCGTTTTCCTGCAACTGCTTAAAAAATGCAATAAGTTTACTCCTCTGCAGCAAGGGTTCGCCTCCCGACACGGTAACTCCACCTTCAGATCCAAAATAGTTCTTTTGCCTGACGGCACGCTTCACAAGTTCATCAATTTCAACCAGGGTCCCTCCTTTTACGTCCAGAGAATCGGGATTCTGACAATAGAGGCAGCGAAACTGACAACCCTGCGCGAATACAACCATCCTAATTCCCGGACCATCATGTGTGCCGAACGTTTCAAGAGAATGAATCCTTAGGTGTTGCGGGTCATTCTCATTCAATTTAGCGGCTTCGATATCTTGTAAGGGGAAATACATTGATTGTTTTTAAGATTGAATGATATTGCAATATGGCTGATTTATTACGGTTGCTACAATTTTTATAACAAAAAAAAGTCAGGCTGGTTTAGGGCCCGACTCTGCAACATAACAAAAACAACAACATTACATACTTTCATGAAAAGTACGGGTAATTACCTCTAACTGATGGGCCCTTGATAGCCTCACAAAGTTCACCGCATAACCAGATACACGAATGGTTAATTGCGGGTAATTTTCAGGATGTTCGTAAGCATCGATCAGTGTCTCTCTATTCAGCACATTTACATTTAAATGATGTGCTCCCTGTTTAAAATATCCTCCCAAGGTACCGGCAAGGTTGCTGATCTGCTCTTCCCTGCTATCTCCTAAAGATTTTGGAATCATGGAGAATGTATTTGAAATACCATCCTGCGCATCATTATAGTCGAGCTTACAAACAGAATTCAGGGAAGCAATGGCTCCGCTTGAATCTCTTCCGTGCATCGGATTTGCTCCGGGGGCAAATGCCTCTCCGGCTTTTCTTCCATCCGGGGTAGCGCCTGTGTTTTTGCCATACATTACGTTAGAAGTAATGGTGAGCAAGGATAAGGTTGGAGTAGAGTTTTTGTAAGTAGCGTGCTTGCGGAGCTCATTTATAAAGAATGAAGTCACCTCTTGTGCAATAGCATCTACTCTGTCGTCATCATTTCCGAATTGTGGATACTCACCATCAATTTTAAAATCTACAGTAAGGCCTTTTTCATTGCGGACAGGTGTAACTTTGGCGTATTTGATTGCAGACAATGAATCGGCAATAATAGAGATTCCTGCAGCTCCGTAAGCGATATCAATATGCGGATCGGTATCAACTAAGGCCATCTGAGCTCTTTCATAATAATACCTGTCGTGCATATAGTGAATAATGTACATCGCTTTGGCATAAACTCTGGCAAGCTCACTTAGAGTGCGTTTAAACACATCCAAAGTTATGTCATAGTCCAATTCACCTTCTGGGATGGCCGGGATATTTTTGATTACTTCTACTCCATCACGCTCTTCCTTACCAGCATTTAAAGCTATCAATAAAGCTTTAGGCAAATTCGCTCTGGCTCCAAAATGCTGAATTGATTTGCCTATTTCCTGGTAAGAAACACAGCAGGCAATTCCATAATCATCAGAACCGCGGGTACCACGCATCAAATCATCGTTTTCGTATTGGATGGAGGAAGTATCAATAGATACCTGGGCACAGAACTTTTTAAAGCCTTCGGGTAAATTGTCGGACCACAAAACAGTTAAATTCGGTTCAGGGGATGGGCCTAAATTATATAAGGTTTGGAGGAAACGAAAAGAAGTTTTAGTGACTTTGGTACGCCCGTCATGTAAAATCCCACCTATAGACTCTGTAACCCATGTAGGATCTCCTCCAAAAATCTCGTCGTAAGATGCAGGACGTAAATGACGAACTAAACGTAATTTCATTACGAACTGATCTATCAGCTCCTGAGCGCCTTCCTCATCCAATAAACCTGCTTCGATATCCCTTTCGATGTAGATATCAAGAAAAGAGGATACATTTCCTAAAGACATGGCAGCTCCATCTTGTTCTTTTACAGCAGCCAAATATGCAAAATACACCCATTGAACTGCTTCTTTAGCATTTTCTGCCGGGCGACTTAAGTCAAACCCATAATCTGCAGCCATGCTTACCATATCTTTTAAAGCACTTATCTGAGCATTTATTTCTTCACGTAAACGAACTTTGTGTTCGCTCATTTCGCCATCAACTTTGGCCAGATCAGCTTTTTTGTTTTTTATAAGCTGATCAATTCCATAAAGAGCCATACGGCGAAAATCACCAATAATACGACCGCGGGCATAATTATCCGGCAAACCAGTTAAAACATGTTTAGATCGAAAAGCCCGGATCTCAGAATCATAAGCATTAAATACGCCTTCGTTATGATTTTTTGCATAATTGAAAATTTCAACAATCTTTTCCGACACCTCTAAGCCACGTTCTTTAACCGCAGACTCAACCAGTTTTATACCACCAAAAGGCTTCATCGCACGTTTAAGTAATTGATCTGTCTGAAGTCCGACAATTACTTCATCATCTTTCTTGATATATCCCGGCGCAAAAGCGGTTATTGACGAGATGGTTTCTGTATCAATTGCCAGAACACCATTATTTTGCCTTTCAAGCAGCAAGCATTCCTTCACTGCATCCCACAGTCGGCTGGTTCTTAAAGATGGCCCCTGAAGAAAAGATCCATCACCCTGATAGGGTTTAATATTTTTTAAAACGAAATCATAAACATTGATTACTGAATTCCATTCTCCGGATTCAAAAGGTACACGTGTGACATCTGTTTTCATACTGTGAGTATTAATATGACTCAAATTTAGCCAGGTATAAATGGGATAACCATGACTTACATCACAGATAAAGGTGATTTTGATATTTATTCAACTTTGCCAGAATAAATAAAAATTTTTCAATAAAAACGCTATTATTTTGACAAATATAAATCCAACCCCTTAAAATCACATCCAAAATACCAAATTCACAATCAAGGAATTTATAGCTCATTTTAAAATGAAAAAGCCCCGGGTTTTTGGGGATGCCCGGGTGCTTTTTACTAACCAACTAACCGTTTTTTTTTTATTTTTTTGATGTAGATTTTTCGAAAAAATCGGGTTTAATATTTATTGACAAATACGCCCATTGAGGATTGTGATCGGTTTCACCAATAGTACCTTTCTTTATATATTCCAGGCTATTGGTAGCTGCCATGAAACTGTAACCTGCTTCGAGCAAAATAAATTTGTTGAGAGAATAATTTGCGACCAGATCCAACTCATTGCCTAAATTTCTTTTTACTTCAGGATTGCCTGGAAGGCCTGTATTCAACATATCTTCTGCAAGTTCGAAATGATGGATATCGCAAGCCAAGGCAAATCTATTAGAGGAGTATTTGGCTTTAAAATATGCGTTTTTGAGCCCGCCGGCTGGCGATCCGGTGCCAACGTAAAAGTAATCCATATATCCCCAGAACTTATGGGCAGTAGGATATAAGGGATCGAATCTGCGAGTGTTCGAAGGAGACGCTGATGGCTTATCTCCCGAAAGGTAGTCGTAACCCGGGCCAAACGAAAACTTTCCTTTTTGAAATAGAACACTAGCCGTATAATGTTCAGCATTTAATGCGGCACCTTCCTTATCTTTTCCATTTTGAAAATATCCGCCGAGGGAATAAATCGTCTTTAAATTACCGCCAATTGTACCTGACAACAATCCCCCGTATGTTAATCTGCTATTTACCCCATTTTGATCGTATCTGCGGCCATAAACATATCCTGTATTCTCGCTGCCGGTAGAATCTAATCGGTATTTAGAGAAATCATCTTTGAAAAACAAACCGGAAACCTTAGATTTCCCAATAATCTTGCTCAGATACACAAACTGCATTGCTTTATACTCCTGATTTAAACCGTTCGTACTAACAGCATTTACCAACACAGGCTTACCAGATTTATTGCTATTGGCACTTACAGAACCATTCGGAGCAAGCGGTATCATGCCTGACGGAGAGGCAACGAGTGTACCTTTAGAGTTAGTTACATATTGAGGAACATTTCCGGCTACATATTTAGTTCCGGTAACACCAAAAGCATCGTTATTCTGATTGAAGCCAGCACCTAAATCAAGCTGCCAGCCCTTATGTAAGGCTTTTAATACTGCAGCATCATGTCTTCTGGCCTGCTGGGCCCAATCCAGTTCACCCAACAGACGGGCATCATCATAATTTAGTACTTGTCTGCCGATTTTAAAACTCAGATTATCTAACCATTTAGCCCGTATCGTACTATCTTTTGAATTCAGCAGAAAAATTTCGGCCCATCCTTCGTGCAGCATCAATCGATTACCATCGACATTGCTGATAGTAGAGGCATCCTGCCCCCAGACCCTAACATCCTGGACTGAGGCGTTGAAATTCAGCCTATCCCACTTATATCCAAATGTAAGCCGTGTTCTTTGCGATGTAAAAAACGCAGACGACGCATTCACCGGATTTAAAGTCCCAACTCCGTCTCTTAGCTCTGACCGGGTTCTTAACTGACCCGTTAAAGATATTTGCGCAGCCGAATAAAAGGGTAAAAAGCAAATTACAATTACTAAGACACTTAAAGTTTTATCGAATTTATGAAACATGATTCTGATGAGAGCTATACTTAATCTACGAATTCGGGTATGTCTAAATTCTCGTATTCTTCCATGTATTTTTCCGCTTCCTTTTGCTCCTGGCGAAGTTTTCTAATTTCCAGCCTTATTAGAAAAGAAACAGTTAAGGCCAACACCAACAGTCCTGCAAAACAGTATAATGTATTATTGTAGCTATTGGTGGCTGTGCGAGTCCAGGCAGCAAATAAAGGTCCGGCCATACCTGCCGCTGCCCAGGCTGTTAAAATATATCCGTGTATAGCACCCAATTGTTTAGTTCCAAACATGTCGCCTATATAAGCTGGAATGGTTGAAAATCCACCTCCGTAGCAAGACAAGATCAGGAATATAACCCCTTGAAAAAGGATAGCATTATGAAGTCCGGGAAGAAGGAAATAAGCTACAATTTGGAGACTGAAAAATATGGTATACATATTCGGCCGTCCGATATAATCAGAGAATGATGCCCAACCGATACGGCCTGCACCATTAAATAAGCCCATAATACCTACCATGGCTGCTGCTGCCACGGGCGTTAAGCCAGCAACTTCTTGTGCCATTGGAGACGCCACTGATATGATCGCTATTCCGCAGGTAATATTAATAAAAAGCATTACCCACAAATACCAGAAACGTTTTGTTTTAACCGCTTCATTTGCCGTGAGCTGAGAAAGGTCATTGTTTAATTTCTTTTTACCTGAGGCGACATCTTGTTCCATCCCTGCCGGAACCCATCCTACTGGCGGAGCTTCAAGATACCGGGAAGAGGCGAAAATAATTGTAAAATATGCACTTCCCATAATAAAGAAAGTATTAGCGATGCCAACAGATTCTATCAACCTAACAATCAGGGGACCGCTTATTAAGGCAGCAAAACCGAAGCCCATGATAGCTAATCCGGTTGCTAATCCTCTCCTGTCGGGGAACCATTTCACCAGCGAGGACACCGGCGTGATATATCCTATTCCTAAGCCAATCCCTCCTAAAATACCGTATGATAAATATAATAAAGGCAGAGATTCAAGTTTGATAGCCAAACCAGAACCTGCTATGCCTAAACCAAAGAAAAGCGCGGCAAGTAAACCGGATTTTTTAGGTCCATGTTTTTCAAGATAATGTCCCAAAAAAGCTGCTGATATCCCTAAAAAAAATATAGCTAAACTGAAAGTGAATTGAGTTTCTTTTAAGCCCCACCCAAATTTCTCGATTAAGGGTTTTGTATAAACACTCCATGCATATACCGAGCCGATTGATATGTGAATTCCTACAGCTGAAGCGGCTATAAGCCACCTGTTTTTTACTTTTTTCATACCTTTTTGGGATTATTTGTATGTCACAAAGTAACAGCGGCGAAAGCAGGCAAAGAATGATTTCGATCACGATAAAATTTGATTGACATTCCAAAAAGCCTATTTTATCGAGAATACTGAAATAAAGAATCGAGGAAAACAAAACGACATAAAAAAGCTGCACGATGGCAGCCTTCTCTGGTGTTTAGTGTTTAAGAATTCAGGATAGCTGAAGCAAGCCCACACACTGATTAGCGATTTCAAGCTCTTCATTGGTAGGCACAATCAGCACTTTTGTCCGTGCATCCGGTGTATTTATTTCCCGGATACCCGGAGCTCGTAAAGAATTTTTATCATCGCTAATGTTTATTCCGAAAAACTCAAGATTCTCACAGACAAGTTTACGTGTATAGGCATCGTTTTCGCCTACTCCAGCGGTAAAGATTATGGCATCAAGTCCGCCAAGTGCTGCTGCATAGGACCCTATATATTTCTTTATTCTGTAGGCATACATATCATACGCCAACTTTGCATTCTCGTTCCCTTCATCCATCGACTTTGTGATATCCCTCATATCACTGTGCCCGGTTAAGCCCAGCATTCCGCTACGTTTATTCAGAAGATTGCTTACCTGTTCAATATCATAACCCAGGTGCGATACCAGGTGAAATACAATCGAGGGGTCTATATTTCCACTTCGTGTACCCATAATCAACCCGTCTAAAGGCCCCATTCCCATACTGGTGTCGATACATTTACCACTATCAACAGCAGCCATACTACATCCGTTTCCAAGATGAATGGAAATAATTTTAGCATCAGGCTTATTAAGGTATTTGATGGCCTGTTCGGCTACGTACTTATGACTTGTGCCATGAAATCCATAAACACGAATTGCGTAATCTTTATAATATGATTCGGGGATAGCATATCGAAATGCTTTTTCTGGCATAGTTTGATGAAACGCTGTATCAAATACCGCTATCTGAGTCGCCCTGGTAAAAATCTTCTCGGCAACCTCTATACCTAAATATCCGCCGGGATTATGCAAAGGAGCTAGCGGAAACAATTTTTTTATTTCATCCTTTACTTCGGACGTTATGATGGTTGTTTTAGAAAAACTCTCGCCCCCATGCACGATCCTATGACCCACTACTTCAATCTCATCTGGATTTTGAATAACACCAATTCCGGGCTCTGTTAACAGGTGTCCTACCTCAAACATTCCAGCCTCGTGGTCTGGTAAATCAAGCGTCCGGGTAACCACTTTTTCTTCACCAGTAGTATAAACTTTATGAGTAATAACCGAGTTTTCCAAACCTATTCTTTCTACAAGTCCGCTGCATATCGGCTGCCCGGAAGGCATTTTAAAGAATTGATATTTTATAGAGCTACTGCCTGAATTAATTATAAATATGTTCATGAATGGAGAGTAAAAAGTAAGTATTAAGTATCAAGTAATGAGTGTCAGCCATATGCACAGCTAGTATCAGATAATACCAAATATAAAAATTAAGCTTCCTCTTGGGCTTGAATGGCTGTGATGATTACGGTGTTAAAAATATCGTCTACAGTACACCCGCGACTTAAATCGTTTACCGGTTTATTCAGTCCCTGCAACATAGGACCGATAGCCAGAGCACCCGTTTCCCGTTGTACTGCTTTATATGTATTGTTACCTGTATTTAAATCCGGGAAAATTAAAACGCTGGCCTGTCCGGCAACTTCCGAGCTAGGCATCTTTTGTTTCCCAACTACCGGATCAACCGCGGCATCATATTGAATAGGCCCTTCAACTTTTAAATCAGGACGCTTTTCTTTCACAATTTCAGTTGCCCGCCTTACCTTTTCCACATCTTCACCAACTCCAGATGTTCCTGATGAGTAAGATAACATCGCGATCCGGGGTTCTATTCCAAAGCGTTTACTGGTTTCAGCCGACGAAATCGCTATCTCTGCTAATTGTTCTGCTGTTGGATTAGGGTTAACCGCACAATCACCAAAAACCGAAACACGATCTTCCAGGCACATAAAAAACACGGATGATACTGTAGAAATCCCAGGCTTGGTTTTTACAAATTGTAAAGCCGGCCTGATGGTATGTTGTGTAGTATGAGTAGCGCCCGAGACCATGCCGTCCGCATCTCCTTTAAACACCATCATCGTACCGAAATAAGACACATCAGTCATTAAATCACGGGCCATTTCTAAGGTTACATTCTTATCTTTTCTAAGCTGATACAAGGTATCAACATAATCAGAGTAATATTCGGAATCAGCCGGATCAATAATCTTAACTCTATCATCCAAATTAATACCTAAACGCTTTACGGAAGCTCCAATCTCAACAGGGTTTCCTAAAAGGGTAAGCGTAACGATTTCCTGTGACATTAGCCTGGCCGCAGCTTTTAAAACACGATCGTCGTTTCCTTCAGGAAGAACAATATTTTTTATCTTCTGCTTAGCCCATTTACCCAATTGATACTGGAACATATGCGGCGTCATTCCATCAGACTCATAAGTCACTATCTTTTTATCTAATGATAAAACATCCACATGCTTATTAAACGTGTCAATTGCGAGCTGGATCTTTTTGATATTATCCGGAGTTATACGAGGTTTTACAGATGCGATTTCAGTGATCGTTTGAAAGGTTCCGGTTTTAACCGAAATAATAGGAACCACATTCTGCAAACCTTTTATCAGCCGCACAATTGGCTCTTCAGGCTCGGAGCCCGCAGTGAGTATAATACCTGCAACTTTTGGATAACTGGTAGAAAGGTTGGCCTGCAAAGAACCGATAATAATATCGCCCCGATCACCTGGTGTTACAATTAAAACATTTTCCTTTATGTGATTCAGGAAGTTAGGCACATGCATAGCGCCCGTAACAAAATTATCTACCTGATTAGAGAGATACTCTTCGCCAAAAAGCAATTTACCCCCGAGGTGCTGATAAAGATCTTTTATAGTTGGGTTTTGAAGTGCTTTATCTGCCGGAATAATTGCTAAAATAGTATCAGCAGGTAACTGAGCGCCTAATATCAATCGTACATCATCAACTTGTTCGGGTTCTACTTTATTGGCAACGATAGCAAGAACCTGCACTTCGCGGGCTTCAAAATTGCGTAGAAGGTTTAAAACATCATTAATGACCTGTGCAGTGGTTTTCTTTTCGCCAGACACAACGAGTATAGCCGGAGCATTCAGGTTTTTAGCGATCTTAATATTTGATTCAAACTCAAAAGCCGCACCTTCGCCTTCGTAATCACTTCCCTCTAAAATAGTGAAATCATAATTCTCCTCCAGCTTTTTGAACTTACTGATAATTGTATCGATCATTTCACCCTGACTCTCACTCTCCAGGTGACGCATCGCTTCCTGACGGGTAAATGCGTAAGCATCTTCGAAATTTATTGGAAGACTAAAATGTTCTATAATAGTTTGAATATGAACGTCTTTTTTCTCCTTGGGATCATGATTTATGATCGGCTTGAAATAACCAATCTTCTGGGCTTTACCGAGCAACATGTTAACCAAGCCTAAGGCTATGAGAGATTTTCCACTAAAAGGTTCAGCTGATGCTATAAAAATTGTTTTAGTCATTTTGGATCGAGGGGATCTTTAATTAAATAATGCTATGATCATGTAAGGACTGGAACTCAGCAGTTGGCGACATTTAAATCCGATAAGCTAAAACTCATTTAAAGCCCTTATTATCACTTTTCAAATCTCATTTCTTTATGACAGTTATTACGTGACAGCAATCAAACGTAAAAATGATCATCATCATTAAGTTTCACATTATAAAGCGAAAATCGCTGCAAATAATGCACAAAATATAAAGCATTTTGGCCAGAATTTGTTTTTATGACGCGGAATGGGTTGAAGCCCTCAACACAATTACCCAAGCATATCATTAAATATCGTAATCAAGCCGGATATGATAGATACTCATTAACATGTTTTTAAATATCGACTTAATCACGGTTAAATCTTTCAGAGTGATATTGCTATTATTCAACTGGCCCTGTTCAAGTTTATAGTCTATGATCCTGTCAACCAGCGAACTGATACCCTCAGCGTTAGGCTCCTTTAAACTTCTGGATGCTGCTTCAACAGAGTCTGCAAGCATGAGCACTCCTGTTTCTTTTGAAAACGGTATCGGTCCGGGATAGCGAAAAATATTCTCATCAATAAATTTTTCAGGGAAATTTTTCAGGAAAGACTGATAAAAATAATCCATACGGGTATTCCCGTGATGTGTTTTTATAAAATCAATAATCAGGTCGGGAAGGTTGTTTCTTTTTGCTATTTCTACACCTTTGTTTACATGTCTGATAATAATCTGAGCACTCTCCTCATACGATAAATTATCATGAGGATTCCCCCCCTTATTTTGGTTTTCAATAAAATATTGGGGATTTTCCATTTTTCCGATATCGTGATATAAAGCTCCTGCTCTCACCAGCAAGGCATTTCCCCCAATATTATAAATAGCCGCTTCTGCCAGATTTGCCACCTGCAGCGAATGTTGGAATGTTCCGGGCGCTTTATACGACAATTCCCTTAGAAGTCTGGAATTGGTATTTGTTAGCTCCATTAACGTAACATCCGAAGTTATTCCGAATACACGTTCGAAGGCATAAATAAGCGGATAAGCTAATAGCGACAACAGAACACTAAAAATAAACGGCACGAAATTAAACCATTCAATTGCTAGTAAGGACCCGTTTCTGAGCAGAGATATGCCTAAATAAGCAACGAAATAACTACTCAAAATTAAAAGGGCAGAAATTAAAAACTGCTCTCTTTTAACCAGATTTTTTATGCTGTAAATAGCTGTAATTCCGGCAATCGTTTGTAGAAATGTAAACTCAAAACTATTTGACACAACAAAGCCCGCAATTAGCACCACTAATAAATGAATGTTTAGCGCCAAACGGGTATCAAACAAAATCCGGATAATGATGGGAACTATACAATAAGGGATATAATAAATGCTGGGGATTTTTAGCTTTATAGCCCATGTAAGTACAATAATCATACTGGTAATTACCAGCAAAATCAGCGACAGCTGCCGATTATCACTATAAATGTCTTTCCTGAAAAGATATAAGAATACAATTAGCAGAAATACGACCAGTCCGACTAACAAAAACTGACCAAAGAAAATCAGCTTTTTATTGCCGTTAATTTTAGCGTCGTCTTCATACGTCTCTTTTAAAGATTCGAGCTTTTGATATATTTCCGGGGTAATTACAGATCCGTTGGATACAACTAATTCGCCTTTTTGAACCATACCCCGGGTAAGCGAAACATTGTTTAGAGCTTCGGTTTCTATTTTCTCGCTAAGCTGCTCTTCATATAAATAATTTTGTTGAATGTGATCGCTTATTATCTCGAGCAGCCAATCCTTCTTTCTTATGTCGTGATGGATCTGGAGTTGAGTCCCGGCATATTGTATAGCCTTCTCCGTGTTTAACACTTCCAGAGAATTCAGTTGTTTCGCAACATTATCTGTCAATAGAGTAAAATTATAATGCGTCCCATTGCGCTGATACTTCTTACTAAGGCTCATCACACCCTGACTATATATATCAGTTAAAATAGCCAGACCAACACCTTTATATACATCTTTAAGTCTTTGGCTAAGGCCAGAGGTACTCCATTTCAAATCGAAATCGGCAACAAACCCTTCCAGCTCAGCTTGAGTTAACTGCAAATTATTGCGATATATTGGTAAAACGGACTTTAAAACATCCGCCTTGTCTTTGTTAATTTCCTCCTGAGTCTTTTCAATCGCGAAACTATAGGGAGAAATTAAGTCTTTATTCTGCCATATTTGTCCCTTTTCATACTCAAATCTAAAACGTGCATGTTTTGGTAAAACAGTTGAAATTACAAGCACACTCAATATCATCATCACATATTTAGACGCAGCAGAGTACTTACGGTATAAAATAAGGTGAGAATTCTTTCTAAATTTTGCCACAGCTTGGTCCTAATTCAATCAAAAATAGATAAGTTTTCATAAAACGCTAACTTAGTACAAAAGTAGCTTATACGGATCGATAAATATTAACGTTTATTATTCAGATTTTTAGCATAATCCTATGAAAGAAGTTTATATCTTATCTGCCGTACGTTCTCCGATCGGGAGCTTTGGAGGTGGTTTATCTTCTTTATCAGCAACACAGATAGCTGCCAGAATAATAAAAGCTGCCATAGAAAAAGCTGGCGTAGAATCCGGCTCAGTTCAGGAAGTATTTATGGGCAGTGTGTTACAGGCTAATTTGGGACAGGCGCCGGCTACCCAAGCCGCAAAGTTTGCCGGTTTGCCGGATATTCCTGCAACAACAGTTAATAAGGTATGCGCATCCGGCATGAAAGCAGTTATGCTTGCTGCTCAGGGAATTGCCCTGGGAGATATAGACATCGCCATAGCCGGTGGCATGGAAAGCATGAGTAACGTTCCATTTTATCTCGATAAGGCCCGATCCGGCTACAAGCTTGGCCATGGACAACTGATCGACGGCTTAGTAAAGGATGGCTTATGGGATGTATATAATAATTTCCACATGGGTTCTGCGGCCGAACAATGCGCCTGCGATTACAATATAAGTCGTGCAGATCAGGATGAGTTTGCAATTGAATCCTATAAACGATCTCAAAAAGCTCAGGCAGAAGGCTCTTTCAATGACGAAATAGTTTCAATAGAAATAACTGGAAAAAAAGGCGACACAACGATTATATCATCCGATGAAGAACCATCAACTGTTGTATTTGAAAAAGTCTCATCTTTAAAGCCCGTATTTAAAGCAGAAGGAACTGTAACTGCGGCCAATGCTTCTACGTTAAACGATGGAGCCGCGGCGCTTGTGCTTATCAGCGGCGATAAAATGAGAGAATTGGGTTTGAAACCGATGGCGAAGATAATCAGCTACGCTGATGCGCAACTGAGTCCTGAACAATTTACCACCGCACCATCCATAGCTATTCCATTAGCTTTGAAGAAAGCAAATCTTGACATCTCTGAAGTTGATTATTTTGAAATTAACGAAGCCTTCGCCGTAGTATCTCTGGCAAATAATAAACTCTTAAACATCGACCCGTTGAAAGTAAATATAAAGGGCGGGGCCGTATCTCTGGGGCACCCCCTGGGCGCATCGGGGGCTAGAATTCTGGTAACTTTGCTCCATATTCTGAAACAGAATAAGGCGAAAACCGGTATCGCTGGAATTTGTAACGGCGGCGGCGGAGCAAGCGCAATGGTAATCGAAAATGTAATATAAATAAATGAAGTCTATCTTTTCAGTAGTTTTAATTTTAATCAGTCTAACCATTCAAGCTCAGCATTCTGCCCCGAACAGAGCAAAAGAGCAGTTTGACATTTATCTCGACAGTTTAAAAGCTTTAAGCTTCAAGGTTATTAATAATCCCGCCGAACCCGAACGGTATAATGCAAATTACACCATGGTAAAAACCCTGGTATCAACTTTAAAGTTGCCTAATTCTTTCAATTTTAACTTCGATTCTTTAAAAACCATCTCGGTGCTTACATCTCCGGATCGCAGGTTCAAAATTTTCACATGGCACGTTATGAATCAGGACGGAAGCTACAGGTATTATGGCACGATTCAAATGAACAATCCATCGGGGAAACTACAAATGTTTCCATTAGTAGATCACACCCATACCTATAAAAAGCCGGAGGATACCACAACTACCAACCAAGACTGGTATGGATCGCAGTATTATAAAATCGTTCCCGTTCTTTATAATGTACGCACGCCTTATTATATTTTACTTGGCTGGAAAGGGAATAATGTCAAATCAACCAAAAAGGTAATTGAAGTTCTTTCCTTTAAAGATAATAAGGCAAATTTCGGAATGTCTGTATTCGAAGGAGACAAAGAACGCACAGGGAAAAAACGCATTGTTTATGAATACAACCGGCAAGTTTCCTTTATGATGAACTATCTTCCAAAAGAAGGCACCATTGTTTTCGACCATCTTGCTCCGCCAGATCCAAAGCTGGCAGATAAATACGAACTTTATGGGCCCGACATGTCGTATGACGGATATAAATTAATAAATGGACGATGGAAATATGTCTCAGATCTTGAATTAAAAAACCCTCCTTCTGTAACAGATCAGGAATATAACGACCCCAAAAAACCGTCGAAAAAAGCAGTCAACAAACTAAATTAAGAAAAAGTGGTTTATTAAATCAACGCTTCCATTAACTCAATTTGAATAAAACATGCATGTATTATATCTGTGTTTATGAAGCAGAGTTTCGATTTCCCTATTTCGTTTACAACTAAACTCATATTTTTTTTCGTCATTCCCTTATTTTCCAGCGCCCAAACCGGCAAAGAGATCACACTGGACGACATCCTAAAAAAGGGAATATTCACAGCCAAAACCATTCAATCCCTACCATCTATGAAAGATGGAAAAAGTTATGTTTCGGTCAGATACGACAATAATGGAATAAAATATCTTGCCAAAAACAGTTATAGCTCTGGCAACGAAATCAAAGCTTTGTTCAAAGAAACGGATTTGGTGTACAAAGGAGACACTTTGGAAATCAGTGCAGACTTCAGTATGGATGAAAGCAAGGTTATGCTTTCAAGCGATGAGGAGAGTATCTATCGCCACTCTACACGAGCTAATTATTATGTTTTTGATATCGCGTCCAAAAAAATCACTCCAGTTTCAACATCCGGAAAGCAAAGTTTTGCAACATTTTCTCCCAATGCCGACAGGGTTGCTTTCGAAAGGAACAATAACATTTTCATCAGAGACCTTGTAACAGGTACTGAAAAGCAGATCACCGCCGACGGTCGCATTAACAGTATTATTAACGGGCGCTCTGACTGGGTTTACGAAGAAGAATTTTCTTTTGCGCAGGCTTTTTTCTGGAGTCCAGACGGCAACAAAATCGCCTATTATAAGTTTGATGAAACCCAGGTACCGGAATATTCAATGACCTTATATGACAACCTCTATCCTACCGAATACAAATACAAATACCCCAAAGCGGGCGAAAAAAATTCTATTGTAAGCATTCACATCTATGATTTAAAAACCGGCGAAACCCGAAAGGCAGACATCGGAATGGAACATGACCAATATGTTCCGAGGGTAAAATGGACTAATTCAGCCGACAATCTGGTTGTTTTAAGAATGAACCGGTATCAAAACAAGCTTGAATACCTACTGGTCAATGCAGTGGATGGTTCATCTAAAGTAATTTTAACCGAACAGGACAAATACTATATTGACATAGAACAAGAGCGTTTAACGTTTCTTAAAAATGGGAAACAATTCATAAACGTTAGCGAGCGGGATGGCTTCAATCACATTTACCTTTATGATTTCAGCGGTAAGATTGTGAAGCAACTAACCCGCGGAAATTGGGAGGTGACCGAAGTTTATGGTGTCGATGAGAATAAAGGAGTGATCTATTATCAATCTACAGAACTCTCGCCTCTTCGACGCGACATTTATTCCATTCGTCTCGATGGCACGAAAAAAATCGACCTTAGCACTATGAAGGGAACAAATGAGGCCTCATTTAGCAGCGATTATAGCTATTATATTCTAAGCAACTCTAACATAAATACTCCACCGGTTATTACTTTAAATCAAATAAATGGTAAACCTATTCGGGTGCTGGAAGAAAACACAGGAGTAAAAAAGAGCATAAGAGAACACAACATCGGGCCAGCAGAATTTTTTAGCTTCAGGACTTCTGAGGGAATTGATTTGAACGGATATATGATTAAACCGCCGAACTTTAATCCGTCAAAAAAATATCCCTTATTGCTATATGTGTACGGTGGTCCCGGAAGTCAGAATGTTGCGGATTCATGGGGAGGTTCAAGACCTATGTGGTTTCGGTTACTTGCACAGAAGGGTTATATTGTAGCTTGTGTAGATAACCGGGGAACTGGCTTCAGAGGTGCGGAATTTAAGAAAATGACCTATAAAGAACTTGGGAAGTATGAAACCATCGATCAGATTGAAACGGCTAAATGGTTTGCCCGGCAAAACTATATTGATTCGTCCCGAATAGGCATCTGGGGCTGGAGTTACGGAGGATATCTATCCTCACTCTGCATTACCAAAGGCGCGGATATATTTAAAATGGCTATCGCCGTTGCTCCGGTAACCACCTGGAGGTTTTATGATACGATTTATACCGAACGATACTTAAGAACTCCGCAAGAAAATCCCGAAGGATACGACAACAATTCGCCAATTAACTTTGCAGACCGTTTAACAGGGAAATTTTTATTGATACACGGAACGGGAGATGACAATGTCCATTTTCAAAACAGTATGATGTTTTCTGAGGCCTTAATACAGGCCAATAAGCCATTCGAGCAAGCTTATTATCCCAATAAAAACCATGGCATATATGGAGGAAATACCAGCATTCATCTTTATTCTAAAATGACCGATTTTATTACTCAAAACTTGTAAACGAAAATTACTAATTTAACAATTCCGATTAGTTAACACATTTAGAAGATTCGCATGGATAAAAAGCACGAAATGATTGGCCATCCGCTGGGCCTGTTTATTTTATTCTTCACAGAAATGTGGGAAAGGTTTAGTTATTACGGAATGAGAGTATTATTCGTACTTTATCTTACCGCAGAATTTGCTCAAGGCGGACTTGGATGGTCAAGAGAGAGTGCCACAATGCTTTATGGCTGGTATACCGGCCTCGTTTACATCACGCCAATTTTAGGAGGCTTAATCGCCGACAAATTTTGGGGCTTTAAAAAGGCGATAGTTGTTGGTGCCGCTTTAATGACACTTGGCCACATTGTTTTAGCGATTGATGCGGTGCCTGCTTTTTATACCGGGTGTGTATTATTGATAGCCGGGAACGGATTCTTTAAACCTAATATATCCTCAATGGTTGGGCAGTTGTATCCGGAAGGAAGTCCGTTGAAAGATTCTGCATATACCATTTTTTACATGGGAATAAATGTTGGGGCATTTTTAGGTATTCTTCTTTGCGGATATATTGGCGAAACCGTAGGCTGGCACTATGGCTTTGGCCTGGCAGGCATTTTCATGTTCTTTGGTCTGATACAGTTTTGGTTTGCGAAAAAATACTTTGGCATAATTGGCGAACAACCTGTTAAAGCTAACGCTGTAAATGGTGCTAATATCAAAAATGAACCATTAACAAAGGTAGACCGTGATCGATTAATTGTGATTGCTGTGTTTTCTTTCTTCACAATCTTTTTTTGGCTGGCCTTTGAACAAGCCGGCTCGTCAATGAACCTGTATGCCCGGGATTATACGGATCGGACTTTAGCGCCTGGCCTGGCGGCAAATTCGTTTAAAGTAATCAATACTATCATCACGCTAATACCCCTCGCCGTTTTAACCTGGCTATGGATAAATATGTTCAAAAAAGTACGGCACGAATATTCCCTCACCGTAGCAGCTATGGGCGTCAGCGTTGTTACGATTTGGGGCTTAGCTGTATGGATGTTAAGCAGGCAATATTCGGCAGACGCACTCGAAATACCGGCATCATGGTTTCAAACCTTAAACTCGCTCTTTATAGTCTTACTTGCACCATTATTTTCAACCCTATGGGTCAGGCTATCAGGCACCAGGCTAAGTCCCGGCGGACCGGTAAAATTTTCATGGGGTTTAATTTTGGTGGCAATTGGATTCGGAGCCTTGGTTTTTGGATCTATGAGTATACCTGCTGGCGCTGCTACTGCAAAAGTTAGTATTATCTGGTTATGTTTGGCTTACCTGTTCCATACTATGGGAGAGCTTTGCGTTTCTCCGGTTGGTCTATCGTATATCAGTAAATTATCTCCGAAAAAGTTCGTCGCTATGATGTTCGGAATTTGGTTCATGGCTTCTGCGTTAGCCAATTACTTAGGCGGATTTATGGCGAGCTTTATGGATAGAGTTTCTGAACAATCTTCCCTATCCAGCTTCTTCATGATATTTGTAATAGCTACAGGGATAGCGGGTCTGCTATTGCTTCTTCTAAATAAGACTTTACGTAAAAAAATGCACGGCATAGAATAAACTGCTTATGTGGTGCAAGAAGTGTTTACTATCTTGCACCCTTTAAAAAAATATTTGGTGTTATCTGATAGCTTAGTACTCATTCCCACTTATAACGAAAAAGAAAACATTGAAAGAATCATCCGTGAGGTGTTTTCCTTAAGTCATGTTTTTCATATTCTGGTTATTGATGATGGATCACCTGATGGCACCGCCGAAATCGTTAAACACCTGCAGGGAGAATTTACCGGCAAACTTTACATCGAAGAACGGGCTGGTAAACAGGGTTTGGGCACTGCTTATATCTTCGGATTTAAGTGGGCTCTGAAACACGACTATGAGTATATCTTCGAGATGGACGCCGATTTTTCTCACAACCCACACGATTTAATTAAATTACGTGAGGCTTGTGTTAAAGGTGCGGATGTGGCTATAGGTTCGCGCTACATTAAAGGCGTAAACGTGGTTAACTGGCCCATGAGCAGGGTTTTGATGTCGTATTTTGCTTCGGTGTATGTCCGCTTTATTACGGGAATTCCCATTCAGGATGCTACAGCCGGTTTTAAATGTTACCGACGAATTGTATTAGAAACAATAGAATTAGATAAAATAAAATTTGTGGGATATGCATTTCAAATTGAAATGAAGTTTACCGCACTCCAGCACGGTTTTAGAGTAGTTGAAGTTCCGATAATTTTCACCGACCGCACAGAAGGAACTTCTAAGATGAGCACTCATATATTTAGGGAAGCATTTCTGGGAGTGATCCAGATGAAAATTAATAGCTGGTTCAGAAAATATCCAAAAATTCAGTCTGGTTCCCGAACTAAAATACCCGTCTAGAAAGCCGCTTAGCTCGATTTTCTTAAATACAATTTCTTATCTTTAATACAAGCTACATACCTGTATGAAGAAAGATCTGTATACTTCGCCCGATTACTATTTACTCGATGACCTACTTACAGAGGAGCATAAACTCATAAGAGAAACCGTAAGAAATTGGGTTAAAAAAGAATTAAGTCCTGTTATTGAAGATTATGCTCAAAGAGCAGAATTCCCTAAAGTTTTATTAAAAGGTCTGGCAGAATTGGGTGCTTTCGGCCCAACCATACCACAGGAGTTTGGTGGAGCAGGTCTGGATAACATCGCCTACGGCATCATGATGCAGGAAATTGAACGAGGTGACTCAGGTATACGTTCTACAGCATCCGTTCAGGGATCCCTAGTTATGTACCCAATATTTTCGTTCGGATCAGATCAACAAAAACAAACATATTTACCCAAACTGACCACAGGGGAGATAATGGGAGCTTTTGGCTTAACCGAGCCCGATTTCGGCTCCAATCCTTCAGGAATGAAGACCAATATAAAAGATGCTGGTGATTCTGTAATCCTGAACGGCTCTAAAATGTGGATTTCAAATGCACCATTCGCAGATCTTGCACTAGTGTGGGCGAGGAATGAGAAAGATGAAATAACCGGTTTAATAGTTGAGCGGGGAATGGAAGGGTTCAGTACACCCGAAACCCATAATAAATGGAGCCTTAGAGCATCAGCCACAGGTGAATTAGTGTTTGATAACGTAAAAATTCCGAAAGAGAATATACTTCCCGGGGTTAGCGGAATGAAAGGACCTTTAAGCTGCCTCAATCAGGCAAGATATGGCATAGCCTGGGGAGCATTGGGTGCAGCCATGGACTGCTATGATACAGCCTTACGGTACGCTCAGGAAAGAATTCAGTTTAACAAACCAATAGCCGGATTTCAGCTTCAGCAAAAAAAACTGGCCGAAATGATCACCGAAATCACGAAAGCGCAGTTGATGGTTTGGCGGCTAGGTGTCCTTAAAAACGAAAACCGAGCCTCTGCCGCCCAAATATCTATGGCAAAGCGCAACAGTGTAGAAACAGCTGTAAACATAGCGAGAGAAGCACGTCAGATTCTGGGCGCAATGGGTATTACGGGAGAGTACTCAATCATGCGTCATATGATGAATCTTGAATCGGTGATAACGTATGAAGGAACACATGATATCCACTTATTAATTACCGGTCAGGATATTACCGGGATTAACGCATTTATCTGAAAATGATTACACCGATTAAGAGGATTACTCGGATTGATTGGATGGCCGGCATTATAAGATTATAGTAACTTAGACCTATAAGGTTTTGAAAAGCTTATAGGTCTGGTGCCTAAATCTCCTTATCTTTGCAAAAATGTTTTCAGATAAGCAGAGATACAGCCAGATAATAAAAGACGAAGCCAAGCGCCTCGGTTTTCTGTTTTGCGGTATCGCCAAAGCTGAATTCCTCGAAGAAGAAGCTCCGCGGCTTGAAAACTGGCTGAAACAAAGCTATAACGGAGAGATGTCGTATATGGAAAACCATTTCGATAAACGGCTCGATCCAACCAAACTGGTTGAGGGGGCAAAGTCGGTAATTTCCATGGGCTTGAATTATTTTACTCAAACTGTTCAAACCGACCCCAACGCTCCTAAAATCTCTAAATATGCTTACGGCACAGATTATCACTCGGTTATAAAGGATAAGCTGAAAGAATTACTGCATGTAATAAATGAAAAAATAGGCCACGTAGGTGGTCGGGCATTCGTCGACTCGGCACCTGTTCTTGATAAAGCCTGGGCAAAAAAAGCGGGCTTGGGCTGGGTTGGAAAAAGCACAAACCTGATTAATAAAGAAACGGGCTCATTTTTCTTCCTTGCCGAGTTAATTGTGGATATTGAACTGGAATACGACATTCCGGCGACGAAAGACCATTGCGGAACCTGTACCCGGTGTATCGACGCCTGCCCGACCGAAGCGATTGTCGGACCATATATTGTTGACGGAAGCCGCTGCATTTCTTACCTAACCATAGAGCTTAAAAGCGAAATCCCTACCGAGTTTAAAGGCAAAATGGATAACTGGATGTTCGGCTGTGACGTTTGCCAGGACGTTTGTCCCTGGAATCGCTTTTCTACCTTGAACAAAGAAATGGCATTTCAGCCCAATAATGAACTTCTGAATATGTCTGCACGTGATTGGGAAGAAATCTCAGAAGACGTATTTCAGAAAATATTTCAAAAATCACCTGTAAAACGGACAAAGTACGCCGGCCTAAAAAGAAACATTGATTTCTTAAAAAAGATCGATAGTTAAGATTAAAGACTAGTTAGTCATTTCATCTTACTCCATGAAACTTCCGTCTCCCCTACGCATCATCTCCCTCCCTCCTCTGTTTGGAGTTCCGGTCCATTTTTGAAGCCTTACTGTAAGATTCAGCATAAAATATCTGCTTAGAGCATTACTCTTGGTATCAGTATATCCATTATCACCTAAAGTTCTTACAATGAAGTTATTCTGATTCAAAAGATCGAAAGCTTGTAGTTGCAGGGTTCCTTTCTTTTTAAACACATCTTTTGAAAGAGAGGTATTTATAATAAAAGGATTATTGGTAACATTGGCACTTATACCGCTGACGTAATTTTTACTTAAATTATATGCCATAAAAAATCCGTCGACAAAATCCACTCTTCCTTCTGTACTAAAAGCCCAAGTTGTGGTTTCGTTATTATTTCTAGGATTTAAACTATAATCAGACTTCAGATAACTGTAGCGCACGTTCGGAGTCAATTCGAACCAGCTTGTCGGATATAATTGTATACCTAAACGCTGATTAAAATTCCATGATTCGGCAACGTTTGTATTCCCGTTAAGCATAGATATTGAGTTTGCGAATGTAATTGTACCATTTAAACCAACCCGATATTTACGGTTAGCAAACTGCTTAGAGATATTGTAATTTGTATTCAAGGAATAATCGCCATCTGCGTTCATAAAATAGGTTTCCCGCGAATTCCGCGTAGGATCTATCTCGACCGTGTTGCGCACCACTTTATTATCCGTTTTCGTAGCCTGCAGATTTAGTGAGAGATTCAGCTTTGAATTGGTAATATAGTTATTAAAACCACCACTGATTGAATGTCTGAATTGGGCTTTCAGATTGGGATTACCATACACCACATTAAGAGGATTGGTAACATCAGGCACATCCTGAATCTGGTCAAAAGATGGCTCCTGAGCGTTGCCTGAATAATTAACAAAAAGTCTCTTTTGGCGGCTCCACCTATATTCAGCTCGCGCAATCGGAATAATATTAAGGCTTGTTCGATGTGTTGACGTTTTAAGGCTTTCAGAATATCCGGATAATAATGCAGGGACCGCCGTTACGCCTAATGACGCGTTATATCTTCCTTTTAAATATCTGTAGTTTAAGGCGTATCGCTGTTCGGTAAATGAGTAATTATATATCCTGCTTAAGGATGGAACCCTTACAACCACGCCATTAGTAACACTATCCGTTAGTTGATTATTATCATAATCTCTTTTGTTAATCTGACCATTAAACTCAATACGCGAGGTTAAGGTTATTGGTTCCGAAAAGGTCACACTGGCTCTTAAATTCCTACTATCGTTTCCATTATTTATTAAAAGATTCACTGTCGAATCGGGTAAAAACTCCCCTTTTGTCACATCATAGAATTGGTACGTATTATCCGTTATTCTATCCTGATCACTGGAGTTTGAGTTGAACGTAATTTGTGTAGAGAAAATCCGTCCTTTCTTATCGAAATTATGACTATACAGAGCTGTCAGACCATAATTGGGAGCTTTACTTTCAGCTCCTGTTGCATTTATGCGATTTTGTATTGTCTTGCCAGTTTGACTTATAAAAGAAGAGTTTGAATTTCCAGAAGATGAGAATCCAAGTGACGGAGTAATTTGGAAATAATTGGCGCTGTCAATGTCGTATTTCATTTGAAATTCGACATTATGCGAATTGTTATTACGCTTAGTTGTTCCATCTGTTTGAATGGATAGATCGCCGAACCGTTGAGTAGACTGCTGAGTTAAACTGCTGATTATCGAATTTGCATTGCTTCCCCTAAAGGAATAATTGCCGCTTACTTCGAGCTTCTTATTAAGTTTATCAGAATAGCTGACCGTTGTTCCTCCCGACGTACTTAAACCGCCACTTCCTGTGGCTCCGCCACCTGCCTGACCGCCTCCGCCACCGCGAACGCCTCCGCCACCTGACGGGCTGCTGCCGCTGTTGGCAACTCCGGTAACCGTGTTATTGAAATTTCCCCGGGCAAAAACCTGTTGATTACCATTGAACCTTGTTAAATTCAATCGGGTATTGTACCGGTCGTTATTACCCACTCCGCCATCTGCCTGTAAACGATTTCCAACAGATCTGTCTGCTCTGGTAACAATATTCAGTACTCGCTCCGGATCACCATCTTTAATACCAGTTCGGGCTGCCTGATCACCATAATCATCCACCATTTGAATTTTTTCTACGATATCAGCCGGTAGATTTTGAATCGTACTGGCAATGTCTGCACCTCCCAAAGGCTTACCATTCAGTTTGGCCCGGGTCACTGCGATTCCCTGATGGGTAACAGTACCGTCGTTGGCCACCTCTACGCCTTCCATTTTCTTTATAAGATCTTCCACAGAGGCATTTGCCTTCATTACATAATCACTTGCCCGGTATTCAACGGTATCCTCCTTATAAACTATCGACGGAGTTCCATTGATGGTTACCGTATTGAGCATATTAGATGTCTCCTTTAAAACGATTGGATCTAAAACCAGTCGGGAGGTTCCGTCATTATATAAAAAGCGCTTGTTGAACGTGCGATATCCGATGCTTCGGACGGTAATCGTAAACTGCCCTGTTTTAATATCTTTAAAAACGAAAACACCCGAATTACTGGTTATTCTCTTTACAGAATCGGTTCCGGTACTTAATACCACTACGGCACCAATAACCCCATTATCTGTGCTATCTTTAACAATACCACTTACTTCACGTCCCTGAACGGCGGGTGTTTGAGCGTATATCTTAGCGGCTACAAAAAGAGCGGTAAGAAGTATAGATATCTTTTTCATTATGATCGGTTGATGTATGTTATTTCTTAGCTAATGTATATTTACCCCAGAAGTCGGTTGGAAGAAAGGCCGAAGGATCAAACCCACCGCGTCCTCCGCCACCACCACCACCAAAGCCTCCGCCCTGGCCTCCTCCGCCAAAACCGCCACCACCCTGGCCACCTTGTCCTCCGTCTCCCTGCATCCGAATTCCGCCTCCGCCAAACTGCAGCCCGTTTACCTTAATATTGTAAGCAAATTCCTTACTATCTAAAGTCAATCCCAACAATTTTAACGGAATAGCCAGTTCGTAAATAAAGGATCCTTTCTCATCGAAATTTGCTGCGACATTAACATCATATTCATTGTAGATTGAAATCAGACTGTCCTGGATATCCTTAAAACCGAACACTTTAATCTCTTTAGCTGCAGCCAGTTGTTGTTTGCGCATAGCCAACATAGCAGAATCAGCTGATCCACCCGCAGTTCTTTGTCCAAAACCTCCCTGCCCCCTCTGCCTTTGCGCCCTTACAATTACCGGATAGGTTAACAAGAAACCATCCTTCTCCTTTTTTTTTCCGTCGGTATTGATAGCAAGCGTTATGCCTCCCATCATTATTTTATTATTGTTTGTATTGTCGGCAGATTTTATAGTCAGATACAGGCTTTTATCATCATTAGACATGGTGTAAGAAAGTAAAGTACTTTTATTACTTGCCTGAAAAACATCCTCTGTGATTTTACCATCTACTTTAATAGGTGAGGAGGCCCAAACAGATTTATCCTGTACATTCTCAGTTTTCTGTGCAAAAGCTAACATATTGATACCTGCCAGAAACAGGGTACTTACAAATATTTTCGGCAAAAAGTGTATCCGATTCATGGGTGGTATTTCTTTTTAGATAAACAATGATAAGAATCTGAAAAGCGAAAAAAGTTTAAATGATACCTGTAAAGGAAGAAACGATACCAAAGGCTATTTTTCAGCGATTTTATTTTTCACTGAACGAAAAAGCATCTCTTTCAAGATGCTCTTACGTATTTAAACCCGTCTTTTACAAGCTATTTTCCAAATTTCAATTTGAGCTGTTCGAGCATATCGATGGTTACAGGAACAGCTTTTTCTTCCTTTTTAGGTTGTTGAGGATACTGTTTCTTAGGATAAGATGGTCTCTGCTGAGAGTGCTGATCTTGCTTCTTGTCCTGCACTTCAACCGTAATAGTCTTTTCTGTATGCTCTTTGATAATTATCTTTTTGTTGTTGTTCCACCTCACCCAAATCTTTTCAAGACAACGTTTGGTATATAATGGAAAATCGCCCTGTTGCATCCATGCATAATAACTCGGTTCGGCGGTAAAAACCTCTTCGACACATTTGCCTTTATGTTTTCCGAAATTAAATACTTCGATTCCATCTTCGTTGAAAACCAGTCTTCCGGCAAAATCTACCGGACGACTTAGATTAGTGAACGAATGCAGGGCATCAACGTCATTTTGTACGGGTATAGATTTATTCCCTTTTTTATCCTCCCACTCGGTGTCTTTGTATTTATCCAGCTGCGCCAGAAGAACTTCGTACGTTGCACGAATATCGGCTTCTGCGGAATGTGCGTTTTCGATATCCTTTCCGCAATAAAATTTATAAGCAGCTTTTAAAGTGCGCTGCTCCATTTGATGGAAAATATTCTGAACATCAATAAACCGCCTGGTCTCTAAATCAAAATTGATTTTTGCGCGAAGAAACTCCTCCATTAGCAAAGGGATATCAAACTTATTGGAATTATATCCCGCTAAATCTGCATCACCTAAGAAATCCGCAAGTTCCTGTGCAACTTCACTAAACTTCGGAGCATCCTGTATATCCTTATCGAAAATATTATGAATAATCGATGTTTCGTACGGAATCGGCATTTCTGGGTTAATGCGCATACATTTAATTTCCTGCGAACCATCAGGGAACACTTTTAAAATTGCAATTTCAACTATTCTATCAGTGCCAAGATTTAAACCTGTTGCTTCGAGATCAAAAAATGCAAGCGGACGTGTGAGATTTAATTTCATAATTTAAGTGAAACAAAGGTGGTAAAAAGCTTTGAAATACAGATGATAATAATCTAAGTGTTTTGATTCTTTTACACTTCTAAGTATCTTACGCAACCTAAAATTATCACATGAAAAATTTACTTATCGTAATTGCATTTTCATTGCAATATTTCCAAATTTCTGCCCAGGATTTTCCCTTCGGTAAACCGAGTTCAAAAGAATTCGAATTAAAAAAATACGACAAAGATACCAGTGCAAACGCGGTCGTATTAAAAGAGTTTGGCACAGCCTACATAAACAACAATGATGGAGAACTGATTTTAGAATATCATGTCAGGATTAAGATTTTTAACAGCAAGGGATTTAAGCACGGCAATATCGAGATTGCAACCCGAAAGCAGGACTCTGATACATATGAAAAATTAACAGAGATAAAAGCCATAACATTTTATCGCGATGAAGATAATCTGATACGAACAAGTGAGCTTGATCCGAAGCAGATTTTTAGAGAATCAAAAGCCGACAAATATCACGACCTTACAAAGTTTGCAATGCCAAACCTTCGGGATAACTGCATTATTGAGTACAGTTATACTTTTCAAACGCCCTTTTTAAGAAACTTCAGAAATTGGGAATTTCAATCAGATATACCCAAAATTTACAGTGAGTATTGCGCAAAAATACCGGGTGTATACAATTACAATATAATCTTAAGAGGACCATATAAATTAAGTAAGAACGATGGAGTGATAGCTAAAGAGTGTTTTAACCGTGGCGGAGGGTATAAAGCCGACTGTTCGCAGATGACTTATGCAATGGCCGATATACCTGCCTTTATAGAAGAAGACTACATGACGGCGCCCAGTAACTTCAAATCAGCCATGTATTTTGAGTTGTCTGATTATACCGACTACCGAGGAATAAAACACAAGTTGTCTAAAGAATGGAAAGATGTAGATCTCGACTTAAAGAAAGAAGGATATTTTGGCTCACAGTTAAAAAAGAAAGACTTTTTTGAAGATAAAATCACGCCGGTTATTGCCGGAAAAACATCAGAACTTGAAAAAGCAAAAGCGATTTTTAGTTTTATGCAAAATTGGTATAAATGGAACAGAAGCTACGGCAAATATAGCGATGGCGTAAAAAAAGCATTTGAAAACCGGTCTGGCAGTTCCGCTGATATTAACCTTGCTCTGGTTACTGCAATAAATTCAGCAGGATTAAACGCCGAACCGGTTATCCTTTCCACCAGATCCAACGGACTGCTTAATAATCTGTTCCCTAGTTTAACCGATTTTGACTATGTAATTTGTAAGGTAACTATCGCAGAAAAGGATTACCTGCTTGACGCGACCGACCCGATGCTGCCGTTTGGACTGCTTCCTTTAAGGTGCATAAACGATAAAGGAAGGGTTATGAGCTTTGATAAACCATCTTCATGGATAGACCTCACGGCATCACAAAAAGAGGTCCAAAGCATTAACCTTAACCTTGAAGTTGATGAAACCGGAAAAATAAAAGGTCAAATGCAAGTTCTCTCCTCCGGTTATGAAGCTTATAACAAACGATACGCGATAAAAAAGTTTAATTCAATTGATGAATATGTGGAGAATCTGGACGAACGCTATCCCAGAATAAAGTTTAACAAGTCGGAAATCCGAAACATTGACAGTCTGGAAAAACCGTTGACCGAATCATTTGATATTGAAATAAAAACACAAGAAAATGGCCAGGTGAATGTCAATCCATATTTTTTGAATAGAACTACCAAAAATCCGTTTAAACTACCAGAAAGAACTTATCCGGTAGATTTGGGTGCTGTATCCGAATCAAGACTGGTAATGAACCTGAAGTTTCCACAAAATTATCAGGTAGTAAACCAGCCTCAGCCAATCGCCCTTTCATTACCAAACAACGGGGGTAAATTTGTAACACAAACAGTTATAGAAGGCAATTCACTCATCCTTTCATGCTTAATACAACATACCAAATCAGTCTACTCACCTGAGGAATATTTTTATTTGAAGGAATTGTATAATAAGATAATTCAGGCTCAACAGTCAGACATTATTCTAAAAAAGAAACTATGAGAGCATTATTAGTCATCAGTTCTCTTTTTTGGGGATTATATGTAAGCGCGCAAAGCAATTATGCAATTTCTTCCATCCCCAAAAACCTGTTATCGAGGGCCGGAGCAATAATCAGAAATTCCGAAACGGCAATTGAAGTAAAAGACTTAAATGAAGTTTACTACCATCAAAAGTACGCTGTTACCATTTTAAATTCTTCGGCATTGGACGAAGCTAATCTTTGGTTGTATTATGATAAAAACAATTCGATAAAATCCGTAAAAGGGACTATTTATAATGAGTTTGGAATGCCAACAATTAAAATACCTGAGAAAAGTTTTCAGGATAGAAGTGCTGTGTCTGATAACACATTATACCAGGACGATCGGGTGAAATATTTTATCCCTTCAAAAATAACTTACCCCTTTACTATTGAATACGAGTATGAAATAAAAAGGCGGCAAAGTCTTTATTTTCCAACCTGGATCCCCGGCGGATCGGAGGAGGGAGTAGCAATTGAAAGCAGCTCTTTAAGCTTTATATGTCCTGAAAGTTTCAACCTACGTCATAAAGAGCTTAATTATAATGGAAAAGTTGAAGAAGCGACTATTGACGGCAAAAAAAGTTTCAAATGGCAGGTAAGCAATATACCTGCGATGCGGGATGAACCTTACAGTCCGAATTACGAAGAATACCTTGTAGCCGTTAAACTCGCGCCCGAGAAATTTGCCTTTAGAAGTATGGAAGGCAGCTTTACAAACTGGAAGGAATACGGACATTGGACAAATGAAAATTTATTGAAGGGGCGGGATGAGCTTTCGCAAGCAACAAGAGATTACATATTGAACTTAGTAAAAGATATTCCTGATCCTAAAGAACAGGCTAAGAAAATCTACGACTTTATGCAGAATAAAGTCCGTTATATAAGTGTACAGATTGGAATAGGAGGCTATCAGCCCTACCCTGCTGCTGATGTTGACCGCTTAAGTTATGGTGACTGTAAAGGACTGGTAAATTACATGCGTGCTCTTTTAAAAGTTGCGCAAATAGAATCGTATTATACAGTTGTGTATGCGGGAAGCTTTAAACGAGACATTTCGCCTGACTTTACGAGCATGAATGATGGCAATCATATTATTTTATGCCTGCCTTTTAAAAACGACACCACCTGGCTTGAATGCACCAGCAAGGACGCTCCTTTCGGATTCCTTGGTGATTTTACTGATGACCGTTATGTACTTGCCTGCACGCCGGAAGGCGGCAAGATTATGCGTACACCTAAGTACACGGCCCTCGAAAGTAAACAGCTCAGAACTGCCAATTTCGAAATTGCAGAGAATGGCTCTATCACAGGAAAGATGACCACCTTGTTTAGTGGTGTACAGTACGACAATCACCATAGCTTACTCAATGAGCCGCTATCGGAACAAAAGAAAAAGCTTCCTGAAATCTACCCGCTCCCGAATCTTGAAATACAATCTTTTCAGTTTACACAAACCAAAGGATCGAAACCCGAGACCCGGGAAATTATTGATTTAAGCTCATTTAATTATTGCAGAATGGAGAACGATAAGCTGCATATCCGATTAAACAGCATCAATAAAATGCGTAACCTGAAAGAAGTACGTAACAGAACAAATCCGGTGAATATTGTAAGAGGGTATTATGATGAGGATATTATAACTTATCAAGTCCCTAAAAACTTCCACTTGAATGCTTCTCCTCACTCAAAAACAATTGAAAAAGTATTTGGGAAATATTCTGTGGATGTAAAAATAAACGGCAACAAGATAATTTATAAAAGGACGATGCTATTGAACGAGGGAAAATACAAAGCAGAACAATACCAGGAACTGGTAGATTTTTTCCAGAATATAGCAGATGCCGACAACCTGGAACTGGTATTGAACAAAATATAATCAGGAAAATATCAGTATGCCGAGCAGTATTCCTATAATCATTATAAGATAAAGCAATATCTCTGTTGTTGCAAACCGCTTATATTTCGTCCAGAAAGAATAATCTGATTTTTGTTTACGCATAAAAAAAGCCGGAAAAGTTCCGGCTTTCAAATTTATCAATAATCAGCTATCAGGCTCCATCTTTTTTCCATTTTATGGTACAACCGATAGCTTTAGTAGAGGTTATTTCCGGTTTGTTTCCGGCTGCAATTGCTTCAATGGCTTTCTCCACATATTTTACCTTATCAGGATTATTGCCTTCAGTATCGCTATCAATTGCACCAATGTATTGTACAACGTTCCCGTTTCCGGTTTTTTCAAGTAAAAAAACATGAGGAGTGCGACTGGCACCAAACTTTTTTGTGATCACATGATTCGGGTCCATCAGATACGGAAAATCAAAGCCCTTCTCCTTTGCCCGTTGTTGCATCTTCTCGTACGAATCTCCCGGCTGAGTACCCGGATCATTGGGGTTGATAGCAATAACCGGATACCCCTGTGCAGCATACTTTTTGTTCAATGCGTTAATCCGGTCTTCGTAAGCAACCGCATACGGGCACGTATTACAGGTAAAAATAACAATATAACCTTTGGCCGATTTCATATCCGCCAGGGCTACGTTTTTTCCGTTAATATTCTTTAAGTTGAAATCCGCAGCTACATCACCGATTTGATAGCCGGTTGTTTGCGCCTTTGCCAGCAAACCGATGCTAAGCAAACATAAAACAAGTAGTCTTTTCATAATTTATTATTTAGATGAGTGATAAATTTTTTCCAGTTCCGGATAAGTAAACTCTTTCTCGTAAAAACTGCGAATATTTTTTTTTCTGTTATAAATTAAGGTTGCAGGCAAAGCCCCGGACCACTCTTTACTTATTCTGTCGATATACTCCTGCTCATTAGATTCATTTAATAAGAAAACCTCAGCTTGTAATTTGTTCCGCTTAACAAAAGGAATCACAAGCTTTTCAAGCTTCGATTTCGAATCTAAACTCACCAATAATACTCGTAGCGGTTGATCTTTGTATTCCACTTGTAGCTTTTCGAAATGAGGTAACTCTGCAATACAGGGTGCACACCAGGTAGCCCAAAAATTTACCACGTAGACGGTATCACCGCCTTTTTTCATGCGGCTTTCCAATTGATTGATTTTTAATAAATTAACCCCCTGAGCGTTAACAGATCCGGCGAATAATATAATCATTGCGATAAATAGCGCCCGTTTGTGTTTTTTTATCGCTGTTGTTATCATACTCAAAACTAATCTATCTTTATTGAAGACAGAACCCTGCAATTGTAAATTTATTATTATAAAAGAAATTGAATCAAAGGGTTACAACAATGAATAACATTTTAGAGGCTAATTCTGTTATCTTCATAGATCAGTTGTAACAGCTTTAAATTAAAACCATGAGATCATTTACCGTACTATTTTTAATGCTTTTCATCCTGTCGGGATGCTCAAAAACCATCAAACCTCAACAGCTGTTTAAAGACGTGCAGGAATTATCTGCGGATAAATATAAAGGACGGAAGGTTGGCACCGATGAAAATAAACTGGCCGCGGAATATATCATAAAAAGATTTAAGGAAATAGGATTAAAGGCTTATAACAGTGAATATAAAAAGCCTTTCAATTTCAAAGAAAGATCAGGAAAAACCATCGAGGGTACCAACCTTATCGGATACATCCCCGGAAAAAAGCAGGACGCCATAATAATCTCGGCTCATTACGACCATGTGGGAGTTATTAATGGTGAAATTTATAATGGTGCTGATGATAATGCTTCAGGTGTTGGCGGACTGCTCGCCATTGCAAAACACTATTCGAAAAACCAGCCGGAACATACCTTAGTTTTTGCAGGATTTGATGCTGAAGAAGCAGGCTTACAGGGAGCCAAAGCTTTTTTAGCAAATCCTCCGATTGAATTTGACTGTATAAAATTAAATATAAATATGGATATGATCGGCCGTAGCGATATTAACACCTTATATGTAGCCGGCACATGGCATTATCCTTTGCTAAAGGCTCATGTACTTAATACAAATCCAGATATAAAAATACTTTTTGGACATGACGATCCCAAACTGGGGAAAGATGACTGGACAAACCAAAGTGATCAGGGAGCATTTCATGCTAAAAAAATACCTTTTCTATACTTCGGGGTTGAAGACCACGCAGATTATCACAGGCCAACAGATGACTATTCAAGAATTCACAAAGACTTTTATCAAAACGCGGTAAATTCAATTTTGGAAGTTGTTAAGAATATCGATAAAAGCGTTACGATACAAAAAATATTCAGGGATAAGTTGATTATGCAATAAATAGCAAAGCCGCTCCGTAATGAAGCGGCTTTGCTATTATCAAACTCCCCTTTTATTTCCGTTTAAGTTTAGCAGGATCTTTAATCATCCCTTTAAACTCGGTATCAAGATGCAAGCTTTGACTTGCCGAAACCTCAGGCTTTTGACTCATAATAGTACCGGAAGACTTTACCTCAGATGTGTAAGTTCCCTTGGTTATAAAGTTGTATGCAGCAGCAAAAGAACTTTCTCTGATGTCTCCAAAATCATAATTAACATTATCATTGTCGGCTGTCGAAGTACCGGTATCAGGCGTAAAACCCGCATAATATTTCCCTTCGCCTTTCGAGTTTTGAGTTTCAAACATGCTAAAATAAACATCGTACTTATCTATCCGAACTGGAAAAAACCCTACGGGTTTGCCATAAGTGGTGGAGCCCACTATCTTTACCGGCATATGAGGTTTAAGACTATTGATCACCAACTCGCTTGCGGAAGCCGTACTTGAAGAAACGATAAAAACCACACTGGCAATATTATTTAGTGCACCGACTTTCTGGAAATAATTAGTATTCGCTTTAACACTATAATCGACATCAGCATAAGTCACCAATTTACCATTCTGATACTGAGAACTACCATCTGACTTAAGCAAAGCCTGTTTCGACAAAATAGTGGCCTTCCCCTCTTGCATCAATTTATTGTAATACTCTGTAAACATTATTTTACCATTAAGCGAGCTTGGGGCAATCCGATTTACAAGATTCTCGGCAGTGGTTACATATCCGCCTCCGTTATATCGGAGGTCCAAAATCAGGTCAGTCACTCCGTATTGTATAAACCGGGAAAAAATCCGATCAAACTCAGCGTAGGAATTGGTTCCATCCGAAAATCGTGCATAGGCCATATATCCGATCTTTTTCGATCCGGAAGTATAAACTGAATCTTTATAGATTGGGCTGCTTTTATAGCTGGCAGTATTCAGGCTCCTATCAAAAGAAACATTTTCGCTGGTAAAGCCGGCAATTCTTATCGAAGAATTATTAAATAGAGCTGTGTTAATCTCATTTATTTCTGCATCATAATTACTTCCGAAGGTCTTATTATTGATTTTAGTGATTCTATCCCCTCGCTTAAAGCCAGCCCTGGCGGCCGGAGAACCCGGATAAATCGCCTTTATAGATAAAGTATACGAACTCTTTGTTCCATAAATTCCAAGCAACAAACCAAAATCATTTCCATTACCTTCCAGATCAACCGAACTCTTTTTCTCCGGAGCATAGGCTACAGGATTTTTTTGGGTAATATCTGATATATAAGAGTATTTTGGTTCGTTATTGTCAACCTCATCAAATTCGTAAGGCTTATTAGTCAAAGGATTGATTCCGAAGCGGGTAATTGCATAAAGTTCGGAATCGAAATTCGGGTAATCCCTAGGCTTGAATGTATCATAATCCGGCACGAGGTCCCACCACAAATAAACCTGACGGGCATATAAAAAAATTGAATCTTTAGTAAGCTGATCTCTTGTGCCTGTTGAAGGAGCTACATCTAAGGGAGTTTTAATTTCAGATTCAACAACAGGAGTTTCCGCCGGATCATCCTTCTTACATCCACCTGCCATATTTACAAGCAGGGCTGCAAAAAAGAACAAATAAGATGCTTTCGGTTTATATAACAGTTTCATAGGTAAGGCTGTTTATTCCAATCATTATATAGCTATATACGAAAAGCATTAACGTTAAGTTTAACATCCAATTATCTTATTTTATAGATTTTCCCCTTTCAATTAAATATATGGCTTTGTCCCGACAATTCCGTTATTTCTGTAATCGTCGTACGAACGGAGGCATTCGTGAAGGTCTGTTTTCGACTGTTACAGAGGGTAAATGATCAGCAATTTCATTATTGAGTTCGCTGACGCGCTGTACTTCGGCGGAATTTACAGACGAAATTCTATCGGGGGCTATTGCAGAAAAAACATTATTAGAAAGATAAAACAAAGCTTCTTTTAAATTCGCTTCCGATTCATCTCCGAAATCATGAACCAGGTCATCGGCAACATTTTTATCAACAGGAAATCCTGCAAAAAAATCTGCTTTGCCCACGCTATTTACGGATTTAAATGATACCGGGAAAATATTGTATTGAAATACCGGAATCGGGAAAAACCCGACTGGCTTGCCATAGGTTCTGGTTTCACCAATTAATTTAACATCCATTACAGGATCGAGATTGTTAATTAACAACTCGCTTGCAGAGGCAGATGAAGGCGAAACAATAAAAACGATTCGACTTAAATCGAGATTCCCAACTTTATAAAATTTGTAAGATTCGTTCCAGGAAGTATATTTCTTATTAAATATATACGTATACATCACTTTTTGCGCCCTCCCGACTGATTTAGGAGCCAGCATATTAACTAAAGTGTCCTGGGTTGAAACAAAGCCTCCACGGTTGTACCTAAGGTCGACAACCACTTCGTTTACACCTTGATTTTGAAACTCAGTTATAGTACTCACCAACTCCGCAACTGAAGTAGCTCCGGAAAATTCGTTAAAAACAAAATATCCTATTTTTTTATCACCCCTCAAATAGATCTTGGAATATAGAACGGTATTAAGGGTATATGTTGATTTTTGAAGGGCAAGCTCTACAGCTGTTCCGTCCGGTTTGATGAATTCAAACTGTGCAGACACCGGTGTCCCGAAGAATACATCATTTATATAATCGATGTCGGCCTGAACGCTACGGTTGATTACTCTGCCATTAATTTTAGACACACGCCAACTTCTCTTCACTCCTGCTACACCAGCGGACGAATTAGCATAAACATAGCTGACCCGGATTTCATTACTTCCGGGAACAAATTTCACCATAAAGCCGAAATCCGTAGAAGCGCCCTTTTCACTTTGTTCCGTTTCTTCCTTAGTTTCGGCAAAACTCCATTGATCAAGTGGCTGATAAGACCTTACCTTCGCCATTAACTCATAAATATCAGGTGAGTTTCGGGGTTTGAAACTTGTTACAGATGGAAGCTTTTCAGTCCACAAATAAATATCCTTAGTTTTTAAGTATGCAGAATCTAAAACATTCGATTCAACCTCATAATCTTTCTTTTTACAAGCCGTAAAAGACACAGACACAAGAGTAAAACAAAAAACTAAACGTTTAAGTAAAGACTTAGGTCGGAGATTCGGATTCATCAAGAGGTTTATAATCAGATAATTTCAATACAATATTACGAAATTAAGTCTGATACCTCCATATATTCAATACCCGCAGTCTCGGCAAACTTAAAATCTGTATCGGAAGCCCCGACTATAACAACATCCGACTCTCCCAATTTATTCTCATCCATCAAGAATCTAAGCACATCCGTGTGTGGCTTAGGCTTTATCTCATCAGCAAAATAAACCTTCAAAAATTCTTCCAGGCCGTGCCATTCAATTTGCTTGATTTTATTTAACTGCTGTAACGGATCGCCGGCTGTAACAATAAAAATCTGCTTTCGGTCGACGACAATTTCCTGCAGAAAACTTAAAATATTTTGAAACAAAAGAAGTTTGAGAGGCAGTTTCGCCTCACGTCCGAGGCGCTCAAAATTCCCTCTATATTTTTCGTCAAATGCATATACCTCTTTTGCCTTGTCAAAAATCCTATCCGGTCCGTGTTTTTCGTAAACCTTCTTCATAAACTGGATGACATCATTCGCAGGTGGAAATCCCTCATGAAATTCGAGGAAATTAGCAAACAGATAATACACCTGCAGATCGTAATCTTTTACAGGAAACAGAACATCGTCGAGTTCAAAAATAAAAGCCTGCTTTCTATTTATTAAATCCGAATAATTTTCCATTAACTGACTGTAAATAGTTGAAATTCTGAAGACAAATCATCTTTCAAAAAAACTCCCCGATCGGGTAAATCATCCTGATCTTTGTCATCCTTTATTATGATTTTTCCCTTTAAGCCTTTATTTAGCAGAGAGGAAATTTCTGATTTATCGGGCACCATCAATTTGATTCCATACTCATCAAATAATTGTCTCGCTTCTGCCAGGGCAATCACTTCTTCGCTGCGCAGAGGAAACACTTTCTCGATGCCGTTGTCCAGACAAACAGTTAAAAGCAGGTGCGCGAAAGATGGAGAATTACCGGAAGGAATTTTTAGAAACTTCCTGCCTTTTAATACAACCTGAGGCAATTCTTCGTAGTCTGCCAGGTATATACTATCGTCCGTATTTAATAAGCGTTGTAAATGATATGCTTGCGCAGTAGCGGCAGCAGTTATTAAAATATTCAATCTAGAGAATCTATAATTTGTCCGTCCTTCATTGTTACTTTCCGATCAGCCATGGCAGCTAATTCCTCATTGTGAGTTACGATAATAAACGTTTGCGAAAATTTATCTCTCAGCTCCCTGAAAAGGGAATGCAAACTTTGGGCATTTTGAGAGTCTAAGTTACCGGAAGGTTCATCGGCTAAAACAACTGAAGGGTTATTTACCAGAGCTCTGGCAACCGCTACGCGTTGCTGCTCACCTCCGGAAAGTTCGTTCGGCTTATGCCCTGCTCTATGTTCCAAACCAAGCATACGGAGAAGTTCCAAGGCTCGTGTTTCGGCTTCCTTTTTACTCTTTTTAGCAATAAAGGCCGGAATACATACATTTTCGAGCGCTGTAAATTCGGGCAATAAATGATGAAACTGAAAAATAAAACCGATGTGCTTATTTCGGAAAGCGCTCAAAGCAGAAGCCGAAAGCTTTGCAATGTTGGTTCCGTTAATAATCACTTCACCTTTATCGGCCTTATCCAAAGTTCCCACAATATGAAGCAATGTACTCTTACCCGCTCCCGAGGCCCCGACAATAGTCACGATTTCGCCTTTTTTAACACTAAAATCGACTCCTTTCAGAATTTCAAGATCTCTGTATGATTTATGTATTCCTTTAGCATGCAGCATAAGGCGAAGATAGAGGTTAAAGGTGAAAGGTGGAAGGTAAAAGGTGAAAGGGTGAGAGGTTAAGGAAAATGAGAGGCGAGGAAAAAGCTAAGGATTTGAGTGTCATACGTTGAGTGAACCTTGAAGCGATATCGACCTTTGGAGCAGAAATCCATTGCATTATTGAAAAAAATCGAGAAATTCAATGATAAAAGCCGCAATTTTTTGATATTTTTTTAAATAATAGATGCAAAATGGTAGTTTTACGACGAAAAATTTTCAAATCATGAATATTCACGAATACCAAGGTAAAGCCATACTAAAAAGTTTCGGTGTTAGAGTGCAGGAGGGCATCGTTGCTGACACACCTGAACAAGCCGTAGAAGCAGCAAAAAAGCTAAAGCAAGAATACAATTCTGATTGGGTTGTAGTAAAAGCGCAAATTCATGCCGGTGGTCGCGGTAAGGGCGGCGGTGTTAAGCTGGCTAAGAATCTGGACGAAGTAAAAGAAAAAGCAAGTCAGATCATTGGCATGCAGTTAGTTACTCCACAAACAGGACCTGAAGGTAAAAAAGTTAGTAAAGTACTTATCGCACAAGATGTTTACTACCCAGGAGAAAGTGAAACAAAAGAATTTTATGTAAGCGTATTGCTCGACCGTGCAAAAGGCCGCAATATTGTAATGTATTCTACCGAAGGTGGTATGGATATTGAAGAAGTTGCTGAACATACTCCTCATTTGATTTTCAAAGAAGAAATCGATCCTAAAGTTGGACTTCAAGGATTCCAGGCTCGTAAAATAGCTTTCAATTTAGGTCTAAGCGGTGATGCGTTTAAAGACATGACTAAATTTATCGCTGCCTTATATAAAGCATACGAACATACTGATTCATCAATGTTCGAAATCAACCCTGTTTTAAAAACTTCTGACAACAAAATATTAGCTGTTGATGCGAAAGTAAATCTTGATGATAACGGTTTATTCCGTCATCCTGATTATGCAGCTTTACGCGATGTTGCTGAAGAAGATCCAATGGAAGTTGAAGCCAGCAAATCAAACCTTAACTTCGTTAAGCTTGACGGAAACGTTGGCTGTATGGTTAATGGCGCTGGATTAGCGATGGCAACTATGGACATCATCAAACTTGCAGGTGGCGAGCCGGCGAATTTCCTTGACGTTGGTGGAACCGCAAACGCACAAACTGTTAAAGCTGCCTTTAACATCATCCTTCAGGATCCTAACGTAAAAGCAATTCTAATCAATATTTTTGGTGGTATTGTTCGCTGCGACCGTGTAGCGCAAGGTGTAATTGATGCTTATAAAGAACTTGGGGATATTCGTGTTCCGATTATTGTTAGATTGCAAGGAACAAACGCGGTAGAAGCGAAGAAATTAATCGATGAGTCTGGATTGAAAGTATACTCGGCAATTCTTTTAAAAGAAGCAGCTGCTTTGGTAACAAAAGTGCTTGAAGATTAAGCTTTAAATTGTGAATAAAAAATGCCATCTCCGAAAGGGATGGCATTTTTTGTATAAACATATATACTTGAATCTTATTCTAAGAGCGACTCTTTCGAGGCATAAATCCAGTACAATCCATCAAACATACTATCCTCAAAAGGGTAATAATAAACCCCCTCCGGTGATTTATATTCAGTTTTTGGCTTGCCAAAATGGGTACCTGACTTCACCTCTGCCCCTTTTTTTATTTGTTTGAATATCGGCGAATAGGCTTTCTTTCCTCTGGCTTGAAAAGCCCAGTAACTTTTATCTACACCTGCAGCGGGATTTGCTTTTACATAACTGACATGGGCCTTGATTTTGTTATCAGCAATAAAACGGTAATCGCCGTCTTTAGAAGGAGTATAGCCTGATTTCAGCAATAACTGTATAGCTGCACTGTCCTCCTGAGAAACAATTGACTTTATAAAATTGTAATCAACTACCTGACCCTTTGCAATTGTTCCGCAGAATAAGAGCAATGTAAAAAATGTGTATATCTGTTTCATATCTCTCCTAAAATAACTCAAAAATTGAAAATACATTATCCTAAGGATCAGAATTTCTTACATCCGGAGAAATCCTGTGGCAAAACATACACACAACAATTCCGTTCTTATTTTATGTCCATAAATAAAATCATCTTAATACCAGTTTTAGCAATGGTCATTTTCTCTTGCGGGAATATTGAGACTGAAGAACAGGAGCAAGATTTAAAGGACACTGCCGACCACACAGAAGTAGACATCGATACGAACGAAATTAGGGAAGCCCTGCCACCCAGTTCAAGCATCGATACCCGCGACGTTAACCCTTCTGAAGTGATAAATTTCGCAAAAACGCTTGACGGAACTCCCTATAAATATGGCTCTATTAATCCACAGCAAGGCTTTGACTGTTCGGGATTCATTACTTATGTATTCAATCATTTTAACATTGCCGTACCCAGAAGCTCAATAGATTTCACAAATGTAGGAACAGAGATTCGGGTGAATGAGGCAAAACCCGGTGATCTGATATTATTTACCGGAACAGACAGCACGATCAGAGATGTAGGTCACATGGGAATTATTGTCGAAAATGATGATACCACGAAATTTATCCATTCAACTTCGGGAAAAGCCTATGGCGTCACCATTACCCCTCTTAATGAATACTACCAGGGCAGGTTTGTAAAAACTATCAGAATATTCAAAAACTAGACCCGGATTTATTTAAAACAATCCCCATCTTTGCGCTTTGAAATTCATGCAAGATATTAAAAACATCATTTTCGATTATGGTAACGTCATTTTCATGATCGATTTTTTAAAAACACAGCACTCATTCACCGAACTGGGAATTGATAATGTAGAAACCTTTTTCGGTCATGCCGGACACGACCCGCTTTTTAGCGAATTCGAAAAAGGAAACATAGATTCTGCTGCATTTCGGGACGGAATACGCAGATTAACAAACAAGACAAATTTGACCGATCAACAAATTGATGATACATGGAACTCCCTTTTAATCGGCGTTCCTCCCGTTAATCATCAGATTTTGTTAGAAGCTAAAAAAAATTACCGCACGTTTCTGTTAAGTAATATCAACGAAATACATCTGATTTACATTACCACTTACCTGCAGCAAACTTATCAGATTGAGTCGAATGATGGTTTCTTTGAGAAAGTGTATTACTCTCATTTAATAAGACTCAGGAAACCGAACCGGGAGATATTTGAACATGTAATAAACGACAGTGATTTGAATGTATCTGAGACTCTTTTTATCGACGATAGTCCGCAACATCTAAAAACCGCAGCGGAAATGGGATTTCAAACTCATTTGATGACAAGAGATGACTCCCTGGAAAAGTTTATGTACGGCTCTGGTTTACTTAACCGGGCTTAGAAAACTATTGTCAATATATTTATTCTTTATCTTCTTACCAAGATACATCACCATAAGTTGAACGATAAGGCATACAATCGTGGCAAGCAGGAAGGTGTAGCCGATGGTCGAAGTTTGGAGATAATGAGAAATTATAACAAAGAATACGCAGAATGAAAATAAGCTAACAATAACTCCTCTTAAAAGCCTTACACACGCATTTGATCCATACAGATGGTGAGTGGTAACCGCGAAAATTGTCCCGAATATCGGAAATGTGCTAAGCAAGCCACTTAACTTGGGTCCAAGATTAGCAGAAATATAGGTTAAGCCGATTATAAATAAAGTTGCTGTAATCATTCTCAAGGGGATATCCCAGCTTGGGGGTACAATTTTTAACTCTTCCTCCCGGTATTTCGGGAAAAACACAAGAAAAGCCAGGAGCGCAGAAACGGTGAGGATAAATGTTGGTAGAAGTGTAAAATCAAATTGCCGCAGAAAAAATGTGGCACCCAAATATGCTACCCATCCTGTTAAAGCTGAGATAAACCAGCTGAATCTTTTAGAGAGCGCAGCATAAACAGTAGAGTAGAAGGCAAGAGAAACTGCGCCCAGAACAATCCCTTTGGCCGATAAACTTGCAAATGCATTGCCATGATCGAGTGCCAAAAACAAAGCAATAGGGCCGGCGTTTAAAGGCAACCCGATTAAAATACCGCTAATAGAATGTCCATACTTTCGCCCTGCCCAGGTGGCAACACCTGTTAATAGAGGGGTAAGAAATAATTTAAGAGCTAAAACATGCACTGCACAAAGTTAAATCTTCAGATACTCGCAATCAATGTTAAAGGGAAAGCTTCAGCATTTTTATAAAACAATGACAGTGGGTTATTTTTCTGATATTTTTTAAGAAGGCTCCAAATAAGTCAGAAAATTTAAAATTTATCGAAAAAAGCCGCAACTCCCCTTTCCTTCTGTAAACAAACTCTAAGCCCAGCTGTTTAATCGATATGGAAGATTACCAAACAGTAGTAGAAGCACTTGCCGGATTGAAACAAAGAGGTTTTACGTTAGATTTTAACCTTGCAAACGGCACACTGCATAATAGTTCTGAAAATATAAATTTACAGCCAGAAGATTTCAGAATTTCAGAAATTTACCGGTTCGAAGGGATGTCAGATCCAGCGGATAATACTGTAGTTTATGGCATCGAATCAGACAAGTATCATGTAAAAGGAGTATTCCTGAACGCTTATGGAGTTTATTCGGATGATGTCTCGGAAGAGCTTCTTAAAAAGCTGAATACACATGAAGAAAACATCTAATGAATTACGCCCGCATAGCGCTGATTAAAAATATAGTCCTGAATTCTCTGCCTGAGACAGGCAGGAATTCAAGGGACCATACTAGCATTTTTCAGGCTACTAAAAATAATTTTCTCGTTTTAGCTATTATTCTTCATCCAAAGCATATTCCGGAATTTCTACCTGCAAATAATTCTCCACACCATTCACTCCCGGAGCTGCCCATGCAGCGCTTTCAGCATCCTCCTTTTCGGCTAATGAGCGGACTTTCCCGCGGAGAGTAACAATACTGCCCATTACCGTAACAGATACTTTTCCAGCATCAATACTTGCACTTCTTTGAAAAGCGGCGCCAATTTTATCCTGGATATCTGCCGAAGTGACCTGCGGTTTAATAGTGATCAAATTAGTAACCGAACGAACTCCGGCTATATTTTCGATGGCGGCCCTGACTGTATTACGCTGATATGCCCAGTCTACCTGTCCTTCAAGCTTAACGTGGCCGTCTTCAACTTTTATCTTAATCTTTTCATCTTGAACTGTAGTATGCCATTTCAATGCGTTGAGCACAGCTTCAGCAATTTCTGCATCTGTTTTACGATCTTCCGGAGAAATACCCACATGAATATCTTCAGCAACGGCTTTAACCCCGGCCACCCTCTTAGCGGTTTTTTCGGCGGCCAGCTTCTCTGCATAACTATCAACAGTGCCCGAAAGTGTTACAATACCATTATTGACAGCAACCCCGATTTGCGATGCGTTTACAGAAGGTTCCCACTTAAGTTCTTCTATTACGTCTTTTTGAATTTGAAGATCTGTTTTCATAAAATTAGAGTGATAATTGTGATATAATTCTTCATCAAAGGAACGCTAAACTTAAATTTTACCAAATGATTATTGTCAAACCACTGCTTGACTCTAATCAATTAACAATGAGACAAATAAAACTCCAACAACATTCCTCCGGTCGATTTTCAAAGCGTTTATTAACGTTAACATCCTCATTGGTTGAGATGAGTTGATGAGATGATGAAATCAGAGAATCGATCTTCCTTCAAGACCAGGGATTTTTATTTTATCCTCCGAAGATTCGGTTTTTTCCCTTACCGGATGAATGTATTTTTTGCGCTAAATCTTAGCGAAAATCCAAGTATCTCAGGCATTTTTTTCATGATCGGTAAACCCGGAAAAAGTTTGTTCACTCTACTCCTAATCAACAAGATAACTGACAAAAATCAGCTATAATCTCTTAGATTAAATGAAGATTTGTATTGCTAAGTATAAAGGGGTGATAGGATGAAGACAATACTCGTTTTTACGGATTTTTCGAAAAAAGCCGATCACGCAGCTGAATATGCCCTGAATCTGGCTTATAAATTACAGGCAGACATTCTACTGTACAACGCGTTTACAATGGAAAATGTAACGCTGAAACAGAAATTCACTTGGGCACTTGAAGATTTTTTTGGTATTGAAGACGAAAGTAAGAAACAATTAAAAGAGCTTGCGGAACTTTATAAGCAAAAAGTAGAAGAAAACACAACAGAAAAATTTAAACCACAAATTAAATACCTCTCAAGACCAGGCAATGTGGGCAACTTAGGATCAACGCTTAAAGATATACCCGACGCTAAAAAGATATGGCTGATCGTAATGGGAGCGAAAACCGACGATTGCCTGAGTAATTTTATATTCGGCACAAATGCTTACTCTGTAATAAGTGAAGCAACCTGTCCGGTATTATTTGTTCCACGGGAGGCGCCCGTAAAAGATCTAACGCGAATAGCAATCGCAACGGATTTGAAAAGCCCTGAACTCTCACCTTTACGCTTTTTGAAAGACTTTAAAAAGGCGTATAATTTAGAAATAATACTGGCGCATGTTTTCGTGAATAAGCAGAGGAAGCAATACAGTGAAGCAGGCCTGGTAGAACTTGAATTGTATGATGTTACCGAGGATATTGAATACCCGAAGGTTCTTTTTCAAAACATCCATGGAACAGATGTAGACGAAGATCTTAAACAATATGCATTGAAAAGCAAGATAGATATATTAGGAGTAATTCATCGACGGGAGAACGTGTTTCACAGGCTATTTCACAGCAGCACTACCCAGCTGCTAATTGATAGCGCTCAGCTCCCGCTACTTGTTTTTCCTGAATCAATGAAGAAAATTTCGGTGTAAACATTTACACCGAAATTATCATCCAAAAAAATTTAGTATAACAGATGCCTCAATTTATTCTCGTTTAGCACCAGAATACTTCCATCAACAACATCGATTAATTTCTCTGTCCTGAATTCTTTTAAGGTTCTAATCATAGACTCCTGAGCCGATCCGATGACGTTTGCCAGGTCTTCCCGGGATATCTCCACTACAGGCTTTCCATCTCTGGTATCTTTGAACTTATCCATAACTTCAACGATCCCTATTGCTACTTTTTTTCTGAGAGAGTTATATGCTAAATTCAATAATTTTTCTTCCTTTTCGCGAATGTTATGCGACAGCAAACCGATAAATTGTTTTGCTACAAGCTTGTCGTTAGATATAAGCTGCAGAAAGTCAGCTTTTGGAATTAAAATCAATTGAGCATCGTCCAAAACCTGCACGGTTTCTGTATAGTTGACATCCTCTAAAATATTAATATATCCAAAAAACTCTCCCTGGGTATACATATTGGTAATTAATTCCTTTCCGTCTTCATTAATCAGAAATTCTTTAATTTTTCCGCTTACTACGTAATAAACATTCATCGGTCGCTGACCTGCTGAATACAAAATATGCTTTTTCTTATAATGATTTACATCCCGATTTCCGGAAGTAAGATTAAAGTTTTCAGGATCATTGGCTTGCTGAATAAATCTTCGGATTCCCTTTTTATCGGGTATAACATTACGTTTCAGGCCTTCTGATTTTTTCAGCCTGATTTCAATAGTGTCCAGAAGATCAGATTCATTTACTGGCTTAATCAGATAATCATCAGCACCCATGCTCATTGCTTTACGCTGATCAACAGTTGTATTCCGCGCTGATAAAAAAATAAACGGAATAGAAAAAGTATCGGGATGGCGACTAAGAACATGCAAAACGCCGTATCCATCCAAACAGGGCATTCCCACATCACACAAAATAAGATCAGGTTTTTCTTTTAAAGCTTTTTCGACCCCTTCCTTACCGTCTGATGCCTGAGAAACTGAATAGTTAGATAGCACGAGAATTTCAGCAAGATTTTCTCTCAATGCCACGTCATCTTCGATTATTAGGATTTTTTTCATTTGGCAAAATTTAATTACTATGATAATATTTAGGTTATTAAGCAGTTTTTTATAGGCAGCTGCTCATATCAAATATACTTAACAGGTTTGATATTACATACTAAAAAAAAATAAATAAGTAGGTGAATTTCATACTGATAAGTGTCATAACAACAACTGACTCACATCAAAGGAAACAACGGACAAACGAGCTAGTTTTACCTAAGCAATTTTAGTTATAATGAAAACCGATCAAGATATTCAAAAAGATGTGATGGATGAATTGCGATGGGTCCCGGCACTCAATTCAACCGAGATTGGAGTGGCCGTTCACAACGGCATTGTTACATTAAGCGGCACCGTTCCATTTTATTCTGATAAGCTTGCAGCGGAAGAAGCAGCTAAACGAGTAAAGGGTGTTAAAGCTGTTGCCGAAGATATCGAGGTAAGTTTAACCCCCAATGCGCAATTATCTGACTCGCAAATAGCAGAAAGTGTGGTAAGAGCTCTGGAATGGAATACTTCTGTTCCGCACGAAAACATAAAGATAAAAGTTGATGATGGCAGAGTAACTCTGGAAGGAGAAGTAGACTGGCTGTATCAAAAAGAAGCAGCCTTAAACGCCATAAGATACTTGAGGGGTGTAAAAGGCATTGGAAACTGGATTACGGTAAAACCAAAAATTAACACTGCTATTATTAAGGAAAATATCCGCAAGGCACTTGAAAGAAGCGCTGATTTCGAAGCTGACAAAATCATAATAGATACTCTGGGAAGTAAAGTAATACTAAAAGGTTCTGCACGCTCCTGGAATGAAAGAAAAGAAGTAGAAAGAGCCGCGGCCTCAGCCCCAGGCGTAACCGAAGTCGACGATCAATTGGCTGTTGTGTACTGATATACTTCTTCACGGGAACAGGAAACTTTTAGTTTCCTGCTCTCTCCTTTTAGTCAACAAATTATCGGTGTTCAAACAACCATTTAATGGGTGATACTTTCTTTTTTGGTGTAAGTCCGTATCCTTTAATACATTTCTCTTTTATCAGTTCTAATGCTTCATCTACCGAATCGGTTATGAGAAACAGATGCAAATCATTTTCGGAGATGGTACCATTTAACATCATCAGCCTTATATGCTGTTCGAGTTCAATGTAATAGTCTTTACAAAAAATAATTATCGGAAACTGTTTAATCTTTTTGGTCTGAATTAAAGTAAGAGCTTCAAAGTATTCATCCAAAGTACCGAAACCGCCGGGCATTACCACGAAAGCAAATGAGTACTTCACCAAAAGGATTTTCCTAACGAAGAAATGCTTTATATTGACCCATCTGTCGAGATAAGCATTTGGCACCTGTTCTCTCGGAAGTACGATATTACAGCCAACAGACCTGCCTCCCACGTCTTTTGCTCCGCGATTGGCAGCCTCCATTAAACCCGGTCCGCCACCCGTCATAACTGTAAATCCAAGTTTAGCCACCTCAGAAGCTATCTGCCTGGTTAACCGATAGAATTTATGATCTTCTTTAAACCTGGCAGAACCAAAAAAAGTAATGCAGGGACCGGCAAAATGCAAGGTTCTGAAACCATGAATCATTTGCAAGAAAGCACTTACAGCGAATAAAAAATCTTGCCACCGCGATTGCGGGCCTTCTAAGAATTTAATTTCCTGATCTGACGATTTCATAAAAAGACCGGGTGCAACCTTGTTTCAGAGGAACTATCCGGTTTATGGTATCAATACCTGCCAGCAAAGCATCCGGATTAAAAGAAATACTATCAATACCATTTTCGATTAAAAACTCTGCAAATGCCGGAGAATCACTTGGTGCCTGCCCGCAAATACCGACTTCTTTATTCATGTTACCTGCCTTTTCAATCATCATTTTGATCATAGCCTTACTTGCTGGATTTTCCTCATCAAATAAATCTTCGATTATTGATGAATCCCGATCAATACCTAAGGTTAGCTGAGTTAGATCATTCGAACCTATTGAAAAGCCGTCGAATATCTTTCCGAATTCGTCAGCGAGTAATACATTGGAAGGAATTTCGGCCATTACATAAACCATAAGGCCATTTTCACCTTGTGTCAGTCCATAAGAACTCATCAAATCGATCACTTTGCGGCCTTCTTCAGGTGTGCGGCAAAAAGGGATCATCAGTTTAACATTTTCAAGCCCAATTTCGTTTCTCACGACCTTCATTGCCTCACACTCCAACCTGAAAGCCTCTTTATAGCGCTCATTATAGTATCTTGAAGCGCCTCTGAATCCCAACATCGGATTTTCTTCTACAGGCTCAAACTCTTTGCCGCCAATTAAATTTGAGTACTCGTTTGTTTTAAGATCGCTCATACGAACAATGACATCCTTGGGGTAAAAAGCAGCAGCAATGGTTGCCACACCTTCGGCAAGCTTGTCTATAAAAAACTGTTCTTTATTATGATAGCCAGAGGTAAGTTCTTCAATTTTTCTAGCGGCGGCCTGGTCGCTTAACTCATTAAACTTAACCAACGCCATTGGATGTATCTGAATATAATGCGTTATAATAAACTCAATCCGCATTAATCCCACTCCGGCATTGGGAAAGGCCGCCAACTGAAACGCCTTATCCGGTTCACCTAAAATCATCATAACTTTCGTAAAATCGGGCAGCATTATATGTGAAAAATCATGCGGTATTTCTTTCCAGGACAATTGGTTCTTGTAAACCGTTCCCGCTTTACCTTCCGCACAGGATACTGTTATTACCCCGCCATCCTTTATTTTCGCAGTAGCGTTTTCTGTGCCAACAATAGCCGGCACACCCAGTTCGCGGGCAACAATCGATGCGTGACTTGTTCTACCTCCCTTGTCGGTAACTATGGCTGATACCCGTTTTAATATTGGATCCCAATCAGGACTGGTACCTCCTGTTATCAAAATATCGCCGGGTTCTAATTTATATCCTTCTTCAGGTGACGACAAGATTTTTGCACGACCTGCCGCAATTTTACTTCCAATTGCTTCGCCTGTAGTTAAAACTTCTCCGCGCTCCTGCAATTGATACTCTGTTACTGTTGTCGAGATATTTCCGCTGTGTACGGTTTCTGGCCGGGCCTGTAAAACATACAACTCGTTACTTTCACCGTCTTTTGCCCATTCAATATCCATAGGCTTTTGATAATGGTCTTCGATTATCAGCGCCCAATTACCGAGTTTAGTTATTTCATCATCTGTAAGTACAAATTTCGATTTAAGTTCTGCAGGTGTCTCCAGGTTTAAGGTAGGCTGATCGGCCCTATCCGAATAAACCATCATTTTTGATTTACTGCCAAGGGATTTCTGCAGAATTGCCTTCTTATTATTTTGCAAAGAGGGCTTAAACAATAAAAACTCATCAGGACTTACCTGGCCTTGTACAATATTCTCTCCCAGGCCCCATACACCCGATAGATGAATAACATTTCGGAATCCCGATTCGGGCTCGAGGGTAAAACCAATTCCGGAGCATGCTTTATCCGAACGTATCATTAATTGAACACCAACAGATAAGGCAACTTTAGAATGTTCGAATCCTTTATCCTCACGATATTTGATTGCCCTGTCGGTGTACAGAGAGGCAAAGCATCTTTTAACCGCATCGAGTAATGCCTTCTCGCCTTTAATATTTAAGTACGACTCGTGCTGCCCCGCGAAACTTGCATCCGGCAAATCTTCGGCAGTTGCACTGCTGCGAACCGCTACTTCTGCCTGTGTACCCGATAAATTGTTATAAGCACCAAGAATTGCAACTACTAAATCTTCGGGAATACGGCTTTCCAGTATAACTTCCCGGCACTTTAGTCCTATTTCTGCTAAATTCCTGAACGTATCTCTGTTAATCTTTGATAAAAGCGTTTCGTGAACTCCGTCCAATTTATTATGCTCGATAAAATGCTTAAAGGCAAAGGCCGTCACTGCAAATCCATTCGGAATTAAAATTCCTTTAGCAGATAAATTCGAGTACATTTCGCCGAGAGACGCATTTTTTCCCCCTACCTGAGCTATGTCGCCAATCCTAATTTGATTGAATCTCTTGATGTACCTTTCCATCGCTTTTTATTTAAAGTTAAGCTATGCGCACTCAACCGGGACTGATTCAAGTTAGCCAGCATATTGATAATAATCAGCGTACAAAGCCCTGATAGGGCTGTTTCTATCTGTGTTTTCGACCAACGACTTTGCTAAGTTCGAGTACAACAAACACCAGGCTGGACATTAGAAAACAGAACAGAAGTTCCTGAAAAGTTAGAGGCGATGCATGAAAAAATACACCAATAGAAGGAACATAAATAATCAATAGCTGAAGGCCAACGGTAAAGAGCACCGCCCCAATCAGATACATATTTGTAAATATCCCCAAAGTAAACAGCGTTTTCGTTTCACTGCGAATAGCAAGTACATGCCACAACTGAGAAAAACACAAAATTGTAAATATCATGGTTTGCCAATTCTCGTGGCTCTCATTAATCAATACCACTTGGCTGGTAAGAGTAAGTATTCCCATAAAAAATCCCATTGCAAGGATTTTCTTCCCAAGATTATCCGAAAAGATATTCGCATTTGGTTTACGCGGAGGTTTTAGCATGATATCCTTTTCTGAAGGCTCGGCCACGAGCGCCAGGGCGGGCAACCCATCAGTGACCAGATTAATCCACAGTATTTGTACAGGAAGTAAAGGCAAAGGAAGTCCCATCAGCGGGGCGGTTAAAATAGCGACGAGCTCGGCTGTGTTTCCAGCCATTATAAAGTGGATGAATTTCCTGATATTTTCAAATATCCTCCTCCCCTGCTTTACAGCTTTCACAATCGTTGCAAAATTATCATCCAGAAGAATCATTTGCGCCGCCTCCTTGGTAACATCGGTGCCGGTAATGCCCATGGCAACACCAATATTGGCCATCTTTATGGAAGGCGCATCATTAACCCCATCTCCTGTCATCGCAACAAAGTGCCCCCTCTTTTGCAATGCGGATACAATTCTGAGCTTTTGTGTAGGCGACACCCGCGCGTATACCTTAATTTGCTCAATCTTCTCTTCCAACTCTGTATCGGGCATTTTCTCCATCACAGTTCCGGTTACAAGAAGATCATTTTCATTTCTTAAAATTTCAAGCTCTCTGGCGATGTATTCGGCCGTTGAAGGATGGTCGCCTGTTATCATCACCGGCACTATCCCTGCAGTTCGACACTCCTGGATAGCTTGTTTAGCCTCTTCACGCGGTGGATCTATTAATCCGGCCAGTCCAAGAAACTTCATTTCTTTTTCGATAGTTGACGAATTAATCTCATCAGGCAATTCCTTTACCTGGTTATAGGCATATGCCATTACCCTAAGGCCTCTGCTTGTCATTTTATCGACCTGGCGGGTAATTTCATCATCTTTGCAAATTCCCTGACAAATAGCAGTGATCGATTCAACAGCACCTTTGGTAATAATCAGCGGCCCTGCTTCATCCTTATGAATAGTAGTCATCACTTTCCGTTCAGAATCAAAAGGGATTTCATCTACCCGTTCATGTTCTTTTACCCACTCATGGTTATAAATATCCTGCTGATGCAGATAAAGCAGCAAAGCGACTTCTGTAGGGTCGCCAAAAAGATCATTCTCCCTCTGTTCTACGTCCTGATTAAGATGCATAGCCTGTTCTAAAGACACATCGTGAGTTAGATTTTCCGGCACCCAAATTTCTGATACCTGCATCTTGTTTTGAGTAAGCGTGCCGGTTTTGTCGGAACAGATGAAAGAAACCGAGCCAAGGGTTTCAACAGCATACAATTTTCTCACCAGGGCATTTTGCTTTACGAGCCGCTTAGCGCCCAAAGCCAGAGAAATGGTAATTACCGCCGGAAGAGCTTCCGGAATTGCTGCTACGGCTACAGAAAGCGACAACAGCAACATTTCCGCGGCAGAATTACCTTGCAATAAACCTATCAGAAATAAAGCAACACAGATCCCGATTACTATGAAGGTCAATTTCTTACTAAAATCCTTCATCCTAACCTGCAAAGGTGTAAGCGGAGAGGCCTCCTGAAGCATCTCTGCAATCCGCCCCAGTTCGGTGTTCATTCCTGTGGCCGTTATCACTCCCTTTCCTCTTCCATAGGTGATATACGTGCCATTAAATGCCATGTTGGAATAGTCGCCTAAACTGAGGTTATCCTGCTTTAGCTCCGCTGTAACTTTATCCACGGCAATAGATTCTCCGGTTAAACTTGCTTCATCAATCTTTAACGAATGGATTTCGATGAGGCGAACATCAGCAGGAACTTTTGTACCGGCTTCGAGCAATATAATATCTCCGGGGACCAAATCAGAAGAGTCTGTTTTATGAGCCTGCCCTTTACGCAGTACAAGACTTACCGGATTAGCCATTTCTTTTAACAGTGCCATCGCTTTTTCGGCCCTAAACTCTTGCACAAAGCCTGTAATAGCATTTAAAAGCACTATCACCAGGATAACAACCGCATCAGTATATTCTTTTAGGAAAAAGGAAATAGTAGCACCCGCTAAAAGCACCAGAATCATGACGTCAACAAACTGCTTGAAGAGAATTTGAAAAGGGCTGGCCTTTTTGTCGGCAATTAATTCATTTCGGCCATATTGCCCGATTCTTTTTTTTGACTCTTCTTCATCTAATCCTTCACGGGATGTGTTTAATTCTTTTAACACGTCATCGATAGGTGCCTGATGCCATTTCATATTAATGAGATAATGCACTAAATTTTACCGCATTAAAGATGCCATCATGACTACTCAAATCTTTAATTTTTCTCCCTGATACCCTAATATCACAAAATCTGTTGCTCTTTAAAGGCGTGAAAGTGTCTGTTAAATGCTGCTGTACATAATTATAATCCGAAGTATCATTTGAAAAATCCTGGTACTCTGGTTTTCCTGAACACATGAAATTGGTAAACGAAAGAAAACCTGCCATAAACAACAAAGCGAACACTTTCATAAAATAAAGTTCTCCCTTATAAACACGCCAATGAATGAGCAGTATCACCCCAACGGCTGACAAACGTCAGTTCGATGCTGGGCTTATTCTTTTGCTAATCAGCGCTGTAAATGATTGCTATCAATAAGTAGCCGTTTTAGAATACCGACTTTCATAAAAGATATCAGACGCATGAAAACCATACTAGTATTGACCGACTTTTCGGCGCGGGCGGAACATGCCGCTGAGTACGCAATGCTGATTGCAGCCAAGGCAAACGCAAAAATCCTGCTGTACAACTCCTATTTTATTCCTCAGGTAATTCCTGCGGTTACCTATACCGCTCCATACTATGAAGATGCCTCAATAATTGAAAAAGAAAATCTTCTTCAGCTGGCAAGAACGGTGGACCGTTTAAAGAAAAGATTCATTGAAGCACATAAAATCAATCCGCCGGAAATCCAGATTAGAAATGGTGCCGGAAACCTTGCCGACAACCTTCAGAAAATCACAAAAGCCATTAAGTTTTGGATGATTGTTATGGGAGATAAAAGCGAGGAGGGAGCATTTAGCAGGTTTGTTTTTGGAAGCGATACCCATGCCATTATAGACGAAGCGGTTTGCCCCGTTTTGCTCATTCCTGAAAAGTATAAAATTAAACCGGCACAAAAAATTGCATTGGCTACAGACTTTGAACATTCTGAACAAAAAGCAATTGCGTTTCTTCCGGAATTAGCCGACATCTGGAAATCTGAAATTCTGGTCGTCCATATTCTTTCGACAGAAATCTCTGCCGAAGAGAAGGTAAAAAACTTTGACAGCTATAAAAAACTCATAGCCAAAACATCAACTCAAAACATAAGCTACGTTGATGTACGCGCGGATGATGTTGTGACAGGGCTTGAAAAATTTGCCAAGAATAAAACTATTGATATACTTGCAATACTCCACAGAAAGAGAGCTTTTATAGACCAGATTTTTCACAAAAGTATCAGTAAAGAGCTGTTGGAGTTCCATCGCATTCCACTACTTGTTCTTATTTAGAATTGCAGTATCTTTTGCATTGAAGAACCTTAAGTCATTATCTGACCGTCCCGCATTTCAATAACACGGTCAGAACGTTTCGCGAAATCAAGGTCGTGGGTTACAATAAGTAAGGTTTGCTTTTTTTCAGCGCATAAATCCTGGAAGATGCCGAACACTATATCGCTGTTTTTTTTATCAAGATTCCCGGTCGGCTCGTCGCCCATAATAATTAAAGGTTCGTTAATCAATGCACGGGCAATTGACACACGTTGTTTTTGACCTCCGCTTAATTGATTAGGCCGTTTTAATGCCTGATCGGAAACTCCCAGCATTTTCAATTGCTCATAGGCCCTTGCTTCCAATTCCTGCTTTGAAAGCTTTCCAAGTTTTATTCCGGGAAGCATAACATTACGCAGGACGTTGAATTCTTCTATCAGATAATGAAACTGAAATACAAAGCCAATTTTTGCATTTCTTATAGCCGCCAGTTCGTCGCTGTTTTTTTCATGTAAGTATTCACGATCAAGAATAATTTCTCCCTCGTAATCCGTATCCATAGTTGACAAAATATATAGAAGGGTTGATTTTCCGCAGCCGGATTTTCCTACAACGGACACAAACGTACCTTTCTCGATGCTGAAGCTCAGGTTGGTTAATACCCGGAATTTCACAGGATCATAAAAATATTTATTAACGGATACAGCCTCTAAAACATTTTCAGCCATACTATTTTCCTCTTATAATTGTAACCGGATCAACTTTACTGGCCTTGCGAGCAGGAAAAAGCCCGGCCATATAAGTTGTAAAAAGCGCGAATGACATTCCGATAACGTAGAATGTCGGGCTAAAATAAACCGGATAGGTTTCAATGGTTGGCAATGATGCCGTTTCGAAAGGTATATGACTAATAATAACCGACAGGACATAGCCAACTATGAGTCCTAAGATTCCGCCGGAAATCCCTATTATCAGAGACAAATAAATAAAAATCCTTTTTACATCAGTGCCCGAAAACCCCGTAGCCTTCAAGATCGCAATGGCATCCATCTTCTCGTAAATTAGCATATTCAGGATATTATAGATTCCGAAGCCGGCGACGATAAGCAACGTTACGCCTACGGCATACGAAATAATGGACCGTATTCTGCTGCCTGTATCGAACTGAGAATTTGCCGCCTGAATATCAAGAGCATCAAGCTCAAAAGTCCGGGCAAATTCTTTCGCCGTTTCTGGTGCCGCTGCTAGATCGTGTAGTTTTATCTGAATTTCCGTGATATAACTATCGGGCTTCCCGAGTAGTTTCTGAGCTGTTTGAAGAGAAGTGTAAGTTATGATATCATCAATTTCTGAAATTCCGAACTGAATGATTCCTTCGATTTTGAGCATTGATACCTGCCCGGCAGAAGAAGTCACCTGCATTCTGTCGCCCAACTCGAGCATCATTTTATCAGCAATACCTTTCCCGATAAATATGCTGTTACTGACGGTCATCAAACTTCTAAGATCACCTTTTATTACATAATTACTTAATGAGAAAAGTTTTTCTTCATTCGCGACATCGACTCCATTTATAATGCCGCCAATCTCGATGCTGCCCGAGTTAAAAAATACCTGTTCAATAAGCTTTGGAGCTACTCCGTACACCCGAGGATCTTCGTGCAATTTTTTAATAATGGCCTTACTATTATAAATTTCCTTTCCACGATCTTTTGGTTTAATGGAGTGGATAAAATTATAATGATCCGAATACGCGGCGGAAAGATCTACAGGCTGACTGGCAGATCGTTTGACCTCATTATAGAGTCTAATATGTGGCGTTCTGTTTAAAATTAAGTTATCGAGTAGCTGATTAAGTCCATTCATAAAACTTACCAGGGTAATGAACATCCCGATCCCGAAGGTTACCCCGGCAGCCGCTATTATAGATTGTCTGAGCCTTGCTCTCAGAAGGCTTATGGCAATATCGGGAATGAGAGGAATATTCATTTTACTGCGGTTTGTAAATAAACTGAGTGGTGTCTAGTCCTTTTGTAATCTCCACCATCCTGTAATCGCTTAAACCAACTTCTACAGCCTTTCTTTCATCTTTTGAAATCAAGACATATTTATTGTCTATCAGGTAACCGCTTGGAATAAGCACTGCTTTATTTTTGCTTTGAATAATTATACTTGCTTCTGCTGTGAGATTGGGATACAAGACTGGCGGCGGATTAAGAAAATGAGCATCAACTCTAAACGTTCTTTGTCTTTCGTCGATGATAGGATGAATTTTATCTACCCGGCCTTGAAAAACCTGACCTTTATAGCTATCCATGGCAATTTCTACCGGCTGTCCCGGTTTTACTCTGGCAATGTCATACTCGTCTACAGCCATTTCTAAGATGAAGCTATTGGCATTTCCGATAATAGCCAGGGGAACCTGAGGGGTAATGAGTTCGCCTTTTTCTTTAAGCACATTAAATACTTTACCCTTAAACGCACTTTTTATAACAAAATCAGCTTGTTGATTTACATTGATGCGATACTGGATGTTCGCTTGTTTTAGCTCGCTTCTGAGATCTTCTTTTAACTGCTGAAGTTTATTTCGTGCAGCCAAATAGGAATTTCTCGAGTTTAGAAAGTTAAGGCGACGCTGTTCAAGATCTAGCTGGGTACCGACCTCATTTTTCCACAGATTACGTTGACGAGCGTATAAAGATGAGTCGAGTTGATATTTATCGCGTGCAAGCTTAACATTCAGTTCCATTTCCTCGATCTTGTTCGACCGGATACTGTTCTCTTCCCGGAGTTTTGCATAAGCGAGTCTGGCACTTTCTGCACTTAAAACTGCGTTACGATTATCAAGCACAAACAGGGGATCGCCTGCCTTTACTTCATCTCCCGCTTCTACAAAAGCCTGTTCCAAAATTCCGCTCACGGTCGAGTAAACCTCGTACTGATCTGCTGATTTAACTTTAGCTGATGCGTAAACAGATTCTGTTATAGCTTTAAGAACAGGTTTCGTTCGTTCTCTTCCCCCACTACAGGAAATAAAAAGCACTAAAAAAAGAGCTAAACCGTGGAACCGTTGCATTAAAACCAATTTATCCTTGTAAAAACCTTAAAATACTAATTTAATTTTAAGAGAAAACAAGCTTGTGTTGGCCAAAATGATTTTAAGCAAAAAGGATAAGCTAAGTTGCTTATCCTTTTTAAAAAACTATTCAATAGCAATACTTTTTTTCTGTGGAAGCTCTTTCTCAGCCTTTTCCAGCTTTAATTTTAAAATACCATTCTCGTATCTTGCCTGTACATTCTCTTCTTTTACATTTTTTGGAAGACTGAATGAACGGTTAAAAGACGAATAAGAAAATTCTCTGCGAGTATAATTATCTTTCTCTTCCGTGCTTTCGTCCTTGGTTTCAGCACTTATATTCAATACGTCGTTCTGAATATCAACTTTAAAGTCTTGTTTCTGGAAACCAGGCGCAGCTACCTCAATTTCGAAATTACCTTCGTTTTCTTTAATATTCACTGCGGGCAAAAGATCTCTTCTGAAAGCTCTTTCCAATAAGTTTTCACTGTTCCAGAAGTCTTCCATAAGTGTTCTGATCGACGGAATGCCGGATGATTTAATTAATGTGTTCATAGTAGTGTTTTTTTTAGTTAACATTAGATAAGTATAAAGATCAATAGCCTGCCGGTGCAAATAATTGACATTGATTATGCCTGTTATTGATTCTCGTCAGTCATAAAATCTATCGGACCGGAAACGGGTAAATGGGCAAGGAAATATTCCTCACTAACTGCTGCAGGTTCTCCTACTTTTATAAGGTTATTGATTTTCGAAAGTATGGCTTCCAGGTCAAAAGGCTTACACAATATATCGCTGCAACAGCTAAAGTGCTCCAAAATACCCAGGTAGGCCGACATAAGTATCACCGGTATCTCGGATGTTCTGTAGTCTTTCTTCAGCTTCAAACATAATTCGACCCCATTATCGCCGGGTAAAATGTAATCGATTAAAAGCAAATCCGGATTAAAAGCTGCTATCTGGCTAAACATATCTCGTCCATCGGGCAGAGCGGTTACCAGGAAGTCAAAATAAGTTAAGACTTCCCGTAACATCTCCCTTTGTTCAGCATTATCTTCAATAATCAGAATCCGCTTTAACATTTTTTTAGTTGTTGTAATCGATTTTCCACGACATTCCAGTGCTTCCTTTAACCTTCTGCGCTTTCAGGATGACTTCCGTTTCGCCAATAAGAAAAGCATCTGTAAAGGTAGAATCATTACTTCTTTTGGGATCCGGCAGTTCTCTTCGGAATACATCGATGGCCTCATTCAGGTCTCTGGTGGCATGTTCTGTTTTCATGTTTGGCATATTTAAAATTTAAAGATTATTACAAATTTCCTCAATTCGGTAAAAGTGCGACCTGACTAAAATCAGCTCGATACCAGATTCTTATTGCGGGCTTTTCGCCCCTTCTATGGTAACTCCTACGGCGTTAATTAACCAGAAACAAATCATCTGCAAGCAAGCTTCTTCTGGCGGAATCATTCTGCCCAGCTTTCCCTAAACTTGCGAAAAAACGTCCCGGGATTCTCATCATTAAACTATATTTAAGAATCTCGATCCCCTAAAAGAGATTCTTTTTTACTTATTTATTATGTGCAATGAACAAGGGCATCTGTACCTCTTTCTGTAAAATATCGGCCATGCTGGTTTTAAACCATCGTGACACAGCCCCGCGCGTATAGGCGCCAAGTACTATTAACACATTCTGATGCAGCCCTTTAAGAAAGCTCAGAATTTGCTCATCAGCTTTACCATATAAAATGGTATACGTTGCGTCCGGATAATGACATTGTACAAATTCTTTGATCAACTCATTTTCAGGAAGCTGCAAAGTATCTTCCGGATCAACTACCGACACAACTTCTGTCTCAATATCCTTCATCCACGGAAGCAAATAATTAAACATTTTAATAGCGAATACGGAGGCCGGCTTACCATCGTAAAGCAACACCACTTTATCAATCTGTTTATATTCCTTCGGTATAATAAGTACAGGGCATTGTAAATCCGCAAGAATATCTTTTATAAACTGGGTTGGATGTTCTTCGGGAAAATGTGTGAATGTTTCGTCAGAGCTTATTAAAACCAGGTCGGAATAGATGCTTTCTCGAAGTAATTCCTGAACGGCAATGCTTTTATCATGATGCACAACATACTTAACGTGAGCTTTTAAACACGCCTGCTCAAAAGAAGCCGCAGATTTTAAGCGACTCTCTTTATCTGCTTTCATCAGGTGCTTCAATTTATCTTTCGACACCCCCTGGCTTCCCACCATGTCAAAAATTTTGTAGCTGTGATAGGTAAAATCATCAAGAAAAATACCCGACAACATAGCATCGCTTTTACTCGCAAATTGAATACCGTATTCAAGTGTACTGGTTGAAAACTTCAGACCGTCAAAAGCTGCGCTGATTTTTTTCATTTTGTTTTCTGATTTAGGATAGATTAGTATTCGAAACCGCTTTAGCCACGAAAGCCGGAGGAAACACCATCAATGGAATTGTGTGATAACCCATCATTTGCTTAGTAGTACTTTTATGAAACAACTGCTCATAAAAAGGGTGCTTTTTATGAACCAGCGCAATTAAATCTAACCCTGCGATTTGTTCGAATTTCACCAATGCTGAGGTAATGTCATCGCCTAACATTTCATGAAATGAGACTTTTCCATACTCTACTGCACCACCTTTTTCATAAAAACTCTCAAGTATTTCGTTGGCTTTCTCATCGGCTGTTTCATTCTTATCGATATGGATTACAATAAGCTCGGCATCGAATGGCACTGCCAGTTCAACCATAAATTTCAATGCATCTAACTCGGGTTGGCCGAATGAGGCCAGAGCCAATGCCATTCTGTTAATATTCTCGAACCCGACTTTGCGGGGCACCATAAGCACCGGGCGGGAAGCATTCCTAAGTACTGCATTGGCATCACTGCCGAGAACCAAATTGGTTAAGAAACCCTCTTCGCGTTTATCGCCCATAACGATGAGCCAGATATCCTCTTTATCTAAAAGCTCCATAACGTTATCGGCAAGATCGCCCATTCCGTTTTGGTACCTCAAGGATGGTTGCCTGTCTGAACTTGTTTTAAACCTCTGTGTAAGGCGATCCGATAATTCAATCAGCTTCGCCATACTTTCTTGTTCGAAAGCAGAGTAACTTTTAAACTGTACAGGAAAAACGCCGGCGTATACGTCTTCTGTCTGGGGAACATAATAATAGGCGTTGAATAGTAGAATTTCTGCCTGTATTTTCGATGCCATCTGCCAGGCATATTCAGCCGCATGTTCAGACCTTTCAGAGAAATCGGTTAATACAAGAATTGTTCTCATGGCCCCTCAGTAATTTTTACTAAAGATCTCTCAACAAGTGTTACACTTTCCTGATAGAAATCAGTTAGTGAGCTGATAGTTGTTAACCGCCCGAGGCTGTAAATCTGAGTTTTAGCCCTCATGTAATCAAAATCAAAAGCATGCCTGACAACTATCATTAGCACTTTGAGCTATACGTCGGAACTTCGTATTTAGGAGAAAACAAACGCTGCAAAAGAGCTGCCATAAAATTCACCCCGATGACCGTTGCATAGCTGCTAAAGCAGCCTGTACCGACAAAAGGTTAGTCCATTTTGATGATAATTATCTTACGAAAATGAAAAGAGTACTGGTACCTATTGACTTCTCCGGAAGTCCGACCGCACTAATAAATTACGCAATCGGCTTTCAACAACAATTCAAATGCAAACTCTTATTTTTTCATTCTATTTGCGAACTAATCCCCTCGAGCACGATTAAAACAACGTATGATGATGCGCTTATGACAGCCATACATTCAAAAGAACAGCGGTTAACAAAGCTGCTTGTAAAAAACAGTTTGAAATTTGGTGTCTCTCCTTCTTCGTTACATTCTGATTACGAAATAAAACTGGGAGGAAACGTAATTGATGACATATTGCAAATCGTGGAAGATGAAAAGATTGATTTTATAATCATGTCCACACATGGATCGTCCGGCTTAAAAAAGTTCTTTCTGGGCAGTACTACCTCGGTAGTTATTTCCAGGGCTCAGATTCCCGTTCTTATCATACCTCTGAATTATAATTACCAACCTATAAACCGGGTAATTTATGCCTGTGATTTAAAAGATTTAAAAAACGAGGTGAATCAACTGTTGCCGCTGGCCCAGAAGTTAAATGCAGGGATAGAGTTGGTAAATTTCAATTATGGAATTTCTACCGCAAATATTGATGATTTAAACACGCTCAGAGCCAATAAACTGACACTTAATGAGGTAACAAGGAATATTGAACTTACATTAATTGATGAAATGCGGGCCTACATGAAAAGAAAACGCAATAGCATACTGTGTATGTTTACTACACCCAAAAAGAAACCTGAAAATCTTTTCAGAGAAAGTAAAACCTGCGGATTGGTGGTAAAATTGAGATTCCCATTATTATCGCTTCCAAAATATCAGCAAAGCTCTGCCATCGCAAATAAAAGATCTCTTTCGCACAAATAAGAATCCTAAGCAAATTAACCAAGTACTAAACAAAGAAGAAACAATGCATTCTGAAAGAGCATGAGTTTACCGATCATACTACTCGCATTTATATTATGCGCCACATTAATTGTAATCGGCGGATCGAAATTGTCGAAATACGGTGATATCATAGCAGAACTAACGGGAATGGGCAAAGCATGGTTCGGGCTCATCTTGATGGCGGCCGTTACTTCATTACCCGAATTATTTACCGGATTCAGCTCTATTGTGTTGATTCACAGTCCGGATATCGCGGTCGGGGATATCATGGGCAGTTGTGCTTTTAACCTTTTTATACTTGCCTGTCTCGATTTTTACGTCCCCCAGAAGTCATTATTTTCCTTAGTAACAAAAGGGCATTTGCTTGCAGCATTCTTTGGAATTCTACTCCTCACATTATCCGTTATTTCAATTTTATTCGAAAACCGTTTTCCCGTTATCGGCTGGGTCAGTAGTTCATCTATTATTTTACTGGTTCTGTACATCATAGCGATGCGTATCATTTTTTACCATGAAAAAAAACAAGTCACCTATTCGGACGCAAATATTGCACCTACTATTCATCCTGAACACCCCGACATTCCTTTAAAATTGGCCATTCAGCGTTATATCGCCTTTGCAATTCTGGTAATAATCGGGGGTGTATCCCTGCCTTATTTTGCTGACCAGCTGGCAAATGCTGCCGGTCTTAGTAAATCATTCGTAGGCACTTTGCTGGTCGCCGTTTCAACCTCATTGCCGGAGATAGCGGTTTCTACAGCTGCCATAAAAATTGGAAGCCCGGATATAGCAGTGGGCAATTTATTGGGCAGTAATATTTTCAACATGCTTATTCTTTCGATCGACGACTTATTGTTTATTGAAGGATCCTTACTTCAAGCAATCAACCCTGTACATGCATTAACAGGTTTGGTGGCCGTGCTAATGACAACTATTGTAGGTATTTCAATCATTTACGAGTCAGTTACTAAACGGTTTGTTCTTGGGATAGACGACCTTATTCTGATTCTTTTATATGCCTCCCTTATAATTAGCTTATTTTAGAATTAGATCAGCGACTATAAAATCCAGATCAGTACTGTAACTGACAACTGTCATTACAGTTACTGATGTCCCTTGTCTTTATAGCTGTAAAAAAGCTTTTAATTCGAGATTATCATGCAGTGAAAACCACGAATTTAATTATTAACTAGCTGTGGCAATGAAATTTACAACTCAAACTTGTGTCTTCCTGACAGTGTTTTCATTAGTTAACACGCTATACGGTCAGGAAAATTTCAAAACAGCAGCCAATGGAATTAAGTACAAAATTCACACTGTACAATCGGGCAAAAAAATCCAGCTGAACAATATAATCACATTCAACTTGATTGAGAAAACCGAAAAAGACTCGGTATTATTCAGCACCTACCACAAAGGCAAGCCGCTGAAGGCGCAGGTCGTTCAATCGCAGAACATAACCGATTTTATGGATCTATTTATTCTATTAAGCGATAAAGACAGCGCACAAATCCATATTCCAACCGACTCAATCTTTAAAGATCAGGAATTCGACCGCCCGGGATATTTACCTAAAGGAAGTACGTTAATATTCATCATAAAAATTGAAAAGGTACAAACTATACAGGAAGCTGTCGCTGAAGAAGAGCTCGCGCTCGAAGCCGAAAGATCTTTGCTGGCAAAATACATTGCAGATCATCACCTAAAGCCGTTATTTACATCTTCGGGCTTGTTATATGTTGTTAAAAAGCAAACAATGAGGTTAAAGCCCGAACCCGGAGACACGTTGCTGATCAACTACACTGCAAGTACAATTGGTGGAAAGGTATTTGATTCGAGTATTAAATCCCGCGCTGTAGAAGCAGGCCTTGAGCAACCTGGCCGCGATTATAGTCCGATCAGTGTTATTGTCGCCGAATCTGGTACTGTAACTGCATGGGACGAGGGTTTATTACTGATGAATGAGGGATCAACTGCTATTTTTATAATTCCATCTTATCTTGCATTTGGAGCAATGGGTTATGCAGACCTTATAGAACCCTATACCACATTAGTTGTAGATGTAGAATTAATCAAAATAAAAGGAAGGGTTCGAAAAAAATCAGAAGATAAAAAGAGTAAAAACCAGGACTTAAAAAATAATTATAAGCCTGAATATCTGGGCTTAAAAGCCGGCAGGGAAAATAAGCAAGGGCAAAGCATGATAATTCATCATTTTTCGGGTGTTACTTTCCTGAAACAGCTGCTCGTAAAATAAACTTCGTTTTTGAACAAGGACAATCATGTCAGAATCGGCCACCTGCGCAAATTTCACCAATGCTTCGCTCACATCAGATTCCATTAAGTCTATATAAGTCACCTTCCGATAATTTATCACAGAGCGTATTTTGCCAAGGCTTTGCAAACGCTGACTCATTTCATCCGGACTGGCATGTTTCGGGAACACATGAGTAATAACTATTTCAGCATTAAAAGGGCAAACCACGTCTATTAGAAAGTCTAAAGCCTCCAAAGCTGAATTATTTAATGAATCTGACGCGAAGATAATTCTGCTCAACTGGCGAAACTGCGCTTTTTCCGGAATAATTAACATGGGCCGATTCGCTTTTTTCACCATTCTATTAGAGTCACTCCCAATAATCAGATGGCTAAAAAAATTCTCACCGCTTTTATCGCCCATGACTATTAACCATACATTATACTGCCTCAAAAGTATTTCGACATTGTCTGCCAGATTCCCCTCGCCATTTTCACAGAGGACGAAAGGCTCCTGCTCCTGTCCTGATGTTTGAAACTTTTTTTTTAAGCGCCTAGTTAGAGTCTGTAGATTTTCTTTGCTCTCTTCCTCCATAATAGAATAATCGCCGTAAATATCAGGAAGAATCGCCGTCTCCAGGGCTAGCTCCTGCGGCACCTGATAGGCATTATAAAATAGCAGATCCGCTTTCAAAAATAACGCCAGCTGCCAGGCATATTCTGCAGCATGTTCGGCCCTTTTAGAGAAATCAGTTAAAACCATTATCGTTTTCATGATAATTTGTTTGGCAGCATAAAGTTCAAGGCCTTAATAATACACCTACCTGATTTCAGTCAGCCTGGTGTATGATATTGGTATAA
>CBIHLM010000019.1:0-63085 GCA_966210515.1 uncultured Pedobacter sp.
CAATAAAGTTCGGGTCATTGCATGTACCAATGCTTTTGGAATGGGAATTGACAAACCTGATGTGCGTTATGTGATTCACCACGACATACCAAAATCAATGGAAGGTTATTACCAGGAAACAGGTAGGGCCGGTCGAGATGGTGGTGAAGGTCAATGTATAGCGTTTTATGCAGAGAAGGACATTGACAAGCTTGCTAAGTTCATGAAAGACAAACCAGTTTCTGAACGGGAAATTGGAACGCAGATATTAAAAGAAGTTATTGACTACGCAGAGTCTTCTGTTTGCAGGAGAAAGCAAATTCTGCATTATTTTGGCGAGAATTTTAATGAGGCCGGGTGTAACAACATGTGCGACTGCTGCCGGGCGCCTAAAACTCATTTTGATGCTTCAGATAATCTAAAGAGAACACTCAAAGCTATTTTAGAACTTGGAGAAAAATTCGATGACCATCATATTATTAATATTATGATGGGCGTTGAGACTTCACAAATTACAGCTTACAATCACAATAAATTACCATACTTTGGAAGCGGAAAGGAAGATGGGGTAGTTTATTGGAAGTCATTGTTAAGACAAGCTCTTTTAAACAATTATCTATCTAAAGATATTGATAATTATGGTTTGCTCCATCTAACCAAATCAGGAAAGTCGTTTATTGACAGTCCGCATTCTCTAAGATTTATTTTAAACCGGGTGATGGAAACCGGCGAGGACGACCAGGAAGAAGGCGCACAACAAGGGGCAGGTACATTAGATACCGCCTTGCTTCAAATGCTTAAAGATTTGCGGAAACGCATTGCCAAACAAAAAAATCTTCCGCCGTTTGTCGTATTTCAGGATCCTTCTCTGGAGGAAATGTGTACTCACTATCCGGTTACGCTCGATGAATTAAAGCAAATTCATGGAGTAGGTTCGGGTAAAGCCATGAAGTTTGGTGCCGCATTTATAGAATTAATCAGTAAATACGTAGAGGAGAATGATATCGACAGACCAGTTGACCTCGTGATTAAAAGCGCGGCCAATAAATCAGCTTTAAAGGTTTCTATTATTCAGAATATCGACAGGCAGTTGGCTCTTGACGATATTGCTTCATCTAAAGGAATCACTTATGAAGATATTCTGAGAGAAGTTGAAACTATTGTTAGTTCGGGAACCAAGCTGAATCTAAATTATTATATCGACGAGATGATTGATGAAGATCGTCAGGATGAGGTTTTTGATTATTTTAGAAGTGCAGAGGTAGATTCTATTGATGAGGCTTTAAAAGAACTTGGCAGTGATGATTACACCCGCGAAGAGCTCCAGTTAATGCGTATTAAATTTTTATCCGAATTAGGTAACTAATGATCAAAAATCTCCCCCAAATTAAATATTCTGAATCAGGCAATTTCTTTTTAATGGCCGGACCTTGCGCCATAGAAGGTGAAGATATTGCGATGCGTATTGCTGAAAAGGTTGTTCAGATTACAGATAAACTTCAGATTCCATACATATTTAAGGGGTCGTACAGGAAAGCTAACCGCTCACGAATAGATTCTTTTACAGGTATAGGAGATGAAAAGGCATTAAAGATTCTTGCGCGTATAAGCCACGAATTTGGAATTCCAACCGTAACCGATATTCATGCGGCGGAAGAAGCAGAAATGGCAGCTGAATATGTGGATGTGTTGCAGATTCCAGCATTTTTATGTCGCCAAACTGATTTGCTGATTGCGGCGGCTAAAACAGGAAAAGTTGTAAATATTAAAAAGGGACAGTTTCTTTCGGCTGGGTCTATGAAATTTGCGGTAGATAAAGTGCAGGACAGTGGTAATGATAAGGTTATTTTAACCGACCGCGGAAATACTTTTGGTTACCAGGATCTGATCGTAGATTTTCGTGGAATTCCGGAAATGAAATCATTCGGAGTGCCCGTAGTGATGGATTGCACTCACTCTTTACAACAGCCGAATCAAACTTCGGGAGTAACCGGAGGCAAGCCGGCTTTAATAGAAACTATCGCCAAAGCAGCAATCGCTGTTGGTGCCGATGGTTTGTTCATCGAAACTCACCCCGAGCCAGAGAACGCAAAGTCGGATGGGGCGAACATGTTGCACCTGTCTTTACTCGAAAATTTGTTAGAAAAGCTGATTAGAATAAGACAGGCCATAAAATAATATCCTTTTTATACTTAAAGAATCTGCTTTTCGCCTAATCTGTATCATTAAACAGAAATAGTATATTTGGCTCCCTTACAATAAAATGAAAACGGAACAAAAAAAACTTACCCAAGAGGTGCTTGATAAATATGAACTTGTTGTCGGTTTGGAAATTCATGCCCAGCTTTCAACCAATACGAAAATCTTTTCTTCAGATCCTGCATCTTTTGGTGCTGAGCCTAATCATCACACAAGTATCGTTTCTTTAGGTTTGCCGGGATCTTTGCCAAAGCTGAACAAGAAAGTCGTATCGTTTGCGGTAAAGATGGGTTTGGCAACCAATTGCACCATCAATAAAGTAAACAGGTTTGACCGCAAAAATTACTTTTATGCCGATCTTCCTAAAGGATACCAAATTACTCAAGATCATTTACCAATTTGTCAGCAGGGCTTTGTTTCTATTAGCTTAAAAGATCAACCGAAAAAAAATATTCGCTTAAATAGAATCCATATGGAGGAAGATGCGGGTAAAAGTATTCATGATAAAGATGATAAGTGCTCGTTAATCGATTTAAACAGAGCTGGTGTGCCTCTTGTTGAAATCGTGTCTGAACCGGATTTAAGATCGGCAGAAGAAGCAGCAGCTTATCTGGGCGAAATCAGAAAGCTTGTTCGTTATCTTGAGATTTGTGATGGGAATATGGAAGAAGGAAGCTTACGCTGTGATGCCAATATTTCCGTTCGGTTAAAGGGAGCGACAGAATATGGATCAAGATGCGAGGTTAAAAACCTGAATTCTATCCGAAATCTACAGCGGGCGGTGAATTATGAATTTCGCAGGCAGGTAGAAGTGATCGAGAATGGTGGCAGGATTGATCAAAATACTTTGAATTTTGACGCAACCACCGGGGTAACGTCAGTTTTACGTTCTAAGGAGATGGCCTATGACTATCGTTACTTTCCCGAGCCGGACTTGCCACCTTTGGTGCTGAGCGATGAATTTGTCAATAATCTTAAGAATGAACTTCCGGAGCTTCCCGAACAAAGGGTTAAGCGATATACAGAAAGCTTTGGTTTGTCGGATTATGACGCTTATTTACTTACTTCTGATAAATCAGTATCCGATTATTTTCAAGAGGTAGTAAAGTTTACCAATAACTACAAGTCTGCCGCAAATTGGGTAAGCGGTCCAATTCAGTCGTATTTGAATGATAATCCTAAAGGGAATCTTTCGTTGCAAGTACCGGCGGAATCCGTTGCGGCAATAATTTCGTTAGTTGATGATAAGAAGATAAATAATACGGCAGCTACGCAGCAGCTGTTTCCCGAATTAATTAAGAATCCCCGGATAGATGTTCTTGATATGGTTCAGGAACTGAATCTCCTTATAGATACCGGCGGCGACGAGCTTATGAATTATATTGACCAGGCTATCTCTCTGTATCCTGATAAAGTAATTGAATACAATAAAGGGAAAAAGGGCGTTTTAGGACTATTCATGGGCGAGGTGATGAAATTATCGAAAGGAAAAATCGATCCTAAAACCGCAAATAAATTGGTTGTTGAGAAATTAGACTCATTAAAGTGAAGAAATTAATTGGAGTATTGATGCTGTTAATAGCAGTATCAGCGTGTAAGAATAATGACGAAGTTATCCTTAAGGGTAAATTTGAAAATGCAGCCGGACTGCAGAAAGTAGCACTTTATAAGGGTGATCAACTTGTAGATTCGGTTATTCTAAACGAAAATGGTGAATTTAAATTCGCATTTATTTCTCCTGAGACCGACTTTTATTACTTGTCGGCAGCTCAAAAAACCTATCCGCTTATTGCGAAAAACGGCGATCAGATCGGTTTTAAGGCTGATTTTTCAAATGAAGCAGGAGAATATGAACTTTCTGGCTCCGATGATTCTGAAAAATTGAAGGATTTCAATAAGATCAGCGCTAAGTATAGTAAAGTCTATATGGATATTCAGCAGGAATACCAGGAAAAGGTGAGCCAGAATCCATTAATCAAAGATTCCATAGAGGCGGTTTTAATTCCACGATTTGAGCAGAATATGGATGCTTTTGCTAAAGAGACCATCGCTTTCACAAATAAAAACCGGGATAACCTGGCGGGCTTTTATGCTATGAGTTCGCTTGATCAAACTAAATATGAATCCCAGCTATTAAAGTATTCGGAGGATATTAAAGGCAAGTTCCCAAATACTTCGGCTGTTCAAAGCTTTATAGCTAAAATGGATAAATTGAAGTCACTTGCTATTGGTCAAACTGCGCCTGATTTTCAAATGACTTCCAGCGATGGTAAGCAAATAAAATTATCAGATTTTAAGGGTCAATATGTTTTACTTGACTTTTGGGCATCATGGTGTGCTCCTTGTCGTGAGGAAAACCCTAACATTGTAAAGCAATATCAGACTTTTAAGAATAAGAATTTTACTATTCTGGGCGTTTCATTAGATAATAACAGGGACTTATGGTTAAAAGCCATCAAGACTGATAATCTAACCTGGACTCACGTATCGGAACTTAAGCAATGGGATAGTGAGGTTGTAAAGCAATATGCTATTGAAGGGATTCCAGCATCCTTTCTGCTTGATACAAAGGGAAAAATTCTGGCAAAAAATCCGAGAGGTGAAGAACTTGAAGTTTTTTTAAATAAAACGTTGAAGTAAAGTATTTATATTGTTAACACTATATCATTGTTAACAATAACTTAATATAGCCTTAACTATTTTCTGCTTTTGGGGTTATACTTTAGTGGTAAATAAAAACCATGAGTTCAATAAAACAAAAGATTCTAGTTGTAGACGACGAACCTGATATCAGGGAACTGATTGAATACAATCTTAAAAAAGAAGGTTATCAGGTTTTTACTGCATCGAACGGGCAGGAAGGCGTAAGTGAAGCAAAGCGTTCTCATCCCGATTTAATTATCCTCGACATTATGATGCCGAAGATGGATGGTATCGAAGCTTGTCGCGTTTTAAGAACCATGAATGAATTTAAAAATACATTTATGGTTTTTCTAACTGCCAGAAGTGAAGAATACTCTGAAATCGCCGGATTTAATGTCGGAGCAGATGATTATATCGCTAAGCCTATAAAGCCCCGGGCTCTGGTAAGCCGGATAAATGCTATTCTAAGACGAAATACCCAATCCGACGAGCCTGTCGAAAATAAACTTGAAATTGCTGATTTAACTATAGACAGAGAAACGTATCTGGTCTATCGCAACGGCGAGAAGATAGTTTTGGCCAAGAAGGAGTTCGAACTTTTATATCTTCTTGCATCAAAACCAGGTAAGGTGTATACGCGGGAAGTGATTTTAAAGAGCATTTGGGAAGACTCTGTTGTGGTAACCAATAGAACAATCGATGTTCACATTCGCAAGCTTCGTGAGAAACTTGGGGAGGATTATATAAGCACAGTAAAAGGTGTTGGATACAAGTTTGATGGCGTACAGATAAGGGATTAAAAGCACAAACGTATTTTTTTCTGTACTTTTGACCTGTGAAATTTCCAAATTTTAAAGAATCCATTCTATTCGAAAACGATGATATCATCGTAGTAAATAAACCACCCTTTATCAGTTCGCTAGATGAAAGAGAGGGAGGTGAGATGAGTATGCTACGTCTCGCCAGGCAATACACCCCAGATGCCCAGGTTTGTCACCGATTAGATAAAGAGACGTCCGGCTGTTTGATTATTGCGAAAAATCCTGCGGCGTACAGGCTGATATCAATGCAGTTTGAGCGGCGTAAGGTTAAAAAGGTTTATCATGCGCTGGTAAATGGCACACATCAGTTTAATGATTTGGATGTAAATCTTCCTATTCTCAATCTGGGAAACAAGAATGTGGCTATTAGCCGTCAGGAAGGCAAAGCAGCCGAAACCATTTTCAATTCCATTAAATTCTATAAACATTATACTCTCATAGAATGTCAGCCTATCACAGGTCGGATGCACCAGATTCGTATCCATCTGGCATCTCAGCGTGCGGCTATTGCAGGAGATGACATGTATGGCGGGCAGCCTGTACTTCTTTCTGGTATTAAACGCGGCTATCGTTTAGGAAAAGATCAGGAAGAGCTTCCGATCATGAAACGCTTTGCTTTGCATGCAAAGGAAGTGACATTTAAAATTAATGAGGAAGATCAAATTACGGTATCTGCTCCATATCCCAAAGACTTTGCAACGTTATTAAAGTTGCTGGATAAGTTCGATATTTAGATCTTTTATTGTCGCCCGGCCATTTAATGGGCCGAAATATATCATAAAGGTACTGGCATTATCGTTGTTACTACATAACGAAATGCGTATGAAAGCGAATATTGATATCAGCCAGGATGTGCCGATTATAGAAAGCCCCGCTTACGATGTTGCACAAGTAATGGGAGGTTTATACGGTGATGGAATCATAGGACTTAAAAACGCTTTTAGTATAGAATGGGTTCAGCGGCTTCATGACGAAGTACTTGCTTTATACAAAGAAGCACTAAATAGACCTGGCGGAGCTGTTGGTCGGGGTCCAAAGCGGCATTATGTCGAAATACATCCTGAAGATATTAGCGGTTTTCTTGACCTGGTCACTCATCCCTGGATAATGTTTGTATGCGAGGCTGTGCTTGGCCCCCAATATAAGATTGTTGAAATAGGGTTTGATGTGCCAAATCCAGGTGCCCAAGATCAGCCTTGGCATCGTGATTTTCCTGCCCCTGAGGATACTATTAAAGGCCGCAGGTTAAATTCTTTAGCCTTTAATCTAACTACTGTAGATGTATTTGAGGACATGGGTCCTTTCGAAATAGCTCCAGGAACTCAATGGGATTTGCCTATTGATTTTCAGCATGAGATGTTTCCTCCCAAATCAAACTACGCCCGATATGAGCAACGAGCTCAGCGAAAAATGCCAGGAATGGGAGATGTTTCTGCCAGGTCAGCTCTCACCATTCATCGTGGTACCGCCAATTATTCAAACAAATCAAGGCCAGCTCTGGTTCTTGGGGTCGATGCCCCCGGAGCGAATAATGCTGAACGGCATGATTTGCAAATTACTAAAACCTATTACGAGAGTCTTCCTGCCGAACTGAAGCAACATCTGATCTGTCGTATTGTTGATAAGCTTGAACCGATCGAACAAGGACATACCATCGAAGGTTTGATGATGGGCGAGGCCTAGTAACTGCTTTTAAATAATAAAGCCGCTTTATGATGAGATTAAAGATTTGACAACTTTTTGAAAAGTCGTCAAATCTCGAAATTCAGGAATTTACCGGCGTTTGGAAAAGTGTCTTTCCAAATTTAAACCCGATTGAGTGGAAAACCCGGAATGAAGCGCCCCCTTCGGGCGTGTAATGAGGATTTGGAACAAAAAGCGGGACTGGATTTTCAATGAAAACGAAACATAGTTTTCTAAACCCTCCTTTTCTCTATGTATATCCTAAGATTTTCAAAACCTGTTTGCTATTCTGTTCTTCTCCGAATACCTCAAAATTGAAGGTCTCATCGCGGTTACGGCGAATGATTACGTGTTTAGGAGAAGGAAGCAGGCAATGATGTATTCCTCCATAACCACTTAACACCTCCTGGTAAGCCCCGGTATGAAAGAAACCGACATATTGAACCTTTCTGGTTTTTGGCATAAAGACGTTATTCATGTGAGCTTCCTGACTGTAGTAGTCCTGACCATCGCAAGTGATACCACCGAGGTTAACCCGCTCGTATTCCGAATCCCAGTTATTTATTGGCAGTAAAATATATTTTTGATTTAAAGCCCAAACATCCGGAAGGTTGGTGATAAAAGAGCCATCAAGCATAAGCCATTTTTCACGATCGTTTTGTTGTTTCCTGCCAAGAACTTTATATAGAATACCCGAAGCTTCGGCACAGGTGTATTTACCAAACTCGGTAATGATGTCCGGTTCAACTACATCGTGCTCGGCACAAATTTCTTTGATCCGTTTTACAATTTCGTTTACCATATACTCGTAATCGAAATCAAAAACCAGCGAATCCTTAAAGGGCATTCCGCCACCAATATCAAGGGTTGTTAAATCCGGGTTTATCTTTTTGAATTTGCAGTACAGCGTCACATATTTCTCAAGCTCGTTCCAGTAATACGGTGTATCCGAAATTCCGGAATTGATAAAGAAATGCAGAAGCACGACTTTAAAGTTAGGATTAGCCGCGATTTTATTGTTGTAAAAATCAAGGATGTCTTCCATCCTGATACCCAGTCTTGATGTGTAAAATTGAGAGTCCGGTTGCTCTTCCGCAGCTATCCTGATACCCAAATTGCATGGAATATCAAGCTCATCATCATAAAGGTTAAATTCTTCTTTATTGTCCAGTACGGGTATGATATTCGAAAAGCCATCGTGCAGCATATCAATAATGTATTGCTTATACTGATAGGTTTTGAACCCGTTACAAATTACCGTGATCTCTTTGCCTAAAACACCTTTCTTTTCAAGAGCATCGATCATGGGCATGTCGAACGCAGAAGATGTTTCGAGGTGGATATTGTTTTTTAAGGCTTCTTCAACAACATGCTTAAAATGCGAGCTTTTGGTACAGTAACAGTATTTATAGCTTCCGCGATAGTTGTTATTTACTATAGCTTTTTTAAACAAAAGTTTAGCCTGCTGTATTTTTTTGCTGATTAGTGGAACGTAAGTAAAACGCAGTGGAGTGCCATACGTCTCAATCATTTCCATCAAATTAAGATCGTGGAAATAAAGTTCATCATCAATAACCTCGAAGCCTTCTTGAGGGAAGCCAACGCTGAGGTCTATAAATTCTTCGTAACTCTGCATTTATTAAATTTTGGCAAAAATGAGATTTTTTTAATGATTTCTACGCTTATTCTTTTTATTTGGATTTTTTTTTACATATTAAAGCTTAACGGGGCCGCGTGCTACCTTTCGTCTAAATAGATTTCCGCAATCATACATCTTGCACTTCCCCCACCTGAACTTTCTATAGTGTTTAACGGCGAAGCAATGATTGTTCCGGAATGCTCTAGTTCTTCAATTTGCTGAGGAGAGAGAGAGTTCCTTGCCTGTTCAGACATGACGAGCAGGCTGTCGCCTGTTGTGTTTTTTAATTGAAGCATATTGCCGGCAAACTTGTACATCTGTTCGAAAGAGATATCGATTATTTTTTTTCCGGAAGTTTTTAATGATTTAATGATCTGGTCTTTCTCCCTCTTGTCAGTTATTGACTCGAGGCAAACTACGGCAAATCCGTCGCCAATACACATCATCACGTTAGTATGGTAAATGGCGATGCCGTTCCGATCGAAGGCGTGGAAAATAATGGTTTTATACCCACTTAAATCGGAGAACAAGTGTAATGCCTTTTCATCGGTCCGTGGCGATACACAAGCATAGGCAATCTTGTTATTGCGATCCAACACCATACTTCCTGTTCCTTCGAGGAATTTTCCTTCTGATTCCAGGTAACTCAAGTCGACTTCTGTGTCAATTTGAAACTTCATCCGTAACTCTTCAATAATATCCGGTCGTTTTTCCAGACGCCGGTTACTGGCCTGCATCGGATAAATAAAAATTTTTCCGTCCGAATGGGTCGATATCCAATTGTTGGGGAAAATAGAATCAGGGGTTTGTGGCTCTGGATTATCTTCAAATACCAAAACATTTACATGATTCTCTCTTAATAAGGTTACGAAATCGTCAAACTCTTTTAAAGCTTTTTTGTGAACTTTCACATCTTTGCTCTGCTTGTTCTGAAAAGCATTGCTACCCGCCGTTTCTTCATTAAAAGCAAAATTTACGGGGCGAATCATCATTATGGTTGAGGCTGGTTCGATTTCCTTTTCTTCCGCTTTCGCGGCAGGTTCAAGCTTCTCTCTGAAAAGAGGCATGCTCATACAATGAAACCCTCCCCGTGCTCTCGATAATTCTGCTGATGGCATTAAAATAAGTGTATTCTTTATGTTTTGGGCAGAAATATCTCCATTCTCCAGCCGGGTTATTAAATCTGCTGCAGTTGTTATATTGAAGCCTTTTTCTTTAAAAGCTTCTACCGTTTTATCATTTCGATCGTATCCTACAATAACACCTTCTTTTAAGGCCAATAAGTTACACGAGTCGGTCCATTGTTCGCGAACATCGAAAGGAAAGACATTATTTCCTGAGTAAATAAACTGAGTTTTTTCTGTGCTTTTTAAATCGTTTTTACTAATGTCGTCAAGCAAATTCTCTATGCAATCAAATGATTTTGGCTCATTTATTTTATCAATTTCAAATTGCAGGATTTCAGGTTTTTCTTTGTTCCTTTTTTCAGAAATATAATCTATAGCTTCGGATTTTTTATTGGTTTTCTGAGAAGACATTGAGCCGAGTATCACCCATGTGTTTCTGTTTACTTGCGTGAAAACCGTGTCAATGTGCATGAAGTCACGCTTTGGCGGAATTTTTATAACTGTAACCTTTTTTACAATTTGTCGCTCAAAAAGCAGTTTTATAGCTTCGTTTGCTCCACTGGCAGAAGTTCGTTCTGTACAACCAATCAAAACATGATCAGGACTCACAATCATAACATCACCGCCTTCAATGGTAGGCTTTTCACCCTGCTCATCTCGCGGTCTTAAAAAGTTTTGCATAGTGTCCGGAATCTCGAGGATGTTGTTGCGGTAGTTTTCAAAAACGGGGTGATTATAGAAAATATATCTGGCTAGCAGAGTTTCCCTGGAGCGAGCCGCCTTAGCAGGTTTGTTAACCAAAATAAAGTTGTTTATTGCGATACCAATGTCCCGGGTAAAAATTAGATTCGGGATAGGAGGAAAAAGCATTTCTCCGACAAAGCGAGATCCGGAAATTAATGTCTTTGCCAATTCCGGAGGGTCAGTGTGAATAAGTTCTTGCTGGATTTTATAATTGCAGCCCTCAATTGCGCAAACCGAAGCTGTAAGTGAGTTTTTAATATCTGGTTGACCAAGGATATCTGCTAAAAGTCTTTCAAATTCGATTACTTTCGATGAAGTATGGAATCCGGCTTCGCCTGGTTTGAAAAAGGCTCTTTTATTTTCAGGTGAATCGATGTGGGCAAGCTTACCTTTTATTTTTTCCGGGTCAAGAAAATACATCAAGATCTTCACATAAAGGTCGTATTCTTTTTTCCGGACTGTTTCTAAATGGATGATATCTTCAAATAGCCAGTCTTGAGCTTGTGAAGGTGCTACTCTGCCAATGCCACTATCAGGACTATGAATGATTAGCGAACGCAGAGTGCCGATTTCTGAACCAACCTCTATTTTAAAGGTGCTTTTTTGCATAAGATTGATGCTGCTATCCAAATTTACCTCAATTCTTTAAATATATTCTTCCTGTGGTTATTCTATAATGATTAATTTTGACCGATGGATTTTATAATTAAAGGAACCCTTGATGCTGTAAAGGCATTATATAATACCGAATTAAAAGAAACAGAAATTGGCCTGCAGGAAACCAGGAAAGAGTTTGAAGGCGACGTAACTGTAGTTACTTTTCCTCTAACCCGTTTGTCGAAAAAATCTCCGGAACAAACAGGCAGCGATATAGGCCGATATCTGGTGGATAACATCTCTTACGTTTCGAAATTCAATGTAATTAAGGGTTTTCTTAATCTGTCTTTAACCGACGCTTTTCTCCATTCTATTTATAAAGATCAAATTTCGCAAGATAGTTTTGGGCATTTTCCGACAAACGGAAAAAAGGTGATGGTAGAGTATTCCTCACCCAATACCAATAAGCCTTTACATCTCGGGCATGTCCGTAATAATCTGTTGGGATATTCGGTTGCCGAAATCTTGTCAGCGAATGGCTATGATGTGATAAAAGCCAATCTTGTTAATGACAGAGGGATTCATATTTGTAAATCTATGCTGGCATGGAAGAAATTTGGAAATGCTGAAACTCCCGAAAGCAGCGGTTTGAAAGGCGATCATTTGGTAGGAAAGTATTATGTGATTTTTGACAAAGAATATAAAAAGCAAATTGATGAGTTAAAGGCAGCCGGGCAAAGTGAAGAGGATGCCAAGAAGAATGCTTTATTGATCAAAGAAGCTCAGCAGATGCTTCAGCAATGGGAAGCCGGCGACGAAGAGGTTATAAAGCTTTGGAAAACCATGAATGCCTGGGTTTACGCAGGTTTTGATGAAACATACAAGAAGCTTGGAGTAGATTTTAAGAAGTTCTATTACGAGTCGGATACTTATCTTTTAGGTAAAGATATCATAGATGAAGGTTTGGAAAAAGGTGTTTTCTTTAAGAAGGAAGACAATTCTGTCTGGATCGACCTAACTGCCGAAGGCCTGGATGAAAAGCTTGTGCTTCGCGGAGATGGAACTTCAGTTTACATAACGCAAGATTTGGGTACCGCTCAACTAAAATACAATGATTTCGGAATGGATGAATCGTTGTATGTGGTTGGTAACGAGCAGGACTATCATTTTAAAGTGCTTTTTCTGATACTCGAGAAGTTGGGTAAATCATGGGCGAAAGGATTGTATCATTTATCTTATGGGATGGTTGATTTGCCTTCCGGAAAGATGAAGTCGAGAGAGGGAACTGTAGTTGATGCAGATGATTTAATCGACGAGATGGTTGAAACTGCCAAATCAAGAACTGAGGAACTTGGCAAAGTAGATGGCTTTTCTGAGGAGGAAAAGAAAGAACTTTACCGGATGATCGGTTTGGGGGCGTTAAAATATTTCTTACTGAAAGTAGAACCCAAAAAACGTTTGTTATTTGATCCCAATGAGTCCATTGATTTTCAAGGGCACACAGGTCCGTTTATTCAATATACTCACGCCCGAATTCGCTCAATTATTTCAAAAGCTGGAATTGAAAAGCCTGAATTTAATAAAGTTGAGACGTTCACTGCGACTGAGCGTGAATTGATTATGGCTCTAAATAAGTATCCTGAAACTTTGACGGCTGCTGCCCGGGATTATAGTCCTGCCCAGATTGCTAATTATATTTATGAATTGGCGAAGCTTTACAATAAATTTTATCATGAAGAACCAATTCTAAAATTGGATGACGAGGAGTTGAAAAATTTCAGATTGTCATTGTCAGGAACCACAGGCTCAATTATAAAGAGAGGAATGAGGCTTTTGGGGATTGATGTGCCCGAGAGAATGTAATAATTATTTTCTGAAGCGGGGAGCCACAATAAACTCCTTGCTCCCTTTAATGTATTGATAAAATCCTAAACCGGATTTTATCCCCATTTGCCCTTCTTCAACCATTTTTTTCAATAATATACAAGGCGCATATTTGGGGTTTTTAAATCCTTCCTGCATCACATTTAAAATAGCAAGACATATATCCAGTCCAATATAATCTGCTAATTGCAGTGGCCCCATTGGATGAGCCATTCCCAGCTTCATTACAGTATCAATCTCTTCAACGCCGGCAACGCCTTCATGCAAAGCAAAAATTGCTTCATTAATCATGGGCATTAAAATACGATTTGCCACAAACCCAGGTGCATCATTCACCTCTACCGGAGTCTTATTAAGTTGTCTGGCGGTTTCCATAACAAACTTTGTTGTTTCATCAGAAGTCTCTTTGCCTCGTATAACTTCAACCAGTTTCATTAAAGGTACCGGATTCATAAAGTGCATTCCAATTACTTTATCAGGACGATTAGTTACTGATGCAAGGTGGGTAATTGAAATGGATGAGGTATTAGAAGCAAGAATAGTTTTCTTGCCGCAATAATTATCAAGGTCTTGAAATAAATTTAATTTTACATTCGGATTTTCTGTAGCTGCCTCAATTACTAAATCAGTGCTTGCAACTGCAGTTTTCAAATCAGTAAAAGCCTTAATATTAATCCGGGTGGAATTCATCTCCGCTTCCGTGATAGTGCCTTTACTAAGTTGCCGTTCAAGATTTCGTTTTATCGTTTCAATGCCTTTTTTTAAGGCTTCTTCTGATAAGTCAACCAAGGATACCTGATTGCCAAATTGAGCAAATGTATGAGCAATTCCATTACCCATTGTTCCTGAACCGATTACTGCTATTTTCATTCAAAATATATGAGATGTGAGACAATAGAGTTGAGAGGAATGACGCTTAATCAAAATTTAGAGTCTTGCCTAAATCTATAATTTTTTCACGATTTAATTCAACAACAAAAGGAACACGTCCAAGAATGGAAAGTTTGCTGTGATTAAGAATTGCCTGCTCCGAATAGCTGTCGTTTTCACCATTAAAAATGATTCCTTTAACAGGGATGTTTTTCAACTTCAAAAGTTCTAAACTTAACAGGGTGTGGTTGATACTTCCGAGGTAGTTTTTAATAACTAAAATTACATCAGCCTCGAGCGTTTGTATTAAATCAACTATATATTTCCTGTTGTTTAACGGAACCATTAATCCGCCCGCACCTTCTATTATTAGAGTGTTATTTGAAGTTTTTGGTAAGGAAATTGATTGTAGCTCGATGCTGATTCCATCAAGATCCGCCGATTTATGTGGCGAGAAGGGCTGAGTCAATCGATAGCTTTCAGGGTGAAATACCGAAGTTGCATTGGTTATAAGAGATTTTACCTTCATCGTATCCGAATTATGTAAATCGCCTGATTGTATTGGCTTCCAATAATCAGCTTTGAATTTCTCCACCAATATGGCTGATATAAGGGTTTTACCTATATCTGTTCCAATTCCGGTTATAAAAAGTGGTTTCATATATTTTCTACCAGTGTTTGCGCCAAATTTCTAATCTCTATATCCGTATTGAACGAGTGGAGACAAATTCGCAGTCTTTCTTTTCCCAAAGGCACGGTAGGGTGTAAAATAGCCCTTACGTCAAATGATTTTCTCTGTAAAGTTGATGCTAATTCTTTAGCGTCTTCGTTGCCTGTGACAACTAAACATTGAATAGGAGAGATGCTTCTAACAAAAAGCTCTCGTATAGACTGAGTTTCTTTTTTAAATAGTTCGACCTTATTGTGAATTATGGAAGTTTCAGTCTCTAATAAGTGTTTATAAGCCATCTTTATAGAAAGATGAGCGTAAAACGAAGTCGCTGTTGTGAAAATAAAAGACCGGGCAAAATTGATAAGGAAGTGTCTCAAATTTTCTTCGCAAAGTACTGCAGCTCCATGACAGCCCAAGGCTTTTCCAAAGGTAACTATTCGTGCGAAGACCCTGTCAGTAAGATTATAGTGTTCAACCAGGCCTCTGCCGTTTTTGCCGAATATTCCGACAGCATGCGCCTCGTCAACTATTACAGCAGCTGAGTATTTTTCGGCTAAGAGGATAATGTCCTGCAAAGGAGCGGCATCTCCATCCATAGAATAGATACTTTCAATTCCAATGAAAATACGCCCTTTTGCAAGCTTCAGTTTTTCTTCGAGACTATTTAAATCATTATGTCGGAAAGTATAACGATTTGCGTAACTCAATCGGGCCCCGTCAATAATAGAAGCGTGAATAAACTCGTCAAGTATGACGGTATCTCCCCGTTGAGGAAGAGAAGAAAATAGGCCTAAATTGGCGTCATATCCCGAATTAAAAATTAAGGCTGCCTTTGCGTTGTGAAATAGTGCAATTTCAGACTCGAGAATCTCTGTAAAATCATCGTTTCCGGATATCAATCTAGATCCTGTGGAGCCAATGGAATAGGACGGAGTTTGTTGTAATTGATTTTCAATTGAAGATTTAAGCTTTTCAGATCTTGAGAAACCCAGGTAATCATTAGAGCAGAAATCTATCAAATTTCTGTTTGATGATAGTGTTCTTAAGGATAAGCTTGTAGCTCTTTCCCGGAGTTTTTGGTCTATGAATTCGTTAATATATCTCAAAGTCGTTGCAAAAGCTCTAAATTAAAAAAGCGGCTCATAATAAGCCGCTTTTTTATTAATTAATCATAGAACCTAAGGTTTTTTTTCGACGGAATCTCTTTTATGTTTCCCGTGCCATTTGTGGGCTTTTTCTTTACGCTCAGCTTTAAGTTGGTTATAAGTGACTTTTTGTTTTTCATCCAAAATACTTAGTATCTTGTTTTCATTGGCTTCAAATTTGGCTTTCATTTCAGCCATGTCAGCTTTTTTCTTCTCGGCTCTCATTTTATGCATCGTCTGAGCACGTTCAAGATATATCTTGTAGATCTCAGCCTTTTGAGATGCGTTCAGCGACAGCTTTTTGTCTAAAGCATCAGTCATTTTTTGAGCTCTCTCTTCCGGAGATCGTTGCTCTTTCTGTGGCCTTTCCTGTGAGAGTCCGATAGTCGATATTCCAAGGAAAAGAATTGCGCTTAAAATTAATTTTTTCATATCTATCGTGTTTTAATAGATAGAAGAAATTAACTCGAAAAGGTTTAAGTAGCTGATTGTTAAAAAATGTTAAGACTTACCTTTATCGTTTTGCTCATAAAAAGGGAGTATTAAAAATCCCCGGCTTTAAAAGTAATAACTGATGTCACCCGGCTACCCTCGGAAAGTCGCTACCCTCATCAACTTGTTTAAATAGGATAGTCAGATACAAGTTTGCGATGAGATTTAATTTAGTTGTTGCCAGGCTTTAATTGTGCTATTGATTTTTGCATTTGCGCCATCATTGAGGTTAAGCTTTCCATTGTAGGTTCTTGAACCGGTTCTGGGAAAACGGTCGAAATGTATGCTTTCGACTTCCAGATTTCAAGAATTTGTTCTGCGGGAACATTATAGGGATCGTAGACCGGATTGTCGGAGATCAGTTTAATTGATTTGTTTTCTTTGAATTTATTGCCTGCCCGCTTATAAACCACACCATCGTCTTTTGTTATAAATACATAGGTTTCTCCCACCTTTACGTCGTTCCAGTTTTCGAGGTATTCTCCAATAACTATTGTGCCCGAAGGTAAAGGTACCATGGAGTCGCCTTTTATTTCAAAGGCTCTAAAAGTGCCCTGTTTTAAAAAAGGGAGATGGAATTTAGGGAGCTCACTAATAAATTGGGGATCAGCGTAGCCATTTAAATATCCAGCACTGGCTTTTACCGGTACCAGTTCAATATTCTCTCTATCCTCGGAATCAACAGATATGCTGAGAACGCGAAGATTAGAGGCATCACTTTTGGGCTTCGGTTTCCATTTATCATTTATCTGTTCATTTATCAATTCATCTATTGATAAGTCAAAAAATATTGCGAATTTTTTTAGCAAATCATAGCGGGGGTCGGCTCTGTCTTCTTCATATGCTCCGACAAGGGATCGTTTAATTTCCATTAAATCAGCGAATTGCTGTTGTGTGAGCCCTTTTTTCTTTCGTAAGTATCGCAGATTATTAGAAATGTTAGCCATTTTAAAATAAATTTTGTTTTGCTAAAATAGTTAGTAGCTTTATGCTCATAAAATTAGCAAAATATTTTTAATACTAAAGAAAAAGATATGAAAAGATATGTGTTTATTGTTACCGACCGGAATCGTACTTCGTTACATGTTGGCATGAGTGCTGACTTATTAAAAACGGTTAATTTTTATCGTCAGATGCCTAACCTTTTTTTTGATTCAGCTCAACAGTTAACCCGATTAATATATTTTGAAGAAATGCGTACCGAGGAAGCCGCTGTACAACGATTTAATTTGATCAGCAAATTTACCAGAGCGCAAAAAGAAAAACTTGTTCGGGCTGTTAACTCTGATTGGTTAGATTTGAGCATCGGGCTTGATTTAGAGAGGGTCTTAATTCATCCGTCTATAATGCCGGCAAATAAGCGTCTCAATGCTATGTAATAAGAAAAGCGACCAGAAGCCGCTTTTCTCTATAAAAGAATGTTTATATCCTACCAACCTGGTGCAAACGTTAGCCCAATTACAGGGCCGCTTACATCTTTCCGTTGGAATGGAATGGCGGCATATGGTTCGATAACGAAATAGCCAAACACATTAACCCGTAAAGATAAACCTGCACTCATTGCAGGGATTCGCTCGGTAATAAGTCTCTGAGAGTTGGTTTGAACATCATACCCTTCGTATTGACGCGGTGCGGACCTGAAGGTCACTTTAGAGTCCTGATCATAAGCTAAACCGATATCGAAAAAAGCATTTAGATCAGAGAACAGAAATTTGGATTCAATAGCCGAAAGGCGTTTAGGGCCTGTAAAAGGTAATCTTACTTCAAAGTTGAAAACTGCTATTTTTGAGCCTGTTAACTGACTTAAGCTGAATTGCCCGGGAGTATTAATCGCTGTTCCTTTTTTGTAAAATGAATTCGCTTCATATCCGCGAATAAAATATGGATATCCTACAAATAGTGGATACAATCTATTCTGATCTTTCCCAAGACGGGAATAACTGTAGGCTCTTACCGCAAAAGTAACTGGCATTATGCGGTGATATTTTCTAAAATCGGCAGTTAAAGCCGTGAAACTATAATCGCCCAAATAGCTTTCCGCACCAAATCTGTACCTAAATCCAGCCAGCGGCGCTGTAATTCCCATTAATGAATTATCACCAACAAAAGCACTATTAAGCTGATAGATGGTGAAGGGTTGAAAATCAATTCCATAGGCACGATAGTCCTCTGCGGCTTCTTCTCTCGGTACCTTTCTTTTGTCGGCGGCAAGTTGTCCTCCAATGGCATTACCTCCGAAATATTGGTACACATTGCTGTATCTATCTAAACGGTAACTATACCAGGCAGCACCGGTTCCAAGTTCAAAGCGCGAAATTCTTGAAAAAGGATAGGATGCGAACAATTGAATCTGATCTTCAAAAGTTCTTAAGATATCGTAGTTTTCTACATAAACCTGTTCCCCGCTCGAAGTCTCTTCTAATTGTGCATTAGAAAATCCCGATACATACGGGATATGTGATACGGCAGCTCCCCAATTAATACGTGTTTGCTGGTTGATGTATGCTACCTGGCCACCAAAATCATAAATTTCGCCATTTACAGCTGCGGCAGCCTGGATTTGGTTACCTCCCAAAATATCACTGAATATTCCCTGAATACCACTTGATAAGCCCGTGCCTAAGCGGCCAACCTGGGCTCCAACTCCATTGCTTGATAGATAGTCAAGTTTAAACTGAGGACGGTAGGGCACTTGTTTTATTGATTCTGGTTCGATTAATTCAAATCGTTCGAAGTTGTTAAGGTTAGCGTTTATCAAATCTACGCCAGAGCTTTTTACTGGAGGAAGAATCGCAGCATTAAAATTCATTGCCTGTGGTGAAACCTCTACGGCTTTAAACTCGCTGGCTTTTGCATTGTAAATCGTATATTTCTGAGATCTGTAATAGGAGTATACTACGTCGTCGTTTAAAGAAAGGCTTAACGCGGGCGAGAATTCGGTAATTCCGCTTATCCCTGTAAAGTAATCCGTTAACTGTTCTACTTTTCCGCCAGAAATTGTGTATCGGTACATATTTCTAAATCCATCTCTGTTCGAAAGAAAATAGATTTGCTGACTGTTTCCGGAAAATTGAGGGTTCATGTTATTGGCACCTTCAAATACTGGAATATTTGTGATTTTCTTAGTTGCCACATCCATTATTGCAAGGGTGTGTGTTATTGCGACACTCCTGTCAGAAGCAGCATCTAAGGTTGTTCTGTCGCTTGTAAAAACAAGAGATCGTCCATCAGGCGAGAAACTTGGCGCATAATCTGAGTACTTGTCTTTTGTCAACTGCGTTAGTCGTTTTGTTCGAAGATTGTATATGAACAAATCGCTATAACCGTCTTTCAATCCTGTAAAAGCAATTTCATTACCGTTAGGAGCAAAGGTAAGATTGCTGAATTCTTCAACTGCGCCCATTCCCTCTACCAGAAGATTTTTCCCGCTGTTAACGTCTACTACAAATAATTTTGTACGACCGCCACTAAAAGCACTGAACGCAAATCGTTTACTATCCGGAGACCAGGCGCCCGCGGATTCTATAAAACTAAACTCGTCTATGTGTGTGTTTGTGGCTTTACTCGTGAGCTTTCGAATTATTTTCCCCGTTTGGGCATCTGCGAGGAAAAGATCGATACTGAGCAATTCTTTTTCAGATAAAAAAGCAATATACTTTCCATCCGGAGAAACAGCGGGAGCAACGTTCATGTCGCCTGCATTGTTAGAGTTAAGTACGTTTTTCCCCGTTGGAACTTGAGACGTGTCTTTTAATAAAGGCTTATAAGTGTTTTCTATGCTGGTTCTCCATAGGTTTGACAAGGTTCGTTCATCATAGCCGAAGGTTCTTCTTATGGCCATCTCATATCCGTATTTTGCCGTGGCTTTAAATAGCGGAACAATTACTGTGTCGCCATAGGTTGAACCAATATAAGTCCAGAATGCTTGCCCGTAACGATAAGGAAAATACCTGTTATTAGTGGTAAGGTCACGTAAGGTTGGAATATCTTTATTGATGTAAGCATCGCGCATCCACATCCCTGTAAAGGCATCAACTTTTCCAATAGATAAATACTCTGCCATCCCTTCAACCATCCATAAAGGGAGATTGCCAATGTTCTCAAGGTTAGTTGAATCACCTTCTATCAACGAATGATATTGAAATGCGTGAACCAGCTCATGTCCTAAAACGTGGCGGGTTTGATGGTTAAGCGACATTAAGGGCATAACAACCCTGTTTTTCAGACCTTCCGTAACACCACCTGTACCCACACCCACGCCACCAGATATTGCAGTAGTTGACTGAAAATCGGGATGGTTTTCGTAGAGGATTATTGGGTTCTTTTTTGAGAAAGTGTCTCTAAATACTTGTTGATGCAAGTCGTACCAAACTTCAGACTCCTGAAGAAACCGGGTAGTTATGCTATCATTCCTTAGATAATCGTATAACTCAAAGTGTTGAGACTGGTGAACTCTAAATTTAAGATTCTTATAGCGAACAAGGTTTTGCCCGAAGTATTGTGCGCTGGCAGGTGCGGAACCAGCGATGTAAATTATGATAAGAGAAAAGCATAATTTGAGTGCTTTCACCCTAATTGCATTCAGGTTAGTCATATAAAGCAATTTATAGTCTAAAATACGTTTATTTAAGTCTTAATGCTACGGTAGAACTTATATAATTAAAAAAATTAATTAATTGTTTTGTTCCTCTCTTCTTTTCCGCCGGGCTTCCTGTCTCTTTTCTCTATTACTTTGGGGTTCTGAATTTATTTGTTGAGGTGATTGATTTATAGGTGCAACAGCTTTATTGTCAGATGGTTTTTGGCTTGTTTTCTTTTGACCCGCGGTATCTGCAGGTTCTTCAAATTCCATCTCATCGGGCATAGTTAACGAATCTACCGTTACGGTATCCACTGTCAAAGTATCTACCGGGATCGCTGGTGTCGGACACTGATATTGGCGGGTTATTTCAACGGTTGGCTTTGGAAAGGGGCCGTAGGTATACCCTGACGATGGATCACGGTACACCTTTTCCATGAATCTTCCGAAAATAGGTAAAGCTGTATGCGAACCTTCACCTGTGCCTGAAGTCCTGAAATGCACACTACGTTCATCGCAGCCTACCCAAACTCCCGTTACCAGGTCCTTTGTTATACCCATATACCAACCATCTACGAAATCAGAGGAGGTTCCGGTTTTTCCACCGATCTGATTTCCTTTTTTCCAAAGATCCCATTCCCACAAGGCTTGTGATGTGCCACCGGGTTCGTCCATGCCTCCACGGAACATGTAAAGCATCAACCATGCTATTTCTTCACTGATTACTTGTTTTTGTTTTGCTTTAAACTCCTGGATCAGACGTCCATCGCTATCGGTAATTTTGTACACTAATATTGGCTCAGTTCTTTTTCCATTATTTAAAAAAGTGCCGTATGCTTTCACCATTTCGTAAACAGAAACATCGTTAGAGCCCAGGCTCACCGAGGGAACAGACTTTAATTCGCTTTCGATTCCGCATTCATGAGCGTATTTAACAACATTATCCCAGCCGACCTGCTCAGTGATTTGAGCAGTAACAGAATTAACAGAACGCCCCATGGCATGTCTCAATGTCATTTCCCTTCCCGAGAAAGAGTAATCCGCATTTTTAGGTTCCCAAAAAAGTTTTTTATTATTTTCGTCATATTCGATTTTCACCGGCCTGTCCACAAATTTATCGCAGGGGCTCATCCCGCTCTCTAATGCAGCGAGGTAGGCGAAAGGCTTAAATGTAGAACCTGCCTGACGTTTGGCCTGATTGACATGATCAAAATTAAAGTGTTCAAAATCAACACCTCCAACCCAAACCTTGATGTGCCCGTTCATCGGATCCATCGTCATCATTCCTGTGTTGAGTATCTTGGCGTAATATTTAATTGAGTCCATCGTAGAAAACTCAACCTCTTTGTTTCCGTTCCAGCTAAAGACCTTCATCTTTTTAGGCTTGTTGAGGTAGTAGTCGATAGAATCCTGATTGTTATTGTACTTTTTCTTTAAATGCTTATATATCGGAAGCCGCTGAGCTGCCTTTTCAGGAAAATCTTTAATCTCGTTTCCATTAGAGTCTCTCCATGGATTCTGATCGCCCCAGGCATTGTTTAGCCGTTGTTGAAGGATTTTCATTTGTTCCTTCATTGCTTCCTCGGCATATTGCTGAAGTTTTGAATCGATGGTGGTATAGATTTTTAATCCGGATTCATAAAGATCATAACCATTTGCTTCGCACCAATCTTCAAGATATCTGGCAACTGCCGAACGTAAATAAGAGTCGCCGCGTGTATCTTCAATAACTTCTCCTTTGGTAAGGCCGAGCGGCCTTAATCTGTATGTTTGGTATTCTTTTTTAGAAATATACCCATACTTCTCCATTTGCGACAATACAACATTGCGGCGTTCAAGTGTTTTTTCAGGGTTATTATCAGGATTGTAAGTAGTGGTAGCCTTTAGCATTCCAACCAGCATGGCCGAGTGCTCAATATCTAATGTCTCAGGCTCTTTATTGAAATACTTTTTGGCCGCAGTTTTTAATCCATAAGTATTGCTGCCGAATGTTACCGTATTGAAATACATGGTAAGTATTTCATTTTTAGAGTACTGATGTTCAAGTTTTAAAGCGGTTGTCCATTCTTTCAGTTTGTAAACCAGAGTTCGGGCAATCGGGATATGTTTTATAAATCCCTGCTGTTTATTGTTGCGGGTTCTGTATAAGTTTTTAGCAAGTTGTTGAGTTATGGTGCTTCCTCCGCGTTTGTCGCCGGAAAAAGTTGAAGCTGCACTCGAAAATACCGAATATATATCTACCCCATAGTGTTTGTAAAAACGTACATCTTCTGTCGCGACAAGAGCATTGATTGTGCCCTGGGTAATTTGTTTTAAATCTATAGGAGTACGGTTTTCCTTGTAATATTTCCCGATAAGCTTGCCATCAGCTGTATATAGTTCCGAAGCGATCTGGATGGTTGGCTTTTTGATATCCCGGTAGGTCGGAGAATAGCCAAAAAGCCCAAGAAAATTTACTTCAATGGCGCAGAAAAGTAAAAGAATAAAATAGATTAAGATGCTGAAGTATCTAAGGGGCTTATTCCCAATTTCTTTGAACATTTTTTTAATTTTACTTTGAAAAGTATCAGGTTAGAGCTTAACAATACAAACATATAAAAGATTGTAAGCATTCAAATTTACTCTGTATGAGGATTCTGAACTTCGCTGTGTTAATCCAGTAGTTTAAATTTGTCGGCATCTTTTAAAAACGGAAAAAGCCTTCTCGCTTTCACAACCTCATCTTTCGAAATCGAAAAGGTATACAGATCTTCATCATTTGGTTTATAATAAACTGTTTTTCCGTTAGGGTCTATGCACATCGAATCGCCAGAATGGTAAACTTCGTTCCCGTCATGACCTACCCGGTTTACACCGATTACATACGACAAATTCTCGACCGCACGAGCCGGAATAAGCGTTCGCCAATGCATTGAGCGACGTTCTGGCCAGTTTGCTACAACTAATAATAAATCGTATTCGGGGCTTGTATTTCTTAACCATACAGGAAAGCGCAGGTCATAACAAATGGCCGCACAGACTTTCCATCCATTTAAATCCACAATAAGTTTGTTTTTTCCAGGCGTATAAAAGTCATCTTCTTTACCCAGACCAAAAAGATGTCTTTTGTCGTATGTTTCGAAAGTGCCATCCGGGCGCATCCAAACCAACCTGTTATAATAATTATTATTTTCTTTGATTATCAGACTTCCGGTTATCACACATTCAAAACGTTTTGCCTGTTGTTGCATCCATTGCATCGTTCGACCGTTCATTTCCTCTGCTAATTCTACAGTATTCATAGAAAAACCTGTGTTAAACATCTCAGGAAGAATAATCAGATCAGTTTTTTCTCTTATTCCGGATAGTCGTAAAGTGAGGTTTTTTAGGTTTTTCTCTATGTTTTCCCAGAATATGTAGGCCTGGAATGTTGTGATTTTTAAAACGCTCATTAATGCTTTGTCTTAATGAATAAAAATTAAACTTTAGTTAATCTTTCAACGGCATTTTCTAAAGTTTCTTGCTTTTTGGCGAAGCAAAATCTTATTACTCCGAAATCTGTTGATTTTGAGTAAAATGCGGAAGTTGGAATACACGCAACCTTAAACTTTTGTGTTAGTCGTTTTGCAAATACAACATCATTTTCGTCGGTTAAATCCCGAATCCCAACGCATTGGAAATACGAACCTTCACAAGGTAATAGTTGGAAACGTGTTTGAAGTAATAATCCTCTAAAAAAGTTTCGTTTTTCTTCGAAGAAGGCTTTTAAGGATGCGTAGTAATTTGTATGCAACAGCATATCTGCAATAGCATATTGTACCGGAGAATTGACACTAAAAACAAGGTACTGATGAACTTTTCTGAATTCATTCATTAAATTCTCAGGTGCTAAACAATAGCCAATTTTCCAGCCTGTGTTATGAAATAGCTTGCCGAAAGATGAGGTGATAAAGCTTCGTTCGCGCAGCTCAGGATACCTGGCCATACTCAGGTGTTCATTGCCGTCGTATACCATATGCTCATAAACTTCATCGCTGAGAATAAGTATATCTGTACCTTTTGTGATTTTTATCAGTTGATTGATGTCGTCTTGTTTAAGAATCGTTCCGGTCGGATTCTGGGGTGAATTAAGAATAATCATTCTCGTTCGGTTCGAGATAAGCTTTTTCACCATATTCCAATCAATAGCATAATCAGGAGGCGAAAGTTCGAATGGCTTAACCAATCCTCCTAAGAGTTTAATTGAAGGAGCGTAAGAATCGTATGCAGGTTCAAAAATAATAACTTCATCTCCCGGGTGAATCACAGCTGCAAGCGCGGTAAATATAGCCTGCGTTCCGCCGGCGGTAATTGTTATTTCCTTTTCAGGGTGATATTCTGCACCATACAGCGTGTGAATTTTTTCTGATATTCGCTCATTTAAAACCGGCACTCCACCCATTGGTGCATATTGGTTCTTCCCGTCGAGCATATATTTACTGGTCAGTTCAATAAGTTCAGCTGGGCCTTCGAAATCAGGAAATCCCTGAGAAAGGTTAATTGCTTTGTTTTCTGCCGCAAGTTTAGACATCACTGTAAAGATTGTGGTGCCAACATTCGGAAGTTTAGAGTTAAAATGGATCATCGGTGGCAAAATAGCAAATTGCCGATTCTTTAAACAAGTTTTAATCAAATATCTGGAAGTCTATTCGATTGCGCTAAAACTTGTATTTTGCTGGTGTTTTCAAACCTATTCGACATGAACAAACAAATTGAATCGCTAAAGGCGACCAGAGGTTTTTTATTACGCCTGATAGCAGATCTGTCGGTTGAAGATCTGAATAAAATCCCTCATGGATTTAATAACAATATTATCTGGAATCTGGCACATTTAATCGCCAGTCAGCAGGGCGTGTGTTATAAAAGGGCAGGACTGAACTTGACAATCGAGGAATCATTTTTTACGGCATATAAGCCCGATACAAAGCCCGAATCTTTTGTCGAACATCGGGAAGTCGAACGAGTTAAAGAATTGTTGGTCTCCACGATTGATGGGTTTGAGGCGGATTTAAAAAAGGGACTTTTTAGAGATTATCCAAGTTGGACTACCCGATATGGAGTAGAATTAAATACTATCAATGATGCATTAACTTTCCTCCCTTTTCACGAAGGCTTCCATTTGGGATATATTATGGCACTGAAAAGAGTTGTGAAGAATTCATAATAAACGTCGTGCAATCAATAAAAAAGGGCTGGACTTGGTCCAACCCTACATCTACCTATGAAAAACATGTCCTTTTGGGGAAGGACATTCTCTTATACTATTAACGGCTGTAGAAGTTACAAATTATTTGATTTTAACTTTGTCAACGACCTGCAGCTTGTAAATAAGTTTACTTTTTAGCCAGAATGTTGAGATTAATATTTACCGTTTCTGAAATGAATTTGTCGCCCAGGGTTTTATCGTTTCCGTAATTCATTTGCCACTGGGTTCGATCAATGTCAAAATTTGCTTTAGCGCGTACTGTGTTTTTATCAAGATCGATCCTTGCTGGAAAGGTGATGTTCTTTGTTGCATCTTTTAAAGTAAAATTGCCGCTCACGTTAAAATTTGCACCCTCTATTATAGAAGTGTCACTATTGTCAGCTTTATAAGGCTCAACTTTTGTAATCACAAATCTTGCTGTTTCAAATTTTTCTGCATCAAAAAAATCCCCGCTTAGTAAATGTGGTTTCAGTTTTTCCTCGAACATGGCTTCTTTCTGTTCCATATCCATGGATTTTATGTTGATTATAAATTCGCCTCCTGATATTTTGTTATCTGCAAGGTTAACCTGGCCGGAGCTTAATTGGAATGTTCCCGGATGGTTTTTACCTACACCATGACCGGTAAACCTGACGCTCGACGCAGAAGTATCAACAATGAATGACTCTCCGCTTGCTTCAGCTGTATGTTCGGCATCACTAATTTTTGCCTTATCTCCTTTCGGTGCATTATTACATGCATACATCAGCATCAAACCGAAAAGTACTGAAACGAAAGTTCTTGACGTAAAAATCATAATTTTCAATGGTTTAACTAGCTCGTTTAACAAATTGATTGTATTTTCGTTTCGTCTATTTTAATTTTTAGTTAATGATTTCCGCCGCTAGCGATTATTGATTCTGCCGGGATTAATTAACTATTCTGATTTTTAAATTTTCAGCTCTCAAACTATGCTCCCAAGCACCGAACTCTTACAAAAAATATTAGATACCATTGAAGAGGGGTTCCTTGTCTCAAATGCAGATGGGGTGATTGTTGGTTTTAACCGGCAGGCAAAAGAAATTTTAGGACTTTCTGATAATCAAATTTTAGGGAAGACTTTGGTTCATCCTAATTGGCAACAGGTCTCAATATCGGGCGAACCAATGAGTGTTGACGAGCTTCCTAGTTCTATAACCCGAGCTACAGGGGAGATAGTGACGGATTTCATAATGGGTTTAAAGAGCCCGGAAAGTAATATAAAGTGGCTAAGAGTAAACACCCAAACGCTTGATCACGGCGAGATGAAATATGTTTATTCAACTTTCATAGATATTACTGAAAAACATAACCTGAAGGCCGAAGCGCGTATCGCCAAAGAGCGGCTTAAAGACGCTTTAAAAGATAGTGAAATAGCTGTGTGGGATATTGATGTAAAAACAGGTGAAATTTACTGTTCTGAAGAATGGAGGAAAATTGTGGGTTGCGAGCCTCTGGGGATAGAAAATGTTTTTGAGCAATGGAAGCGTGCCATACACCCGGACGACAGAGAGTTGGTATTGAAAAACTTGTCTAATTGCATCGACGATCTCTCCGATGGATTCACAGTTGATTATCGTCTGATTAATAAAGATGGAAGTTTGAAGTGGGTTTCCAGTATGGGGAGGATTATGTCGAGAACTGATGACGGTTTACCCGAACGTTTTTCCGGAACAGTTAAGGATGTTACGGAAAAACGGAAAATTGTAGAAAAACTGAAGGCGAATGAGGAGAAGTTTAGAAACGCTTTTCATTATTCAGCTATAGGGATGGCTTTGGTAGACCTTAGGGGTCGTTGGATAGATGTGAACCCAGCGTTGTGCGAAATGCTGGGATATTCTAAGGAGGAATTTTTTGAACTTACTTTTCAGGAAATCACACATCCTGACGATTTAGCTCAGAACCTTCAGTATGTCGAGCAGACATTAAAACGAGAAATCGAAACCTTTAACATGGAAAAACGATACTTCCATAAAAATGGGAACATTGTATGGTCGCTGTTAACGGTGTCTTTAATGTGGAATAATGAAACCAATGGTCCTGGATTTTTCATCGCTCAAATTATTGACATAACCCGATCTAAAGAATTAATCACACAAATGGAAGTGAAAAATTCTCAATTAGAGCTTACAACCCTTGATCTTGAGAATAAAATTGAGCAGTTGGAAGAGTTTAACCGAATAGTTGCTCATAACTTAAGGGGACCGGTCGGAAATATTCTGCAGCTAAGCGAGTTGCTTCATGAGGAACCAGATGTCGCCGGTCTGTACACTCCTTTATTGAGAGAAGCCAGTGCGGGTTTAGATAGTACGTTAAAGGAGTTAATAAAAATTTTGGAAGTAAAACTGAATAAGACAATTGTTTTTCAGCAGTGTTTTTTCGAAGATATAGTTTCCAAGGTCAAAAGTATGCTTAACATTCAGATATTTAATGAAAATATTGTATTTAATACGGCTTTTGAAGTGAAAAGCCTTGATTATCCATCTGTCTACCTCGAGAGTGTATTATATAATCTTATAAGTAATGCGATAAAGTACAGAAGGCAAAATGTTACTCCGGAAGTGAAATTGCGAACTTACTTTGAAGATAAGAGAATAATACTCGAAGTTTCAGATAATGGTTTGGGAATCGACCTGAACAAATATGGGCATCAAATTTTTAAATTGAATAAGATTTTTCATGAAGGATTCGACAGTAAGGGTTTGGGCTTATTCATTTTGAAAAATCAAATCGAGACTTTAGGTGGAAGTATTTCTGTGGAAAGTGAACCGAATGTTGGGTCAACATTTAAAGTTATCTTCTAATGAAACAACATAAAACCATAGTGATTATTGATGCGACAAAATCTTTCATGTATTAACTCGCAGAATATTGAAAAAAGCGGGTTTGGCAGATGAAATCCTTGGGTTTTATGACGGGCTTTAACCTATCTGAAAACAAGCCACGCAGAACTCCAAAATTAACCGTTAGTTCCTCGATCAGCGCGTTGGGTTATGAAAGATCTCAGCACTATTAAAAGTTAAAGGGTTTATACTTAAACCCTTTAGGCTCGAAAAGATGAGGGAAATATTGACTGAATTGAAAAATTTGATTGCCTTTTACAACTCTTTATTGGGCATCGTATATTACTACTTTCTCAAATAACACTCTGAAGTTTTCAAGGAACGTCTTATGTAAAGGATGAACCTGATAGGTATCATGGCCGGCTAAATCATCAAAAACAATCAATAATGAGAAAGTATACGTTGTATCAACAACGGGTCTGTCTATTGGAGCAGGTGTTCCGATGTAAATAGATCTGATTGTTTCAATGTTCTGCAGCGATTCCAATCCTGCTTTAAAAGATTGTTTCGTTTCTTCGGATGTATCGGCTTTAAGCCAAAATAATACATGGTGTGTAAGCATGTTCGATTTTTTTAAGGAGACAAAGATATCAGAATGGCTGTTATTCAGAGGTTAAATTTTATAAATGCTTTTTGTTGGTTAGGTGATGATATTGCCTATCATGATAAACCAAATTTGTATTTAATTGTATTTTTTAGTGTGTTTTTTATTTTAAATTGAGTTTATTTTTAATAAATTGTGTAATTATTAATCGATTTGTTGTTATTGTTATAATTTAAATTTATGACTAAAGAGCACTTAACTGCCTTGATTATTGAGGCCATGCAAAGTAAATCAATAACCTTTCAGCAGATAGCCGACATTATTAGTAGAAATGTAGTGTGGACGGCTTCTGCATTGTTCGGGCAAAACTCTATGGATGCGAATGAGGCAAGCTTAGTAGTAGATGCGTTAGATTTGCCGAAGGAAGCTGAGTCGGCCCTTCAGAAATTTCCATTAAAAGGCAGTCAAAGTATAATGCCGCCTACCGATCCGTTGATTTACCGGCTTTATGAAATTGTTCTTATATATGGCGAATCAATGAAAGCAGTTATTCACGAGAAAATGGGAGATGGTATTATGAGCGCAATTGATTTTACGATGAATGTTGAGAAAGTAGAAAATCCTGTCGGTGATAGAGTGAAAATCACAATGGACGGTAAGTTTCTGCCATATAAAAAATGGTAATTGAAGGTGGCCAGAAATATAAAATAGCTTGTCCAAAAGAAGGATAATATCTCTTTTAGACAAGCTATTATTTTATTGCTCAATCACTTTTATTAAAGTTCCTGAAGTAAGTCGGTCGGTTAATTTCATTCCGTTAAGAATTGCAAGTTCTTCTAATTTTGATGCAGGAGTGTTAAAGCTACGGAGGGCTTGGTCTAACGTGCTTGCCTGCTTAACCGTTTTTATACGAACCCGATCTGCCTTTTTATTTATTTTGGCGGCATCAGTTAATGTGCTGAAACTTTGCATCGAATTTGTAAAGTATTGATTATAATTGGCAAAATCTGCCGCAGTACTTACCCCAAGCATATGGTAAATGTTCTCACCTTGCTGAATAACGTACGATAGAGTTCTAAGTGTTCCTTGTTCTTGCTTTTGATCGGCTACCATTGCGATCGCTCGAAGCCCGTTTACTGTAATTTCTCGGGAATCTACCAGGGTAAGATTGTTTTGCTGAAGAATTGCGCTTGCAGCTTCCTGAAGTGTTTTACCGGGAGCCATTGTCAGCATCATCATTGCTTTACCATTGGTGGGTGCCATTTGAAATACCTGAGGTGAGTTTTGATGTCTCCATCCTGTTGGTATTTGGAATTTGAACTTTAATACAGGGTGATAAAACGCGTTATTCTCCACAAATCCCTGCTTCGGATCTTCACCGTAGATCATTCCATCGATTCTTTGAAGATAGCTATTCCGGTTGACCTGTGGATTTGTCAAGCTGAGTTTTTGGTTCCACTCTGTTGCCAGCTTGTTAACAGTTACATTTCTGCTACCCGGGTTTGGGTGCGTTGATAAGAAATCAGGCAACTCTTCGGCGCCACTTTTGGCAGAGCTTCTTTCCAGAGTGGTGAAAAATCCTGCCATTTCATGGGCATCATAGCCAATTTTAGAAGAATACTCGACACCCAACTCATCAGATTGCCGCTCATCATCGCGACCAAACTTTAGAAACAATAGCCCTAATCCCTGAGAGGCTTGTTGGGCAAACTGCCCAAACTCTGGGGAAATCACCATGCCAGCAATCAGTCCCACTTGTCCCAATATGGCATTCCTTTGTTGAACCACAGAGTGGCGTGCGGTAATGTGACCTATCTCGTGCCCTAGAACTCCTGCAAATTGAGCTTCATTATTAAAGTGTGCCATAATACCCCTCGTGAAATAAACGTAGCCACCGGGCACAGCAAAAGCGTTTATCGCTTCAGAATCAACTATTCTGAATTGATAGTTTAACCCCGGCCGGTGAGAAACTGCAGCCATTGCCTTACCTTTTTGATTAATGAAATCTTGTAAAGCCTTGTCCTCATAAAGGCCGTACTGCGCTATGATTTGCGGGTCAGCCTCTTGGCCCATTGCTATTTCCTGAGCTTCAGACATCAGAACTACTTGTTTTTTGCCGGTAACCGGATTTACCGCACATGAGTCTATGAACAACATAGTTGCTGCCATAAACGGGACTAAAATATATCTTTTCATAAGAATGGCTTAACTGGGGGTGTTTATGTATTTATCTATAGTTAATTAACTATTCAATATTCAGGCCAAAATATCTTTAATCGAAGAAAAAAATATTTAAAGTGCCCTATGCGTAATATTTTACTGTAAAAGCTGTTTTATCAAGAATAGTTTGCTCGTTTTTGTAAACACTTTCATTATTTTATTGTACTAACCTGTGATTTCAGCGCAGGCAGAATTATATATGAACAAAAAGATCTCTGGTATAGCCTTCATCTTATCCATTTTCGCGAGTAGCTGCTCGTCTTTATACATGCCAAACGTTCCAAACACCCCAATGCTTACCGAGAAGGGCGAACTGCACGCCAGCGGTAACATTTCGTTGAAAGGAAATGCAAGCTTAAACACAGCATATGCAATTTCAGATAATTTTGCTGTAATTCTAAACGGTGCATTTATCAACAGAGATCAGAATAGAAAAGATTACAGGCAAAACATGCTGGAAGTTGGAGGGGGTTACTTTAGTACTTTTGGTCCCGAGAACAACCGCATACTCGAAATATATGGGGGCTTTGGAAGAGGAAAGAGCGAACGCATTTTTAATGATCTGGCCTCCAGCGGCATGGTAATCAATTACGATCGCCAGGAAATGACGTTCAGTAAAGGTTTTTTGCAGGTAAATTATAGCTCAAAAAAAGAGAAGGGATTGCGCTTATTCGGAAAGAACTTTCCGCTTAACTACGGAACAGCTATTCGGGGCAGTTATCTGAATATGAAGTCTTTTAAAATTAATGGTGTCAGCCAACGGAAAGAGGATAATATTTTTATAGAGCCGATATTCTTTACCCGCATGCGCCTAAGCGACGCTGTGCAATTACAGTACACTACCGGTAGCAATTTTGGATTAAAGAACCGCAAGTTCCTGACCGCCGGTAATTCTGTATTTAGTTTAGGCTTTGTAGTCAATGTGGGCGGCATGGTTTCGGGCAGATAATTTTTAATCACCTTCGCCCATTAGCTTAATTGATAGTCCATCAATTTCTGAACTTATTTTAATCTGACATGCCAATCGGCTGGTGGATGTCGCATCCGGTCGTGTATCAAGTGTGATTAGTTCCTGTTCCTGTGCCTCGGGAAGTTTTTCCCAGCCCTCGTACACCTGGCAATGACAGTCGGAGCAAAGTGCCATTCCTCCGCAGGTTGCTCTTAAATTGTATTCATATGCTTTCAGGGTTTCCATTAAATTCAGATTTATTCCTTCCGGAATCTCAATTATTTGAACTTCACCTTCCTTGTTTTCAACTTTTATCTTAATCATGTCAGAACGTATTCACACCGTACACTGTGGTGTATTTAAAACTTAGTTTTTGGTCAGGATACACAAATTTGAAAGCGCTTTGAGCCATTAAAGCGGCTTCATGGAATCCGCATAGAATCAATTTCAGCTTTCCTGGATAGGTGTTGATATCACCAATGGCAAAAATTCCTTCTATGTTTGTAGAATAATCGAGCGTATTCACCTCAATTGCCGATTTATCGACGTTTAATCCCCAATCTGCAATTGGACCTAGCTTGGGCGTTAAACCGAATAACGGGATCAGATAGTCTGTTTCGATTGTTGAAACATCGTTATTTTTCCCTTGAATTGTTACCCCTTTTAAGTGTCCGTTACCATGAATCTCGGTGATATGGGATTGGAGAACAAGATTAATCTTGCCTCGGTTCGCCAGCTCAAAAACCTTTTCTGCGGAGTCGGGTGCTCCTCTAAATGTATCACCACGATGCACCAGCGTCACTTCGGATGCAACTTCAGATAAAAAGATCGTCCAGTCGAGCGCAGAGTCGCCGCCGCCGGAAAGCACAAGTCTTTTGTCGCGGTATAATTCAGGGTTTCTAACCATATAAGAAACACCTTTGCCTTCAAACTCTTCTAAGCCTTGGATCGCTGGTTTTCGGGGTTCAAAACATCCCAATCCACCTGCAATAACAACAGCTTTACTATGAACTTCGGTGTTCTCATTGGTTCGAACAATAAAAGTTCCGTCTTCCAGGCGATCAAGATGATCAACCCGCTCGCCTAAAGAAAAGCCCGGCTTGAAGGTTGCAATTTGATCCATTAAACCATTTACCAGGTCCTGGGCATTGATTACCGGGAACCCTGGAATATCATAAATTGGTTTTTGAGGATAAATTTCCGAAAGCTGTCCGCCTACCTGCGGTAACACATCAATTAAGTGGCAGCGCATCTTTAATAGGCCAGCTTCGAAAACTGCGAAAAGCCCAACCGGACCGGCACCTATAATGCATATATCTGTTTTAATATGTTCCATACTTGTGTATATCTATGGCACAAATATGGAGCTCAGAGAACGGGCTCGCAAATCACTATTGGTGATGCATTATTACTTTAAGTTATGGGCCTTGCAAAATCGTTTGAACAGATCAATTAAATTGGACGAGTTGCCATGTAACTGAATGAATTGAAAAGTTCGGAAAATATCAAGCTCCTGTATTTCTATTATACTAAGTTCGTTGTATTTTAATTCTTTCAGGATAGATTGAATAGATAAAAAAGCTGCAGTCTCGGAATGAGCCAGGTATTGTTTAATGCTGCTGCTGTTTTGAAAGTGAGCTTCTACCTTCAAGTCTTTAGGGTTGATTTTAACCTGGTTTAATGCCTTAAACACCACGTCAAGTGTTCCTGAGCCTTGTTCTCGAAGCACCAGGGGTATTTCGAAGAGTTCTTGCGGGGTGATCTCAGGCTGTTTTGACAAGCTACTTAAAGATCTTGTGACCAAGACGATTTCATCTTTAGCAAAAGGTTCGTATGCCAGCTGAGGGAAATGGGAATTGCCTTCCACAAGCGCAATGTCGATTTTTTCCGCAATCACCTGTAGAGAAATTGAATCTGTATTGCCCTCTACGAAACTAAAAGAGATGTTTGGATATGCCTTTTTGAATAATGCCAGAATCCTCGGAAGGATGTTTTGTGCAATTGTAGTACTGGCGCCAATACGTAAATTGCCGCCGGAAACATCATTCAGCTGCGACATTTCAGCCTCCAGAGCTGCATAGGTTTCAAATATTTTTTCGGAGTACTGGAGTAAAATTTCTCCTGCCGAAGTAAGTACAATGGAGTTTCCGTTCCGTTTAAATAGTGCTGTGCCGAGTTGTTGTTCAATTTCATGAATATGTTTAGTGACAGCTGGCTGGGATATGAATAATTCTGTCGCAGCTTTTGTGAAACTTAACTTATGAGCAACGGTGTGAAATACTTTTAGGCGAAAGTCGAAAATCATCAGTGTCTTGAATACGTAAATATATTAGTTCTGATGTTAAGTTTATCAGGTCAATTCCGGAGTCTTTTTTTATGAATCAAACAAAAATTTTGTTTGAAGCTTTTTCTTTTAATTTCAATGATGTTGCATTAAATGCGATATTGTGATTCAATAATCAATATGGAAAAGATTTATTTAAGCGATTCAGGCCCCAAAGTCTCCCCGGCAGTATATGGATTTTACCGTTGGAATGAAGTAAAGAATGCATCTGCAACGATGGAAAGCATCATAAACCTATGTCTTGAATTAGGCATTAATACTTTTGATCATGCTGACGTTTACGGCGCCTATCAATGCGAAGAATTATTCGGCGAAGTAATTGCCAGGAAATCTTTTAAAAGGGAAGATATTGTTCTGTTTACAAAATGTGGTTTGCTGCTGCCTCATTCAGGCGATCCGAAGGTAAGAGTGAAACATTACAATACCTCAAGAGAGCATATATTAAAAAGTGTTGATTCGTCTTTACGAAAACTAAAGACAGATTACATCGATATTTTTTTACTGAATCAGCTTGATCCGATATCAGATCTGGAGGAGACCGCATTAACACTTGATCAATTAAAAGAGTCGGGTAAGATCAGAAATATTGGTGTTGCCAACTTTTCGGTATTTCAGCATCAGCTGCTGGCATCGTACTTAAAAAAGCCAATCGTAACCAATCATATAGAACTGAACTTGTTAAATACTTCTGCTCTGCAAAATGGGCAAATGGATTATATTAAGCAACGGTATATGCATCCATTAGTCTCGGCACCGCTCGCCGAAGGCAGGATTGCCAGTGGTACAGATGGGCAGGCTTCAAAAGTTCGGAAAAAGCTGGAGGAAATCAGTCCTAAATATAATGCAGATATCGAATCTCTGGCGGTTGCGTGGTTAATCAAAGTAGGAGCTATTCCCCTAATTGGCACAACTGACGAGAAGAGAATCAGAAATATTGCGAATGCTTTTGATATAGATCTTGATCGAGAGGATTGGTATGAATTATATGCCGCTTCCCGGGAAGAGTTTTAGGTTTCCATCAGGAACCACGCTTTTTTAAATACCATAAGGTTTCCAAAACCTTATGGTATTAATAGCGCTTTATCATTTCGATCTGAGGAAAAATCTGAGTTTAATATAAAAATGGAGTTTAAAATAAGGTCTGTGTACCTCCTGGCTTCAATTTCCCCAGATGTTTATACGCTAATTCAGTAACCTCTCTTCCTCTCGAAGTCCGCATCAAAAATCCTTCCTGAATCAGGAATGGTTCATAAACTTCTTCAATAGTCCCTTCATCTTCACCCACCGAAGTAGCGATTGTTTTTAATCCAACTGGTCCTCCCTTAAACTTGTCGATGATAGCTACAAGAATGCGGTTATCCATTTCGTCCAAACCATGCTCATCAACGTTAAGTGCATTCAACGCATATTTAGCAATTTCTGTGTCGATGCTCCCGTTTCCTTTTATCTGGGCGAAATCGCGTGTTCGGCGTAAAAGCGCGTTGGCGATACGGGGTGTGCCGCGACTTCTTCTGGCAATTTCATACGCTCCTTCGTCGCTGATGGGAGTATTAAGGATAGAGGAGGAGCGAAGGACAATGGTAGTTAAAAGCTTCGCATCGTAATATTGAAGCCTGGAATTTATTCCGAAACGGGCACGTAAAGGTGCGGTGAGCAGTCCCGAACGCGTCGTGGCTCCAATTAAGGTGAAAGGATTCAGCGAGATTTGTACCGAACGCGCATTTGGTCCGGTTTCGATCATAATATCGATTTTGAAATCCTCCATGGCAGAATATAAATATTCTTCTACCAGCGGACTTAGGCGATGGATTTCATCAATAAAGAGGATGTCGCCGGTTTCAAGATTAGTTAAGAGTCCTGCTAAATCCCCCGGCTTATCCAAAACCGGCCCGGAAGTAATCTTAATTCCGACACCCATTTCATTAGCGATAATATTAGAGAGGGTAGTTTTTCCTAATCCCGGAGGGCCATGTAAGAGCACATGATCTAATGCTTCGCCCCGTAGCTTTGCCGCCTGAACGAAGATCTTTAAGTTCTCAAGGATTTTATGCTGACCGGTAAAATCTTCAAATACCTGCGGGCGAAGTACTTTTTCTATTTCCCTTTCTGAGGAAGAAAGCCTTTCAGCGTTAGGGTCGAGATTCTCGTTAAGCATGTGGCTAAATTACGATTCTTGATTATATTATTATAGATTTCTCTATCGGATGATGATCATTTAAGAACAAAATAGAGATATGATCACTCATTCAATAGCCACGAAATCAAACAAATCTCCAAAATATTATGTCAGCTGAATAAGAATTCATTAATTCGCAGAAATGCTTAAGATTTTTCATCTATACAGCTCAGTAGCCATATTTTTTGTTGTATTGCTAAGCTGCTGCAATCAAACGCAACCTAAACTTCAGCGACAATCCTTTAAGCCGTTTGAAGGGATAAAATTTATTGAAGTAAGACGGGAGTTTGATACCGGTTATAGTTTCAGTAAGCAAGGTTTTCAGCAAATACCGGAATGGACGCTTTCTTTTCTGCCTGGCGATTCCGTAAAAATTTATAGTCCCTTTGAAAAGAGATATATCTTCTATCCAATTTATTACGACCACGGGCAGGTAATGAACTTCGCACGCGAATGGTTAAGGCTGATTCACATTGATAAAGATAGCCTGGTTTTGCAATTGCTCAGAGTGCAATCTAAGGTGGTGAACAAGGATTTGTCTACCGTATATATGCGGTTTTATTCCGAAAACTATATTAAAAATGTGTTGCACGCCGATCCTGACAGTATGCGAAAACCAAATAGAAGGGATACAATGTATATCCATCGGTTAATTAAGCGGGCAAATGCAATTCCTTTGGTTGCCGACAGCTTATTCGCGGCGAGAAATTCGGTTGAATTAAAAAGTCTGGTTAAAGAAGTAACTGCCGAGAGGAGTGTGTTAGATAAGGAGGATCTAAATTATAGTGTGTCGAACGAATATCTATATCCTGAGTTCGATATTCATATCAAAAAGGCCTATAAAGATTTTGCGCAGAGTTTCACTGTGCTGGTTGACGCCAACGGCGAAATGACCGTCGGCAGCTTTGCTGTCATGGAAAAGGAATTTGAAGCTCCGAGGAGAAAAGTCCTCCAGGGGATTTTAGATGTCTATCTTGAGCGTTACCTTCATATAACTCCCGGCAGGACATTAGGAATGCCCCATGCCACAGAAATAATGCTTCATGTTAGAGGCACCAGGGATTGATGTTTCTATTTTTAGGTTTAAGGACAGCCTTCTTAACAAACAGCAAACCGAATAAATCGTATTAGATCATGTCACAATCAATTATAAGTTATTATCAGCAACAAATTTCGGATTCTGATGCTCAAATACAACGCTACGAAAAACTGGTAAACACCTTTTCCTTTTTACGTCTTTTTTCTATTTTGATAGGAGGGTATCTAATTTATCAAAGTCTTCAGTTTGAAATAATCTGGCTTACAGAGCTAAACTTTTTACTTGTAGTGGTAGGTTTCGCTTTTTTAGTGAAACAACAAGGTTTGTATGAAAAAAAGAAGACTTTCTATACAGCGCTGAAAACGGTTAACGAAAATGAGATCGCCAGTATAAACCGTCAGGGGAATATCTATTCGGACGGTTCTGACTACATAAGTGACGCGCATAATTACACTTCCGACCTGGATATCTTTGGAAAAGCCTCTTTGTTTAATTTGGTTAACCGCTGTGCATCCCCGATGGGCAATGAAAAGCTTGCCTACTGGTTTAGCCGGGCAGGAAAAGAAAGTAATATCCTGCAAAGACAGCAAGCTGTGAAGGAATTGAGTGCAAAGCAAGATTGGGTACAAGAAATTAAAGCTTACTTGCTTTTTGCGAAAAACACCGGAATCTCTGACATCAATAATCTATTTGCCTTCTTTCAGCAGGAGAATGATTTTACAAAACCTTTGCTTAGAATCTATATTCGGATCGTCCCATTTATTTTTTTGATTTTAGCTGTAGCTGCCTGGTATGTTCCTTTGCTTCTTATTCCTCTGATTTTAATTGCACTTACAAACGCGGCTCTTGTATTAAGTAATCAGTTAAAAGTGAATAGAACCGACCGCTTGCTAAGTATCGCGGGTAAAACATTGTCATCTTATTCAGACGGCTTTAAAAAAGTTGAAGATGAAAAGTGGGAATCTGCGCTTCTCCAGTACTTGCACGATCAGCTGAAAAGCGATAAGTCTGTTACTTTCTCTGCAGAATTAAAGGCATTATCTGTTTTAATGGGACGCCTTGAGTATCGTTTAAATATGTTTATCGGTCCGCTTTTAAACGGAGTAATGGCCTGGGACGTACGGCAGTTGATTGCTATCGAAGATTGGAAAATAAACAATAAGGACTTAATGCCGAAAGCTTTCGATGTTATGGCATCTTTTGAAGCCTTAATAAGTTTAAGCAGTTTGCATTCAAATTACCGGGACTGGTGTTTTCCTGAAATTGTGCTTGGTGAGAATTATACCTATACAGCGAAAGAGCTGGCCCATCCTTTAATTCCTATTTCACAACGGGTCAATAATGAGTTTACTTTGCAGGAAACCAGGAAGATAGACATCATTACAGGGTCGAATATGGCAGGGAAAAGTACATTTCTAAGAACCGTCGGTATAAATGCAGTGCTGGCTTTTTCCGGTGCGCCGGTATGTGCAAGCAGCATGAAGGTAACGGTTATGAATCTATTTTCATATATGCGAATCAGGGATTCACTAAATGAGAGTATTTCAACGTTTAAAGCCGAACTGAACCGTTTAGAATTACTGTTAGATGTGTTGAATAAAGATGAACGGGTTTATTTTCTGATTGATGAAATGCTTCGGGGTACAAACTCTGTTGATAAATATCGCGGATCTAAAGCTGTAATTGAGAAGCTGGTAGCTCAGAAGGCGGTGGGCATAGTTGCTACACATGATTTACAACTCGCCGAACTTGAAGAAAAGTACCCGGATTATGTCCGAAATTTCTATTTTGATATTCAGATCGAGAATGGAGAAATGTTGTTTGATTATAAGCTCAAACATGGTGAGTGTAAAACATTTAATGCTTCGCTGCTCTTAAAGCAGATCGGTATCGATGTTGAGGTGTAGATTTTCAAAAAAAAAACCTATAAGGTTTCTGAAGACCTTATAGGTTAAAGACTCTATCTTATTTCGCCTGTGCGAACTGTAATTTAAGGTCAATTTCAACATCTTTTCCTAAAGCTGCCCCACCAGCTTCGGTCAAAGCATTATATTTTAAGCCGTAATCAAATCTGTTAATTACACCCTTACCTTTAAATCCAGCCTTCGTATTTCCGTAGCCATCTTTTGCGGTACCGCCGTAAGACACATCAAACTTCGCAGGCTTAGTTATCCCATGGATTGTTAAGTTTCCGTTTAATACATATTTATTACCCGATAGTTTCTTTAAGGATGTGCTTTTGAAAGTCATTTTAGGATACTTTTCTGCATCAAAAAAATCTGCAGAAGTTAAGTGTTTGTCGCGCATTTCGTTGTCTGTATCAATGCTGTTTACATCAACGGTAAAGTCAATTTTCGCATCTGTCAGATCAGGTTTCGCTGCGGCGATGGTGCCGTTATAGGTTTTAAATTTTCCCTCAACTTCAGAAATTACCAGGTGTTCGATGGTAAAGTTTACCGATGAGTGTACTGGGTCGATAACCCACTTAGTTTGTGCTTTTAAGCTTAAAGATGAAGCTATGATTGCTACTGCGATTAATGATGATTTCATTTTATTGTTGTTTAATTTGTTTTGAATGGTTGTTATGCTGTTAAGAAAAATTTTTGTTTAGGAGTGCGAACTTTTGGTAAGCTCACCAGCCAGTCCTGAGAAACGTCTCTGTATCCTAAAGGTAAAATGCTTACGCTTTTCAATCCTTTTTCAGGAAGTCCTAATAAATTATCCAGGGCAGCAGAGTCAAAGCCCTCCATAGGTGTGGCATCCACTTCTTGCGAAGCAGCAGCAATTAAGGCAGTTCCTAAAGCGATGTATGCCTGACGTGCCGCCCAGTTGAAGTTTTGTTCTGGAGTGTTTTTAGTTAAGCCAGCCATAAAACCTCTCATAGCCGACAACGATTCTAAACTTACCTGGCGTTCCGACGCAATCAGGTTCAAATATTCTTCGATTGATTCTTCCGAAACATCTGACCAGGCGGCGAATACTAATAAGTGAGATGCTTCTGTTATCTGAGCCTGGTTATTGGCTATCGGCTTAATTTGTTTCAAAGTTTCGGGATTCTCTATTACGATAACCCGGTAAGGTTGTAATCCGATAGAAGAAGCTGAAAGTCTGACGCTTTCAAGAATTATATCTATTTTTTCTTGTGGTATTTTATTTCCGTTCATGCGCTTTGCCGCATATCTCCAGTTTAATAATGATAGTATGTCCATAATTTTACAATAGTTACTTTTGATAACTCAAAGCTATTAAGTAACTTAGTACCGAACAATATGGCACAAATTAATTACTCAGTTATATGAAAGTAACCATTGGGAATTCAGCTCATAAAGGCACACAAGAGAATGTTAAGGATCATTTTTCTGACAATCATTCGACAAATCACTACTGCCCGGTAACAGATGTTATAGACAGAATCAGCGATAAATGGTCCGTTCACACGATTATAATGTTGGGAAAATCGGATAAGTTACGTTTTGGAGAACTAAAAAAAGGTATTCATGGCATTTCTCAGCGAATGCTGACGGTTACGTTAAAGCATTTGGAACGCGATGGCTTATTAACTCGTACAGTATATCCCCAAATACCACCGAAAGTAGAATACAAGCTCACGGATCTGGGAAGAAGTTTGCTCGGGCAATTAGTTTCTTTATCTGAATGGGCTGCCGAGAATATGAATCAGGTTTTGCGTGCCCGAGAGGATTATATTTTGAAAAATGAATAAGCTTTCAGCCGAAGTCTGTCACTTATTCAAAAAATAATCATTTATTTTATTGGATGAAAAGAACCACACTTATCCTTTTGTTCTTATGTTCTGCCATGTTTTCTATTGGCCAGACCAAAGATAATCCTGTAAAACAGCAGCCTGATCCTGCTAAGAAACTAGAAATAGTGGAGGCTGCGTGTGGACAATGTAAATTTGGTTTAAAAGGGAAAGGTTGTGACCTTGCAATCCGGATAAATAGTAAAGCTTATTTTGTAGATGGCACTAACATTGATTCGCATGGTGATGCACATGATGAACACGGATTCTGTAATGCAATACGCAAAGCAACAGTTCAGGGAGAGCTGAAGCGAGATCGTTTTGTGGTGAGTTATTTTAAATTGATGCCTGGTACTGATAAGACAAAGAAGTAGTTTCCTGTCGTATTTTTTCGCCTGGCCGCGCGTCTGTTCCGATAAGCATATTACGTCGACATCTTGCAAGCCAAACTTAAATCTGCGTCCATTCTGGCTAAAAACAATGGTAATCATATGTTTCTCGGCCAATACCTTAGATATTTGCACATACTTTTTCATTACGGCTTTAAGCCCCCGAAATCACATAAGCGCACATGGGTGTATTGATTATAGCAATTTTCATATTGGGATATGTTGCCATAGCATTTGAACATACCATTAAAATAAATAAGGCTGCCTCAGCCTTAATAACCGGGGTTCTTTGCTGGACCGTTTATATTCTCTTTTCCCCGGATAAAGACCGTGTGACCGAAGAATTGAGTCATCACTTAGGTGAACTTTCCAGTATTTTATTTTTTCTGTTGGGCGCCATGACCATTGTCACTCTGATTGATGCACACGATGGATTTGACATTATTACCAGGCGAATCAATCAGACAGATTTAAGAAAGCTACTTTGGATTATCGCTTTTATTACTTTTTTCCTTTCATCTATTTTAGATAATCTTACAACTACCATTGTAATGATTTCACTCCTGCGAAAACTTGTAGGTAACGAAAAAGACAGGTTATTTTTTGCCGGTATTGTGATTGTGGCTGCGAATGCAGGGGGCGCATGGACACCCATTGGAGATGTAACCACAACGATGCTCTGGATAGGCGGTCAGATCACCACATTCAGCATTATCACTAAACTTTTTATTCCGAGTTTAATGTGTATTATTATTCCTTTGGTTTTTCTTTCTTTTAAACTTAAAGGAAGTATTCAGCGTCCGGTGTCCGAACCAAAGACGAACCGTAAGCCCATCTCTGAAAAACACCAATCGATTGTTTTCTTTTCCGGAGTTTTGGCTCTTGTTTTTGTTCCCGTTTTTAAATCAATAACTCATCTCCCTCCATATATGGGAATACTTATCGGTTTGGGTGTGCTCTGGGTAGTTACCGAAATAATGCATGGAGAGACAGATGAAAACGACAAGCGCAGTTTGTCTGTTGTACATGCTCTGACCAGAATTGACACTCCAACCATTTTATTTTTTCTCGGTATCCTTATGAGTATTACAGCACTCGAATCTATTGGTTCTTTATCACAATTTGCACAATGGATGTCTGCCACTCTTGATAGCGACAACATAATTGTAATTTCTATTGGTTTACTTTCATCCATTATAGATAATGTTCCATTAGTTGCCGCCGTGCAAGGGATGTACAGCTTAGATCAATATCCTACAGATCATTACTTTTGGGAGTTTCTTGCTTATTGCGCCGGTACGGGGGGGAGTGTGCTAGTCATTGGTTCGGCGGCTGGTGTGGCTGCAATGGGTCTTGAGAAAATCAGTTTCTTTTGGTATCTGAAAAAGGTTAGTCTACTTGCTTTGCTGGGGTATTTTGCAGGAGCGATCACTTATATTTTACAGCATCAGCTATTTTGATTTAAAATTAGAAATCGCAAGAGATCAACGCATTTAATGTTGGATGACTGTGCTTAATACCTGCTTCCTGTCGTCTAAATCAAACAATTTAAGCCTCATAGATCTTAATATTATTTGTTTACTAAATAAATGTGATATGAAGATTAAATTAATGGTGCTTATTATTCCAGTATTATTTCTGGGTTCGTGTGGAAAAAAGTTACGTGAAGCGGAGATGCGATACGCGACTTTAAACTCTTCGTATCTTGATTTGCAAAGGAAGTTTTCGTCATGTCAGGATTCTTCTGCAAGATATGTTGAACGAATAAAATTTCTTAATGACCAGCTAAGTAATCAGCAAACTACAAATAATCAAATGCTGAATCAGTTGAAGGATCTTTCGGTTATTTCCGGTTCTCAGGCCGAGAGTATTAAAAAGTCTTTAGAGAATATCGGGGCGAAAGATGCTTATATTAAGGATTTGCAATCTGCCATTGCGCGAAAAGATTCTCTGAATATGGCTTTGGTGATGAATTTGAAAGGCGCAATCGGTAACCTTAATGATCAGGATATCAATATAAAAGTTGATAAAGGTGTTGTTTACATCGATATCTCGGACAAACTTTTATTTAAAAGCGGAAATTACGAAGTGAACGAAAGGGCCCAGGAAGTGTTGGGTAAAGTAGCAAAGGTGCTCAATAATCAACCCGATATCGAATTTATGGTAGAAGGACATACCGACAATGTACCATATAAAAGCGGTCAGCTTTTGGATAACTGGGACTTGAGTGTGAAGCGAGCTACATCAGTCGTTCGTATCTTACAAAATCAATATGGAGTGCCTGCATCCCGGATGACGGCTGCCGGACGAGGTGAGTACATTCCTCTTTCTTCAAACGATAGCACAGAAGGAAAGGCTGTTAACAGAAGAACACGAATAGTTATTTTGCCTCAGCTAGACCAGTTCTTCAAATTGCTTGAAAGGCCGGCTACATCCTCCTAAACCCAATAAGGAAATTATAAAATTTCTGAACTTTAATCCCTCTTCGCCGAGCTGTCTCAGTCCGGCGGGGAGGGGATTTACAACCTTCGGTGGCGAGGTCCGGTTTCCAGTATGAAACTACAATCCGTGGAAACAAGCAAAAATATCAGATGTTCTTTTTAGAAACGTAAGAAGATGAACAAGGCCTCGGTTTCCATTCTATTCGCGAGTGTTTACCTTTTGGTATTTTTGCTAATGCTGCACACTGAGTTTAATACGGTAGTGTGGACCTTATTTCTTTTATCCCCTTTTGTTGTGCTTTATATGGTGTATATGGTAATCCGTTACGGTGTGTATTCAGGCAGAGAATTGGATGAAGATGAAGAATGGGGATATGAAGACGTGGATAAGAAATCTATTTAAATAAGCGCCCTTTTTTGGGGAGAGCAGCGTTCTTTTAACTGCTCGAAGGGGAGTAATGTCTTAAGACGAGCCTATTGTCACTGAAGTGTAAACGCTTGATATTGATAGTTTTGCAGGCAATAAGTTCGTAGGTGTTGGGGTTTTAGAAGTATAATATTTAGTGAAAACCTTATTATTTTGAAGCATGAAAACATTATTGAAAACCACCCTGTTATTAACCTTCGCACTGCCTGGTTTTACCTTTTTTGCTAAGTCCCAATCCCTGGATAATTTAGTTACTTCAGAAAGTCCATCTGTTACTGCTGCTGTTTCAAGCGATGTTACTGTAACCGCTGAGAAGAGTACCGAGATGGCGGGTGCAAAGACTCTAATTACCAAAGCGGAGCGTCAAACCATCGGACGTTTAAAAAACGTTTTCAAAATCGATGAGGGGATTTATCGCTCAGAACAACCGGATCAGAATGATTTTATTTCATTGGAAAAAACAGGTTTAAGAGAGGTGTTGAATGTACGCCGTTTCTGGAGCGACAACAAAAAAGCAAAGCATACCAAGCTAAAACTTCATCATATCTCTATGAAAGCCGGAGATATCAAAGAGCGTGAAGTGGTTAGAGCCCTAAAGCTGATCAATGATCGGAAAGGACCTATGTTAATTCATTGCTGGCATGGATCAGATCGTACCGGAATGCTTATTGCCATGTATCGTTTAGTTTTCCAAAACTGGACTAAGGATGATGCTATTAAAGAAATGACTGAAGGCGGCTTCGGATTCCATACAGTTTACAGCAATATAATTGATTTTGTTAACGATGCTGACATTGATAAAATAAGAGAGAAAGTAGTTGGTAAAAAGGAAGCTGAAAAAATGGAAGAAGATCTTTCAATAGTTGCAGTGGATGCCAAATAATGAAAATTAAACTAAGGTGGTTTTCGATTTGTGATCTTAGATCATTCTAAGACAAAATAACAAGATTGAAAATCTTCAAAATCGGTTGCTTTTGCTCAAATTCAGAGCTGAGGCAACCGATTTTTAGTATATTCTTATGTCAAATATGTTTATCTCCACGCCCGGTAAACAATCGCATAGGGCTTTGATCTTACACTCATTCTGATTTTACTTTTTTAATGTCGATTTATCCCTTTGAAATAGAATCGTCTAATTTAGGATTGACAGGTATATGCATGGTGAAGATCGATCCCTTATCCAGTACACTACTCACGGTGATTTTTCCCTTATGTCTTCTTACAATTTCATTTGAGATATAAAGTCCCATTCCCAAACCAGACAAAGATTGAGAGAGGCCTTCAGCACGATAAAATTTTTCAAAAATTCTTTTCTGACTTTCTGTTGATATGCCAATTCCTTCATCCCTAACTTCAATTTCAACATGATCGTTAATTTGCTTGCCGTTTATATAAATAGTATTTGACCCGGGCGAATATTTGATCGCATTATTAAGCAGATTATTAAGTGCCTGTTCAAGCCTGAATTTGTCACCGCTCATTTGCACATGGGGCAGTTCAGAATCGATAACAATCTGATGGTTTGTGTATATGTGATTAACAGTTTCGATGCTTTCAGAAATTAAGTCTGCCAGCAGAAAGGTTTGTACGTGAAGTTGTAAACTTCCTGCCTGAATTTTTGAAACGTCGAGTAAATCTGCAATCAGAGTACTTAATTTCTTGATTTGTGAAATGGCTTTACGCACAAACATTCGTTCGGTTTCTTTCAGGTCAGATCTTTCTAATAATTGAATATAAGCTTTGATACTTGTTAAAGGAGTTTTCAGTTCATGACTTGCAATACCTATAAATTCGTCTTTTTTCTTCTCAACCTCCCTGCTCAATAATAATTCTTTTACCACTGTTGCTTTGTTTCTGATAATATTTATGGAAATCAAGAGGATCAGAAATGTAACGGCTAAGCCCAGTATCAACACTAAGGCGGGGTGACGCTGTTCAATGTTAGAGCCGAATGCGTCGGTTGTCGATAGGATAATTTTCCATTGAGTGCCAGCAGGATAGATTGAAGTATCGGACACAAAATCTTTTTTTGAACTGGTTTGATGAAGGATTGAGCCAGAGTTGAACAAAATATTTTCTTTTGATGGCTTGTTGCCATCATAAATTTGAATTTGCAAGTCTGAAAAGTTTTTCAAAATAGCCTGCATTACATCATGCGCACGAAAGGGAGTATAAACAAACCCAACGATGTTTCTTTTCCGATCTTCTACGGTCTTTGTCGCATCCGGACTGCGATATACAGGAATATATAACAGAAATCCGGGTTGGATGCTTTTGCTGGTTTCTTGCATTAACGTGACTTTTTTTGACATCGCAGGCTGCCCAGTTTCCAACGCCCTGTTCATTGCCTCTCTGCGAATAGACTCGCTATACATATCAAAACCAAATGCTCTAAGATTCCGACCCGAAAATGGTTCAATAAAAATGATAGGGGTTAAATAGTCATTCCTAAAATTGGAATTTATCTTGAAATAGGGATATCCGCTTCTTCTTAACTGGTTTTCAACTCCTGATATTTCGTTCTTATTAATGTAAACAGCATACGCAAGTGCTTGAATTCCTGGATAGTTAACTGAAATATTGAGATTTTTGACATATTTTTCCCAGTTATCCCTGGTTACCGAGTCCGAAGCATAGAATAAAGCCTGGCATCCTCTCAATATTTGAATGTAATCAATAATCCTCGCTCTTAGTACTTCAATAGCTCTTGCACCACGTTGTTCAAATAATTTTTCTCGTTTTGCTCTTACAGAAGTGGTTAATTCGTAATAACTATAGACAGTGAAGGCCGTTAAACAAAAAAATACAAGTAATGCAGGATAATAATTTTTAAAAATTCGTCGAACGTTCATATGTTTTTGGTATCCAATTATGATCGCAAGAACCGCTCATAAATTGGGATAGATATAATCGATCTATCAATACTTATGCCTGTTATTTGTATTAATTAATTTATAAGCCAATATGGTCGTTTATCGTCTCTATCTTACCATTTTATTGATTTTCAAGATGACCAAACTTTTTAAGCCTCTAACAGTTGAGCAATTTCCGGAGTTAGTTGTCCTTTAACATGTTCTATTTCGCCTGCCGATATGCAACTTTTTATTACTCTGAAAACGGCTCTTACTTCTTCTTCAGGATTACTTCCAAAATCTGCATCGGCGGTTTTAGTTTCGTTCCAAATATCGCTTAAAAAATCATCAAGAGTAGATGAGCTGTTCCGTTCCTTCGAAATGTTCCATCCATTTACATACATCGCCTTCAGAACCATCGGAAGTTCAGAAATCAAATGCATTGATTCTTCAATCATTATTCGGTCGCGCAGGGCGTGCAAAACGGCTTGGGTAACTCTGAAAGCACGGGCTTTATCTCCCGGAGCGCCGAGTTGTCCAGCAACTTTATTGATAAATTCATTGCCCTCTTTTGCATAGTTTTCGAAATGTGATTCCATGATTTTTCCTCCTTATTGATTATTATGGCACCCCTCGGATTTGTTTTGAACCGATGCTGTGCAATAAAGTTTGAGGTTTTTTTAGTTCCAGTATAAACCTGCTTTTTTAGAAAGATATATGTTGTTTTTACCCGGTAAAAAACCGGAAGAAATAAAAAATAATTGAAATTTTCTGGAACCACTCTGGCAGACGAATTGTTTTCATATCAGGTTACAAGCCTGTAAAAACAAGGAGGATATGATATGGCACTGGTAAAATTTAATGAGGGTAGCAATCGTAACGTATTGAACCCGTTTAGCGATCTTTTCGAATCCTATTTTAATGATTCCTTTATTTCTGACCGGATGGTATCAAGGGTTCCCGCAGTAAACATCTCCGAAACGGAAGAAAACTACGAAATTGAAGTAGGAGCTCCGGGTTTAAAGAAAGAAGATTTTAAAATAAATCTTGATAAAAACATGCTAAATATTTCGGTCGAAAAGCCTTTCGAAAGCACCGAACAGAATAAAACCTACAGTAAAAGAGAATATAATTACTCTTCATTTGTGCGCTCATTTGCATTGCCCGAATCTGCAGATAATGCAAATATTGCTGCCGAATACATGGATGGTGTATTAAAAATATCTGTTCCGAAGAAGGAGGAGGCGAAAATGCAGCCACGAGAAATTTCAATCAAGTAATCTGGTTTTGATGAAGTAATTTTTATTCAGGGCATAAGCTGTGCTTATGTCCTGAATAAAAATTACAGATTTAAATCTCCAGGTTATTTATCGTCTATGAGAGGTGTTTTGTGATATTAAAGTTTCGGATTGTTTCTGTCTTATCTATCATTCGTCCCCGATTAAACATTTCCTGGTTCTGATACAGATTTCCGTTCAAATCGAAGCATTCGCCATCTTTTAACCGGTACTTTTTATGGACTTTTAAATGATACCAGCCATTAGGATTAATCACTATGCCATTATTTAGCATTATCTGGTTTTTAATCTCGGCCAGCATTCCGTTTCGCACCCAGTACAGCTTGCCGCCCTGATATATTAAATGTTCTTCCAGATGTATTCTGTCGGGTTTTTGAATACTCTGCTGTTTTTCTTGTTTAGAAGTTGTGTCTTGCGCGTGCACCATGCCTACGAACAGAAATACCGAACTAAGCATTAAAAAGAACTTTTTCATAAAAAAGCTTCTTAATTACCTTGTAAAGATAGCTTTTACGCGTTTTTAAAGAGGTGATTTTTATCAGATCTGCTGCTGATTGTGGGCATTTAACACTGTTATCCGCAGAGATTTTAAAAAAGAGCAGGCAAAAAAAATCCCGCAATGGGTCTGCAGGATTTCGAAATAATTTAATCCTCTAACTGAGTTGTAACTTGTTTGCATTCACCAGATAGGTGTAGACCTTAGATACTGAATTGCATCCCGATGCTTTAATGGCACTTTTTATTGTTTCTTTCGAAACGCCCCATTTAAGTGACCAATAATTAAGTTCATCATCGGAAAAAGCGCTGATTAAATCCCTGTCAGTTTTCTCGAATAGTTTTGACCTGTTCATTTCAAATTGGCATTTAATAAATTACAAATCATTCCAAATTTGGTTTCAATTTTTGTGCGATTTTTTTTGCGACATTAAATAATAAAGAATTTTCTTCTTGGCCTTATTATATCAAGCATTTGACTAATTTTGCGCCCTAATAATCAGATGCAATTCTGACTTAATGAGTTTTAACCATTAAATTGAATTTTCCTGCATTTTAAGGTCGCAGGCTCTTTCATACACAAAGAAATATTAGTTCAAATGAAGATTTTAAAATTTGGAGGTACGTCAGTAGGAAGTCCGGAAAGGATGAAAAGTTTATTAAACATCATCGATCCAAAGCAAAAGCAAATTGTTGTTCTTTCGGCGGTGTCTGGAACTACAAATAGCCTTGTAGAAATTTCTCAGGCTTTTTTAGACGGCGATAAACGTAGAGCGAAAGAGCTTACTGATGCACTTTACGAAAAATATCAAGTTTTCGTAAATGAGCTTTTTTCGACCGAAGATGGCATCAAAAACGGGAAAGAGCTGATTGATTATCATTTTACCTTGATAGGCTCTTATGCATCCGAACTTTTTACACCGGTAGAAGAGAAAATTATACTTGCTCAAGGCGAATTACTTTCTACCACTTTATATCATTTTTATCTTTCTGAAATAGGCGTGAAGTCAGTATTGCTTCCTGCTTTAGATTTCATGAAAATTGATGAAGATAACGAACCTCTGGTGGATTATATCGGATCTCATCTTCAGCATTTACTGGATGCACATCCCGATAATACACTTTTTATAACGCAAGGCTATATCTGTAGAAATTCGTTCGGCGAAATCGACAATCTTCGCAGAGGGGGGAGTGACTATACAGCCTCGTTAATTGGTGCTGCAATCAAAGCAGATGAAGTTCAAATCTGGACGGATATTGATGGAATGCACAATAATGATCCTCGTATCGTTAAGGGCACAAAACCTATCGCGCAGTTATCCTTCGAAGAAGCTGCCGAGCTTGCCTATTTTGGAGCCAAAATTTTACATCCTCAAAGCGTTTTCCCGGCACAGAAATATAAAATTCCGGTAAGATTGTTAAATACTATGGAGCCTTCCGCTCCGGGAACTTTGATAACAAACGAGAGCGCAAAAAATCAAATAAAATCAATTGCTGCGAAAGACGGAATTACTTCGATAAGAATTCAATCAAGCCGTATGCTTTTGGCTTATGGCTTTTTAAGGAAGGTGTTCGAGATTTTCGAGCGTTATAAAACGCCGATAGATATGATCACAACTTCGGAAGTTGCTGTTGCGGTTACAATTGACGACACTCGTTATCTTGACGATATTGTAAAAGCATTGGAAGATTTTGGAAGTGTTGAGGTAGGCAAAGATCAAAGTATTATATGTGTTGTGGGCGATTTTTCCTACGAATCTCATGGATACGCAGCAAGAGTTTTTGAATCTATAAAGCATATCTCAATCCGCATGATCTCTTATGGTGCAAGTCACTATAACATCTCGGTGCTGGTTGATACTTCGGACAAAACCGAAGCTTTAAGAAGTTTACACAGCAGGTTGTTTTAATTTAAACCCGTTGATGTCCCGGGCTTTTCCCCGGAATTTGGATGAAAGAAGCTCTTCCTGATTCATGGAAGCTTCTCTCGATTACATTTTTACAAACCCGACAGGGATTTACATTTAGTGATGTTCAATTCAGATACATTAAACCGTTTCCGATCAGTAGAAACACCTTTTTATTATTACGATCTCAACCTTTTGCAACGGACCCTGTCTGAGTGCAAGGCTGCAGCCGATAAATACGATTTTCATGTGCATTATGCCATGAAAGCGAATTTTAATGAGAAGGTGATAAGAATGATCAGGGAAGCAGGTTTTGGTGCTGATTGTGTAAGCGGCAACGAGGTAAAAAAAGCAATAGAAGTCGGCTTTTCGCCAGATAAGGTTGTTTTTGCGGGCGTGGGTAAATCAGACCGGGAGATTATTGAAGCGCTTGAACAAGATATTTTCTGCTTCAATATCGAATCTATTCAAGAGTTAGAGGTTATAAATGAGCTCGCGGCAAAGGTTGGTAAAACAGCAAGAGTTGCTATTCGTATCAATCCGAATGTTGATGCGTATACGCACCATAACATTACAACCGGACTAGAGGAAAATAAATTTGGCGTAAATCAGTGGGATCTTCCTGCATGCGCCGAAGTATTAAAGCGTTCTCAGAATCTTAACCTCACGGGAATTCACTTTCATATAGGTTCTCAGATTACCAATCTGAATGTATTTAAAAGCCTGTGCATAAAGGTAAACGAAATTAAACAGTGGTTTGAGGAGCGTGGCTTCATCCTTCATATACTAAATGTTGGAGGTGGTTTAGGAATAGATTACCATAATCCCGACGAAAAGCCAATCGCCGATTTTGAAGAATATTTTAAAATATTTAACGAGTTTTTAGAGCGTAAGGCAGGGCAGGAGATTCACTTTGAATTAGGAAGAGCGCTGGTTGCTCATTGCGGTAGTTTGATAAGTCGGGTTTTATATGTGAAAAATGGCATAAAAAAGCATTTTCTTGTTTTGGATGCGGGTATGACTGAACTTATGCGTCCGGCACTTTATCAGGCTTACCATAAAATTGAAAACATATCAAGGCCACAAGATCAAAAATCAGAGGATTTAAAATACGACATCGTTGGTCCGATCTGCGAATCGACTGATTGCTTCGGGAAGGAAGTAGAGATGCCGGAATCTTTCCGCGGGGATTTTATTGCAATCAGAACGGCCGGAGCTTACGGCGAAGTAATGGCTTCAAAATATAATCTGCGCGAACAAGTGAATAGTCTTTATTCAGAAAGTTGAGCTGCCGAAAGCTTATTTATGAAGTCTGGTAAATCATCTGCGTCAACAATATAATCGACAACAGTTTTAAAGATTGCAGCTTTCGGCATAAAGCCAACTTCGGCAGATTCGGGATTTTGTACAATAGTTAAGCCGCCGGCGTTGGCAATTGTTAAAAGACCTTCCGATCCATCCGAGTTCGCTCCTGATAGTAATAATGCAGCCAGCGATTCACCGTAAACGTCTGCAGCCGACTGGAATGTTACGTCGATACTTGGCCTTGAATATTCTACCTTTTCTGAAGCATCAAGTGAAAATGTATGGTCTGTCTCAATTAACAAATGATAGTTAGCAGGAGCAAGGTAGATCCTGCCGGGTAAAATTACTTCTTTTTCATCGGCTTCTGTTACTTCAATAATAGATCTATTGTTGAAAAGATTAGTCAGGCTGGCATCTGACGAGCTTTTTCTATGAACTATGATGATAATTGCAATTGACAAATTCTTTTCCAGCTTTCGCAGGATCTTCACTATAACTTCAATACTTCCCGCGGATCCTCCTATAACAAGTGCTTTTATGCCTTTTAAATCTCCGGTTTCGCGTATATATCTCATTAGTGATTCTTAAATGGAAATTTTTGCTGTCAATCGGTATTCTTTTTAAAATTATGCCTACTTCTTAAATATAGGTATCAGTATTCAAAAATAAATGCTTTAATAGTCTTACTTATCGCTAAGCCACAAACTGATTCTTTCGCCTAAAATAACCCGGTTATGAGTTAAGCCATTTTTCGCCATATTTTTTCTTTGGCATCTATTGGTTTAAACTTATGTGCCACCTCAGAAAATCGGAGAGTTTCTTTAGCTCCCAAGGCGAGATATCCCAAATTTTCAAGACTCTCTTCGAATAATTTGAAAACTTTGATCTGCAGGTTTTTATCAAAGTAGATCAAAACATTCCGACAAAGAATCAATTGAAATTCGTTAAATGAGCGGTCGGAAACCAGATTATGCATTGAAAATATCATTTTGCGATTTAAGTCTTCATCGAATTTAACCTTGTCATACATTGCTGTGTAATACTTCGAAAAATCTTGTTTACCCCCCGACAATATATAGTTTTCCGAATATTGCTTCATGTTGACCAGCGCAAAAATACCTTTGCTTGCTTTTTCTAATGCAGCCTGGTTAATATCAGTTGCATAGATTAACGATTTTTCGAATAAATTGGCCTCTTTTAGTAAAATCGCCATTGAGTATACTTCTTCGCCGGTAGAGCAGCCTGCATGCCATATCCGTATGTGAGGATAGGTTCCTAACACAGGTAAAACCTGTTCTCTCAAAACTTTATAGAATGATGGGTCACGAAACATTTCCGTAACAGTAACGGTAATCTGGTCTATAAATCGTTGAAAGTAAGATTCATCAGATTTAAGATGATACCGGAACTCAGCGAAACTGGGAAATCTGTCTAGTGAAAACAATCGGTTTATTCGGCGTTTTATTGAAGCTTTTGAGTAATCTGTAAAATCATATCCATATTTCTCAAATAAATCGTTCAGCAAAACTTCTACATCGTTGTCTTGTATGGGGCCGTATTCCAACTTATTCTTCTTTTAGATGCTCATTAATTAAAATTAATAACTGATCAATGTTTACTGGTTTGGATATATATCCGTTTGCACCTGCTCTTAAGCATTTATCCTTATCGCCGGCCATAGCCTGAGCGGTTACTGCTATGATTGGGACTGAGGAGAATTTATTATTCGACCTTATCGCGGATATCGCTTCATATCCGTCCATGTCCGGCATCATGATATCCATAAGAATTATGCCAACTGGTTCGCCTGATCTTAATAATGATAAGCCTTGCGCGGCGCTGGTAGAGCAGAGGCAAGAAAATTTTTTGGCTTTCAGCACTGCCTGTAACGCAAAGATATTTCTTGAATCGTCGTCAATAATCAAAATATGCTTACTCATCTCAAACTGCTTTATAGTACAACCAAACCCTTAATAGGGAGATCAGCTGGTCAATATCTACCGGCTTTGAAATATAGTCGGATGCACCTGCTTTGATGCATTTTTCTCTGTCGCCTACCATTGCTTTCGCAGTGACAGCCAGAATTGGCAGATTTTTGAATTTCGGGTTACTTCTAATCTTTGTAGTGCTTTCATAACCGTCCATTTCCGGCATCATCATGTCCATTAATACAACATCAGTTTGCGGATTTTCTTCCAGGGCTTTCAAGGCTTCCCGTCCATCCGTGGCAGATATTACCTTCATCTTCAGTTGTTCAAGGGCTTTGGTCAGCGAAAATATATTCCTCACATCATCATCCGCTATCAAAACAGTTTTCCCACTTAATACCTCGCTTAGCTCCAATCCATTTCGTGCCGGATTAATAGTGGAATCTGTTTTCTTTTCTTCCACCAGGTGAAGGAAAAGGGCAACTTCATCGAGTATACGCTGGTACGAGTGCGCCGTTTTCATAACAATACTGTCGGCGTAATATTTTAATCGTTTTTCTTCCGCCTTTGATAGGTTCTTTCCAGTGAAAATGATAATAGGAAGATTCTCAAGTCCGGGGTTCTTTTTGATGCTATCTAACGTTTCATAAGCATTCTGGTCGGGAATACCCATGTCCAGAATAACGCATTCGGCATTATTTTTTAAGAGGGTAGCTATTCCTTCAGTCACTGAGCCTTTTATTTCAGAATTCACATTAAATGTTTCCAGGAAATAAGCCAGAGCCTTGGCATGTTGAGGGTTTTCTTCAATGATCAGAACTTTTTTCGGATGTCTGTTTAACGCGTCTTCTAATTTTAAAAACATTTGCTGCATCTGTTCGATGGCAACCGGCTTATTTATAAAATCTACCGCTCCTCTAATCAGGCTTTCTTTCTTAGCCTCTAAAGACGACATTATGTGAACGGGGATATGTCTTGTTGAAGCATTAGATTTTAATTCTTCCATTACTTCCCACCCGTCTTTTACAGGCAACTGAATGTCGAGTAAAATGGCAAGCGGATTATATTGGGTGGCCATTTCAATTCCCTCGTCGCCACGCACAGCAACCAGCCCTTTATACCCAGTTTTCCGGGTATAATTTAATAAGGCTTTAGCGAAGTTTGTATCATCTTCAATTATCAGAATTGTCTTATCATGTTCTGTTATGCTTTCGCGATCGTCAGGTATTTCCTGAGGGATAGAATTAACGATATATTTTATCTTGTTCTTTTCCGTTGCGCTTTGTTCTGTTCTTGAGATCGGGAGGGTTGCTGGACTAGCGAGTGTCACCGTTTCCTTTTTTTCTGTCCTGATAACCGGGATAATTAGTGTAAACTCGCTGCCTTTGCCTTCTTCACTCTCAACGTTCAGCTCTCCGCCTAATAACTTTGTAAGTTCTTTGCTGATGGATAGTCCGAGGCCGGTGCCTCCGAACTTTCTCCGCGTAGAACCGTCTGCTTGTTGAAATGCTCCAAATATATGCTGCTGTTTATTCTCGGGAATTCCAATACCGGTATCTTTTACCGAAAATTTTATCATTATCGGATTGTCAGTTGGAGATACTGATAAGATAACCTCGCCCTTTGACGTGAATTTTAGTGCGTTTGAAAGTAGATTTTTTATGATTTGCTCCAAACGCATTTTATCTGTACTGATTTTCTTCGGTAAGTCAGAATCCAAATTGATTTTAAGATCCAGATTTTTTTCCCTGGCAATAGGAGCGAATAGGGATTTCATATCAGCAGCGATTTCTTTAACTGATACCTCGGCATACTCCAGATCCATTTTGCCAGATTCAATTTTAGACAGGTCTAATATTTCGTCAATGAGAGCGAGTAATCCATTTCCCGAAGATTGAATTACTTTAGCATATTCAATTTGTTCATTCGAAAGGTTTTTTTCCGGATTTTCGTGCATCAACCTTGAAAGAAGAAGGATTGAGTTAAGTGGTGTTCTCAATTCGTGCGACATATTCGCCAGAAATTCTGACTTGTATTTTGTGCTGAGTTCCAGTTCTTCAGCTTTTTTCTGGATGTCCAGATTCCTTTCAACAATAAGCTGGTTTTTCTCTTCCAGACTCTTACTTCTTTCCTCAAGCTCGTGATTGGCTTGTAAAAGTTCTTCCTGCTGTACTTTTAGTTCTTCTTCAGATGCCTGTAGTTTTTGTGTTTGCGCCTCTAACTCGGTGTTTAAACTCTCTAATTCTGAATGCTGTGCCTGAAGCTCTTCAGCTTGAGCTTGAGTTTCTTCCAAAAGCTCCTGCATTTTCGTTCTGTTTTTCGAGGCATGAATAGCTATGGCAATGCTATGCGAAGCTTGCTGTAATAGGTTGGTTGAAGCCGGCGAAAACGGGTGCAGAGATCCAATTTCTATAATTCCTTCAATTATGTTATTATGAGTTAAAGGGATGATTAAAATGTATTTTGGCGTAGTTTCGCCACTTGCCGAACTGATTTTTAGATAATCTTCAGGAACGTCCTGGAGGTGTAAAACCTTTTTTTGTTTGGCGGCTTCACCTATTAAAGTTTCCCCAAAACTTAGTGTTTCCGGTGCTTTATAACTTTTTGAAAGGGCGAAACCTGCAGAAAAATGCAGAATTTCATGATCACTGGTGTAAAGAAGTCCTACACGGGCATCAACATAGTCAGCTATACAATTAAGCACATCCGAGCTTAAAACCTTGATTGTTTTTTCTCCTCTTATCTCATTGTTGATTAAAGTTAGCCCACTTTGAACCCAAATTTTCTCGGCATTTTCTTTTGAGAATTTTTGTAGCTCGTCTTTCATCTTTACCACAGCGCTTCCCAAAATGTCACCTTTGCTTCTGGGGGTTATGGTAATATCAAAATTTCCTTTGCCTATCGAGTCAGCAGCGCTTGCAAGAAGGTTATTATTTATATCAATTACTTTAATAGACTTTGAAAGACTGCCTATTACATCGTTAGTAATGACTTTAAATTCTGTTCCGCTTTCACCCAGGGCAATCTTTTCAGCAGCTAACCTCAGATCATTTAATATATTAGTGATGTTTCTTATCGTATAGAGAATTATTGTAATCACTAAAATTATAATTGCTACCAGCAGAAAAATAGTCAGGAAGAGATTGTTGGTTTCTTCTTCCAGTATGGCTTCAGCTTTTGCTTTTGTTGCGTCAATCTGCGCAGTTTGTATCTTTAAAATATCGTCTATTACAGATCCCGTCGTCATCCACCAGTTTTCAGCATTGAAATTATCCGGTAGCTTTGTATTAGTGCGTATTTCCAGAAGTATTTTGTTGATGTACTTTGACTCCTCCGATTTTCGGATCTTTTCAAAACTTGCTATCCCGGATTTGCTGGCACGAGCATTAAATTCATCGCTATATGAAAAAGTAAGCGCCAAAGACTTATGTATATCATGAAACGCCTGGTCTGTAAAGTTTCTGGTAATTGCGTTGTAATACACCTTGCTTCGTAATACCCCAAAATGATTTAACAAATTGAATATCAATCGTTGTCCGGCGAGGTCGTTATTTATTGGACTGAGGTAAGGAATGTTTTCTACAGAAACGTTGTACGAAGAATGTATCCTGTCGAGAACATTGCTGTAGTAATCTAAAACTTGCTGAACTGATTGTTGCTTTCTGAGGATTAAAGTTCTTTGATGACCAAGCTCATTAAGCATGCTGTATTTAGAAAAAGATTCAAATAACTCATCTGAGCTTTTTTTCAAATCATTTAAAGCCGCGTCTGTTTTACTGCGCTGAAGTACAAGTTCTGCAGAGGTATTTATATCTAAAATGTAACCGAAGCTGAGCCTGCGTTCCCAGTGTAAGTTTGATGCTGCTTTGCTGACCAGTATGGAATTGTTAATACTCGAGATAACACTCTTTGCTATTTTAACACGCTCTTGTTTTTCATGGATGATTTGAATGGCAAAATAAATCAGAAAGATCAACGGGAAAATCCCCAGTAGCATAAGTTTACCAGGGAATGAAAGTTTGTTAAACAGTTTATTCATGAAATTAAAGAAATGTTTAATTGCTAAGCGGCAAGGTAAAATAGAACTTTGAACCTTTGTTTAATACGCTGTCCACGCCTACAGTACCTTTATGTCTTCGTATTATTTCAGAGCATATGTACAACCCGATTCCTAATCCTTGAAAGCGGTGCGAGTTTTCCTCAACCCTATAGAACTTTTGAAATATTTGGCTCTGCTTGTGCTTGGGGATTCCTACCCCGGTATCCTTAACCGTAAAAACTAAATCGTTTTCATCGTTAATCACCGTCGATACCTCAATTTTTTTCGAGTCAGGCGAATATTTAATAGCATTCGTCAGGTAATTTAAAATCACCTGTTCAATACGCATATCGTCGCCATAAATACTGGCCTTACTTATATTAGTCTTAATGATATTGTACTCAGGGTTAGTTTGCCTTATGATATCCAAAGCATTCTCAAGTAAAGCGTCAAAGTCGAAAATCTTTTTGTCAAATTGCAGCTTCCCGCTTTCTATTTTGGAAATATCCAGTAAGTCAGCAATAAGACTTTGAAGCTTTTGTAGTTGAAACTGGGTTCTGTCAAGGTATTTCCTTGGCTCATAGGACGGGTCTTTATTCTCTAATGCCCGATCCAGCAATTGCATATAAGCTTTAATGCTGGTTAAAGGTGTTTTAAGCTCATGACTGGCAATACTCAGAAATTCATCCTTTCGTTTCTCGCCTTGTTTTTGCTCTTCTATATTGGTAAAAGTGCCTACCCATTTTTTTACACGATCTTCTTCGATTACCGGCCTGGCACGTAATAAATGATAATGATAAGATTCTGAATTAAGTTTTTTTAATCTTACTTCCATCTCAAGAGGCGTACCCGACGCTACCGCTTTCATCCATTTTTTTTGAATGGATTCATTTTCCAGATGGTTTTCGGGAAATTCGTCTTCATTATCAGAATATTCAAACCAGTGCTGATTTACAAATTCGAGAACGCCATTGCCCTTCGCTGTAAAAGCAATTTGTGGGATAGATTCCAGAATAGAGCGCAGTTCCTGGTTCCGTTCTCTTAACTCTGATTGTGCCTGTTTTCTGAACTCAATTTCGTCTCGCAGGGTTTTCTGAACTTCATTCAGTTCACGGTTTTGTTCATACAGCCGGTAAAATGTCTTTACTTTTAAAAGCAGAATGTCAGGATCCACAGGTTTTGTGACGTAATCCATTCCGCCAGAGTCATATCCTTTTTTAATAAACTGTTTCTCCGTATTAACTGCCGAAAGGAAGATAATAGGGATGTCTTTTGATTTGCTGTAGCCGGAAATTGTTTCCGCAACCTCGAACCCGTCCATTCCAGGCATCTGGACGTCCAGAATTATCAGAGCATATGTGTTTTTTAAAATTTTTTTTAATGCTTCCTCGCCTGATAGCGCCGAATCCACTTCGAATTTATGTAGTTCAAGTACTTTTTTTAAGGAAAAAATGTTCTCTGGCTTGTCATCAACAATAAGAATCATTTAGGATTATTAGGTTAACTATTCAAAAAATATGCTTTTTAAACTGTGTGTTGTATAAGGAGTGCTAGAAATACATAAACAGTATAAGATTCCTAAATCAGGATGATAACAGACAACAAATAGTTTTTGTTTAATGGTTTTAAAAAAAAATATTCTGTTGTGTTTCTCCCGGACAATGTAGTATTTCTTTAACCTGTAGTGCAGTAAGAATAGTTACCGAGTATATTTGTTCATTACCGGTTTTTATTTAACATTTTGAGCATGTCAGATAAGTTCAAGAAAATCCTGCTGCTGGACGATGAAGGATTTATTCTTCAGGTGATTTCCAAGGCTCTAGGCCGTGAAGGCTTCGACTGCATGGTCGCCAGTTCGGTTGTACAGGCGATAGACATCCTTCAACAGGAGACTCCTGATATTATTCTTTCAGATTATCAAATGCCTATTATCAATGGTTTTGACTTCAGGAAAATAGTTTTGCGCGATAAGCGATGGCGAACTATCCCATTTGTTTTCTTTACCTCTGTTAACGACCCCGAACACATGCAGACGGGCCTCGATATGCAGGTTGTTGATTACATCCATAAGGATACTCCCATTCCGATGGTTGTCTCCAAAATCAATAATATCATTGGCACTATCAAACGGCAGCACGAGAAATCCATTCAGGAGATTCGCACTGCCGCCGAAGCATTAAATCTAAGGTCAGTACCCGCTCAAATCCCTGCGATAGAAGGATATAATTTGAGGTTTCTGTATCAATCGTTTGAGGATTGTCCAGGTGGAGATTTTATTGATTTTATTCAAATAGACGGAAAATATACATTCGCTGTGTTGGGAGACGTAATGGGGAAGAAATGGGGAGCTTGGTTTTTTTCCTTCAATTTTCTTAGTTATATCCGCTCTGCTATACGCTTATGCGTTTTTGATGATGATTTTTCTACTGCCAGTATTCTTCAGAAGATAAATCGGGTAATTGTTCCCGATCCCGTTCTTGGCGATGTTTTGTCGACTTTATCCTTGCTTATGATAGAGCACGAAACAGGTAAAGTGCATTACTCGGGAGCCGGCGACCTGCCTCTGATATGGTATAAATCTGTTCAAAATGAATGTTTTTCTGTCGAATCGTCAGGATTACTGCTTGGTGTTTTACCCGATGGGCTGTACGATGAAAAAATTATCGATCTGCAAACAGGAGATCAACTTATAGTTGTCTCTGACGGATTGATTGATTCTGAAACACCCGACGGGAAAAAGAGTGACTATGACTTGTTTTTCAAGAAAATGAAGATGGTGCTGGGGAAGAAAGAAAGCTTTGATTTAATAAAAAATGTAACTTTTTCTACCGAAAACAGTAAAGGGTTTATAGACGATTGCAGCTTAATTTTTATTGAAAGGAAGTAAAACACACACTATGATTGAAACACTCTCCAGAAGCGGTTATCTATTAGTAAAAATCAAAATAAGGGAGGCCAACCTTGATGTATCTGATCAGTTTAAGGCAGAACTAATTAATCTGATTGATCAGGGGGAAACAAATTTAATGGTAAGCTTTAGTGACGTAGCATACGTAGACAGCTCTTTTTTGGGGGCTCTGGTATCAGTTTTAAAGTATGCAATGGCAAAGCAGGGCGGTGTTTCTGTAGTTGACCTGAATAAGGATATTAAAAATCTTTTTACCCTTATTAGAATGAACAAAGTGTTTAAAGTTTATAATACAGAACAGGATGTTTTTGCATAAAGATACTCTTTCCACGATGACTGAAATAAAAAGGGACTTTACATTCAGTAACGATTCATTATCAATGTACCCATTGTTAAATGAAATTATCTCATGTCTGAAGATTCACCTTCCTTCAGAGCATTATGATTTTAAAATCAGTAATTGCAAGCAAATCTTAATCGAACTTTTAACAAATGCAATTAAGCACTCAAATACAGATATAACCATTATATCAATATGTATCAATGACGCATCAATTGAAATAACTAAGAGCGATAAAGGACGTAAGTTTTATCTGAACAACTATACGGGCTGGCCTCCGTTATCCTGGCCCTTAGATAAAAAACACATCGGAGAGAAGATAAAGATATACGACGATGATATTTCGAATCTTTATGCGATTATAAAAAGCGAGAACCGCATAGTGTTCGAAATTGACGAATACCCCATCACAAAAGTAACCAGTAACTCTAATTTACTTGAGCATTATGGTTTGCTTATCATGACTAAATTTTCAAGTCTTTTTTATTATTTATATAATGAAGAAACAAATGTGAATCAGTTTACTGCGATAATAAATGTCTGACACCGGTGATTGTTTATAAT